>JAPLVC010000006.1 GCA_026397315.1 Candidatus Aenigmatarchaeota archaeon | reverse complement strand
CGGGGAACTACACGGCTTGCGGCTCAACTTCGAAGCTGTACTTCAGCGGTACATCGCTGGCGTGCGCAGCTGATGATACGGGAACCGCAAGCGGATGGACGACCAGCGGGAACTACGTCTACAACAGCACGGCGGCTGCGAACGTCGGCATAGGTACGGCGACTCCTGGAGAGAAGCTCGAAGTCAACGGCAGCATAAAATACGGCGACAGTATTTACAACGCGTACGGCTGGTCGCCGACGAGTGAGAATCTTGTGCCTGACCCGTATTTCAGCGACATGACCGAATGGACAGGAGAAATCAACTATTCCGTCGAAGTGCAGCAACTGCCTACGGGAGATTACGTGCAGGTATTGGCGATTAACGCAAGCGGTAACATACAGATAAGGTCAAATTACATACCCGTAGACAACTGGAAAACATACAGGGCAAGCATCTGGGTGAAAAGCGACAATGACACTGACGGCACAAGATATTTGGGGTTGTATTGTTATAATGCAGCAAAAGCGACGACGAACTGCACCGTTACGGCGGGCACGAACACGTCAAACTTCTATTTCTGGACCGGAGACGTTCCCCTGAACGTATGGTACAAGAAAACCGCATACATATTCGGACTGAATACGTCGACGGGCTGGACGAACCCCGCGGACACTTCGTCGGCGAACGTCAAATTCAACGAGGACGTGGCATACATAGCAATAAGGTTCCTCAACTATTACAGCAACGCCACCACGAACTGGTTCGCCCTGCCGACCATTGAAGAGGTTAAAAACAACGAAAGGGTATGGTCTGTGGTGAATAACGCTACCGTACTCAGCAATGGCATGAACGTCGGCATAGGGACGACCGTGCCTGCAGACAAACTGTCAGTCGTGGGGACCGTGAACGCCACGGACTTCGAGTGCAGCGCCGGTGACTGCATAGGGGCGGCGGAAATCAACTCGACCAGTCTCGCTAGCGAATGCTCCACCATAACGGGCAGCGCGGACCTCTGCGACGACGACGACACGTGCTCGACAGCGGCGTGCACGGTCGCAAGCGACGACACTTTAACGAGCCCGATAGTCGGAGGCGACCTGAGCATGGCCAACTACATAATCACCAACATAGGCAACGCCAACACCGACTTCACATCCGACGGCGGCCTCACGCTTAACGGCAACCTGTCGACACTCGGAACTTCAAACACGATTTCAGGCAACACAAGCTTCGACGGCGGCACGCTTTTCGTGAACAGCGCCAGAAACTATGTCGGCGTGGGCAATACCATGCCCAACACGACGTTAGAGGTCACTGGAAACTCAAGAATCTCCAGAGTTGATGCCTCCACACTACTAACAATTATAAACACCAACAGCACGGCATCACGCACCCCATACTTGATTATTTCCAATTATCAGGGTTCAGTTGGCGGCGGCTATCCTGCGATGTATTTTCAGAATGCTCAAGGCGATGAATCCTCGCCTTTGGCTTTGGATGCTAACAACTATACAGGTATTATAGCGTTCAGAGCGTACAATGGCACCAACTTCGTATCAACGTCCTACATAATGGGAAGGGTGAGTTCCACTTTCACTGGCGGGGACCATGACGGCATTCTGGTGTTCTACACGGCAAATGGCACGTCAGGTTCGCCGGCAGAAAGGATGAGGATAAACGAGAACGGCGACATGGGCCTGGCCACGACCACGCCTGACGCGAGAATCGAGGCCGTCAAAACAGACGGGGCGCAACTGAGGCTCAGCTACAATGACGACAGCGTCTACACCGACTTCACCACGGACAGCAGCGGCAACATGGCCATAAGCCCGACGGGCGGCAAAGTCGGCATAGAGACGACGAATCCTGCGGACACGCTGACAGTCGCTGGAACGCTGAACGCGACGAACATACAGCTGAACGTGAACTGCGCAGACGGCGAAATACTGAAGTGGGCCAGCGGCGTGGGGACGTGCGGCAGCGACAGCACGGTCGGGGGATCTGGATGGGCCACAAGCGGGAACTACGTCTACAACAGCACGGCGGCGGCGTTGGTCGGCATCGGGACGGCGAGCCCCACAGCTAAACTTGATGTCGTTGGCACAGTCCGCGCAACGTCTCAAACTGTTCCCGCGTCTGGCTCCGGGGCAGAATTGATTTACACAGGGGGTAACTCATATTTATACTCATACAATCGCAGCGCCTCGGTTTTTCTCCCCTTGTATCTGGACGGTAGTAAGATTATCCTCGGTTCTGGTAGTGGCGGCAACGTCGGCATCGGGACGACTGTGCCCAGTGAAAAGCTCACCGTTATTGGCGACCTGAACATAACTTCCGCATCGGACGTGTCTACGACTTTGGGAACGGGCGCATTGTACATAACAACTGGCTCGGCAGGGATTGGATTTGATATTGATGAAATCCAGAGCTGGGGAACGGATTTGTATTTGCAGTATGACGACGTCCAAGGCATTAACATTGGAAATGGAGATTTAGTTGTTAATACATCAGCCAACAACGTAGGTATCAGGACGACGGCGCCGGAACTGGCCACTCATATCGTTGGTGCACTTGGTTTTCCAGCGACGAGTGGGACGGCGCAGACTGGCGTGCTGAGATTGCAGGGAGTTGGTAGCAATGGTGTGCTTGATATCAGTGTCAATGGAGGTTCAGGAGCTGCTTTCCAGGCAACAGCGCGCACTGATTTATCAGCATATTACGGACTGTGGCTGAATCCGAACGGCGGCGCCGTAGGCATCGGGACGACGACCAATACTATGTCAGGAGCAGTAGGAAAATTGGCTATTGCTGCGACTGATGGGACAACTGCGCTATTAATAGGAAATACAACTAACGCAGGAAGATTTGCATTAAACATAGCAGGCGCTGGTGCTGGTGGCTATTGGACCCTATATGATTATAATGGAACTTGGAACGCAGGCATCACACAAAAAGACGGCAGAGTCGGCATCGGGACTGTGAGTCCTGCCACAAATTTCCATGTTAAAGGAACTACAGATGTAGCAACGATTCAAGCCGCCAACGCAGCCGGAAATAAGTTTCTAAGTTTTGACTATGCAGATGGTGGCGCAAGTGAGTACGGCAATATCCAAATTCAAGCAAGTGCATTAGTGCTTCAGTCAAATTATACAAACAACATAAATCTGTCGCTAAATCCGCTTGGCGGCAAAGTAGGCATCGGGACGACAGAGCCGTCGCAACTTTTAACAGTAGATGGAATAGCTCGGTTCAGGCAGAGCGGATCAACAAGGTACAGATCAGACCATATAGTAACCGGAGGAACTACGGTAATTAATTCATATGATGATACCGGAGCAGCTTATATTCCAATAACAATTCGCGGCAGCGACGTCATCATCTGGCTCGGTTAGTCGAGTTAGGCCGGGCCCGGAAAAGAAGGGTAATGGCAAAAGCCTGCCCCACCATCATCCATTCCTTTTTCTTTTTATTTGCTTTTAATTTGAAACACGCTTTTGCATTTTCGCCTCAAACGGTCAATCGGCCATAGTTTTTTATATCCGGATTTCATTTTTATTACATGGCTTCGGAAAAGGCTCCGGTAAAAATCGCCAAAAAGGACGCGGTTTTCATGGGGATAATCCTGGTTCTTGCCGTCGTCCTGGCGTTCACGCTTTTCCAGAACACCATCACGGCAAGCTCGCAGCAGAAAGTCGTCGACAGCGTCGTCGCGACTTACAGAACTCTTACGGAAAGCGACGTCGAGGCGCTTACTGTGAAGGATGAAGGCAACCTATATAAAATTCTCCTGAGGCTTAAGCTGGCCGACGGTGACGTGTTACGAGAAACGTATGTCACGAAGGACGGCAGGTTCTTCTCGGAGGCCGGAAGCGTGATTGAAATATCGAGTTTCATGGAGACGCTTGACAAGGAGAAAAACTTTGCCGATTGCCTTAAAGAGAAGAAGTTCGTGCTATTCGGCCAGAAGAGCGAGGCCAACACATATCAGCAGCTTCTCGTAATAGGCAACTTCGCCAACAAGGTCTACTTCGACTGCACGGGAACGAATCTGCAGGCGTGCCAGCAGATCGGCATAAGCACGATACCTGTCATATTCTACAACGGTCAGAACTACACTGGCGTGCAGACGCGCGCCTCGATAGAAAGCCTGACCGGATGCAAATACTGAACCAGCGACCGGACTGAAAATGCTGGCAAATCAGGAAAATCTTATATTCAGGCTTGACGCAATAATTAATGTTAGTCATTGATGTTCAACATCAATGTCGTTTTCAGCTGGGTGGGGCGATAGGAATCGAGAATCTTATATTCGATGTTCTGAGAAAGGCAGAAACGTCACTTACGATAGGCGAGGTCGCGCAGAAGATAAACGCCCACCGCACCACGACTTCAAAGTATCTCGCGGTTCTAGAAGCCAAGGGTATGATAAGCTGCAGGAATGTTGGCAAGGCGAAGCTCTATTACGTCGGCGGCGCTGTGGGAAGGAAAATGGTGCAAATATGATGAAAAGCTCCTCGGTCGCTGGATTGATTTTCCTAGCGGCAGCCATTTTCATGGCATTCATGTTATTCTCGTCCGCGTATACCGTCTCTGCTGCGGGCAATTTCAGCTGCACCGTCACGACTAGCGGCGCGTGCTCTTACAATAAGGTCCTGTATGTCCAGAACGACACGGGCGGCTACCGCAACGCGCACGCGCAGAACGTTTCTGTTGGGTCACAGGCCGACTGGTACTACGCTTCATGGAGCTACAGGAAGAATATCACCATTAACTCTTCGCAAGTCAATGGCACTCATACTAACTTCCCTCTGCTCGTGCGGCTGGCGAGCGATTCGGACCTTGCGGCCGATGCGCAGGACGACGGCGACGACATTTTGTTCACCAACAGCACCGGCACCAAGCTCGACCATGAAATCGAGCTGTTCAACGGGACGACGGGCGAGCTGGTCGCATGGGTTAGGATGCCCACGCTCGTCAACACGTCGGACACGACCCTCTACATGTATTACGGCAATTCCTCAGTCGGCAGCCAGCAGAACAAATATGGAGTGTGGGATGCGAATTACAAGGACGTGTGGCATTTGCCGAATGGGACGACGCTTAATGTTAACGATTCTACATCTATCGGTAACAACGGAAGTATTGCAGGCACTGTAACAGCAACTGCAGGTAAAGTTGATGGCGCAGCATCTGTTGCGACTGGGGGAAATACGATTACATCTGCCAGTACCGTTGGAATTAGTGGAACAGCGTCACGCACACTCTCTGCGTGGGTAAAATTTAACTCAATTGCCTCGGGTTTTAATCTCGGAATTGGCTGGGGAGCAAATGCTAATACCCAAAGATGGGTATTAGGGCTTGAAGATCAAACCTGTGGCTCATATCAGCATTATTGGGCGGTATGGCTGTTCGGAACGCCGTGTTCAGGAGATTTAGACAGCAGTACGGTTGCAGCAACTGATACTTGGTACTATGTTTCCGCAACGTATGATGGCACGACAGCCCTTATATATGTGAATGGCGCTCAAGGGGGGAGTAAGACAATCACACTCAATACGGCAGATACTGCGAATGTTATTGGGTATTTAAATGCGGATTGGGACGCAGTTGTTGACGAAGTCCGTGTCTCTAATTCCATCCGCTCCGCCAACTGGATCCAGACCGAATACAACAACCAGAAGAGCGGCAGCACGTTCCTTTCAACAGGTACGGAGGAGTCCTCTAATTCTTATCCATATGCAATATGCTGCGAGTCGAATTCGTCCGTTGCCTTCGCTTGCGGCGAGGGCGTTCTGCTCAGGCTCAATGACACGACGAACACGCACGTGCAGAGAGGTGACTATGCGGGTGCTATAGTTTACGGGGTAAACTCATGCATGAGCGTCTCGCCTGGCTATTTCAACTGCACTTACGATGATGACGCGTGTCCTGCCGACAGTGAATGCTTCGCATCCATGGCCAGCGCGTTTGATACCGAGAATAACGACACCAACGCGCACGTTGGCCCATGCGACGAATACATGAGAAAGATATGTTGCAAGATCATCCCAAAGTTATCGGTCAGCTACGTGAGCCCCACACCGTCTAACGGCGTCAGGCGCGTGGCCAATACGGCAACTGTAAACGTGACCGTAGAGTCCGACCCGGCAGTGAGCGTCGACACTTGCACGCTGGAATGGAACAGCGCGAACGAAACGATGACTATGCGCGGCTCTGGCAGCAGCGTGACTTGCGACGCGACGAAAGTCACGACCGATGGCACGGATTATACTTTCAACGTCTGGGTAAACGACACCGTGGGCAACATAGCCAACGAGACCATTAGGACGTTCAGGGAGAACGACGAGCCGGCGAAAGTCATGCTCACGTCGCCGGCGGACCAGTCCCACACGACAAACCGCAAGCCGACTTTCAACTGGGAAGTCCCTGCTGATGCGGACAGCGATACGCTGAACTACACGCTCAACATAACGTGCTTCGGCGGGTGCTCGGACGACAACCGCATGGTGCAGGACATTGCTACCAACTCGTATACACCGACGCTCGAGCTGCAGTATTTCGGCGACGACAACTACTACTACAACTGGTCCGTGCGCGCCGGCGACGGATACGAATACGGCGAATGGAGCGACGTGTGGAAGCTCATCATAGACACGAACGTGTCGATAGAGATGGTGAGCGATGTCACAGACTTCGGCGAAAACAGGGTCATAGGCTACACTGACGACACGACCGACAACAGCCCGACGCCGTTCGCCGTGAGGAACTCCGGCAACTGCATGCTCAATGTCAACATTTCGTCCAGCGATTTGCTGTGGGACAGCGTGGCGACGCCGTCCTCCTATTTCAGGTACAAGGTCGACTGGTATACGGGCCAGGGCGGCGCTTTCAACTGGAGCGGCTCCCAGACCGCATGGGCCAACGTTCCAGAAACGAACACCACTTTCATAGATTTTATGAACTATACTTCTGGCAACAATACTGCCGGCATCGACATATCGATACAGGTTCCGCCGAGCGAGCCGCCTGGAGCGAAAGCGTCGAATATATTATTCACGGGGCAATACCATGGACCGTAACAAGATAGCGTTTGGTGCGATGAACGTGATGGTGATCGGATTACTTGCAGTGCTGCTGGCGAACCTGATCACGATACAGCTCGTTTACCCGAATCATAAGCTAACGACGGCTGACAGGACGCCAGTCTTCATGTGGATAGGCATGCAGAGCGACTTCACGCTCTCGCTGGACGATAACAAGGACTTCTCCAGCCCAGTGACAGCTAAAGTGGATGGCAATTCCTACGCATTCCCCAGCGAACTGGGCATCGGCACGTATTACTGGAAAGTCGAATCCGGCCCGTTCTCAAGCGGCACCGGGAAGTTCACGGTCATGTCCAGCGTTGTCGTGTCCAGGAACGAGAGCAACCTCAAAAACGAGGGTAACGTTCCTCTCTCGGTTCAGGCGCCCAGCATAACCGGCGCGTTCGTGCTGGGAGTTGAAGAGTCGATAGATATAGGAGCAGAAGAAAATGTCAAGGCAGAGCAGGCTTAGCGCACTAGCGCTGGTGGCGATGGTTGTAATGCTCAGCCTTAGCGCGGGCCAAGCGCAGGCGATAGGCATCACGCCCGGCAGGACGACCATTGATTTCCAGCCCGGCCTCGAGCAGGCAGTGACGTTCACCATAATAAACAACGACCACAAGGACTTCAACGCCTTCGTGTACGCGGAAGGCGACCTCAAGGATTATGTCACTTCAGAAAAGACCATAATCGAGTTCAAGGAAAGCGACGATTCGAAGCCGTTCACATACAAGTTCAGGCTGCCTGACAAACTGGACCAGCCCGGCGACCACTGGGCAAAGATAGTCGTCATGGAGATGCCTTCCGAGCAGGAGGGCGGCGGCCAGGTCATTATGGCCACGACAGCGGTCGTGCACCAGCTCAGGGTCAAGGTCCCGTACCCCGGCAAATACGCGGATCTCGAGCTTGTCGTCAACGAGGGCGACACGGGCGAGGACACGAATTTCATAGTCAAGGTTGTGAACCTCGGCGACGAGGACATATACAAGGCTTTCGCGACCATCGACATACTGGGCGCGACCAATGAAAAAATAGTTACCATCGAGAGCGAGCAGATAGCCGTAGAGTCGAAAAAAATAGGCGAGATGACCGTGCCGTGGACAGCCGATGTGAATCCGGGCATGTATCACGCCATGGTGACCGTAAATTATGACGGCAAGGTCGCGACCATCGAAAAAACGTTCGCAGTGGGCGCCATGAGAGTCGAGATAATAGACGTGAAAGTCAGGAACTTCGTGCTCGGCGGCATAGCGAAGTTCGAGATAAACATGGAGAACAAGTGGAACCAGAAGATAAGCGACGTCTTCGCCGAGATGGCTTTCAGCAGCGCCGACGGCAACCAGATAGCGAGCATAAAATCGTCGTCGATAGACGTCGACCCGCTGCAACGAGCGACGCTGTATGCCTACTGGGACACGGAAGGCGTCCAGAAGGGGACGTATGATGCGAAGCTTATCCTGCATTATGGCGAGAAGACGTCCGAGAAGCTGCTCAAGACATACGTCAACCTCGAAAGCATCGACACCGAGATAGTGGGCATAACTGCAAGGGTCATAAGCGCGAAAGGCAGCCCAGGGCCGGCGGCTGATTACCTTGTCCCGATAGTTGTCATCCTGGTGTTCATAAACGTGGGATGGTTCTTCTACTTCAGGAAAAGGAAGAAATAGGTCCAGAAAAATCATTTTTATATCAGTTGATATATAAACATAGCAGTTTAGAATGAGCCATCATCAGGTTCAGATGGTTATTTTTTCCGAGCTTGTTGAAAGCATGGATTCCCCATAGCCAACCTCGACCGTGAGCGAATGCTCTCCCGGACCAACGAGCGTGTCAATGCCGAACTGCGATATATCAACAAAGTAAGTGTATTCGCCGCCGTAGCCAAAGCCGTCGTATCCTATTGACGGAACCTGCTCGCGCCTGCGGTCGAATGCTGCGCCGCTCTTTTCTACGAAATCGCCGAATTCCATGGAGGCGGATTCATCGTCAAGAAAAACAGTCACTACCGCGTTTTCAGGGATGAACCCGTCGCTAGCGATGGTCACGCTCGCCTTCGCTTCAATGAGACTCTGCTGCGAAAGCGACCTGGCTGTCACGAAACCGGATATGTCCGGTCTGAGTATAAGAACCAGTATTATGATGACGCTTGCGACCGGCAGAACGTATATTCTCCTGTCCATTCAATCTGTTATTGGGGCACAAAATTTAAATTGACAGCCTGAAGCGCATTCCGTTTTTATTAGAGCCGAGACAATTATAAAATATGCGCTGGCAGACTAAAGTTCTGGTTGTCGTTTTTGCTGCGGTTTTCATGCTGTCATGCACGAGGACCGCCCAGGCGGCGACTAATGTTGACAATTGCACTGTGCTGAATACGGCTGGGGAGACGTACGTCCTGACGCAGGACATTCCGAACAGCGCCAACACTACCTGCTTTAACATAACGGCCAGCAACATAGTGTTTGACTGCAATTATCGCCTTGTGGATGGCACCGACACGAGCAGCACCAATGGCATCTATGCCAAAGCGGCGACCAATATAACCATAAAGAACTGCAACCTAACGGACTGGGGGTATGGAGTTTACTTTGACACAGTCTACAACAGCACGCTTTACAAAAGCAATTTCACCAGCAACAACGACGGCGTTGAGCTCATGCACTCGCGTTATGTCAACGTAAGCTCGAACCGCATAGAGAGCGTCAACGACGCCATATATGCCAGCAACACGTCATACAGCACGCTAGCGCACAACGACCTGGTCAACAGCGAACTGGGCATATCGTTTTATTCGACGTCCAGAAACAACACCGTGTCCGGCGGCTCGATTATCAACATGAGCTCGCAGGGCATTTACGTTTACCAGTCTTACGACAACTTCTTCCGCGACATATACATGAGCACTGCGTCGCAGAACATCTATCATTTCGCGTCCAGCGACACGGTTTTCCTCAACGTGAGTGCCAATGCGTCAAAGATAACCGTCGATGCTGGAACGGTTTACATTAAATGGTATGCCGATATTCTCGTATTGAGCAATGAAGGCGCTCCGATAGGCAGCGCTAACGTAACTGGTCGTGACAGATACAACACGACCGTCTTCAGCGGCACGACCAACTCTTCCGGCCAGCTGGCAAGGCAGAACCTGACGGAATTCCACCAGAACTTCACGGGCAAGTTTTACTACAGCAACTACACCGTCAACGCGACCGCGTTCACTTTCTATCCCAACCAGACTTACGCTAACATCACGGGCAATGGGCTGGTTACCGTGAGGCTTTACGGCATATCCCCGCCTTCCGTCTCGGTGAAGGCGTACACTTCCGCGCTGGCGGAGACGGATATGTTCAAGCCGGGCAGGCTGGTAAGAGTCAGGGCGCACGTGACTTACGGCTTCGGCCGGGAATACATATTCAACGCGACAGTCATCATCAAAGACAGCACGGGCGCGGAAAAAATCACTGGAGAGCCGATGGTTAACGTGAGCAACATAACGGACGGCTACATATATGAATATAATTACACGCTCCCCGGGACGGCGGACGGACTGTGGACGATAAACGTCACGTCCTCCGATGCTTTCAACAGGAAGGGCTTCGGCTTAAACAAGATCGCAGTTCTGCCCGTGACTTTCCAGATAAAGCTGGTCCTCAACAGCACGTCGGACAGCATCTATGTGCCGGGCAGCGGCGAAACGCCGTTCGCGTCGCTAACGACTGACGAATACGCCTTACCTGACCATTATTACATCGCAGCATCGTCCGGGGACGCGTTGAAAGCGGTGGTGTTCGCGCAGCTCAATCCCATATCGGTCTTCACGGAAAAAGGCGCCAGCGACTATGCGATGGGCGCAAGCCAGCGGTATGCCAATTCGCTAGCTTTTTTGGTTTTCTCCAGAGGCAGGTGGACGACAATAAACAACAGGATGCCTTCTGTGGAGAAAAACGAGTTTCTTCTGTCGCCTGAGCCGAGCTTCGGCTTCGGCCTGGGCACTTCCTATCGCATGAAGGTCATAATAGAAAATTCCATGATAAATCTTAACAAGACACTTGCCGTTCCCAAGGGTTACAGCACTTTAATCATAGAGAAAAAGGGCATCGTGGGAGTCTGCCTGCGCCTGAAAAGACGACGGACCAGAAGAACGGATACATCGGGCTCGTGATACTGCCGTCCGAATGATGCTAATAATATAACTATGGGGGGAAAATAATGGCTAAGATAACCAATAACATGATAGCGGTTCTGTTAGTGGCTGCGATAGCCTTGTCCGGCTTCAGCCTTATGGCTGTTTCAAACTGGAGAGGCGTATCCATAACTGGCGGGGCATCCACAGGAACGGGGACGGCGAACGTCACGATAGGCTCGAGCACTGACATCGTGCTGTTGAGAAGCGTAGTCGACTTCGACTCCGGCTCGCTTGGAGGAGCTACCAGATACCTTACAACCAACTCCGACAACTACGACACGTTCGACGACGGAGGCGAGGGCAACGGCACGACTGGAACGACTGTCGTTTACGGAACATGTGTGGGCACTGAAGCAACGTGCGCTTTCCCGGTAGTGGTCCAAAACGCTGGCAACATAAACGTATCTGTCAACATAACCGCGTCGGCTGTCGCAACATCATGGATAGGAACCGGTGCAGCTGCGACGTTCAAGGGCAAGAACAACGAGTCGTCAGCGTGCGGCCAGAACTTCGGCGCTATCGGAGAAGGCTCGTGGACAACGCTTGGAACATCGGAAACACTTGTCTGCAACAACCTGTCTTTCTCTGACGCAGGTTCAGACGAGATAAGGATACACTTCAACCTGACGGTACCAACGGACGCTACGGGTTACAAGACTGTAACGCTTACAGTCGGTTCAATAGCAGCGTAGTTGCTAGCGGTAAAGAAGGTTGAATTTTCTTTATTTTTAATTCTTATTTTATTTTACATCATTCACAGAATGAACTATAAAACAGCAAAAAGCGATGGTGACAATAGTAGTTTAAATTCTGCCTGCGCCTGAAAAGACGACGGACCAGAAGAACGGATACATCGGGCTCGTGATACTGCCGTCCGAATGATGCTAATAATATAACTATGGGGGGAAAATAATGGCTAAGATAACCAATAACATGATAGCGGTTCTGTTGGTAATTGCTATAGTAGTGTCCGGTTTCAGTTTCCTGACAATTTCAAACATCGGCAAAGTGAAAATAAAGACTACAGGCGGAGCATCCACAGGGACAGGAACGGCGAACGTCACTATAGGGCAGAGCACTGACATAATACTGATCAGAAGCGTGACCAACTTCGGAACGGGTGCCCTTGGCGGCGCGATCAGGACCCTTACGACGCAGCAGGACAACTGGGACACTTTCCGCGACGGCACTGAAGGCAACGGCACCAGCGGAGGCGATGTCTGGGGAACGTGCGACGGCACGGATACCTATTGCGCTTTCCCGTTCGTGGTCCAGAACGCGGGCAACGTGAACGTTTCGATTAACATGAGCGCTGCGCAGGCTGCGACGGACTGGATAGGAACCGGCGGCCTAGCTTACTTCAAGGGCAAGAACAACGAAACGGCAGCATGCGGCATCGATTTCGGCGCGCTTGGAGAAGGCTCGTGGACAACGCTTGCAACATCGGAAACAGTTGTCTGCAACTCGCTTGACTTCAGCAATTCCGGCTCCGATGAGATAAGAATACACTTCAACATAACCGTGCCCAGCGACGCAACAGGCTCCAAAGGCGTGATGATAACAGTAGGCGCCGTGGCGGCTTAAAATATAAGCGAAGGCAATTATCTCTAGTGAATGCCATGAAAAGAGTAGCCTGTTTGTTCCTTTTTTTACTATTTTTCTTATTCATCCTAGCCAGACCAGC
Organism: Candidatus Aenigmatarchaeota archaeon; assembly: GCA_026397315.1. Lineage (GTDB taxonomy): Archaea > Aenigmatarchaeota > Aenigmatarchaeia > QMZP01 > QMZT01 > JBGPQP01. Next base: position 168,173 of record JAPLVC010000006.1, on the reverse strand, counting down.
GTATTCCCTTGGCATTTCGCCAGCTAAAATAACGATGAACTTCGTGCCGGGTTATGAGCAGGAGTTCGACGGCACGGTATCGAACAGCCTGGACGAGCCAAGGGAAGTCGACTTATACGTCGACCCCAATGGCGATATTGCGCAGTATTTTACCATAACAACGGAAGATCACTTAATAATAGAACCGCACAGCTTCCAGGCTTTCAAGTTCAAGATAAAGCTGCCTGAAAACATTGAAGAGCCGGGCACGCACACGTCAATCCTATGGGCGGAGGAGTATGTAGCGCCTCAGCCGGGCGTGGCCATCGCCAAGGTGAGGGTCGGCATCAAAACAGAGGTGATGGTGCCATATCCAGGAAAATATGCAGGCATATGGCTTGACATCAAGAACGCGAATGTCAACGACACGGTCATTTTCGAGGCATACATAGTCAACCAGGGAAAGGAGAACATAGAAAAAGCGTGGGGCGAAATCAAGGTCATGTATGAGGACAACAGGACCATCGATATCATGCAACTGGAAAGCAAGCCCGTCGCCACAACCGCCAGGGAGACTTTCCGTGCAACATGGTTTTCCAACGTCGAAGCCGGTCTTTACAAAGCCCAGCTAACGATTTACTACGACGACAAAACAGCTAAGCACATCAAGGAGTTCAATCTCGGCGCGCCGCTGATAAAAATAGTGAACGTCACAGCCGAATCAGTAGTCAACGGCAGCATAGGCAAGGTTTACACCAAAATCAAGAGCTACTGGAACCAGGAGATAACGGGAGCATACTTGGAGCTTTTCGTGAAGGACGCGAAAGGAAACGATTTGAGCTATCATAAAAGCGAGAGCATCACAGTCGCTGCGTTCGATACGCCGGTTGTGATAAGCTATCTCGACGCCAGCAGGGGCATAGAGCCCGGCAAATACACCGCGGTCGCTGTCCTGCATTATCTGGACAAGAACGACACCATGGAAACGGGCGTGGAAATACTGAACAAGCCAGGCTTCGCGTTAAGCTTTGAACTGATAGTCTTCATCGCGGGAGTAGCCGGAGCTGCCGTGATAATAACGCTGATCGTTTTGAAGAGGAAGAAAACAGGCAGCAAGCAAAAGCAGACGAAGCTCGTGTAAAACATTTAACGTTTCTTTGACAATTCTTAATTGTTATGGATCAGATGTCCAACAAGGTAATTGCACTAATAATAGCAGTATTCCTCACCATCACGCTGCTCCAGGTTTCAGTCTATTACAACATCGCGCAGAAAGACATAACAGTCAAGGCGACGGCTGTCGGCTTTCTCGGCATGTGCCTGGACAACCATCCAATAATAAACGCCGTCCCGGAGCAGATAGCCTACATAAACAGGGAATACGTCTACGACGTCAACACGAGCGTGGCCAACGACCTGAACGTCTCGTTCTCCGAGGACACTCCGCTTTTCGTCATAAACAGCTCGAACGGAGTCATACGATTCACCCCTTCGCCTTCGGACGAAGGCGCCTACATCATCAACATCACGGTCGTTTCCAACTGCGGCCTGCAGACGGACTCCAAGCTGATATTCCTTTCCGTGGAATATGAGAACAGGCCGCCCGTGCTGGACTACATACCCAACCAGGTCATAAACCAGAGCGACCTTTTCATTTACGACGTCAATGCCAGCGACCCGGACAACGACGTGCTGTTCTTCGGCGACAACACGACCATGTTCCAGATAAACTCCATGACGGGTGTTATATATTTCACGCCGGACCAGCAGGAAGTGGGCAACCAGTCCGTCATGATATGGGTTCTTGATGGACGAGGAGGGATTGACTGGCAGGTGGTGAACTTCGAAATAATAGACGTCAACGACGCCCCGGTCCTGCATACGATAGGCGCCCAGACCGCGCTGATAAACGAGTCCTACACATACGACGCGAACGTTACCGACGTCGACGTCAGGCCGGAGTGGCATAACATATCCTTTTACGACAACGCCTCATTTTTCGAAATAAACCAGCAGACGGGCATCATAAGCTTCACTCCGGACGATGCGATGAACGGCACTTATTTCATCAACATTTCAGTTACGGACGGCCTGCTGTGGGATTACGAAATCATAAGCTTCTCCATAGTCCCGAAGAATCACCCGCCCGACATCATATCATGGTATCCTTACAACGATACGATTGAGATGATGGAAGGCGGCAACCAGTATTTCAACATAACGAAATACGATCCTGACGGAACGATTCCGTCTACGCAGTGGTATCTCAACAGCATTCTCCTTACAGGAGAAACGAACGATATATATACGTATTATGCCAGCTACACATCGTCAGGAACGCACAACGTGACGGTAGTAATCACGGACGGTCTGCTTTTCGATTCGCACGAGTGGACGCTGTATGTCCGCGACGCCGTTCCTCCGGCTTCTTCGACTGCGCCCCCGTCCGGCTCTGCTATGCCGCCGCCCTGCATAGAGAACTGGAGATGCTCGGAATGGTCCATGTGCCCGATATACGAGATACAGACCAGAACATGCACAGACCTCAATATCTGTGGCACAACTACTCACAAGCCGGAAGAAAAAAGGGGGTGCGTATACACGCCGCAGCCCAACTGCACCGACAGCATAATCAACTGCCACGACGGCGGGTGCGAGATATGGATAGACTGCGGAGGGCCGTGCCCGCCGTGCTCGACGTGCGACGACAAGATAAAGAACTGTCACACGCTCCCGAGCGGCAGGAAAACGTGCGAGGAAAGCGTCGATTGCGGCGGCCCGTGCCCGCCATGCACGCCAGAGCAGCTTCCAGTATGCGGCAATGCCATCTGTGAAGAGGGCGAGATACTGGCATGTTTCCAGGACTGCGGCATTTCCTTGGGCCAGTTCCTGCTGGTGGTCATAATACTCGGCGGCGCTTCAATAGTCCTTTACAGAACCTCGGCCTTCCTGCTGGTGTTCTACAGGAAGAAGATAAGCCCGCTGCCTTACACTGACATGGAGATGCTGGGAGCGACGACGCTGAGGAAAATACATCTCATACAGCTGGAAATGGGCAAGAAGCCCGAGAGGATAATAATATCCGAGTTCTCGGCCGTGATGAGGGAATTTTTCGCTAAAGCGTTCGCCATAAAGAAGAAGTTCACCTACATTGAGCTGGCCGAGGTGGCGAGAAAGAACAAAATCGAGAAAGCCCTCGCCAGCAGGATAACGGACTTCTCGATAAAGATGACCGAGATAGAATACGGCGTCGTGGAGGCGTCGCTTTCCGAGATATCGAACGTCATGAAGAGCGCGACCTTAATAGTAGAAAAGCTAACCGGCATAAAGGTCCACGAATCGCTCGATAAGCGCGCCGAGGATGAGATAAACAAATGGCAACCCAAAGATGAGGAAGTGAAGCTGCCGGAAGTGAGGCCAGATGTAAGTGAAAAGAAATATGTCAAGACCGAGAAAGATAAAGAGGCCATAAAAACGCTGCAGAACCTTATAGTGGACGGCGAGAAAGCGATGAAAGCGCACAAACCCGATGAAGCTGAGAAAACCTATTCAAAGATAAGGGATATTTACGACAGCTTTAATCCGGAAGTAAAGAAAGAGCTTTACAACGAGACCATCCGCATCATAAGGCTCTACAACGCCATAACATTGGAACTAAAATAAATTGATTTTTTAATTAATTCTAAGCGTCACGGGAGCGTCCTGTATTTAGTGTTCAGCAGGCCCCATTCCGCGAAAAGCAGTATGACTGCCACGGTAAGGAAGACGAGCGAGAGGTTGAAAGGCATTTTAGCGGTGTTCGAGGTGGCTATCTCCCTGTACGCATTCGCCAGCGCTGTCTCGTTTCTCGCTTCGTAATACCTGCCTTTCGTGTCGCTGGCTATTTTCATGAGCGTGTCGCTGTCGAGTTTCGATACGAAAGACAGTCCCATTTCTTCCAGGCTGCCTCCGCTCTCTGTGCCTATGCCTATAGTGTATATGGTGACCTGGTTGTCGTTGGCGTAAAGTATCGCTTCGTCGATGCTGGGACCGACGTTGTTCTGGCCGTCCGTGAGCAGTATTATGGTCTTGGGCTTGCTGCTGCCCGACAGAAGATTGACGGACGATATTATGGCCGTGCCTATGCCTGTGCCGCCGGCAATCTCGATGGTCACGTTGTTTATCGAGGTGCGCGTCCTGGCCGCATCGGTCAACAGCGCCTGTTTTATGAAACCGACTCCGGCGAATGAGAGAACGCCTATCTCCGTGTTTTCAGAAACCGTGTCCACAAAAACCAGCGCCGAGCTTTTGGCTGCATCGAGCCTGGTCGGCTGAAAATCGTTGGCCATCATGCTGCCTGAAGCGTCTATCGCTAGAACAAAGCTCACGTCGCCCGCCTGGCTCTCATACCATAGTACGGCTCCTGACACGCCCAGTATCAGGAAGAACAAAGTGACGAGGCGCATGGCCAACATGGTGTAGTTTTTCGAAAGAATCCGCTCGCCTGTGACGTATTCGATTGCCGGAAAATTCGCGAATTTCAGCGCCCTTTTTCTTACGAATTTCAGGCTTATGAAATGCGCCAGGACCATCAGGGGAATGGCTACCATGAACCAGAGATAAAGCGGGTTTGCGAACGTTATCTCCATGACCATTTCCTCCTTATTAAAAAGAATTCGACGAGCGGCTTGATAAACGAATCTGCGGTAGAGAGCTTCATGAGGTCTATTCTGCTTTTCAGGAACGCGGTCTCGATTCTGTTGTCCTCGGCCTGGACGCGTTTCTTGTATGCGTCCGCTATTTTCCTCGGGTCGACCAGAGCGCTGTCGCTAGCGAACGGGCTTTGCAGGACTATCTGGCCTACATCGTCATCAGGCATGGCCTCGTCCCTCGGGTCGCGGACGCGCACGCCGATTATGTCGAATTTGGCAGCCGCTATTTTCAGGTCTTTCTCCCAGTCGCCCTTCACGTTGATGAAGTCGGATATTATTATCATGAGGCCGCGTTCCTTCGACGTTTTCATGACGAAATTTATCGCTTTTTTCAGGTCGAAGCCGCCGCCGTAAAGTTCTGCATTGACAAGCGAATTGAGTATCACGTAGAAATGCCTCTTGCCCACTCCGGGCGGTATCATCTTGGCTATCTTGTCGTTGAACATGAGCACGCTGACCCTGTCGTTCGCGTCAAGAATGAAATACGAAAAAGCAGCCGCCAGCTCGGCGGCGTATTCCATCTTCAGCTTTTTGGTGGAGCCGAAAATCATCGACGAAGACGTGTCCAGTAATATGTAGACGTTGAGATTTCGCTCTTCGCGAAAGACCTTTATGAGCGTGTCGTTCGTGCGGGCGCTGGCCTTCCAGTCTATCCTGCTTGCATCATCTTCAGGCGTGTAAACCCTGTAATCCTCGAACTCCAGACCCTTGCCCTTGTAGACGCTCCTGTATTTGCTGGTGACCTTGGTGTTGATGAGCATCTTTATGACTATCTCCAGTTCTTTCAGCAAAGAAACAACATCGACGCGCAGCCTCTTCATAAAATAATATTGTCCGCCATTAGTTAAAAATTCCAAGAACAGTTCGCTGGAGATTACGGTATCGGGACTTTCTCGAGGATTTCCTTGACTATGTCATCCGTCTTTATCCCTTCAGCCATGCCCTCGTAGTTCAGGATTATCCTGTGGCGCAGGACTATGTGTGCGATTTCCTTGACGAAATCCGGGATGACGAAGTTCTTGCCGTGGACGAGCGCGTTCGCCTTCGACACTATGAAAAGGCCTATCGACGCCCTAGGCGACGAGCCTATCTCTATGTATTTGCCGAGCTTGATGCCGTATTTTTTCGGCCTCCTGGTGGCGTCGACGAGATTGACGCAATACTGCTCGACCTTCTGGCCCATGTATATCTTTTTCGTATCGTCTTGCATCTTCAGTATTTCCTGCGGCGTTATGGCGGCCTTGATATTGAAATCGTCGAACTTGTAAAGGTTTATGTTCTTCTTGAGTATCTTCATCTCCTCGTCGCATGTCGGGTAGTCCATGAAAAGCTTGAGCAGGAACCTGTCTATCTGCGCTTCGGGCAGGCTGTACGTCCCTGCGGATTCTATCGGGTTCTGCGTGGCCATGACGAAGAACGGGTTCGGCAGTATGAATGTCTCCTTGCCAATCGTGACTTGCCGCTCGCCCATCGCCTCGAGCAGGGCGGACTGCGTTTTCGGCGGCGCACGGTTTATCTCGTCTGCTAGGATGAAATTGGTGAAGACGGGGCCTTTCACGACGTAGAAGCCCTTGTCCTTGTTGTAGGCGGTTATGCCCGTTATGTCCGTGGGGAGCAGGTCTACGGTGAACTGTATCCTGTTGAAATCGCAGCCAGTCGCTTTCGCGAGCGTGCGGATAATTAGAGTCTTGGCTATACCAGGCACGCCCTCGACAAGTATGTGGCCGTTGCACAGCAAGCCGAGAAAAAGGCCGTCAACGACTTCTTTCTGTCCGACAATAAGCTTTCCTATTTCGCGCTTGACGTTTTCCAGTTTTTCTCTATGAGCGTCAATCGTCCTCTCGTCGATGCCTTCGCCCTCACCCATAGTAAATTATTGTCGCCTCCAATATAAATTTTGAAGATTGAAGATTGGACGGAAAGAGGATGCCGACGACGCTGCTTCTTATTTAATTGTTCATAACCAATTATTAGGTATAGAGGGTTAACCACATGAATGGCAAAGCGGGCTTATTGATAGCTTTGATAATATTGTTCGCGGCAGTGGTCGTTATCCTGCGCCCGCTTAGCTTCACTGGCTTCTTCATTTTCACGACAGGCGAGAACGCAAGCCTCTCTTTATGGGACGTTAACGACGCAGAAGGCGGCTCTCTTTACGTGTATGCTGAAGGCAGTTCGATGGCAGGCGGCTCCGGCTCGACGACCCTGCCGTTCTTCTATGCAAACTACACCAACATCACCTCAGGAGAATCGATAAACGGGACCGGCGTCGAGTGCAACATCAGCTTCAACATCTCCGGTTCATTGACGACGCCCGCAAACATGATTTTCAACTCATCTACCAGATTATACGAATACAACAGGAGCTTCACGTCCAGAGGGCTTTACGCATGGAACGCGACATGTTATGGTTCGTCCCAAAACTTCGACAACCTTAATGCCACGGACAACATAACCGTTAGCAACACTCCGGCAAAAATATACGTCCCCCTGGTCAACAGGACATGTTACGAGGATACGATATGCAATTACAACTTCAGCGCCAACTGCTCTGACGACGACGTGATAGACAGGAGCAGCCTTGTATATGGCTACGAGGCCGGGACCGAATTCACCGGTTTCAGCATAAACACCGCGAACGGCAACGTGACTGTGAGCGTGACCAGCGACGGGGGCTGCGGCAATTTCAGGGTGGCGCTGACCGTCCGCGACCCGCCAGGCGACGGAGCGCTTGCCAACAAGAGCTTTGTCGTTAACGCCGTCAACGACCGCCCGGTCCTAGGCAGCACCCAGAATTCGTCGTTCCAGAACTCGACCATGTATAAGGACATGGACGCGACCGACGAAGAGAACGCGACCGGCCCGTTCTTTTTCAACGTAACATATATCGCATGCTACAGGCCTTTCAACAGCGAGCACACGAACGTCACCAACTGCTCCGGCCTGTTCGCTATAAACTCCACGACGGGCGTGATAAACAGGAGCGTCATATTCGCCAACAGCGAGGTCGGCAATTACACGCTCAACATCACCGTGACGGATAGCGGAGACAACACGACGGCGAAAAACATCCCACCATATACGTGGCTAGCCAACCAGACAGACTGGCGCGTCATAAACTTCACGGTGATAGACATAAACGACAGGCCGCTGATAGACAGCGTCCCTGCGCAAGTGTGGGGCCAGGGTCAGAACGTGATGCTGGTAATCAACGCTAGCGACATAGACAACGGAACGCTTGTTTTCAGCGCGACCACGCTTTACAGGAACCTGACCGCATATTACAACTCCACACTCTTTCCGATTTCAGCGAACCATACTACATATCTCGACAACGGCACGAGCATGGGCAATGCCACATTCAGTTTCAATCCATTGGTTAACAGCCATGTGGGCAACTACACGATAAACATATCCGTATACGACGGCCGTGCGAACGGAACGTATGCGCTGCTGGTCAACTTCACCGTTACAAACATAAACGACGCGCCAGCGTTGAACTTCTCATGCGCCAACTATTCCGTGCAGGAACTGCCTTTCCGCTGCAACGTGAGTCAGAACACGACCGACCCGGACGCGTTCGCCTCATACGTGCCTTATTCGGACGCCGTAAATGGCACGCTCACCTACGGCATCAACTTCACCTACTGCAACAAGACTTTCAATGCGAGCGACATCAACTGCTCGATTTTCTCCATAGATGCGACGTCCGGTTTCATAAACTATACCAACCCGCTGAGAAACGACGCTGGCAACTACACCATAAATCTGACCGTCACGGACGGCGGTAACCTGGCTTCGTCGCTGGTTTACAATTTCACCGTCATCCCGGATTATGCGCCCGAAATCGACTCTGTATCCATCCAGACAGCGATGCAGGGACAGACTTTCTATTTGTCAGTGAACGCCACGGACGCGGACAACGCTACTGACATGCTCACATTCAGGACGGAAACATACTATTACAACGGCAGTGCCGTGATCCCGACAAAGTTCTCCGTGCAAACCGGCGCGTCGTCCTGGCCTCCGGGACCGGCTTTCGGAATAATGAATTACACGCCCATAAACAACTCCCACGTCGGCAACTATACGATAAGGCTGATAGTCAACGACAGCTTGGGCAGGGAAGACTATTCCAACTTCAATTTCACGGTATACAACACCAACGACGCGCCCGTGCTGAACTTCTCATGCGAGAATTACACTTACGAGCACACCGTATACAACCTGATAGGTTATTACTGCAACGTCGGGGAGAATACGACCGACCCTGACCAGCAGACGCCCTATGGCGACAATATCACGTACAATATTTCCTTTGTGGTCGGCCAGCCGCTTTTCTCGATAAACTCGTCGACTGGCGTGATAAATTTCACAGCCTCCAACGACACGTGGGCCAACAACACTTTCAACTTCACATATGTCCTCAACGTAACGGTCACGGACGCAGCAGGCCTCGTGGACTCGCTAATTACCAACATAACAGTTTTTGCTGTCAACGACCCGCCCTCAATAAACTACAGCGACACGAATGTTTACGCCAACACATCCTTTTATGAAAATTTCAGCGCTAGAACGACTGATGAAGAAAACAACCTGCCGTTACTTTTCAATATCACGGCCGTTAACTGTTCCAAAGACAATGTCACAGACACCAACTGCTCGGTGTTCGTCATAAACCAGACGACGGGTATCATAAACTTCACTGTTCTTGAAGAGGATGCCGGCAACTATACGCTCAACATAACGGCGCGCGACACGAACAACAACATAACCCCATACAATGCCACCGGCTGGAAGCTTGTGAATATGCGCGTGCTTACGCTCAACCACGCGCCTGAGGTGAGCATAGCCGGCGTCATACCAGCGAGCATTTTCATGGAAAACGACAGCGTCATTTTTGCCATAAGCGTCTCGGATTCGGATGGCGACGAGCTGCAATGCACTTGGTTCAGGAATGCCACTGAAATCGATTCTGTCAACAACTGCAGAGGTCACAACAGCTGGACTTACACGCCAGGTTTCGATGAATCGGGCACTTGGACTATAAGGCTGGAAGCTTCAGACTCTATCGTAACGTCGCACACAGAAACGAGCGTGACCATAGTGAATCTTAACAGAGCGCCAGAAATGGTATACCCGATACAAAACCAGACGTGGAACATGAACACCGTAAACAGGAATATTGTGCTCTCCTACAATTTCCGCGACCCTGACAATATCAACGGCGTGACAAACGACGACAGCAACCTGACCATCACTTACACTAACCCCGGCCACATAGCCGTCCTTATAGACGGGCAGACGGGAAACGTGACCATCCCCGCGTCGAACTGGACGGGCTCCGCGGTCGTGACTCTCACGCCGCAGACTGACTGGCACGGCTACGAATACATAATTTTCACGGTCAATGATTCCCTGCTCGCCGTGAGCAGCAACAACATCTCGCTCAATGTTAGCTACACGGAGACCCAGACTCAGACCATCGTGCAGCAGTCAGGAGGAGGTGGCGGTGGTGGGAGCGCGACGGGCACGAAAATCGCTTCGCTGAGCATAACAATCGCCTCCATGGAAAACATAAAGTCATACAACAGGACGTCCGCTCTCGTCACACTGAAGAACACTGGCCAGGTCGCCCTTAGCGGCATACGCATCTCAGCAGACGCTAGTGATAGCAAAGCGATAACGCCGAGTCTCACGACTTCTTACATAAGTTCGCTTGGCGTGGACCAGAGCGCCACCACGACCCTTAACATCATTACATACCAGCTGACCAAGGACAGCTATGAAATAAAGCTCACGGCCGCCGCAAGCGACCCCAAGCTGAACCAGACGTCCGTCATTTACATAAGGCCCATATTCAACGAGACGAAAGTCGAAGAGAAGCTGCAGTTCGTGAAAGACCTTTTCGAGGATAACCCCGAATGCTTGGACCTCATGGAGCTGATCGTCCAGGCCGAGACGGAGATAGGCCAGAACAACATGAACAAGGCGCAAGAGTTGACCGAAACGGCGCTGGACAACTGCAGGGACATAATAAGCTATTCTAATGCGACGAAACGCAGGGTCACACCTGAAACGCTAAACCTTCCGCTCAACGAAATAATCATGGCATTCCTTGCTATAGCGCTTGTCTCGATACTGGCTTACCTCCTGATAGAGAGACACGCAGAAGCGAGTAAAAAGGCGGTGAAAACATGATAACGGGCTTGTGCTCCATATGCGGCAAGGCGACCAAAACGCCCCATTCCTGCCTGTCATGCGGGGCCATCGTATGCGCGGACCATTACGACTTCACATCCGGCTTCTGCCCGCGGTGCAGGCACAGGCTTAAAATTGTGGAAAGCAGGCCGGCGTCACAATCAAACTTAAAAATAAGGCGCTAGAATATAATATCACGCCGGGATGGCGGAACGGTAACGCGCTAGCCTGGAAAGCCTTTTGGAAAAAGGCTTTATCGAAAAAACGAAACTCCGTGTTTGCGTTTTGAGATTTTCCCAGACAGCTAGTCTCCTTACGGGGTCCTGGGTTCGAATCCCAGTCCCGGCGTATTTAATTATCAGGATTAAGTGTTTAGCATGAATGAAGAACGATTGCTTCTGCCTGAGCCCCTGCATTCGCTCACGGGCGGCATAGAAAAGGGCGCCCTGACCAACTTTTACGGCAACCCGGGCACGGGCAAAACGAACATCTGCATACTGGCCGCGCTGGAATGCGTGAGGAAGGGAGGGAAAGTGGTTTACATAGACACGGAAGGCGGACTCTCGCCAGAACGCATACTGCAGATAAGCGGTAACGAGAGCGATCTCGACAAGATAATAGTCATGGAGCCCAAGACCTTTGAGGAACAGGGTGTGATAATAAAAAACCTGGAAAACCAGTTCAGGGACATCGGCATGGTGATTCTCGATTCCGCGGTCGCGCTATATCGCCTAAAATGCGCCGACCATGAATGCGAGGCCAAGGAAGCCAACAAGGAGCTGTCTGTGCAGCTTTCATTCCTTTCGAATCTTGCCAGGAAAATGAAAATCCCCGTCCTTATAACGGCGCACTCTTTCAGGAAATGGGAAAGCAACGAGGAACAGATAATAGGCGGTGATGCCATAAAATACTGGTCTAAGTCGATGGTCTTTCTCGAGCGCACGGGCAGGATGAGCGAACGCAAGGCGACGATAATCAAGCATCGCTCAATACCTGAAGGTAAAACCGTGAAATTCGATATAGTGCAAGATGGTGTCAAGCCCGCCGGCTTCAGGATTTTCTAAAAATTTTAAGATTATTTATAGTTTATAAATAACCAAAAAGTAGTGAATTTAAAGCTTGTTTTTAACATTAAAGCATGAAGAAGCGCATCTTCACCAGCGACTGGCATCTGGTTGACGGGAGCAAAGCAGAGGACACTACAAACCCAAAGCAGTTGCCCGAATTTCTCGAAAAAATAAACAAGGACAAGGAGGCCGATCTGTTTCTGGTGGGTGATATAGTAGATTTAAACCAGGCATTCGATGTAAAAAGAAACTCCATATTTGACATATTTAAGCTGGATTCATGCGACCTATACAAATTCATAAAGGACGCCCATCCCCAGACTATAGCAAAGGTTGAGGAGATGCTGGCAAGCGGAAAAGCCAGATACGTACGCGGTAACCACGACGTTAAACTGGCAAGGGTGTGGAAAAGATTCAACCCCAGAAGCAGACTGTTTGTCCCGATGTATGGTGGAAACAATCTGGAGGCAGAGCACGGCCATTTTTACTCTGCGTCAAATCTGATAATAGGCAACCCCAAAATAGAGGAGCCCGCACTTAGGTTTTTGGGCCTTCTTGAAAGATATTTCAACAAGGACATAGATGTGTGGTTTGAACACCTGACGGAAAAGAAAAACGGAAATGAATACAGGCACAAAGACAAGTTCTACAAGAACGTGGAACAGTCGCTGTCCAACAGAAGCAATGTCAGGTTCCTTGTACTCGGCCACACCCACGACACTTATTTCGAGCAGATCAGCAGGGATGGGGAGTGTCTGGTTTCAAACAAAATAGAAAGCCTGCCTTATGTCAGGGCAATAGACGTCAAGAGAAACGGGCGCGACCAGCACTCTCAGTACATAATAAACTGCGGCAGCGGCGTGAACGGCCACGAAGACGCTGTGGCGATGTTCAAGCACATGGACAAGTATTTCGTGGTGTTTGACAACAGAAACAACATACTCGACACTGCGAAATACGTCTGAATCAGAACTAAACCTTGGTTTTTGCAGTCTGCGGCTTCTTCTGTAGCTGGATGGCGGCCCTCGGCACGGCTTCTTTTTTCGCAACGGTTTTGCTTTCAGCAACTTTTTGCGCTTCCTTTGTTTTTGCTGTTTCCTTGGCGGACTCCTTGGTTTCGGCGCCTTTCTTTTTCTTGTCGAATTTCATGCCAACAAAGCCGTCCTTGACGCACAGCTTCCACGGTCTGCGTTTGAATTGCCTGATAAGCACGATGTTTAGGCCGCACTTCTCGCATTTTTCGTCGCTCGCTACGACTTGGCCTTTCTGCGGCAGCGGGTAGCTCTGCCTGCACTTCGGGTAGCCTGAGCAGCCGACAAAATATTTCTTGGTCATGTGGGAGCGTATTATGCGCAGCTCGCCTCCGCAGGTCGGGCACACGCCCACGTAATGGGCTATTTCCTGAAACTCTTTCACGCCCTCCTTCAGCTCGTTGCCTATGTGCAACTCGTGCTCCTTGAACTTGCCGAGGACGGCTTCAAGGTCCTTCTGCGCGTGCGCGATTATATCCTCGCGCTTCTTCTTGCCTTTCTGTATGAGCTCTATCTCCGCGTCGAGAGTCTTGGTCAGATCTTCGGAAATTATTTCAGGACAGTGCTTCTCGAGCGACTCGACCACGGCCGATCCGAGAGGCGTGACGCGTATCGACTTGTCCTTTATGTAATCCCTGTCGTAAAGCGTCTGGAGTATCTGGGCGCGCGTCGCCTTCGTCCCCAAGTTGCGATCTTCCATGTTCTTGAGTATCGAAGCCTGTGAAAAGCGATCTGGCGGAGTCGTCTCCTTCTCGTTCATCTTTATATCCGGCTTGTCGACGACGTCGTCTTTCTCCATAGCAGGCAGCAGCTGCTCCTTGAACTTCGCGAATCTGCCGTAGAACTCCATCCATTCGGGCTTGATGGTCCTGACGCCGAAAGACTTGAACTTCTCCCCGTTCGAGTCTATCACGACCGTTATGCGTTCCCTTATCGCGGGGTTGCCGAACGTCGACAGGAAGCGTCGAACAACCAAATCATAAATGTTGTGCTGGTAGCCGTTGAGCTTACCCGGCATCTGGCCTGTCGGGAATATCGACGGGTGCGCCATGTCTTCCTTCTCGCCTTCGCGCGGCGCTAGCTCCGGTTTCTTGGCCAGCTTGCTGCAGATGACCGCATAATCTTTCTGGCCCGCAAGCTTCTCTATAATGGCCTTGAGGCCGAGCTTTTGCGGCAGCTTCTGGCTCGACGTGCGAGGATATGATATAAGCGCCTGCTCGTAAAGCGTTTGAGCGACGTCGAGAGTCATTTTGGGCGAGTAGCCGAAGCAGTTGAACGCTTCGCGCTGCAGCGTCGTCAAATCGAAAGGCGTGGGCGGCATCTGCTTTACCATCTTCTTCTCCAGGGATTCAACCATGGCTTTTTTGCCGCTGCACTTGCTGAAAACGTCGGCGGCCTGCTCCTTTTCCCAGAACCTGTCCGTCGCATGAAAAGCGATTATCTTGTTGCCTTTGACCGAACCGTGCATTTCAAGTGTCCAGAAAAGCTCGGACACGAAGCTTTCGATTTCGCGCTCCCTGTCCTCCAGAATCTTGAGCGTCGGTCCCTGCACCCTTCCGATTGAGAGCGTCCAGTAACCATTCGCTTTCTCCAAGGCCAGCGTTAACGCTCGTGACATGTTAATGCCCCACATGAAGTCCAGCGTGTGTCTGGTCAGGCCGGCCTCTATCTGCGGGAAGTCGAGATGCGGTGACGCGTTCTTGAAGGCTTCCACTATGTCCTCGTCGGTAAGAGTCGAGAATTTCATGCGCCTCCCGTCTTTGGCGCCGCATATGAAGCGAATGATGTTGAAAGCGATGGTCGAGCCCTCGATGTCGTAGTCGCATGCCGAGATGTATTCGCTGGCGCCTTTCGCAAGCTTCGCAATCGCTTCATAATACTTCTCTGCCCACTGGCTGTTCTTGTCTGCGAAAGTCGGCCTCCATTCGACGTCGAATACGGGATACGTCCACTTCGCCTTCTTGTTCTTCTCGTCTAGAACGAACAAATGCCCGACGGCCGGGACGACTATCATATCCTTGCCGCCGCGCTTGAACTTGAAATAATAAGTAGCCTTGCCGACTTTTTCGACCTTGCCTTCGGCTAGGGCCTGCGCTATCCTCTGTGCTGCGCTGGGTTTTTCGGATATTATCAGGGTGTAAGGCATATTAGTTATTAAACCGTGCTCATGTTTAAAAGGTTTGCTGCAGCCGCTTCGTTACATCTTGAATACGACGTCGCCTTCCCTCACCCTGTCCGCGACCTTCAGACCGATGGACTGCCCCTTCTTCGCTTCCTCGACGCTTTTGTGCTCGATCTGCATCGAATCGACTTTCTGCGTAACGTTCGTAGAAGAGCCTTCTATCGATATTTCGTCGCCGACCTTGAGATTCGCTGTCAAGTCGATGACGGCGACGTTTATGTTGCTGAAGTAATGCCTTACCTTTCCCACGAGCTTCTTGTCGCTCATGTTTTAAAGTTGAAAAACCGCTTTAAAAACGCGAAAAGGGCCCTTTTGGAAAAAGCGGCCGCGGAAAACCGGCTTTCGCAAATCCGCCCGTCGTTTTCGCCAAACCTCATCGTCGTTTTTCGATAAAGCCTTTTTCCAAAAGGCTTTAATGCGGGGATAGGGATTCGAATCGCCATTAGAACCCGCTAGCCAGCTATTTTTCAACTTTAAACATTTTTCCGTGGCCTGGAATAATGAAGTCCGCTTTTTCTATGATTATTTTTCTGCTTTTTAACAAAGCCGCTTCATCCTTAACAAAAGGATCTTTTAAAGATAACAACGATTTTTTGTCGGTTTTTTGTTTTTCATCTTCCCACCACCATAAGTCCTCTGCTATTGCTATAATCCCTTTTTCCGTTTTGACTAAGGGTGTTGTATGCTCATGTGCGTGACCGGGGGTTTCGATAATTTCAATATTTGTTCCAGGTATTTTTTCTTTAAAAGAGAATTCTTTGTCGCCACGATAAATTATGTTTCCATCCAAGATATCTTTCCCAGGAAACAGTCTTATGTTCAGAACATGGTCAATATGATAATGTGTCAAAAAAATCAAATCAATATCTTTTGGTGTTAGTCCTTCTCCTTTCAGCGCTTGCAACAGCAATTCTTCATTGCAGCCAGGATCAACAATTATTTTCTTTCCAGAATCTTCAATCAAAACAGTAGTGCTAGTTGCTTCATAACATCCATTGCCTTCATGGGCATACCCTTCAATAAGAACCTTTACCTTTGCCATAAAAATGAACCCTCATTAATACTTATTTAGCAGTTAATGCGGGGGCAGGGATTCGAACCCTGGAACACACTAAGTGAATAGGTCTTGAGCGTCGACATCATCTTGAATCAGAGTTCAAGACCGTTCTATCGCCTTTAACCGCTTGGCTACCCCCGCATATAGAATTTAGAAATGGAGCTATTTATTTAAATTACTGTATGGACCTGAGCTGGGCACGCAACTTTTCAAGCTGTCCGTAGACGTCTTTCATGGAGCTGCGTATTTCGTTCGCGTGCGTGTCCGCTTCGTCCTCTATGTCGTCAGCGTCGTATTCCTGTATCCTGCTGCCGCTAACGGTCTGCGGCTTCATGAAGAAAGAGTCAAGATCGGAAACCAGCGAATTGAGCTCGTCGAGTGATTTGTGCGCTATCTGGACGCCGTTCCCGACTTCGCGCTGCATGTCGCTGAGGACGTCCAGCGTGTCCTTGAGGTTGAGAATGTAAGACCTGAGTTCGCGTATGCCTTTGACTATTTCCCTGTATTTGTCGACTTTTATGAAAAGCGGCGGCGAACCGGACGAAGAAGCGACTCTCGGTGCAGGCCTTGGAAGCGCCCTCTTTATCTCAGGCAGCTTTGATGGCGGGCCGTATTTGTCATCTCCCGCTTGAACCGGAGCCTGGATGTTCTCGTCGCTAGCGGCGTTTTCCTGGGCTTCGGGCTGCAACTCCTTTACTTCTTTGGAGCGCATTTTGAGAAACTTCATGTTTATAATATCCCATTTAGATAATAAATAGGTTTTTCGGGTCACCGTTTTCTGCTTTTACGGGCGTTAGTTGCCGGTTTTTCAATATGCGTCGGCCGGGATTTGAACCCGGGTTACAGGCTTGGCAAGCCTGTGTCCTACCAGGCTAGACTACCGACGCATGACCATCGAAAGACGCAGATAAATCTGCGTCGGTCAACGATAGGTGTATTATTTCTTTGCCGAGCTTAAATTTAAATGCTTCCTGCTCAGCCGAAAAGGCTGCCAAAACCCTCAGCCGCCTTGTCTTCCTCTGCCTTTATCTTGTGGAGAACTTCTTCCTTCTCCTTGTGTTCGACTACCTTCGCTATCTCTGCGAGAAGCTCTTTTGCCCTGTGTATCGCTTCCTGCGGGCCGTCTATCTCCAGGTAATAGCCGTCCTTTTGCATGCCTAACGCTCGCGCTTCCCTGAAGTTGACCGTTTGCCTAGCGACCACGTCGTCCGTGAAGACCACGTTCTTCGCTTTCGAGTAATTCTCCATGTGTATGAAAAATACCTCTTTCATGCCAATGACCTCCCTGAATATGATTTGGTATCTGAATTATTTCGCATCAGAATTAATATTTATGCTTTCGGCACGCGCGGACCGGCTTCAATAGCGTTCGTCCCTGGGACCGTAGCCGGCCTGATAGCCACCCGCATCGCTGGAACCGGATTTCGCTTTCTTGAAGGCTATGAAAATCAGCACGACGGCTGCGACGATGACCAGGGGTATGGCAATGAACATGATGTTGAAGCCGCCGCCATTGTCAGGTTTCGGCGGCGTGACCGTCGTGTTATTCTCGCCGCCATCAATCTCCATTTGCGCGTCATCGAGCGTTTTCTGGAATTCCTCGTAATCTTTCAGGTCGTCACCATAAGACGTCTGGTTGTATTTTACCTCATAATTTTCCTTGGCCTTTGTTATTTCTTCCAAAAGGCTTGGCGAAGCGTCCTTCTCCACTTCTTCCGCGTATCTGAGAGCGTCGCTGAGCAGTTCGCCTATGGTTACGTATGCGCTAGTTGTGCTTTCCTCGTCCGGCGTGCTTATCTTGAAATCAAGTCTGTAAAGCTTTTCGCTGCCCGGCGTGACTTTGAAAAGCGTTGTCTTTTCTTCATCCTTCTCGATGCTCACCGTCTTGGTTTCCGGCTCTATCGCTAGCGAGAGGTCCGAGGTTGCCTCTATGGTGAAATCTTTGGTATCCTCTTTGTTGGTGATGACGATCCTGAAAAGCATTTCTTCTGGACTTTTCAGGTTTATGTTTCTGGGTATGACAGAAACAGAAAAGCCCTCTTTTGCGGTCTGGCTTACGGATATTATGCCCTGCTTCTGCTTGGTGCAGGCGTTTATGTTGCATCCCTCTACCTGGGCCTTTACCGTGAACCCGAAATCACCCTCATGGTCAGGCGCCTTTATTTTGAACGTCCTGCTCACCATGGGTTTAGAAGGCGATGTTGTCACGACAGGCTCTCCAAAATCGTTCTGCATGTCGGATTCTATGGACAGCCTTATGCGTAGGTTCGCATAAGATGTGATGTAAAGAGTTTTGCTCACTACTTCGCCCGGTTTCGCCTGTGTCGTGTCCTCTGCGAAGCTCAGGTCTATTATGTCGGCATTGTCATTGAGCAGCTTGCAAACATCGGTTGTATTTTCAGTATCCACACCCGTGTCAACGTCCGCATAATTTGAGATGCAGAGTCCGCCAGAAATCGTATTCTTGACCCCCAGACCGAGTGACGACAGCTTTATGCTGTAAAAGGAAAATTCGCCTTCCTCCCTGCCTGAATAATAGAAGCATACCGGATTCTTGTTCTGCACACCGGGCTCTATGACGACCTTGCTGTATGTCGTGTCGACCCACGGGCTGTTGACTTTGTTAGACTCTATGATTGTTTCTGATTTCTGGTTAACCGCGCCGATGCCGAGGTCCTGGGGCAGGTTCACGTAAACGCACTTGTATCCCGTGTCCGGACCCACGGAGAAAACGGTGCCGCTCTCAAGCGCATTCGCAAAATGAGCTGCAAAAGAAACTATCAGCAGAAAAGTTATTGACGCTATCAAAAACCCTTTCATATAATCTAATTTGCGCGGACAGAATAAATACTATTTGCCTTTCTTCTTGAAGAAAAGTATCGCCGCTATGATGACAATGGCAGCCACGGCCGCGACCGCTAAAATCGCAATAAACTGGGTCTCAACCGGCGCGCTACCAGGAAGGTTCGCCGCGCTTCCGACGACGGTTATATCTTTCTCTATTTTTTCCGGTGAGAAACCATCTTTCGATAGAATCACGTTCACTTTGTACTCTCCTGAATAAGCAGGCACGAATTCCGTTACACCATTGGTAAAGAACACGTTAGTAAGGCCGCCGTCAGGCCTGTCGACGTAGCCTTCTATGGTTGGATTCTCGTCGGATTCTAAGTATATATACACTGTTTCTCCAGCATCAAAAATAGAAGTCACGTCGCTGCATGCCACGTCAGTGCATGTTATTAAATCGTAATCGCCGAAGAATTGTATCGTCCCTTTCACGCTAAACTCAGATGTTTTATCGGCCACGAGTTTTTCATCTTCATATACCCTGACCGAGTGTATGTACATACCAGGTTTTGAATAATCATAAACGTCGAAACTAAAATCAGATATAAGTGTATTATTACCGGCTCCTATAGTCACTTGTTCATAAAGCGGAATCGGATTTATTCCCGGATAAGTCAGGAACTGTTCAACTGTCAGGTTAAGCTGTCTGCTTTCGTTGTTCAAAAGAACGATCCCAAGATCAACAGTATCGCTTGGGTAGAATGTCTTGCCTTCGAATTCCGCCAGATTAACTATTTTAAGCGCATGCGAAGGCACAGCCAGAAAAATGAAAACCGAAAATGCCAATCCCAAAAGCGTTAATTTTTTCATTTCACACCATCAATTATTCCCGAAGCCCAGAGCATTAAAGATCATATCCGTATAATATTTTTTCGTTGTTGCGCATTTTCCGTCTTCGCTGCATGCAGTTATGCAAAGATAGGTCTTGTCTATGTTGTTAACCAGAGCAGTTTCAGCTTCTTCCGAAGGAAGAGTTTGTTCGTAAAAGGCTTTGCCATCACATTTGACCT
This sequence comes from Candidatus Aenigmatarchaeota archaeon, assembly GCA_026397315.1. Classification (GTDB taxonomy): domain Archaea; phylum Aenigmatarchaeota; class Aenigmatarchaeia; order QMZP01; family QMZT01; genus JBGPQP01. Next base: position 148,108 of record JAPLVC010000006.1, on the reverse strand, counting down.
TCCATATGTCAATCCCTCTTCTGCCCTGAACAGAATTTTTGCATTTTGTGCAAGAGCATTCTTGTTCACCTGGATTTTTAATGTAAGTGCACATGTAAACATCTTCTGGTAGTGTCTCGTCTTCTGGTTGTTTGCATTGGCTTTTGATGTTTGCACAGTTCTGGTAACAAGTAGCAGAACATTTATTGTCAGTGAGCGACCATTTGCATTTGTTTACGGTGTCCTCGACGCATGATTCGCAGTTTCCATATGAAAGGCATGAGTCTTTCGGAGGAGATTTCTGTGTTTTGAAGCAATTACATGCAGCTGGAGTACAGGATTCATCCTTGCAGCGATATTCTTTGCATTCTTTATCTAAACTATCAAGCTTGAGTGTTGCCGGGAAATTGCACCATACGGGAAGCATGTTCGTGATGGTTTTTTGTTTCCAGTTGACCATCAGCTGTATGTTACCCAAATCGGCTTTAGTTTTGGTTTCACCACAAATACTGAGTTTTTCTATCGCAACATAATCAGAAGTGGATGAGCATATTTTGTTGCCAGAGGCCACTGGAGCAGAAGAGCAGTAGCATTTCTTACTAGCAGTTGCCGTATTATCAAAAGTAGCTTTTCCGCTGCTGCACAGAGAGCATGGATCGCCATCACACTTATTTTGTGACCATAGGGAATTTCCAGAAACCACATTTTTAAGATAAGTTATGCCTTCTTCAACGAAAGGTTTGACATTATCACATAATATTTCTTGACATTTTGGAGGATTTTCGTTTCTATTCAATTTACAATTGAAAAATCCACTAATAGAAGACTTTCTACTTTCGCAAACATCGCTGGTATATTCCTTACAGTATCTAGCACATCCGTCCACTCCGCAATAAATTGGTTCCTCTAACATCTTTGGTTTTGTGTAAACAAGGTTTATCTTTTTAGGCAGAGCCAGGAGAACGGTCGGGTCTCCGAGAAGGACGTAGTTGAATGGCCCCGGTTTTCCTATTTCGAAGTATTCCAAAACATCTTTGTCATTCATCACGGATGTGAGCGCGTTGCCCAAATCATAACCTTCCAAGCGAATGCTGGGGCTGTCAGTTCCAAGCAGTCTGGATCCAAGTTCGCTTCCTATCGAACTTAACTTTGTCACGCTCACGGCTCCGTAATATCCAAGCGCGCCGCTTTTTATGAAATTGGAGCCTAAAAGTCCGTCCTGGCTTGATGCATAATAATCAAGGCCGCTGCATGCGGCTGCTATGACGACCGGCGAGCTGAGAGTGACGTCTTTCAGGTAAGATGACGAAACTCCTGTGAAACTCCATGCGGAATTGCTGCCGTCGTCATCGTATATTATTATGTTGCTTTTTTCAAGCGTGCCCTTCTTGTCTTCATCGAGATAAGAAACGTCCTGGCAGCCGTTTGTTTTAAGCACGGCGTCCTCGATGAAGCATGAAGTAGCGTATCCGTTATTTTTTAGCTGTTCGTTGAAGGCAGGTATGTATCCCTTCTGTTCAGGTACCTTGGCTGCGAGCAAAAGCGTGTTGGTGAATTTTTCCAGCTTGCTATTTTGAGGCACGTAAGAATAATCTTTAACAGAAAACACCAGGACTCTGTTAACGTAACTTGACGTATCCGAGACAGTTATGCCGAAAATCCTTCCCACGGCTTTCCCTTCAGAATATTCCGTATCGAGCGCTTTTCTGTAATTCACATCGCTTGATGCGCTTAAAGGCACGGCTCTCGGCGAGGCGAAAACGGTGAGATAGTTGTTATCGGACATCTGGACCTGCTTTTTGATGTCGCTTTTGACAGTGCCGGATTTCTGCAGAATCTCCTCTTCAAACTTATTCGCATCGTTTGCCTGGGCTCCTTCTGTTATTACGCCGCGGCTCAAAGGTTCGGCATCGGTGAATATCATAAGTTCGTTCTTTACGCTGGCAAGAATCGGCGAGACAAGCGAGTCCTTGCAATACGCCTTAGTCAATCTGCCGAACTCGCGGGTGTATTCGAAACTCTCGCAGCTCTTTTCTTCTATGTCTTTCGGGTTCACGAGGATGGCCTTGTCCGTGCCTGTTATGTTTTTATAATATTCCTGCAGCCCGCTCAGCGTGAAATTTTTGGTGCACGCGTCGGCCTGCACGCTGCCTATGCAGTAAACTGTCTTATAATTTTTGTAATCATCCAGTTCGGAAGCGGAGAAAATCAGCGGCGCACGAATGTAAGAGGCGAAAACGCTTGCCATCATGCCTGTTTTGTAGTCATTCTGGGACAAGACAACAGAGTCATAACCTTCTGTTTTCCATTTGTCGGCATAATCTGACGGCGAAAGGTATGCATATTGCCATTTTTCTTTTTCCATAACGCTCGCGATCTTCTTTGGCACCGATTCGTCATGGACTATGGTAACTTTTACTGGAGAAAATTGTCTAAGCAAAAGGATAACGGAATCCAAATCCACCTGTTCGTTCTCGCTGTGATATACGAACGTTGGGCTGTATTGCACATGATTTTTTCTATCCGCAAGTTTCTGGGCATCTGACAACGATTCCAGGCCTTCGGGCATGAAATGCCGGGTAGTCAGTGGTATAAGGCTGAGGACGCTTTTCCAATTCGTGTCATCTATAAGATAAACTTCTTTTCCAACCTGAAGCTCCGTTTCCTCTTTTTTAGTTTCCACAGAGCCGACGCATTTCGGCCAGTCCCCGCCTTGTGCTTTTTTTTCTGATTCTATGAAGTCAGAAATCTGTTGCAGCTTCGATAAAAGAGTTTCCTTGTCGAGCGTTATTTCTCCGCTAACAAGGTTCTGATTAAGGAAATCAACGAAACTCTTGCACACATACTCCTTGCTGGGAACATATTCAATATACTGCTTGCCGTTGACCGTTGCAGAATATATAAGGAGATTGTATTTGGGAACCCCGGCAACACTAAGATTATTTAGATGGAAAGTTTCACTTGCATCTTGTATTAGACTTTCGTGTGTTGAAAAGTCGTTGCCGCTTAAATACACATATATTATGACATCGGTTTGTGAAAAGATGTCGCTCAGAATTTCTGTGGCCTGCGTCGGGGGGTTGCCTAGTATGTGATTAGTATCCATTATTTGTGACGCCGCGGCACCTGATGAAGAAAACAGGATGGAAAACGCAATGAAAATTGAAAAAAAGAGCAAAGTTGGCTTGTTTTTATTCATATTATTAATTACTTGATAAATAAATTTATATAAATATGAAGATGAAGGCGCAGGTCGAGTTCATAGTCATAATCGCGCTAGTTTTGATTGGTGTGGTCGTGGTGGTCATCGCCTCGCGCTCTGCCGTGGTCCCGGAGGCCAACCCCGCTGTCACCGGGCTCGAGCAGGAAAAGAAAACCGTAAGCGACTCCGTCACTAACGCCATCAGGGCATACGCAAGAGACGAACTGCTCGAGCTTTACAAAACCGGCGGGGCCCTTAACACGACCGGTTATACTGTAAAATACGGCACGAGGGACGTGGGTGTGTGGTATGACTGCGGCGACATCGCGATTCCAAACGTGGAAAAAACGCTCGAAACACGGCTTGAAAAAAAGCTCAAGGAAACCTTCAAATCCGAGATGGATTTTGCCGGCAAGACCGCGCGCTTTGACGTCAAAAAGATTGACGTTACTGTGAGCCTTCAAGGCAACGGCATAAAGATTGACGTTGCCATGCCGACGACCGTGGAGAATTCAGCCATTCCCCAGCCATACAGCATTTTCATGCAGAGCACTCTCAAGAACATAATAGCAACCGCACAGCAGATAGTAAGCCAGAACAATGCCTCGCAATTCCTCGAGTCAGCGACAATAAACACGCTGCTTCATTCGAATCCAGATAATATGTGGCTGCCCACTGCGGACCTGAAAACCGGGTGTTCCGGTGCTTTTTTCAAAACAGACAGCGAAATAACCAGCTCCATGGAGGAAATTGTAAAGTACACCACGAGCCACACGGTATTCAACAGGGACGTTATGAACCTGAACGGGAACCCGTTTTACGTAATGGGCATCTCTGACGTGCCTATGGACGTCGCCTTCGTATACCCGGACGGCTGGAACCTTGTCTCAAAGCTCACGGTCAATCCCAGCCCGGCGGCATTCTATCCGCGGCATATACTGGATTTTTCGTCGGAATGCATAGAGATCATGAACGTCAAATATTCAATGCGATATCCGGCAATAGTTGCCATAAAGGATGAGCCGCTCGGCCAGCTTTTCACTTTCGCCATTATGGTCAACATAAACGACAACAAGCCGGGCTGCGGGTTTTCGTCACCTGGCGAAGACGCGTATTTTGAGAGATGCACTGCAGAAAGCGCCTGCGAAGCGCATGTCCAGGTAAAAGATAGTGACGGCCTCGGGATTAACGGCGCACTCGTGACTTTCGGCGGTTGCACTCTGGGTGAAACTAACAGCTTGGGCTTTGTCAGCTCAAAAGTGCCCTGCATGATAGGTGAAATGGCGGTGCAAAAGGATGGTTACATGGAATACAAAAAACTGGTAAAGTCTTCCGAGCTCAGGGATTACACTGCCGTGATGGGAAAGGACACCGGTGAAATAACTGTTCACTTCTACGGCGTGCCCATGAAACCCGGGGAGCTTATGGGCGGAGGGGCATACAAGGATTATACTGTCACGGGCCAGCCCAGATCAATTGATTTATTTTCCAAAAAGTATTTCGTGCTTGCTTACATCAAGCAGGGCAGCGGCGAAAGCATAATGCTTTACAACATCGGCGCGAACGGCTTCACTGGATTTTCGAACGCATCCCTAAGGTCAGAGGTTTTTGATATTTTCATCGCGGCAACAGATACGGGCAACGGCAATGCTGCGGGATACGCCGACGGCAGCTACATGTCCGGCGGCAGCGAGAAAGAATTGTATGTGTATGTGCCAATAGTGGAAGGCCAGCTCACGTCGCTAAGCCCCGGAGATATATACAAGCTGGAGGCCGCCATGCAGAAATGCGGCATGGATATAGTGAGCGAGCAGGCGCAGAGTGTAACAGTTCCGTGTGTATGACATGAAAAAGATAATCTTAATGGCGGCAATGTTCGTGTTGTTGTTCAGCGCCAGCGCTATGGCGGAAGATTTCAAGATTATAGAAGTTTCCAGAACCAGTTTCGCGTGCCAGATAATAAACACCGCGCCTGAATGCCAGATGGTGAATAACCAGTTCTACGTCACCGTGAGAAGCGAGGCAAACGAGATTGAAGCCGACCTTGAGCTTTCATGCGGCAAGACAGAAATAAAAACATACAACGATGTTTGCACGCGCAACGAGAACCTTCACACATGTTACTTCATTATCGACCCTATGGTAAAGTTGCAGAGCGCCAATCCGCTTGAATGCAACCTGAACCTGTATTTTTACAGGAAGTTTTCAAACAACTCCATAGGCAGTGACAAATACGACGGCAAAATCGTGATAACTCCCGTCTTCGAGAACAGCGCGCTAAGCATCGAAAACCAGAAGGCAAAGCTATCCGCGGATTTCAAACAGATAAAGAACTTTGACAAGGAGTCTGCCTTTAACCTGGGCGTATGCTCTTATCTCGGGACCAGCTTTGAGAGCGAGCTTGACTCATACGAAAGCGAGTTCTATAAGCTCGGCGGCGCTATTATGCAGGCAAGCAGTCCCGCGGGCAAAGCTACCGGGCTTCTGACCAATTCGAGCCTGCTGGCATCAACATACGCCGAAAACGGCGATGCATTCCTAGCGACTTCACTGAACAGCTTCATGACGCAGGGGGTGGTGACAGGCGCTTACATAAACCAGATAATATTCAGCCTTAACGAGGGCTACATCGGTGGTGAGATATTCGAGAACCTGAACAGTGACGTGGAAAACAGCTGCGGCAAAATAGGCAACGAAATGGGTCAAATACTTAACCCGAATTTTTTCATCATGAAAAAAGTAAAGATAATAGACTGCCTTGAAAAGCGCGACTTCAAGAACTGCTGGAAAAAACTGGAAGAAATGAAAGGCTTTGTTAACCCGTCGAGTTCTCCTGGCAGGGCAGAGCTTAGGTTTTATGTCAATGACCGCCTTTTCATCGACGGCGCCAACGTATGCGGCAACCAGACAACCATAGATATATACTATAACGGCCTTTCCAGGTTCGGTGTTGAAAACATCACAGTCAGTGGCCCCGGCTCACAGAAGCTTTGCGAAAATACCGTAGAAGTTTACGGGGAGTATTTTGATGAATATACCGTGAGCAATTTCCTTTGTGGTCAGGGAAAACCACCAGAAGGCAGCTATGCCGTGGAAATAGATCCTGGCGTATTTGGACAGAAGCTGACTTACACCTTCAACTATTATGAAGACCTGAAAAAATGCAAGGCCAAAGAAGACGTGATACCTGTTTGATGCTGCCCGCGCCGAAGGTGAAGTTAAGCTTATAAATTTTGTTTTTAAATTGAAATAATGCCAGAAGGTCTTGAGGGTTTTGCCGCGCCGAGAAGGCTCGCCGCACACGAAAAAAAAATATCTGAAATAACCAAGGAAGACATGCGCGTCAGGCTTTTCGGCACCGTGATACACAATAGCGACAGCCTTGTCGTCATCGACGACGGCACGGGCAAGATAAGCGTGAACTTCAGGGACCCCGTGGAAGCGAAGCTCGGCAGGACCGTGAGGATATTCGGCAAGGTCATGCCTGCGGAAGAAGGCTACGAAATCGAGGGCGAGATCCTGCAGGACATGGGCAATGTCGATGTCAGCCTCTACAAAAAGGCCGTGGAGCTGGAAAAAGGCCTATAAAAAACTTGGCTGACAAGTTGAGTTTAGAGTTTATATTGAAACCGTCTTTGAGTGGAGGTGCGTTAGATGTTCAAGATAACTTTGGGTAATGCGGATCTGATTAAGAATTCCATACCGATAATATCGGAGATCATAGACGAGGGCGTTTTCAAGGTCGACGCGAAAGGCCTTTCTCTCGTCTCCCCGGACAGGAGCATGATAGCGCTTGTCGATTTCCAGCTACTTTCTACGGCGTTTGAGGATTTCAAGGTGACCGGCGAGAACATGCTCGGCCTCAACCTGGCGAACCTCGTAGCCGTCATAAAGAGAATAAAGTCCGGCGATAAGGTCACCCTTTCAAAGAACGACGACTCCAACACGCTGGAGATCGTCATGAAAGGCAAAGGCACGAGGAAATTCGAAATTCCCCTGCTCAACATCACAGCAGAGAAGCCTCCGCTGGACCAGCTCAAATTCAAGGCCAAGCTAGAGCTTGACTCTAACGTGCTCGAAGAGGGCATAACGGACGCAGACATCGTGGACGATTCTATCGTGTTCGAAGGAGAGCCGCATGCCTTCAGGATATGGGCAAAGGGCGACGTGAATTCTTCCCAGATGGAACTCAAGAGGGGCGATCATGGCCTCGATAAAATCGAGATTCCGGAGGCGCTGAAATCCCGCTACCCCATCGAGTACCTGAAGAAGATGATAAAGGCGTCGAAGTTCGCGGACAAGGTCCTTCTCGAATTCTCGAACGACTACCCGCTGAAGATGGTGTTCAAGGACATAGACAAGATACACCTGTCATTCATCCTGGCGCCGCGCGTGGAAGAGTAATTTTTTAACAGGCGCATCAAGGCAGAACCGCAGTGATGAATATCATCACTATGCCTATTATTGCCAGAATCAGACCTGTCCAGAAGAACGCTGGTATCGCGAAGAAAGTTATTGCTGTGTAAGCCCCGATAACCAAAAGCAGGAAGCCCAGTATAGCCAGGGTCCATTTCGGCATGATGCCTTTTTTGCTCATATTTATTTTATGGGGTATGAACCAATAAAAACACGCAAGACCATGTATATTCATGGACTTTTCCAGGGTGCTTAAAACCGGGCTGGTTTCAGGCATCATTTACGGTGTGATGCAGGGCATAACCAGCGTTTTCTCATACGTTTTCTACAGGGAACAGATAAAAGAGATGATAAAGGCAGCGATACCATCCAACGCGAACATACCCATGACCATGGACCAGCTTGCCGACATAGGCATGATGTCCGCCATACCAGGCTCGATAGTCGGCGGTATCATAGTGGGCATAGTAATGGCCGTAATATTCGCCCTGATGTATGAAAGCCTGATGGGCGGCAACTCGAGAAAGAAGGGAATTTTCCTCTGCCTGCTGCTGCTTGCCGGTATAATACTGGGCGAACTTGCATACCCCGGTTTCATAGGCGGCCTGTTCATGGTGCAGACGCGCTTCATCCTGCTAGCACCCATCAGCGCGGCATTCTTCGTGGCGTATGGCTACATACTAGGCCTTTTCTACGACAGGTTTTCGAGCCACAAACACAAGGCTGCGGAATACAAAAAAGAGGACAAGGAAAAGCCGACTAGAAAAAAGTGAAACCTGTTACAGCGACAGTGAAAGTTATTTATAAACACTCCTTATCATAAATTATAACACAGCGGGGTGGAGCAAAGCATATCGAATTATTCGGTTGCTCTCAACGCCTGGAGTGCTCGCTGGGCCAATCCTTTGTGAAAACAATGGATTCCAGTACCATAGCGGCTCTAGGATCGCTGGAACTAGTTCCAGTGGGACACCCAGTGAAGCGTGATGAAAATCACGATTCGGGAAAAGGTCGATGGTTCAAATCCATCCCCCGCTATTATATTTCATATGAGAATTGAACTTTTTCAGATTTTTTGGATGTTCAAACCCAATTTCAGACATCCATAATGCTAGTTGTTTTTCTCCATTGAGATAAATTTTTGAAGTGAAAACGTTTTTGTTTACTCTTTTGTCAAATTCTCTGCGATTCTCGAAACAAACAGAAAAACCTAAACCTTTCAGGTGATTCATTACTTCTTTCATAAAAAGCTCACTTTTTGATACTCCAACTATGACAGGATAATAAGGAACTGTTTTGCGATTCTTCTTGAAAGTCAAACAAAAATCAGTATCAGCCAAACCCCTTATAAAAGCCGCTGATAATTTTTTATCAGACTTGAAAATAGAAGGGATTTTTAACTTATCATATTTCTTACCAATAGGCAAACCTATCTCTTCATTTAAAAATCTAACCAATGACGTTGACCAGAAACTGAATCCATAGGTAGTTCCTTTATCGTGCAGTTTTGGTTTAATCTCAGCCCCAAAAACTTTATGGAATTTTTCTTTGATGACATAATCATAGAATTCAATCTCATCTTTCGGGTTCCCCACACACTTTATGGCAAAATCATATCTTTCTTTTCTCACGTTAATATTTCCATCTCCAGCCAAAACACCACATAAATAAGCAAGATCTTCGGACGATTTTTTAGGCAGAATCAAACCTTTTTCTTTATCTCTTTTGCTTAATTCAATTTTTGAATGAAATTTTAATTTCATGATTGATAATTCATGAGGGCGGCTTATATCATTTTAGCGAAGCGGCATCGAAGATGAAAAATGATAATATGTTGCCCGAATAAATATAAATTTCAAAAATTAATTATGCAATGAGAGAATCCATGAAATTGATGTTGCTTCTGCTAGCAGGTTTAATCCTCATTTCCGGTTGCACGCAGCAAACAAGCCAGGGAACGCAGCAGATTTTTGAAACGGCAAAGGGAAAATGCATCTACATATGCACGACGATAAGCTCCGACATGTCTGACAGGAGCCCGTGCCTTTCAGATAACAATCCGGAATGGGGCATAAGCGACTGGGTCTGCGATGTCGCGCACTCGCCAAGACAGACGATTGATGACCTGCCTGAAAACCAGTGTCTCGAATTCCGTGAAGGCAATGCACATCATTTCATTGAAGTCGATCCCGGATGCGAATTCATACGGGCAATGTGACGATTTAAAAATTCTTCGCGTATTGCAGGGCCAGCTGAAAGTACAACCTCGCCGTACCGGCTGCTTCCTGCTTTTCTTTTTCAGGTATGTGAGGGTCGTTTATCCGGAAGCCGATGACCTTCCCGCGGACGTACGCGCGGTAGCACTTGTAGAAATCAAGCAGTCGCTGCATTTCGCTGTCGCCGCTTTCCTCTATGTATTTTTTGATAAAATAATCAGATAGGTATGATCTGTGGCGGAAATCGAGATCCATGCAGAGAAAGGCGATATCGCTGGCCACGTCGGAGCACGCGAAGCGCTCGTTGAACTCGATGGCGTCGAATATGTATACGTCGCCATTGATGACGAAAATATTGCCCGAATGCAGGTCGCCGTGACACCATTTAACATTGCCGTTCCTCACCCTCCGCGCGAAAAGCCGCTCATTGTCCGCCATGAAGGTCTCGGTTTTTTTCTTTAAAGAATCAAAAGTTTCTTGGTTTATCGTCTTGCCGACGAACGGGAGCGTTTGCTCGAAATTTTCCTTCCAGTTGAACGCGACCGTCGCCAGCGAGCCGGTGGCGTCTTTTTTCGTGTATGTATGGGTCTTGGAATAAAAATCCGCGAGCTTGGCAACTATCTTGTCTATGACATCGGTTTTTATCTCGTTCCGGTCGAGGAGCCTGTTCATCAGGCCCTCCTGCGGAAGCTGGCGCATCTTTATGGCGTATTCTATCGTCTCGCCCGTGCCTGAGAATCGAAGGCCGCTGCCGGACTTTTTGAGCGGCACGACGCCGAGATAAATCTCAGGCGAGAACATGCTGTTTATTTCCAGCTCCATGTCGCAGAACCGCTTGCGTTTCTCGAGCGTCGTGAAATCGAGGAAGCCGAAGTTGACCGGCTTCTTTATCTTGTATGCGAAGCTACCTGTGAGAAAAACCCAGGATATGTGCGTTTGCACCATGCTGATCGCGTCGACTCGCTCGTCATACGTGCCGGGCTTTTGCATCGCCTCGAGCATCTCTTCCACATGTGCTGGCATAGTATTATTTTTTATATTATGGACTTTAAATGTAGGACATCAAGCTGAAGCAAAAAAGAATAAAACTTGATACTCACTTTAATTTCAGAGGGGTGGACTTATGAGCAAGGTAAAGGATATGAATCTGGCCAAGGAAGGCGCGCTTAAGATAATGTGGGCCGAAGACCACATGCCCGTTCTCATGAACATCAAGAAACGCTTCGAGAAAGAGAAGCCGCTGAAGGGATTGACGCTGGCGTGCTGCCTGCACGTCACGAAAGAAACGGCAGTCCTTATGAAGACGCTGAAAGCGGGCGGAGCTAATGTTTACATATGCGGCTCCAATCCTTTGAGCACGCAGGACGACGTCTCGGCGGCGCTAGCGGCAGACGGCATAAACGTATTCGCGTGGCGAGGCGTGACGAATGACGAATACTACTGGTGCATCGACCAGGTCCTTGACGCGAAGCCTAACATAACCATGGACGACGGCGGCGACCTGGTCACCAGGATAATCACCAAGAGGCCGGAGCTTCTCAAAAACATAGTGGCCGGCACGGAGGAAACGACGACGGGCGTCATACGTTTCCGCGCCATGGAAAAAGACGGCGTCCTGAAGTATCCTGTGATTGCCATAAACGACGCTTACACGAAGCATCTTTTCGATAACCGCTACGGCACGGGTCAGTCGACCATCGACGGCATCCTGCGCGCGACGTCTGTCCTGATATGCGGCAAGAATTTCGTCGTTTCGGGCTACGGCTGGTGCTCTCGCGGCATAGCGATGCGCGCGAAAGGCATGGGAGCGAACGTGATTGTGACTGAAGTCGACCCGCTGAAAGCGCTAGAGGCGGTGATGGACGGTTTCTACGTCATGCCGCTCATCAGCGCAGCGGAAATCGGCGACATATTCGTGACGGCGACCGGCTGCAAGGACATCGTGAGAAAGGAGCACATCTCAAAAATGAAATCCGGCGCGATTCTCGCGAATTCGGGGCACTTCGACGCGGAGATAAACAAGAAGGACCTTGATGCGCTTACGAAATCGAAGAAGACCATAAGGCCCAACGTCGACGAGCACACACTGAAGAACGGCAACAAAATCTACCTGCTCGCTGAAGGCAGGCTTGTCAATCTCGCCGCAGCAGAAGGCCATCCGAGCGAAGTGATGGACATGAGCTTCGCCAACCAGGCGCTTTCCGCGGAGTACATAACGAAGAACAAGGGCAAGCTCGCAGCGAAAGTGTATACCGTCCCTGAAGACATAGACATGAACGTCGCGAGGCTGAAACTCGAATCGATGAACGTGAAAATCGACTCGCTCACGCCCGAGCAGAAGCGCTACCTGACCGGCTGGAAAGAGGGGACTTGAGCACTCCGGAATGATCAGGTAAAAAGAGGAGCGTAATCTTCCATTAGCCTGTTCACTGCATCCTTTAGTGGCTGGTTTTGCTGGCTTTCTTCTTCAACTCTTCTACCGATTGCGTTGAAGAACCATCTTGAATACTCGCTAGCGTTTCTCATCCATTCAGGATTTTTAAGCGTGTGATAAACAATTCCCTCAGTGTCAAGATATTGGATTTTATCCGGAACTATCATCGTCATCATGCGCAGTTCTTTTCCTGCCTGTTCCGGATTTTGAAAGGCGTTAAGATTTATTTTACCGCTTGAAATAAGGCCTGCTATTTCATCAGGTGAGATGAATATGGTTCTTTGTAAATTTTTCAGTTTATTCATGTAGAATTTCATGCCTTTAGTGGAAAGATGTACCTCTATCGCATCTTCAATGTCAAGGATTCTATCACTGCGTATTGATTCTTCTGTATAAAGTTTCCTTATTTTTTGAGGAGTTTTGCCTACAATTTCAAGCGCATCGAAAGATTTGCCTGGATTCAGAGAGAAATCGAACTCGAGAAAATTTTGATTTGTTATTCTTGCGCTGGTGTTCATTTCGAGATTTTGTATAAGATTGTAGTCCCCACTAGCTACTCTGTTAAAAATTTCCTGACCAATGGCTGTTCTTACCGCTTTGTACAAGAATGGTTCAGCGTTTGGTGACCTGTATTCTCCATTTATCATTGTTATTATTGAAAAGTAGTTATTATAAAGGTGTTACGCGTTATTTTCCGTACAATTCCTTCCCGACGGTCGCCAGCATGGCCATGCCCCTGACTTCCCTGTTGTAGAGGGGGACCTGGGTGACGCCGAGGCCTTTGAACTTCGAGCGGATTTCCTTCAGCCGCTCCTGCTGCATCTTCCTTCGTTCGCTGCAGAATGCGCATTTCGTGTTCTCAGGAATGAGCTGGTTGACGAAGATGGAATTGACCGGTATGCCGTATTCGGCGAGCGTCTTGACGGAGCGCTCGGACTCGTAAATGCTCATCGCCTCGGGAATCAGGACCAGGTTGAAACGCGTGCGCTTTTTGTCGCTGAGTATCTTCCTCGCTTCCGCTATGCGCTTTTTGACGAGCTCCAGCTGCTCCGTGCCCAGCTTCGCGTCGCCACCATCTTCGCCGAAGGGCACGAATTTCTTGAACATGTTCATCATGCCGGACAGCTTCAGCCGGATGTTTATCATCTTGCCCACCCAGGAGTCGAGCAGGTCGGGAAGCGAGAGGAAGCGCAGCGTGTGGCCGAAAGGCGCGGTATCGAATATGATGACGTCGTACTCTTTCGACTGCATGTACTGCATGAACTTGTCGAATGCGGCGAGCTCGTCTATGCCAGGCGTGTTGCCTGCGAAGTCGAAAGCGTCGCCGAGATCCAGGCCCTTGAGGAAATCGAGCTTGTCCATCTTGGGAGCTATCTTCTGCTTGTATTCCTCCATCGCTTTCTTGGGATCGATTTCTACAGCAGAGAGGTTCTTGCTCACATCGACGATATCCCCGCCTATCTTCTTCTCGAAAGAATCGGAAAGCGAATGCGCCGGATCAGTCGATATTATCAGCGTCTTCTTTTTCTTCCCTGCAAAATAAAGAGCCGTCGCCGCGGCGATGCTGGTCTTGCCGACGCCGCCTTTGCCTGCGAAAAGATAAAACTGCGTTTCCTTCTTGCCAAGGTGCACCATTAAACCCCTCCAGCGGATTACATGTTGAAAAGGAAAATCCAGCTTATGAGCCAGACCAGTATGTAAAGCGCGCCGCCGTTCGCCATCCACCACTTGATGCCTTTCTTCTTCAGCACGAACTCAGTCCCGTATCCGGTGATAAGCAGTATTGCCAGCATGGCGCCGAATGCATAGTAGCTGCTGCCCAGAACATGAGAAACGTATCCGGCCAGTATGCCGGCAACCGTGTGGACGCTCAGCGATATTCTCGAAACATTAAGGTCGTTCATCTTATAGAATTATGCGCAGGTGTTTTAAATGTTTTAGTTGACGCTTATAAAAACAGGCTCATCTGACCAGGAATTTTTTTGGAGGTTCTTTTGATATTAAAAATAAATTTCGGTGGTTTTTTTATCATATATTCTTCAAAATCTTCAAAAAGGCACTGCTGACCTGTGATTCCGATAAGTTTTTTAACTATGTCTCTGGCTTCACTCCTGCCAATGCGCATCCTACTATTCGGATCCATCCTGTCAGGGTCTATGTCCAGCCCCTGCGTGAGTATCGCGTTTGCTATTCTTTTTAGGCGACCGTGAAGCTCGTTGCGATCGAGATTACAATATGTAAAATCCCATCCATCTCCTCTCTTTTTGAAAATTGTGAAATTTATCGGTAACGAGACTGCGCCCTTTTGCATATTTCCTGCTGAGTAGACATAAGAAAACTCTTCCGCGCATTTCGGGCAATAGAATGGTCTTTGAGGAATATCAAATTGCTCTCTGAATTCTGGCCCGCTTTGCTTCTCGTGCTTGTGGACATATTGATATGGTAACACCAAATGAGTTGATGTCTCTGCGCATTTTCCTTTTTTGCCGGCGCATTTTATTCTAACCGGAAATTCGCCATAAGCCCCTATGACATCTTTCATATGATTTCTGTCACTTTCCGATACGCCTCCGTTCTCCCCGAGCCATGAAAGCATGGAAAAGCCGTTAAAATTGAAGAGAGGCAATTGGTCTACGGAAACATGCTCGCCTTTGTATTGCTCACCATGAAAATATTTGCCGAGATTGACCATTATGATAGTGTTATCTCTATATTCCTGGCTGTGTCCCATGCCTAAGTCTTCTCTGGAGTATTTAAATACATTTTTACTCTTAAAAAGTAGTTATTTTCTAATTATTTAGAAACCCACCATCACTTCTTTCGGTGGCGCATCTTTTTTCTTCTCTTCTTGAGTTTGTGCTTCTTGATTTTTTTCCTTTTGCGCTTCCTACCACAAGGAGCCATGAAAACACCTCAATTATTATTTGGAGCGGCTCTCTTATATTGGTGACTGGTTTTCCGGGAACTGACAACTTGAAAATTAAAAAATGGAAAGCCCCGGGCGAGAATTGAACTCGCGACCTTTCGCTTTTTGTCAGCAGAATATTCGTTTTCTGCTTAAGCTCTTTCCTAAAGAGCTTATACCAAGCGATCTGCTTCCTTCGAAATTACCACTGAGCCACCGAGGCTTGATGTGATAATAATACTAGTGATTCTTTTTATTTGTTGTTAAACGCGTGGGCGGCTTACGGCAAGAAAACCCTCTCTGTTTTTATCTTGTCACCAGTGTTTTTAGCCAGCGCTATTATCTCGCCGCTTTTTGTGAAAACGCCGGCCATTTCGTTCTCAGCGAGGCTGTCGCTTTTCTCTATCATGTCGCTGAAAACAGGGCTGCCGTTCCTTATTTTAGCGATTGCATCATCTTTGACTATGACTTTTTTCAGCTTCAGGCGCTCCAGAATCTTTTCCAGCGGCATGACGTTCTTTTCGGTCAGCCTGGAAAGATGCACGGCCTCGCTTATGTCGAAAGGGCCGATTTTCGTGCGGCGTAGCTCTGTCATGTGGGCGCCGGAAGCGAGCGACTGGCCGATGTCGTGGACCAGCTTGCGGATGTAAGTTCCCGCCTCGCACACGACGTGGAATTCGGCTTCGCGGCCTTCGAATTTCGTCAGTTTTAGCGAGCGCACAGTGCGCTTGCGCTCGACGCGCGCGACGCGCGACTTGACGGGCGGCATCTGTAAAATCTCGCCTGTGAATTTTTTGAACGTCGACTCGAGCGCAACTCTGTCCACGTCCTGATGCAGCAGCATTTTACCAATGTACACTTTGTCCATGCCGAAAAGGACGGGCATTGCCTTCCTCGCTTCCTCGAGGGCGACGAGCATTAGGCCAGTGACGTTAGGATCCAGCGTGCCTGTGTGTCCTCCTCGCCTGGCGCCTAAAAGTTTGCATGCCTTCTCGACGACGTCGAAACTGGTCATGCCTGCAGGTTTGTCTATCAGGACAACGCCTTTTTTCAGAAC
This sequence comes from Candidatus Aenigmatarchaeota archaeon, assembly GCA_026397315.1. Classification (GTDB taxonomy): domain Archaea; phylum Aenigmatarchaeota; class Aenigmatarchaeia; order QMZP01; family QMZT01; genus JBGPQP01. The sequence continues at coordinate 131,899 of JAPLVC010000006.1, read as the reverse complement.
GGATGAATCAGCCATGTTATTTATTCGGCTTCCGGCTTTTTCTTGCTTTCCTTTTCTTCGGCCTTCTCGGTTTTCTCTTTTTTGGGCGCCTTTTTCTTTTCCTTCTTGGCCGGTTTTTCCTTGGCTTCTGCTGTTTCTGCCTTAACTTCCTCGGCTGGCGCTACCGTCTCAGGCACGAACTCAGGCGACTTGAGCACCTTTATCCTGGCCACTTCAGAAAAACGAATCGGATAAATCTTGCTGCCCGATTTCTTGAGCATCATCTGCATCTCGGTCGTGAGTATCTTCCTCAGCATGTCATTCATGTTGCTCTTGGAGGCGACGTCGTTGAAGAAATTCATGACGAAATGGCGCACCTTTGTTTCGACCTTCGTGGGCGGCTTGCCGTTGAGTATCGTCCACGGCTTCATCCTGAGAATCCAGCCGTCCTTCGTGGAAACGTCGATGACTGTCTCGACTTTCTGATTTCTTTTCCTGACCATCCTGAGCAGGTGGTCGCGGGTGCATTCAAAGCCGTTGAACGACGTGAGGCATGTCCTGCCCTCGACGTTGATGATCCTGACGTTGAGTTTCATGTAATACTTGGAATTGTCACCCGTGATTTCGGCAGCGCCGAATTCCATCGTCCTTCCCACAAGTGTCTTGGGGTCCGTTGCAGGCGATTGTCCGAGAAGCTTCGATCCGAACTCCCTAGGAGCCAATATATTGAACCAGTCCTTTCCTTTCCATTTTTTGAGTTGTATTTTCTCTTCCACCTGGTCCGGAGTGGCTTCCTTCTCCAGTGTCGCTTCTTTCTTCTGGACTTCCGCATCTTCCTTCAGTTTTGGCTTGTTCTTCATGCCCATTATTTTCACCAATAATAGATGTTAGTATTAGTTCGGTCATATTTATAAATTCCTCCTGCCTTTCCCGCGGTATGACGGCCGCCGCGGCTCCCATGTGGCCGCCCCCTTCGCCGCCGAGCTTTTGTGAAACCGAATTCATTATCTCGTTGAGCTTGAGTCCGCCTTCGACGAGCGAGTCGTGCGCCCTGGCCGATATTTTTATCCCGTCCTCCGCGTTCGCTATGCCGAACAGCGGCTTGACGGGCAGCAGGCCGGAATGGCTTATGATCGAAATGACGTTTGAAATCATGTGTTCCGAAACGTTGTCGCCGGCGAAAACGTAAACGCCGTTCATATCCTTTACTATGTCAGGGTTTTTAAGGTTTGTTTCGACCCAGTTCACGCCTTTGCCTATTTCCCTGCGGTAGCTTTCGAATATGTCCTTCACTTTCACGAAAGCGTCCTTGACGTTGAGGCACAGTGCCACACCGAGGCTCGCCTGGCCCATCTTGCCGCAGGCGTTGAGTATGGTGGCAAATTCGTTCGCGTCACGGAAGTCGCCTTCCTTGTCGAGCAGGTCGTAAACGTCGCCGAATATGTACTCGGGATTCTCCTGGTTCGCGCGGACGCGCTCCTTTATCATGCCGCTCGCGAGCGTTTTCTGCTCTTCAGTCGTCAAATCAGCAATCGTCCTCCAGTCATCGCCTTTCTTCGTCGGGATGCCCAGATCCGTGAGAAACTGGATGCTAGCAGATTCAGAACCGCTTATGCCAGGGATGTGAGGATCGATGGAGTATGCAAGCGCCTTATGTAACGGGCGCGTGTATCGCCCCCAGAGTCGCAGGCCTTTCGAGACGCGTATCTTGTTTTGCGCCTCCGCGCTTTTGAGAATTATTTTGTTCGGCCCGCTCAGGCCCCAGTTGAGACCTATGGCGTCTATCTGCGAATCGCCTATCGCGCCTATGACCGCAAGCGGGCTGAGGTCCTCGTTTATAGGGTTAAGCGTTTTGCAGAAAAGATACGTCACTCCAGAGCCCGAAATGCTGTTCTCTATGCCGGCGAGTGTCGAGTTTATGTGGACGACGTTTTCGTTAGCGATGCCGCCCGGCTGATGATGATCGCAGATTATGACTTTCGAGTTCGCCAGCGCCGTCTTTATACCCTCTATCTGACCGGAACCCATGTCAAGGAAAATATAAAGCTCTCGCTTTTCGCCAGCCAGCGATTCGAGAACGCGACTGCTGAGCTGCTTGACCATCGACAAATGGAAGTCCTTGCCCATGCGGACGAGCGTCTTGGCCATTATCGAAGCTGACGTTATGCCGTCGGCATCGTAATGCGATACGACGCGCATGTGGTTCGCTTCCTTCAGCCAGACTTTCGCCCTCTCCGCTTCCCTCACAATTTTCTGTATTTCGTCTGTCATAAGATCAAACCAGCGTCCGGCAGAATAATAATAATTATTTAGTTATTTATCCTTACGGAACGCTTTCGCGCGCATTTCATAGGCAAATCATTTTTTAAGTAAACAACGAAAACTATTTGATATGGCTGACAAGACGCTGATAACCGCGGCCCTGATATACGCGAACGGTCCCGTCCATCTGGGCCATCTGGTGGAATACATAGAGACGGACATCTACACGCGCTTCCTGAAGTTCAGCGGCCACGACGCGATATACTGCTGCGCCGACGACACGCACGGCACGCCAATCGAGATTTCCGCTCTCAAGGCAGGCGTGACTCCCGAGGAATTCATCAAAATTTGGTATGACCAGCACGTGAAAGACTTTTCAGATTTTCTCATACATTTTGACAGCTATTACACTACCCACTCGAAGGAGAACGAGAATTTCACGCGCACGATTTTCAAGGCGCTGAAGGACAACGGCCACATCTACAAGAAAACGCTCAGGCAGCTCTACTGCGAGAAATGCAAGCGCTTCCTGCCCGACAGGTTCGTGAAAGGCACGTGCCCCAAATGCGGCGCGCAGGACCAGTACGGCGACGTGTGCGAAGCGTGCGGCTCGACTTACAAACCCATCGATCTTAAATCCCCGTTCTGCGGCATATGCAGGAGCGAGCCGGCGATGAAAGATTCGGAGCAATATTTTTTCAGGCTTGGCGACTTCTCCGAGCGGCTGCGCGCGTGGCTCAACGACAACAAAAACCTGCAGAGCGACATAAAGAATTACGTGCTCTCATGGATTGACAAGGGCCTTGAGGACTGGTGCGTCTCGCGCGACTCGCCTTACTTCGGCTTCAAAATCCCGGGCGAAGAGGACAAATATTTCTACGTCTGGCTGGACGCGCCGATAGGGTATATCGCATCTACGGAGAATTACTGCAAGGACCACAAGTGCTCTGCAGAGGGAGCGTACTGGAAATCGAAGAATTCGCAGATAATCCATTTCATCGGCAAGGACATCGCCTACTTCCATCTCATATTCTGGCCCGCAGTTCTGATGGGCTCAGGATTCAAGACGCCTGATAACGTCGTGGTGCACGGCTTCCTTACAGTGAACGGGGAGAAAATGTCGAAGTCGAGAGGAACGTTCATAACCGCGCGCGAATACCTGCAGATTCTCGATCCGGAGTTCCTGCGTTACCATTATGCATCGAATCTCACGCACACGACTGGCGACATTGACCTGAGCTTCGAGGATTTCAAGAACAGGGCTAACAACGAACTCATAGGGAACATTGCGAATTTCTGCTATCGAACACTGACGTTCATCGATAAATATGCGGAAGGCAAGATAGGCAAGCTTGGCGCGAGAAACGCGGACCTCATGGCGCTTGAGCGAGCGGATGACCTGGTCAGGAAGGCCGAGAAGAACTATTATGGATTCGCCCTGCGCGAGGCTGTGAAGAACGCGCTCGAAATCAGCAACGTGGGCAACCGCTATTTTCAGGAGAACGCCCCGTGGAAACTCGCGAAAGAGGACCCGGCACGCATGGCTGAGGTGCTAGCGATAGCCGCGAACCTGGTCAAGAAGCTCGCCATCACGCTTAATCCCATACTTCCCGTGTTCTCCGAGAAAATATTCAAGTCTCTCAATCTCAAGGACGTGAAATGGGACGACTTCAGGGAGACGCTGGAAAACCACAAGATAAACAAGCCGGAAATCCTTTTCCGGAAAATTGAGAGAGTCGAATTCTCAGACGCGTTCGCGACGCTCGACCTGCGAGTGGCGAAAGTCGAGAAAGTCGAAGACCATCCGCAGGCGGAGAAGCTCTACATTCTGACTATCGACCTGGGCGACGAAAAGCGGACGCTTGTCGCGGGCCTGAAAGACAAGTATTCGAAAAGCGACCTGAAAGGCAAGCACATCGTCGTCGTGTGCAACCTGAAGAAAGCGAATCTGAAAGGCATCGAATCCGAGGGCATGCTGCTGGCGGCGGACGACGGGAAAGACGTCGGAGTTCTCTTTTCGAAAGACAAGCCGGGCGCGCACGTCGTCATCGACGACGTCGAAAAGCGGCCGGCGAAAGAGCTGACCATCAAGGACTTCGCGAAATTCGAACTCGTAGCAAAGGATGGAAAAGCGTATTACAAGGACAAGCCACTCAAGACGAGCGATGGTGAAATCCAAGTCGACAAGAAGATAGACGGCAAAGTCAAATAATTTTAAGAGCAACGATTAGAGCATAGGCAAACGCGATTAATGTGAGTGCATCGCAAATAAAATCAATCTGCCACACTCTCGTGATTCGTCCTGCTATTTTGTGCAATTTGCTATTTACAAGAGAACGATGTATTTGTTGATAACTTAACCATTGTGTATATTTATTCCACATTGAAATGAATATTTGCAAAAAAATTCCAATCGCTATGGATATTAATATTGAATTTTTTTCAGAAAGGCTAAGCGTAGAAAAAAATTCTTTTTGTGTTATGAACAGAACCAATGCTCCGATACCATAACCAACAAACCAATTTCTCAAATTTCCAGCATAAATGTTATATTGTTTTAAATGACTTTCCATTTCTTTATTTTCATCGTGTTTTTTCATACTTATCTGATATTTTTAGTATTTAAAATGCTCAATAATTTCCTGATTATCATTTGACATCTATGTAAACCATTTTAAACCCGAATCCGATTATTCTTAGTGATTTCATGCTAATTGGGATTGTGGGAAAAACGAACGTTGGCAAATCAACTCTTCTAAAGGCGCTCACGCTCGTGGACGTCGAAATATCGAACCGTGTTTTCACGACGATTGAACCTAACCACGCCATGGGATACGTCAAGGTCAAATGTCCGGACGTGAAAATAGCGACGCAGTGCAAGCCCAAGGTCGGCTATTGCAAACAGGGCATGCGCTTCGTGCCTACCGAGCTTCTTGATGTCGCTGGCCTCGTCCCGGGCGCGCACGCCGGCAAAGGCCTCGGCCTGAAATTTCTCGATGACCTGAGACAGGCGGACGCGTTCATCCACGTCATAGACGCGTCAGGCTCGACGAACGAGAACGGCGAATCCGTCGCCTGCGGCAGCTACGACCCCGCTAACGACGTCCGCTTTCTCGAGGAGGAAATAGGCTACTGGTTTTACGGCATGCTGAAAAAGAACTGGTCGAAATTCTCGAAAGACGTGGAGATGAACAAAAAAAACATACTCGACTCGCTTTTCCAGCAGTTTTCAGGCCTGAAGATAACAGAGGATCAGATACTGAAGGTGCTTGAAAAATTCAATTTGTATGAAACTTCGCCCACACGGTGGAGCGACGATGACCTCTGCAAATTCGCCTTCGAGCTGCGCAAGCTTTCGAAGCGCATGATAATCGCGGCGAACAAGATAGACATGCCGGGCGCGGACAAAAACATAGAGTGCCTGAAAGAGGAGTTTCCTAATTATACTATAATACCGTGCTCAGCCGAAAGCGAACTCGCCCTCAGGGAGGCGGACAAGCACGACCTGATAAAATATCTTCCAGGATGCAATAGTTTTGAAATACTCGAACCGGACAAGCTCAGCGACAGGCAGAAGAAGGCGCTGGAATTCGTGAAGCACAACATACTGGAAAAGTTCGGCTCGACCGGCGTGCAGGAATGCGTGGACAAAGCGGTGTTCGAGCTGCTCGACCACATCGTCGTCTATCCGGTAGCGAATGTGAATAAAATGACGGATAAAAAGGGGACCGTTCTTCCCGACGCGCTGCTCGTGCCGAGAGGAACGACGCTCAAGGATTTTGCAGCTAAGGTTCACAGCGAGATGGCGGCCAAATTCATCGGCGGCGTCGATTTCGAGACGAAACGCAAGTTGGGCGCGGAGCACGAAGTGAAGGACGGCGACGTGATAGAGATACTGTTCAGCAAGTAATCAGGCGTACTCGCTCTTGGTCTGATATTCTGATTTGAAAGAGTACTCGCTCTTGAAGGCGTAATCGTGGCTCACGACGTTTTCAGCACTGACTGCATACCTATCTTCTTTCTCGTCTGCAGTTTCCTCGAATTTGGGCGCGTTGAATTCGATGACGGTTTCCTCTTCGTATTTGTATGTGCTCTGCCTAATGGTGGACGTGCGGAACTTCCATATCAGTTCGCCATCGATAGTGATGCAATAAAGATGGCAGTCGTATGAAGGCACGTATATTCTGCCGTTCTCAATCACAGTCTCACCGAAAATGTGGCCGTAAGTTTTGAAGCGCCAGACCTCTTTGCCGGTCTTTGCATCAAGACAATACACGTTGTGGTCGGCGGAGCCGAATATCACGTTGTTTCCAAGTATGACCGGCATGCTGCCGGCCGCACGCTCGCCCATCCTGAACTTCCAGATTGTTCTTGCCGTGGCCAGGTCGACTGCATAGAAATTCTCGTCGTCAGATGATATGTAAATAATGCCGTCATGTATTGTCGGCATGACATTCACGTAGCTGCCGCACCTGAAGCGCCAGGCTTCTTTGCCATCCGAAAGCCGCACGCCGTATACGTTGAAATCATCCGAACCGAAATAAGCTACGCCATCGCGTATGCATAGCCTGTCCTGCATGAAAATATTGCCGCCCGTTTTGAATCTCCAGATCTCTCTGCCTTCTTTGCTAAGGCAATACATGTTGCCGTCCGAGGAGCTGACTAATATTTTACCTTCGTGTTCGGTTGGGCAGGAATACGACCAGCCGCCGGTCCTGAAAGCCCATATCATCTTGCCGGTTTTCCGGTGTATGGAATAAACGTAATAATCCCTTGAACTGAATATCGCCATGTCGTCAATCAGTAGAACGGTCGAACCGTCTATCTTGCCGCCGGTCCTGAACCTCCAGAGCTCCTCGCCCGTCGTTTCGTCGATAGCATACATGTTGTGATCATAGCAGCCGAGATAGATTATGCCGTCCTTTATGACAGGATGAGCGTCACTGAACATGCCGCCAGCCTTGAATTTCCACACCAGTTTTCCGTCTGCTTTTTCAAGTTTGTAAATGTAGCCGTCGAGAGAGGCGATGTAAACGTGACTGCCCTTTATGACAGGTGAGGAGTTTATGCTGCCCCCGCCTTCATCGACGTGCCACGTGAAATAAGCTTTCTTGCCGCTTTTCCTGGCGAAATCGCCCAGGTCGAAACCCGCGTCGTTGTCAAGAGTCGCCATGAAAAGATCGTTGTGAGCTGCCATATTCAGATTTCACTCAAAGGTTTAAAACTATTAAAATCGCGAATGAAATTCTATTCATGCTTTCATTGATAGGCCTTGGCATATGGGACGAGCGTGACATTTCGATTCGCGGCATCGAAGCCTGCAAGCGTGCGGACAAGCTCTACTGCGAGCTCTACACGGCCGCGTGGGGAGGCGACCTGGCGAAGCTGGAGAAGCTTGTAGGTAAAAAAATTCAGGTCGTCGAGCGCTCCGACGTCGAAGACGATTCAGCCAAGCTCATCGAGGAAGCGAAGACGAAGCACGTCGCGTTGCTAGCGCCTGGCGACCCGCTAACTGCGACGACGCACGTCCATCTGGTGATGGAATGCAAACAGAAGAAAGTTGATTACGAAGTCGTGCATGCTTCATCGATTTACACTGCCATCGCGAAGAGCGGCCTTCAGCTGTACAAGTTCGGCAGGACGGCGACCGTAATAACGCCTGCGAAGGGTTACGCTAGCGAAGGCTTCTACGACGCTCTTGCCGAGAACCAGAAACAGGGACTGCACACGCTCATGCTGCTGGACGTAAACATGGGAACAAAGCAGGCTTTCGACATCCTGTTCTCCATCGAGAGTGCGAAGAAGAGCAGCCTGCTGAAAGAGGCGGTCATATGCTCGGCGCTCGGCTCCGAGAACGAGCGCGTCATTTACGGCAAAACCAGCGACCTGGCGGACATAGAACTGCCCGCGCCTGCAGTCATAATAATCCCGGGCAAGCTGCACTTCCTTGAAAAAGAGTTTCTCGAAACACTCGATAAACCGTAAGCAGAAACAGGTCTGAATCTTCTTTTTCCTGATTACGATATTTCCCTGTAAAGAGCGACGTCGAGCGCGAAAATCGCCACCACCGCCACTATGAGCAGGACCAGCATCAGCAGCAGGGCAATGAACGGGCTCACGTTGTTATATGCATATACGGTCAGGTAAACAAGCAGCAGGATAGCTGCAAAACACAGGAACGCGACGATGACCTTGGTCTTCCTGCTCAGCTCCTTCACATGAATCTCGTCTTTCTTGAACGCCAAGGTAACCACAAGGTTTATATATCGGCTTCCTTAAACCATTTTGCCAACACCGCCTTTAAGACGGATTTTGGACACCAGGAAGCGAGCGAAACGCAGTGGAGCGATGCTCCTTTCTGCTTAAGCTCTTTCCTGAAAAGAGCTTACTATATATATTTAAATTAGTTTAACATAAATAAGTGTCATTACATTGACCGTATATATAGGATAATAATAAAATAAGAGACGCTTTATGCACACGTTGCCCGTATTCGACATGGCAGGGAAGGAGAAAGAAAAGATTTCCTTACCCAAGGCTTTCGACGAAAAAGTGCGCAAAGACCTTATTCAGAAAGCTGTCGTCGTCGAAGCGAGCAAAACGCGTCAACCATATGCGAGCGACCCGCTTGCAGGCCATCGCACTTCTGCGCATTACCACGGCATGAGGCATTCGCGCTACTCGCAGATGAACAGGGAAATGGCCAGGCAGAAAAGAATCCACAGCCAGGGTAATCTTAACATGACGGCAAGGTTCAACCCGCGCACCCGAAAGGGACGAAGAGCTCACCCGCCGAAAATCGAGAGAGTCTGGGCGATGAAGATGAACCAGAAAGAGCACATGAAAGCGCTCATGTCCGCGCTCTCCGCGACGCTCGTAAAGGAGCTGGTCACGCAGAGAGGCCACATAATAACCGAAGCGAAGCACGTTCCCATCGTTATAGAAGATGATTTCCAGAAGATAAACAAGACGTCCGAAGTCGTCGCGATTCTTATGAAGCTTGGCCTTGCACAGGAGCTGACGCGATGCTCTCAAAAGAAGGTGCGCGCCGGCAGGGGCAAGATGCGCGGCCGACGCTACAGGGGCAAGAAAGGCCCGGTCATAATCATAGGGAAGGACGAAGGCGTTATGAAGGCGATAAGCAACATCCGGGGAGTCGACGTCTCGCTGGCGAAGGATCTTAAAGTCAGCATGCTCGCTCCAGGAACTGTGCCCGGACGGTTTGCTATTTACACGAAATCAGCCATAAACGAAATGAAGGAGCTTGGTGTCCATGGCAGAGCAAAGTAAAGCTGCTAAACCGAAAAAGGAAGAAAGGGATATTAAAGTTGAGAAAGCAAAGCCATCACCAAAGACGAAGGATGCGTGGTCAATCATAAGCTACCCGCACCTTACGGAAAAATCCATGAACATGGTCGAGCTTGAGAACAAGCTTGTTTTCATAGTCAGCAAAGACGCCGACAAGAAGGAGATAAAAGAAGCGGTAGAAAGCGAGTTCGGCGTCAAGGTCAAGTGGGTCAAGACGGAGATAACGACCCGCGGCCAGAAGAAGGCGTATATCAAGATAAGCCCCGAGTTCTCGGCGGCGGACATCGCCTCAAAGCTTGGCATGATATAAATTATGTTGGTTTAACATGGGAAAAAGGATAAGGTCGCAAAGAAAGGGACGGGGAACGCCTACTTACAGGGTCCCCAGGAGAGGCAAGTGGATAAACGTTGAATACAGGAACTTCGGCGGTAATGTCATCGACATAGTCGACGACCCCGGGAGAAACGCGCCCGTCGCGAAAGTCAAGTATTCGGACGGTAAAATAAGCTACCTTATCGCACCCCATGGCATAAAGGTCGGCGACAGCACAACCAACTACATCCAGACGCTTTCCAGCATTCCATTGGGTTCCCAGATATTCGGCATCGAGCTGTTCCCGCACTCCGGACCGAAACTCTGCAACACGCCGGGGACGTTCGCAATCCTTCTCACGAAGGCGAAAGACAGATGCATTGTCCAGTTGCCTTCGAAAAAGACTAAAGAATTCGACCTAAACTGCAGGGCAAGCATCGGAACGCCGGCAGGCGATGGCCTTAAAGACAAGCCGTGGCTGAAGGCAGGCAAGAGATTCAAGGCCATGCGCACGCGCGGCAAAAAGTATCCGCGAACATCAGGAGGCGCCATGACTCCGCTGTGCCACCCGTTCGGAGGCGCCACCAGGCCGGGAAGGCCCAAGACTGTCAGCAGGCACGCTCCACCGGGACAAAAGGTCGGTGCATGGGGCGCGAGGAGAACGGGCCGCAGGAAAGGTAAGATATAAAAGTAGAATAAGGATAACTTAATGTGATGCTGTATGGCGAAATTTGAATTCCGCGGGAAAAAATTCGAAGACATAAGCAAGCTCAACATGGAAGAGTTCAGCAACCTGCTGAAGTCGAGACAAAGACGAAGTCTTAAGAGGGGAATGACCGAGAAGCAGAAGAAGCTGCTCGAGAAGATAAGGAAGAACCCCAAGAAATTCCACCGCACCCACGAAAGGGACATGCTCATACTGCCTGAAATGGTAGGCGTAAAGATAGGCGTTTACAACGGACGCGAGTACGTGATACTCGAGATGAAGGCGGACATGCTGGGCCACAGGCTCGGAGAATTTTCGCCCACCAGGAAGCAGGTAAAGCACTCTGCCCCCGGTTTCGGCGCGACTAGATCCTCGAAGTTCGTGCCGCTCAAGTAAAGTGATACTGTATGTTAAAATACGCTCTTGAACTGAATCCGAAGAAGTCGGCCAGAGCCTATGGCAGGTCGCTCTCGATTTCAACGAAGAGCTCCGTCATAATCTGCAGGGTGATTTCCGGCATGAATCTCATCAAGGGCAAGAGCCTTTTGGATGACCTGCTGAATGGCAAGCGGAATCTCGAGGGTAAGTTCTACACGAACACGACCAAGGAGATTCTCAGCCTCCTGAAATCAGCTGAATCGAACGCCGAGTTCAAGGGCCTCGACACGACAAGGATGATTATTTACGCTTCGGCGCACCAGGGTTTCACTTTCTACAGGCCAAGGCGAACTAAAATGAAGAGGATGCAGAAAAAGGTGACGAACGTGCAGATTGTCCTGCACCAGAAATAAGGTATGATGTTATGTTGATGAAAAAATTCTTCGTGGATTACTCTGTAAGGAAGATGCGAATAGAGGCGTTCATCAAGAAATACTTCCCGGAGGAGAGCTACTCGAAAATCGAGCTCGAACGGACGCCACTCGGCATAAAAATAATCATCCACACGGACAGACCGGGCAGGATAATCGGCTCCGGCGGCAGGAAGATAAACGAGATGACCGACAGGCTGAAGGCCGAGTTCAAGCTGGAGAACCCGCAGGTCGACGTCAAGTCGATAAACAGGCCGGACCTCGACGCAAAAATCATGGCGAAGAAAATAACGACCGCGCTCGAGAAGGGATACAACTACAAGAAAATCGGCAACATCATGCTCAAGAGGATCATGGACGCAGGAGCGGTCGGAGTCGAGATAGTGATAGCCGGCAAGCTGGGCGGCTCGAAATCGAGAACTGGCAAGTTCCTTCAGGGCTACCTGAAACACTGCGGCCAGCCGGCGAAGGAGCTCGTCGACTCGGCGTTCGAGGAAGCGCAGACCAAGCCCGGCAAGATAGGCGTCAAGGTCAAGATAATGAAGTCCGTGCCGATATTAGCGACCGACAAGGTGGAGACGAAAAAAGAAAAGCCGAAAAAGCACGAGACAAAACCCAAGGAAGAGGCGAAGGAAAAGGAAGCGACGAAGGAGTAATTCTTATGGCGATTCTCAGGCCGAAAGACATCAGGAAAATGGACGAAAAGGAACTCGAAAAGCAGACGAGGGACCTTAACCTCGAACTCGCGAAGGAGCGCGCCAACATACACATCGGTGCATCCGTCACGTCGCCCGGCAGGATAAGGGAAGTGCGCAGGACCCTTGCCAGGATAAAAACTATTAAAAGAGAGAAAAGGAAGAAATGAATGATGGCTTATTCCAACTCAGCGAAAGGCCTTATTCTCTCGGACACAAAAAGCATCATTTTCTCAATAGCGGAGGGTGTTTTAAGGAAATGACAGAAATTTGCCCCAATTGCGGCCTGCCAAAGGACATATGCGCATGCCAGACAATAGCCAAGGAAGAGGAAAAGATACGGATATCCTCGATAAAGAAGAGATTCGGCAAGAGCGTCACGACTGTCATGGGCATAAGCAAGGACGTCGACGTAAAGAACGTCCTAAAAGAGCTTAAAATGAAGCTGGCATGCGGCGGCACGCTGAAGGACGGCGTCATAGAGCTGCAGGGAGACCACAGGAAGAAGATAAAGGACTTGCTCGTAAGAATCGGTTTCCCGACGGAAAAAATAGAAGTCTCCTGATAGCAAAGTCGCTGGGACAACGGACAGGAAGTTTTTTACAAACAGGAGAATATATTCTATTTATGATAACCCCGGAAAACCTGGTCAGGCACGAACTCATAGGCCTCAAAATAAAAATAGTCGGCGATACCGACAGGAAACTGGTTGGCCTGGCCGGAAAAGTGATTAACGAGACGAGGAACATGCTGGTCATAGAAAAGGCTGATGGCAGCGAAATTTCGATAGCGAAAGAAACGGGCATTTTCTCCTTTCAGATAGGCTCCGCATGGGTCAGGGTTGACGGAAGAATCATCGTCGGCCGGCCCGAAGACAGGATAAAAAAGAAGCTCAGGACTTGGTAGTCACGAGCCAGTGGCTTTATAAGTATTTCACGCTATTAGTATAATCCATAAACCTATATAATCTGTAAGAATATGTCAAAACTATTAATATATAATATTTAAATAATACATCCATCTATGTGAATATTATGACGTCCGGTAAAACAAAAGAAAGAGATATCGGCCTCGGTTTGCCCCAGCCAAAGGAATCATGTTCTGACATAAAGTGCGCGTGGCACGGAAAGCTTCCTGTGCGCGGCAGAATTTTCGAAGGCAAGGTAAAATCGACGAAAGCAAAGAACACGGCCATCATCGAGTGGGGCTACCACAGGTTCGTCAAAAAATACCAGAGATTCGAGAGGAGAAGGTCCAGCATAGTCGCCCACAACCCTCCGTGCATGAAGGCTAGGGAAGGCGATTTCGTCACGGTCGCGGAATGCAGGCCGCTCTCGAAAACCAAAAATTTCGTCATAGTCAACGTGCAGAAAGCGAAAGGGGAATGAAATGAAAGGCTTAACATCCAAGATGACTTACGGCGTCTTCACGAAGACGCAGCTCAAATGCGCTGACAACAGCGGAGCTAAGATTTTGGAAATGATAGCAGCCAGTGGCTACAAGGGCCGCAGAAGGATGCGCCCGAAAGCCGGCGTAGGAAACCTCATCTTCTGCAGGGTTTACAGCGGCGATGAAAAGGTCCGTCATCAGGTCTTCAGAGCTGTCATTATCCGCCAGCGAAGGGAGTTCGCTAGGGCAGACGGCATACGCATCCAGTTCGAGGACAACGCCGCGGTCATAATTGACGATAAAGGCGAGCCGAAGGGAACGCAGATAAAGGGACCGGTCGCTAAAGAAGCGGTCGAGCGCTTCCCGTCCGTCGGCAAAATCGCAACGATAGTGGTATGATATGAAAAAAGCATGGTCAAACAAGTGGGTCTCGAGCACGCAGCCGAGGAAGCAGAGGAAATATGTGTACAACGCTCCCCTGCACATCAGGCAGAAATTCGTCTCGGCCCATCTTTCCGAAGCACTGAGAAACAGGTTCGGCAAGCGTTCGCTTCCTATCAGGAAAGGAGACGAGGTAAAGATAATGCGCGGCTCCAACGCTGGTCACAAGGGCAAGGTCGACAGGGTTGACCTGAAACACAGCAAGATTTACATAGAAGGCCACACTGTCAAGAAAGTCGACGGCTCCGAAATCATGAAATCTGTTCATCCGTCCAACATCCTGCTGGTCGATCCCAAGATGGACGACAAGAGAAGGCAGATGATTGTGGAGCGCTCGAGGCCAAATAACAAGGCTGAAAAAACAAAGGCAGTAAAAGACACGGATAAAGCGAAGGGTGAATGATTATGCATCTCAAGAGATACTCGATGCCGAAATACTGGCACATGTCAAAAAAGGAGCGCAAGTTCGTCATAGCTCCCAGACCGGGGCCTCACAAAAAGCTTGAGTGCATACCGCTTCTGGTCGTCCTGAGGGACGTCCTCAAGGTCTGCAGGAACGCAAAAGAGGCGTCGATGGTCATAAAGAAAGGCGAGATTCTCGTCGACAAGAAAGTCAGGAAGGATCCGAATTACCCGGTCGGCTTGATGGACATCGTCGAGATACCGAGCATAGACAAGCATTACAGGGTCATGGTCAACAAGAGCGGCCTTTTTCTCAACGACATAAAAGCTGAAGAGGCTGACAAAAAACTCTGCAGGATACAGGACAAGAAAATAGTGAAGGGCGGGAACTTCCAGCTGAACCTGCACGACGGCAGGAATATCCTGACCGACAAGAACGAGTTCAGGACGAATGATTCGTTGCTCATAGAACTGCCGAGCCAGAAAATCCTGCAGCACTTCAAGTTCGAGAAAAATTCATCCGCCATGATTATGTCCGGCAAAAACATAGGCCTGCATGGCAAGGTCAAGGAAATATTCGACCGCAAGACCATGATAGGCAGGAACAGAATAGTGCTGGAAACGAAAGATGGCGATATAGAAACCGTAAAAGAATATTTGCTTGTTGGTGAGCTCAAATGAATCCCATGAGAGAAATCCGGCTGGAGAAGATCACGATTAACATAGGCGCAGGAGAAGCAGGCCCGAAGCTGGAGATGGCGAAAAGGCTCATCGAAAAACTCTCAGGCACGAAAATCGTTATAACTACCACTCATAAACGCTCGACTTTCGGCGGTGCCAAGAACAAACCCATAGGAGTCAAGACCACGATGCGCGGCGAGAAGGCGAGAACGTTCCTCATCAACGCACTCAAGGCAATCGAGAATAAAATCAAGCCGACGCAGTTTGACAAGCACGGCAACTTTTCATTCGGCATAAAGGAATACATAGACCTCCCGGGCATCAAATACGACCCGGAGATAGGCATAATGGGCATGGATGTCTGCGCCACTCTTACAAGGCCAGGATACAGGGTGAGCAGGAAAAAAATCCGTCCGAGCAAGATAGGCAAGGCTCACAGAATCACTCCGGAAGAGGCGAAGGAATGGGTCCAGAAAGAGTTCAACGTGAAGATAACAACGACGGTGGAGGAATAAGTCATATTCAAAAGGTGTTCATATGAGTTTCGAAAATGCCAAGAAACAGATTGAAGCGAAACCAGTAAAGCTGGCGAGGTTCATGAAGTTCAACAGTTCAAAACCCAGAAAATTCGGCAAGGCTGTAAAGCCATGCAGGCGCTGCGGGAAGACTGAAGGAGTCGTGCACAAGTACGGCCTCAGCTACTGCAGGCAGTGCTTCAGGGAGATTGCCAGGGAGCTTGGCTTTGAAAAATACCAGTAAGAGGTTTGATTATGAGACATGATACTTTATCCGACATTTTTGCCATCGTAAAGAACGCGGAGATGATTGGCCTGAAGGAGTGCATAGTCCCGAGCTCAAAGATAGTGAAGGACATACTCAAGATAATGCAGAAGAACAAATACATCGGCTCATTCGAGTTCATGGACGACGGTAAGAGCGGGCATTTCAAGATAGAGCTGCTCGGCAGGATAAACGACTGCGGCTCCATAAGGCCAAGGTTCTACATAAACAAGCAGGAATTCATAACGTGGGAGAAGAGATACCTGCCTTCGGTGAGCGTAGGCATACTTTTCATAACCACGTCCAAGGGTTTGCTGGACCACAGGACCGCGAAAAAGGAAGGCGTCGGCGGCGCGCTGCTGGGATTCATATATTGATGTTGCATGTGATCGTATGACCATAGATAAAGAAGTCAAGGAAGCGATGAGGGAAGAGAAACTGATAATCGGCACCAGGATGGTCATGAAGGGCATAAAGGACGAGGCGATAAAATACGTCATCTGCCCCGAGAACTGCAGCCAGGAAGTCAGAAGCGATCTGGATTACTACAACAGGAACTTCGGCCTTGAGGTAAAGAAGTTCACTGGCAATTCGAGGCAGCTCGGAGAAATCTGCGGAAAGCCATTCAATATAATGCTGCTCGGCGTGAAAAAGTGAGCTGACACACATGACCATAAAACTTACAACCGAAGACGTGCGCATAGTCGGAACTTTCGAGCGCCTAATAGGCGTGCACGTAAAGGACTGCATCGTGGACGACGACACTGTATATTTCCTGATAGAGCCCGGCAAGATGGGTCTTGCCATAGGCAGGAACGGAGCGAACATAAAAAACATATCAGGAACGCTCGGCAAGAAGGTCAAGATATTCGAATACGCAGACACACCCGAGAAGCTCGTCAGGAGTCTCATACCAAACATAAACTCGCTTGACATAAGCAACGGCGTAGTGACGGTTTCCGTCCCTGCGTCGGATAGGTCGGCTGTCATAGGCAAAAGCGGCAAGAACATCAAGATCATAAGGCTGTTCCTAGACAGGCACTTCGACATCAAGAATTTAAGGCTCAAATAATATATCTAAGGATTAATACGTGATAACTATGCCAGGCACATTCGCTGCAAGGAATCTGAAGAAGAAAAGGAAGCGCTTTAGATGGAAGGCTGACCACAAAAAGCGCAAGCTTTTGCAGCTATGGAGGAAAGGCCCGCTCAAGGGAGCGCCCATGGGACGTGCTCTGGTCCTCAAGA
The DNA here is from genome assembly GCA_026397315.1 of Candidatus Aenigmatarchaeota archaeon. Classification (GTDB taxonomy): domain Archaea; phylum Aenigmatarchaeota; class Aenigmatarchaeia; order QMZP01; family QMZT01; genus JBGPQP01. Next base: position 114,886 of record JAPLVC010000006.1, on the reverse strand, counting down.
AGAAAGGCATAGAGCAAAAGCAGCCGCACTCGGGCATAATCAAGGCCGTCAGGTGCCAGCTCATAAAGAACGGCATCCAGGTAACGGCTTTCACGCCGAAGACCGGCTCCATAAAGCACATAGACGAGCACGACGAAGTCCTGATAGAGGGACTGGGAGCATCGCAGGGCGGCGCGATCGGTTCGATGCACGGCGTGCAGTTCAGGGTCATAGCAGTCAACGGCGTTTCTTTGCCGGAGATTCTCAAGGGCAAGAAGGAAAAGGGTAAGGGAAGCGGATAAATATGGCAATTCTTCTTTTCAACAGGTGGGATTTCTCCCCGGTCCAGGTAAAAGACCAGGGCCTCAAGAAATACGTTAATCTCGTGCCTATTGTAGTGCCGAAGACAAACGGCAAATACGGGACAATGTCGATTCACAAGGTCAAGATGAGCATCGTGGAGCGTTTCATCACAAAACTTTTCGTCCCGGGCCACAAGGGCAAGAAGCATAAACTTACGTCAGGCCATGTGGTTGGAACCTACCAGAACATCGCCGGCTCCGTCAGGGACGGCTTCGCAATAATAGAGATCAAGACGAAAAAGAACCCGATACAGGTCCTCGTCGACGCCATAGAGAATGGCGCCATGTACGAGGAAGTAATGGGCTACAGGGTCGGCGGCATGATTTCGCGAAAAGCGGTCGTCGTATCGCCTCAGCGACGCCTGGACATGGCCCTCAGGCTTATTGCCCAGGAAATTTTCTTCAAATCCTTCCACAACAAAAAAACTTTTGCCAATGTGCTTGCGGATTCGCTGATTGAGATAGCCGCGAACGACCAGAGAAGCAACGTAATTCGAGAGCGCCAGAGGCTCGAGAAGGAAGCGGAAGGTGCCAGGTAAAATTTTTCTATAGGCAGGTGTTTTTATGGCAACAAAAGATGTGACTTCAACAATCAGGGACCTTATGCTTAAGCCGGAAAAAATCCGCAACATAGGCATCGTCGCCCACATAGACCACGGCAAGACTACGTTCTCCGACAACCTGCTCGCAGGCGCGGGCATGATATCGCAGGAACTTGCAGGCAAGCAGCTGGCTATGGACTTCGACGAGCAGGAACAGGAGCGTGGCATTACGATATTCGCTGCCAACGCAAGCATGGTTCACGAGTTCCACGGCGAAAACTACCTCATTAACCTTATAGATACTCCGGGTCACGTGGACTTCGGCGGCGACGTGACGAGAGCGATGCGCGCGGTCGACGGCGTAATAGTGATTATAGACGCAGTCGAGGCCGTGATGCCGCAGACGGAGACTGTCATCCGCCAGGCGCTTAGAGAACGCGTAAAACCGGTTCTTTTCATCAACAAAGTCGACAGGCTGATAAAAGAGCTCAAGCTCACGCCAGAGCAGATGCAGGAGAGGTTCAAAAAAATAATCACTGACGTCAATGCTCTCATCCAGAAATACGCGGAGAAAGAGTTCGCCGACAAGTGCGTCACGAACGTCAACGACGGCAGCGTCGCCTTCGGTTCGGCTGTCAAGAACTGGGCGATTTCCGTCCCGTTCATGATGAAGTCCAAGATGACTTTCAAGGACATAATCGACTACACTGAAAAGGGTCCCGAAGGCGAGAAGGAGCTGGCGAAGCTCGCCCCGCTCCACAGCATTGTCCTTGACATGATAATCACGCACCTGCCCAACCCGCTCAACGCGCAGAAATACAGGATACCGAGGATATGGCCGGGCGAGAAGGATTCCGAGGTAGGGAAAGACATGGCAAGCTGCAACCCGAACGGCAAGCTCGCGGCTATCGTGACGAAACTCTACCCGGACCCGCATGCAGGCTACGTCGCAACTGTCAGGATTTTCTCGGGCAAGATGAAAGTCGGCCAGGAAGTTTATCTGGTCGGCATGGCAAAGTCGCAGAAGGTCCAGCAGGTTTCCGTTTACAAGGGAGCGCAGAGAATAAGCATGGAAGAGGTCGACGCAGGCAACATCGTCGGCATAGTCGGCCTGAAAGACTCGTTCTCCGGTGAAACCATCTGCGACCCTGAAAACCCCATACCAGGTTTCGAGTCGATAACGCACATCTTCGAACCGGTCGTGGTCAAGGCGATAGAACCCAAGAAGCCGCAGCAACTGACAAAGCTCATCGATTTCCTGAGACGAGTCGCCAAAGAAGACCCGACGCTCAGGGTCAAGATTAACGAGGAGACGGGCGAATATCTCGTTTCCGGCCTGGGCGAACTGCACATTGACGCGAAGATAGAGCGCCCGCTAAAGGACGCGGAAATAGAAGTCGATGTATCTCCGCCCATCGTCATTTACAGGGAATCCGTGAGGAGCACAAGCCCTGAGGCAGTCGAAGGCAAATCGCCCAACAAGCACAACAGGTTCTATATCATGGCAGAGCCGCTCGACCCGAAGATACACGAGGCCATGGTGAGAGGCGACATTCCCTCGACGCTGGAACTCAAGAAAAAGGAAGTCGAAATCCAAGACAAGCTCATAAAGCTCGGCTTCGACCGCGACGAGGCGAAGAAAATCAAGCTCATACACAACAGGAACATGTTCGTGGACGCGACGCGAGGAGTCCACTCGATCCTTGAAGTCATGGAAATGCTCAAGGAGTCGTTTGTGGAAGCGATGGACGAGGGCCCGCTGGCGAAGGAGCCGTGCGATGCAGTGAAGATAAAAATTGTCGACGCGAAGCTTCACGAGGACGCCATACACAGAGGCCCGGCGCAGGTCATACCCGCTGTCAGAGCTGCCGTAAGAGAATCTATGATCGCTGCGAAGGCTTTCATACTTGAGCCCAAGCAGGTGATCAGGATAGACGTCCCTTCGGAGCAGATGAGCGGCGCCATGAAAGAGGTCCAGAACAGGAGAGGCCAGATACTGGAGATGAGCGAGGAACGCGGCACGACTACGATTACCGCAAAACTGCCCGTCGCCGAGATGTTCGGCTTCAACTCCGCCCTCAAGTCATCGACAGGCGGCAAGGGCTTCTACTGGCTCATAGACGTCATCTACGAGCCGATGCCCAGGGAACTCGAACCCAGGGTCATAGGCCAGATAAAGCAGAGAAAGGGCATAACAGACCAGTAAAGCGCCTTTTCTTCCCCTTTTATTTTTAATATTATAATTGCAATACTATCTATCAATAGGCGCGACGACGCCACGGGGTCGTGGTGTAGCTAAGCTCTTTTCAAGAAAGAGCTTAAGCAGAAAGGAGCTTCAATCCGCTTCGCTGCTTTCGCTTCCAAGTGAAAAGGGCTCTGCAATGGTTTAGCATTCAGGCTTCGGGAGCCTGCGACCTGAGTTCGAATCTCAGCGACCCCATTAAGCTCTTTAGGAAAGAGCTTAAGCAGAAAACGAGTCTTAAAAGGGCTTTAGCGAAAAACGTAATAAAAGGTTTATCAAAAACACGGTAACATTATTATGCTCGACATTATACTTTTGGCGATAGGCCTGGCGGGCTTCGGCCTAGGAGCCTACTGGGATTTAAAGACGACAGAGTTCCCGGACTGGCTACCATATTCTATAATAATATTGTCTCTGTGTGTGAGGAGTGTGTTCTCTTTCGTTACGGGAGACTGGATGATACTGACTAGCTCGATATTCATAGGCCTCGCGTTTCTAGCGATAGGCCTTTTGTTGTATTTCGCCAGGCAATGGGGCGACGGTGACGCATGGCTGCTCGGGGCAATGGGCTTCCTTCTGCCGGAGCAGCTGGAATTCGGCGTCGCTACCGCGCTCCCGTTCCCGCTAGCGATGCTTTTCAACTTCCTGCTGGTCTCACTTGTATATCTTATAGCATATTCCGTTTACCTGGGCCTGAGGCACAGGTCCGTCAATAGCAAATACGTGCAGCATCTCAAGGAACATAAAATAAAGCTAATATCAATGGTGGCGTTTTTCTTCGTGTTCTCGTGGTCCTTCGCTTTCTTCATGACAACAATGCCTTCCGCAAGCGCAAACCCTGTCAGCATGGCCCAGTTCATATTCCTGCCTTTCCTGCTCACGTTCGTGCTGCTGTTCTCATACTACGCAAAGGTCGTCGAGAAGCACCTTTTCAAGAAAAAAGTCAGGACTTCCGAACTCAGGGAAGGCGACGTGGCGCTTGACGGGAGATGGAAAGGCCTGAACAAAAAGGATATAGCCGCGCTCAGGAAGAAAAGCAAGCACGTGTGGATAAAGGAAGGCGTGAGATTCGCCCCCGTATTCGTAATCACCATAGTCATAACGATATTCTGTGGAGATCTTATATTTTTATTCGTTTAAATGACTTATTTTTAAAAATAAAGCATTTTTAGGCCTTTTGGAACGATAAAAATATGTTTTTATCATATTTGGAACGATAAAAACGGTTTAAAGATAGTGTTTTCATTGTTTCGCAACTGTTTCATACAACTTATATATACCCCCTTCGGCAAAGTAATTTCAAGACTCGAACCCAAGAAGGTCTAACAATAGGCTTTCATTTGGGGTTTGATGTTTAAAACTAGGAGGAAATTATGAAAATAAAGAGATTGATTGCAGGAGGAATAACTGCAGTAATAGGAGCTACAATAATAGCAGGAGGAGCATTGGCAGCGACAACTTTCGATAAAGGCATGGGCGAGTTCGTAACCGTGAGCGGCGGTACACTTACATCTCCGGTCATAGTGGTCGGAGCTGGCGTGGACACGACTGACGTTCTTGGTGCAGCGGACATAGCAGCGAGCTTGGTCTCGAACTATGCCATCGAAATTAAGCAAATACCTTCAACAGGCGCAGCGACAGGCGTGACTGGTGGTGTGCTGATAGACAGCGATCTTAAGAAAACATACCTTGGTGCACCGGGCAACCTTAGCGCCGCCAAGAGTGTCATAACAGAGACGGACCTTCCGGACCTTTTGGTAAAGAGCACGTTCACTGACTCGAACTCGACGACTTCGACAGTAACGCAGAAGATAGTGCCTAACACAGCGGTATACGCGACATTCGGCGTCCCAAGCGGAGAAACAGACCCGATTCTGTACATGCCGATATCAATGTCGACAACCCCGTACAACCTGACAGTGACGTTCATCGGTGGTCTTGACCCGTCGGCAGTAGACACGACATACGGCATGAAGCTGTTCGGCAAGGACTACACGTTCGGCAACACACACGACATCAACACGCTTGAGATGTACTCTTCGGTAGGAGCGCAGGTTCTTGACCTTAGCGGAGCAGGCGACGAGAAAACTGTCGACGTCGGCGGAACATCGTTCACCATAAAACTGAACGGCTGGTACGCTGGAACAGTAGACAAGGCATACATAGTAGTCAACGGTGTCTCATACACGTGGAACGAGGCAGGCACTTACACGGTAGGTGGCGTCAAATTCTACGTGCAGTCTATTGACGTGATACAAACTGGCGGAACAGATTCGACAGGTATGGTAAAACTTTTCGTCGGAACAGACAAGCTGAAGTTGGAAAACGGCGCAGCGATAGAGAAGAACGACGTGACGAAGAACACATATGTGTACTTCACGAACACCACGACCAAGATAAACTCGATAACATTCCAAGTCTACCCGGACGACGACGTGGCTGTGGCGGAAGGAGTGCCGTTTGTGGATCCAGTCTTCGGTTCGTTCAAGACAGTGCTTGGCGGAATGACACCTAGCATAACGGACAGTTCAAGAGACCTGATAAAGTTACTTTCGGACTCTTCGAATGTCAAGTTGTCGTTCAAGAACCAGGACGGCATGCAGTACACGAACATACCAGTGTTCTACGGCGCATCTGGACTGATGTCCAAATATGTCAACAGCGCATACAAGTTCTGGACACAGGAGTGCAACACCACAGGCGCAGTTACGGCCAACAACATAACGAAGGGCGACTACTTCGTAGCTTCGAGCGGCGATTACTCATACATACTGAAATACGCCTCTTACAGCTACGACAACTCGGATTCGTCAAAAACGTACGTGACCTTAACGGACCTTTCGTCAAACCAAAACTACAAGGTATACCCGAGCTCAGAGGACCTTATGATAGGCTCCACGAGCTTCGACGTCCAGATATACGGCGACAAGACGCTTTGTGTAAGCCTTGACGGTGGTTCGACATACAACCTTGCACAGGTGAACATAACGACCGAGGGCGGCGCGAAGATAGACCTGACGCACGTAGGCGCAGCGTACATAGACGAAGTACCGTTGTACTCGCTGACAGGCGGCAACGACCCGACAGCAACGAAGTTCTGGGTTAACGCGACACACAGCACAACTTCCGGTGTAAAATTCACCGTTACGCCAGACCCGACGCAGGTTGGAACTGCTAACGAGTGGAAAAGCATAAGCAATTACGGCAGCTATGTCTATGTATCTGGAGACAACAACGGCAAGAACAGCGTTTCCTTGTACGCCCCATATCAGAGACCTGCACCGGCAAACATAGCCATCGGAACGAATCCAGTGCTATCAACAAGCGCAGGAGCTGCAGGCGGAACATACAATGCGGCAGTCCCTGTAACGAACCCGATAGCGAAGTTCCCGAGCGAGGTAACGCAGACAGCCGCTCTCGACAAGGATCTTATCCTTGTGGGTGGTCCATGCGCGAACGCGCTTGTGAAGACTTTGCTTGACACTGCGTGGAGCTCGACAGACTCTTGTGCAGCTTGGCTTGCAGACGCTGACCTTAAAGACAACGGAAAGGGTCTGATCCAGGTTGTTGAGAACATCTTCGGTTCCGGCAAGAAAGCACTGATCGTCGCTGGCACGAGTGCTCAGGACACGAGAAACTTGATAGCCAACAAAGCTATTAAGCCGACCGAGTTCAAGGCGCTTGGCGCAGTCGCTCAGTACAAAGGCGCAGCGTAATTTAACCGACGTAAATTAATTGGGGCATTTGCCCCTTCCCTTTTCTTTTATTTTTTCTATTCAGACGTTAGTCTGCAAGGAAGGGTTTATCGCTTTTCTAAATCGATACCGCACCACATACATTTGTTGCACCAACTAGGATGCAATGCATGGCATTTTGGACATTGTTTGGACATCATGAAAGGGGCTAGAAAATGTACAAAGTCCATAAATTAGGATTCAAAATTGGATTTAAAAGATTTTATTTAATGACTTTGTATATGACCACGGCCTCCTGGTCGCCCCACTGGCTGAACGACATAAGACGGGAAAACCTAGCATCGCTTTCGAAATAACTCGTCACGTACGCTGGATTGCCGGGCTCAAACTTGTAAAGCAGAACGTATTTTATGTCATTTGACTCTATCGTTTTATTCACGTCTTCAGCATTTGCAGGGAACCTTATGGTCCTTCTTTCCGAGAAATAATATGTATAGGGATAGGATTCCGTCATCACCATGTCCTTCGCGCCCGTAATGCCTTTCAGGTAATTCGCAGCCGTCACGAGACCTTCGCCGTTCTGCCTGTCATTCCATATGAAACTTATGCCAGTAACGAGGCATACAATGCACGCAAGGATAGCGAGATATTGTATGCTTTTGCCTGCAAACTTGAACTTGTGCGTCAGCGCCAGGCCCGAGAACAGCGCGTAAACCGAGGCATATGAGAGCATATACCTGGGCTCCTTGTGAGGCGCTAGGACATAGAATATTATGGGCAGGCAGAACAGCAGGAATAGCAGGATTTTGTCCTTTCTTTTCACTTTTAGCATGGCATAGAGACCGAGAACATAAAACACTACCATCGGCCCGGAAAACTCGTAAAAACCGGCCAGATAATCAAACAGGCCGGATGGCATCGACGAAGCGTATATCGCCATATTGGTGAAGTATGCGCCCAGCGGATTGCCGTAATAGGCGTAGCTCATGGCCAGCCACGGCACCGTCGCTAGCGAAAGGCCGAGGCAAAAAAGCGCATATTTTGCGAGCGCTTTTCTGATATCGTCCCTTTTCCAGAGAAGGAAAACGAGATAAAGCGCATACGCGAGCAGAAGAATTGTGCCCAGATAGCGCGTTATAAGCGCCAGGCCTGCTAGCGCTCCCGACAACAACGCATGAGTTTTGTATCCCTTTCCGCCTTTGATGAAAAACAGGAGCGAAAACGAAACCAGCGATATGAAAAGCGGCTCTGTAAGCGCTTTCGTGCTGAAGAAAACGAACAGCTGGCTCGCTGAAACGAATAGCGACGTCCATAACGCGCAGTCCTTGCCGAACATTTCCTTTGTCAGATAGTAAGCCGCCAGAACGGAGATGACAGACATCAAGACGACAAAAAACCTGACGGCGAGTATGCTTTCTGAAAGCGGGAAAATCAGAAACGGGAACAGCGGAGGCCTGAACGATTCTATGTTGGTGCCCTGATCGAGCGAGTAGAAACCGTTCGCTATCCCCCTGCCCAGACCCATGTAAACCGCTTCATCCCACCACAAGCCCTGGTTTGCAAAAACAAGGATTACCTTGGCGATGAAAGAGACGGCAATCAACGAGAGAATCAAATATCTGGAAAAATCTTCCATGGTATAAATTTGCAGGCGCGTTTTAAAATAACATGAAATAGCAGCGCAGTCATTTTGATAATGTGCCTTTTATGGACGGCATGCCTGCCGCGTCGGCGTTAATCAGCGAGTATTGCTGGTTCCCTGTTTTCTGTATCATGTACCATTCCATGGGCCTTTTGACGACAGCCTTGAATATCGCTAGCGATACCGAGAATGTAATCAGTATGCCTACCGTGAAGGATGATACGAGCAGCTGGGGAAACATGGACAATCTTTTGTTCTTTTTAAGCGCCACGACGCTGGCGGCTATGAATCCGGACGTTAGAGCGATATTCCTGCTCATCGACCTGGTGAATTCGACCCAGTCTATGGGGCCCGGAACGTTGGTGATGAAGGATATGCAACCGGAGACGAAAAGCAATGCCAGTAGCGGCGCGGTGACGTAGCCCAGGAGCACGAAGAACAACATTAGCCTCTGCTTGATGTCGAAGTTCTTGTTGAAAAATATCTGCTTCCTGTGGTCAATGAAAGCGCGTATCGTGCCATATGCCCAGCGCATCTGCTGGCGCCTGAAACCCTTGAACGTGAACGGACTTTCACCTGGTGTGACTAGGTCCGGAAGATAGACGTTCTTGTATCCCATCTCCATTATTCTTATCGAAAATTCAGTGTCTTCAGTCAGGCTGCCGTTCTGCCATCCGCCCAGTCTTAGCAGCACGTCTTTCCTTACGGCTTCGGCGGAACCGCATATGAAGGAAATGCCAAACCTGTTTATGAGAGGCAGCGTCAGGTGGTGGTAAACGATGAGAATGCTGGAGGATAGACGGGAAACCAGGTTCTGGCCCGCGTTCATGAATTCCCAGCGCGCCTGGACGCCGGCGACGTTCTTGTCCTGGAATGGCGCGGATATTTTCTTCAGGAAGTCCTTGGTCGGGATGAAATCCGAGTCGAATATCGCTATTATCTCGCCTTTCGAATGCTGCAGCATGTTGTTGAGATTGCCCGCCTTGTAGCCTTTGTTGTCCTGCCTGCGCATCACCCTGACGAGACCCTTGTGCTTCGCTGCGAAGGCGTCTATCATGTCGCTCGTTTTCCCGTCATTGCTGTCGTCGCCTATCATTATTTCGAACTTGTCTTTGGGGTAGTCGAATTCGAGACATTTCTCTGCGCAGCGTAGCGCGACTGGCTCATTAAAAGTCGGAATTTGTATCGTGACGAAAGGCAGCTTTTTCTCCGGAATTTCGGCATACTCTTCCCTTTTTCTGTGCCTGGAGAAAACGCCGTTTATGGCCAGAATGTAGAAAAGCGCTGAAAAAATTGTCGCGAAAACCAGGATCGTGTTGAAGATTAAATCGCTGGAATGGTATATCGGCGGCTTGATGACATTGTCTATGAATGCCGTCACTGCATCTGTGTCCCAGCATGGTAATTCAGGCAAACAGAACAACATCATTATGCACCTATTTTATAAACGTTCCTTTGCCTCTATTTAAAGCATATTCAAGCGCTCCTGCCATTATCATGACGTTCATGAGTAGAGTGTATGGGAAGTAGAAAAATATCCCCAGCGCTTTTCTTACGGTGATTTTCTCCCTGAAGAACGCGAAAGCGAAAATCATCATGACCAGGGACATGACGCCTGAAAGTATGCCGAATATCGACAGCGGGTTTATGCCCCATTCCGGTATCATGTAAAGCGCGTACAGCGGACCCGTTATGTTGAACCACCTGAAAAGGTAAAGGAACAAGTCGCTAGCGCTGGCCATGTTGTAAGGCAGCCAGTAAAATACCTGATACGTTATCAGCGGTATCGCCAGGAAGGAAAAGATAATCCAGAACATCTGGGAGAAGAAAAAGAACATCAAAGTCATGCCCTGACTCGGCCTGAACATGCCCCTGTTCTTGCGCATCATTTGCAGCGTGCCTTTCCACCAGCGTATCCTCTGTCTGAATAATGATTTAACGCTGGACGGGACGAAAGTCCTGCCTGCCGCGTTGCCGACGCTGAGCGTTTTGTATCCCGCCTTCTTTATGTTGACCACCATGTCCAGGTCCTCGCTCGACGTGCTGCTGCTGAAGCCGCCAGCGCGGTCCAGCGATTCCTTCCTGTATGAAGCGACGGCTCCCCAGAACCAGAACGACGTGCCGAAGACGGCTGAAAAACTGTCCATGACGAGCGAGTGATATACGTATTCTATGGCCTGGAAAGACGTGAGCATTTTATTGTCGTTGGCCGCTTTCGCCGCGCCGCTGACTGCGCCGACCTTGCTGTCCGAAAACGGGCGCACTATGTTTTTTATGAAGTTGCGCTCGACCTTGACGTCGGAATCTATGGTTATTATTATCTCGCTCTTCGCCTCCGAAAGGCCGAGGTTGAGCGCGGCGACTTTTCCGCCGTGATGCTGCTTCGCTACCTTAATTCCGCCGAACTTTTCGGCTATATCGACGGTTCCGTCAGTCGAACCATCATCCACCAGAATTATCTCCACTTTATCCCGCGGGTAGTGGCTTTCCCTTAACGCTTCCAGGCACGGGCCTATGGTTTTCTCCTCGTTGAAGGCCGGTATTATCACGCTGACGAACGGTTCATAAGCATCCGGCCATCTCTTTCTCTTGAAGAACGCGACCGTCACTACCATGAACATGAAACCCAGTATTAAGAAAAGCAGGAAAAACAGTGCTCCTGAAAAAAGCATCACAGGGTCGTCCATGGGAATAAATTAGTTCAGGGAAATTTAAACGGAAGGCGGTGCCGTTTCGTAAACAAACCAGCCGCCCTTTTCGTATATCTTTCTAAAGCGCGTTTCCTGCTTCGTCAGCATGTATTTCAGGCTGTATTTTTCGACGATACCCGTCACATCCTCACCCGCATCAAGCCTTTCTTTTATCATTTTGTTCGCTTCGCTTTGCTCTTTGTAACTATCCGAGAAGCTTTCGAGGTATGTTATTTCAGGCTCGAGCGGTATTTTTCGCGAGAGCGCGCCGGACCAGGACGGAGCCGATTCGGCGTATATCTTCACCTCTTCGCCGTCGTATGCGCCAAGCCATACCGCAGCATCGTAAAGGGGTTTGTCTGGAGATATCATTATGTTAGGCCATGCGGTTTTGGCAAAGTCGAAATGATACGCCTGTATGCATGCCATCGCTACGAGAAACATTACCGGGATAGCGGTTCCGTATCTGACATCGTGTTTTTTGACATGCATTGAAAGCTCGGTGATTCCTATCGAGCTTAGTATCACAGCGGGTATTGCGAGCGTGTCGAATATCTTGAGCTGCGTGTAAGGTATGTGGTAAACGGAAAAAACCAGCGTCGCCGCGAAAAACAGCCTAATGAACCTGTCCTTCGCTTTCAGGAAACCGAACATGGAAAGCGCGATTATGACGGGTGTGAAATAGTTCAGGCCGAAAAGGTAGGTCGTGAGCGTTTCGGGAGGCCAGAACCAGAAGACGGGCTGATACTCGTTGTAAACCACGTTCTGCCAACTGCCGGAAAGCACGTTCATCAAAATCTGGAAATATTTAGGAATCCACGGAAGCGCGACTGCCGCCGGAACCACAAGGATGTATGCTGCCTTCACGTTTCTTGCTATCACGGGCAGCGCATAATAGAGGTATGCGAGCAGAGATACTATCCATATGAAAGGATGGCAGAGTACGCCAAGCCCCGCCAGAATCCCTGACGTAACATATTTTCCCCGCTTAAGGAAGTACATCTCAAGGACTAGCAGCTCCATCGCAAGCAGTTGCGGGAATTCGCCGAAGATGAAAACGTTCGAGAGGAAAGGCACGAGTATCGAAAGACTGGCAGAAACCATGGCTGTTTTTCTTCCGTAGAGCGAGCCCAGGAGATAGAAGCAGAGCGGCAGGAGCGACCATATTATAATACCTGTTATTCTAACCGCGTCTACCGGGTTCAAGCCGAGAAGAACTGGGATGGACGCAATGTAATGGAAAAGCGGCGGATACGTGAAACCGTTATCAGCATATGGCTGCCAGGAAGTCGGGTAACCCTGGCGCACGATGATGTTAACGATCTCGCTGTGTATTGCAGAATCGTTAGTTATCGAAACGGGGTAGTGAACATAGATGCCGGAGGCGAGCGCCACGAGAACAAGTGGCAGGAGTACGCATATTTCATCCCTATATTTGAAAAACCATGTCGTAACATTACTCAGAAAATTCCGTTTTGTGCTTTTCATGCCTCTGCTCATGTCACTGTCTTGCCTTATGCCAATATAATCTGACCAGATGCACCAGATATTCGAGGTTCTGTTTCATGCCGAGTTTGCTGCTGCCGATCTTCCTGTCGTGGAAGATGTATGGAATCTCAGCCACTCTCTTGCTACCGCTCTTCACTATCACTTCAAGGCCTATTTTGTAGCCGGTCGGATTCAGCTCCTTGCCTTCAATAACGCTTCTGCGAAAAAAGAAAAATCCTGAAAGCGGGTCTTTCAGGTTAGCGATGGGCTTTGCCAGCAAACCAGCGCCTCTCGATATGATTCTCCTGCTCACTGGCCAATTTTCTATGCCGCCGCCGCGCACGTAGCGGCTGGCCACTGTAATGTCTGCCTTCTTTTCCAGCACAGGCCTAGCGAGTGTTGGTATCTCCTCCGGCGGGTGCGAGAGGTCGGCGTCTATCACGCCTATCACATCGCCATCCGCTTTCGCTATACCGGCTATGACTGCGGACGAAAGCCCTTCTTTGCGTGGCCTGCGCAGGACCCTGACAGAATATTCGCCGCCCAGCTTCTCCGCAGCTTCAGCCGTCCCGTCAGGCGAATTGTCGTCTACCACGATAACTTCGCCGCGCATGGCGTTATTTTCGAGAGACGAGAAAATGCGCGGGATGAGAACCGCTATATTCTCTCTCTCATTATACGTCGGGACTATAACTGAAATGAAATTCTCTTTCATGCGAACACCTCATCGATCAGGACGGTGGCATACGAGCCCTTCGGTATCGCGAAGCGCAGGATACATTTTATTTTTCCGGCGTTCAGCTCATCGCTGGCGAAATTCCACTGCATTTTTTCAGCCACGGCGATGCGCTCTCGTTCCGCGCCCTCACAAGAAAGCTCGGGCATCGAATCTATCTTGAAATCGGCGCTTTTGACGCCTTCGTTATCCATTATTTCCCGCATTTTTCTGGCAGTCGTGTATTTGGAAAAATTCGTGTCAATCCCTACAAGAGGAATCGTCGCTTCGTCGCACGCCCTAGCCATCTCGTTCCACAGGTATGACTGGTATGCATGAACTAGCATCGTGCGCATCTTTTTCGGAAGCCGCCTCAGCGCGCCAGCATAATCGCTCGGCTCGTGCACGAGGTGGTTCAGCATGATGAGTTCGTTGCGCAGGACGCGCGGACAGTTCTTGAGCGCCTCTTTCACGTCGCCGCTCTCGCGCAGTTGCTTTCTGAATGCATTTATTTCCTCGTCATTATCACCCTCGCCAGCGAGATACATCCAGACCGCTTCCTTCAGGTTGCCGCGCAGTATTTCCCTGCCGACCAGATGAGTATTATTCCGGTTGCCGAATCTCTGCTCGCCGAAGAGATTGATGAAACCTTTTTTATTTATTTTTTCCAGATTGTGTTCAATCGCTTTCTTTTCGCGCTCTTCGATGTCTCTCACCGTTATCTCGAACTCATTCGCTTTAAGATCGCCGAGAGTAATGCGTTCTCTCGCCTCTTCGAAGTTTGAAAGCTCTATATCCTTAAGGCGAACCGCCTGAAGCCGCTCGAGGGGCACGTTCCAGACCGATATCTTTTGCGTCGTGACAGCGCGCTTGTCCTTGGTGCCTGCGTAGCCGAAGCGCTTCGGCGAGACGCCGAGCCTGCGCGACAGAAACTTTAGCGCGCGGAAAAGGTCGTAATTGCGCTTGGTCAGGTCGCACCATATATATGCTTCGTCTTCCGTCTTCCATCCTTCCCTGTGCGGCTGCTTCTCGAAAATTTCGCGGACAACAAAGTCCTCCGGAAGCTGTTTTATCTTAACCATGCTAACTATATTATATAATCAATTTTAAAGATGTGACAAGCGAGCCAAAACTTATAAGTCTGGAACTGGTTATAAATAAACTCCACGGGGGTTAAATGGCGATGTTCATGGCGGATTTCAGGCAGAAACTCGACGCGGCGCTAGCGAAGCACAGGGATGTGCGCAGGAACACGAGGCGCGAGGACCTGATAAAAGACGTCATACAGAAAAAAGAAGCCGTCATCTCCGAAAACGGAGCGCTCGCCAAATGGACTCCGCCCGAATCGACGGGTCGAAGCCCGAAAGATACTTACATCGTAAAGGACGGGGTAACGTCAAAAACGGTCGACTGGGACTCGCCCAACAGCAACATCATGACTCCCGAGACTTTTGCAATGCTCGTCGAGGACGCGCTGAAAACGCTCTCGAAAAAAAAGATACTTTACGTGAAGAACCGCACGCTGGGAGCGGACACGTCGTATTCGCTGCCGGTCACGATAGTCACGGACAGCGCGCTGACCTCGCTTTTCACATATCATATGTTCAGGCCAGTGCAGAAGGGCATTGAAAAGAGCATATTCGCCGACACTGAATTTCTTCTGTTGGCCGTGCCTTACGACAAGCTCAATCCCGAGAGGTATAAAGGCAGACTCCGCGCGACGGAAAACGGAGCGACGTCCGACATGGCCATTGCTATCGACTTCGTCAACAGAGTTGGCGTCGTGTTCGGCTCGTCTTATTGCGGTAGTGTCAAGAAACTCATGTTCACTGTTATGAATTACATGCTGCCTGAAAAGGGCATCCTGCCACTCCACTGCTCGGCAAACGAGGGTAAGAAAGGCGATATGGCTTTGTTCCTCGGCCTTTCAGGTACCGGGAAAACCACCCTATCGGCCGACCCGGAGCGCGCGTTGCTAGGGGATGACGAGCACGGCTGGAACGACAAGGGCATCGCGAATTTCGAGAATGGCTGCTACGCGAAGCTGATAAACCTGAACCCGAAGAAAGAGCCTGAGATATACAACGCCATAATGCACAAGGACGACCACATAAAGCACGGCGCCATCGTCGAGAACGCGATGATTTATCCTGACGGTAAATTCGACTTCTCAGACAACCGCTTCACCGAGAATTCGAGAGGCTCTTACCCTTTGGAATACCTTTCCAACATAAAGGCGGCGTCAGTAGGCGGCCACCCGAAGACCATCGTATTTCTTACAGCGGATGCTAACGGCGTCCTACCGCCCGTATCGAAGCTCAATGATAAACAGGCCATGCTGTGGTTCCTGATGGGATACACGAGCAAGCTCGCGGGAACGGAAACGGGCATTGTGGAACCGAAAACGACGTTCTCTCGCTTCTTCGGCGAGCCTTTCATGTCGAGGAACCCTGACGACTACGCGGGCATGCTTGGCCAGAAAATGAAGGACCACAAAGCGAATGTTTACATGATAAACACGGGCTGGAGCGGCGGCCCGTACGGCGTGGGCAAGCGCATAGACATAGACATGACCAGGAAGATGGTGACTGCCGCCCTCAACGGCAGTCTGGAAAAAGTCAAATACGAGGAGAACAAGACATTCCATTTGTTAGTGCCCAAGAGCTGCCCCGGCGTGCCAAGCGAAATCCTTGACCCGAGGAACACCTGGAGCAACAAAGAAGCGTATGACGAGCGCGCGCAGAAGCTCGCCAGCGAATTCTCAGCCAAGTTCGACAAGGCATACGGGAAGAAGAAAATAAACCCTTCGATAGCCAGCCAGTGCCCTGGTAAGTAAATAAATGCAATTTTTAAAATTTACAGGAAACCCAGCGTCTCGGATATTAGACCTAGCTCCGGGCCGCTCGTCTGGTCGCCGGCAACGAAACCGTTCGAATTAGCGACGAGGCCTGAGCGTATCCACTGGTTGCCGAAATTTATTGAAGACTGCATGAGCGAGACGCCCAGCGTCTTTTCGATTAATGCCTTTTCTTTTTCCGTTATCGCCTTGTGGACGAGGCAGCCGTTAGAATTCGCGACCGCGAGCGAGCCGACTAAATCCAGGCCTGCGATGGTGCCGACACGTGTTTCGACGCCCAGGAACTTGCTTATCTGATTTCTGAGCGGTTCCAGCTCCTTCGAAATTATGCATCCACGGTCATTCGCGAGCAGAATGTTGCCTATGGCCGTTTGTTTGCTGTCGAGTACCAGGACCTGAGTTTTTTTCTTTAGTTCCGCGATTTCATCGTCGTGCAGCTTGTCTGATACGACGACGCCTCGTGAGTTGCCGGCGCAGAAAATGCCTAGGAAGCCCGTGCGCAGCACGCTGAGCTTGTGAACCGGGACTTTGAGTACGCTGGCCATGAGCTCCGCATCCTTGTCGCGGATGAATTTGCCCGTCAGGCAGAACCCGTCTGTAGCGACGGCGAAAAGCCCTATGTTCGGGTTATTCTCAAAATTGAGCGTTGTGAGTTTCATAAGAATCAATTATAATCTTGCAGAGGAGAAATAAGGCTTTATGCCGCCTCTTCCTTGACTGCCTCTTCTATTTCTTCCAGCTCTTTCTCGACCTTGTCGGCTGACGGCTCCGGCTTCTTCGCCTTCTCTTCCTTTATGGCCTTGTCAACAATCTCGTCAACCTTCTCTTTGCTCAACTCTTTCTCCACGCGCTCTTTGAGCTCTTTCTTCTTGACATCCTTCGCCTTGCCGCCGCCAAGCCTGTCCTTTATGCCTTTTGCAAAGCTTTTCTTCTCGGTTTTCTCCTGGAGGTTTTCGCCCGGAAGCCTGACCTGCACGGTTTCCTTGTCGCCTTTGACTTCGACCTTTATCCTGCGCGGCGGTTTCTGGAAGCCGCGGCTGAAAATGAGCTCGTTCACGCCCTTTGAGATTTTGATCGTCTTCGACTTCGTATGCCTCGTCACGAAAATCTTGACTTCTCTGATGGCGCGGTTGCTGCGTTTCGACCGCGGCTCTTTCATCCACCCTCTAAGAGGAATCGTGTAAACCTTTTCTATCGCTTTTTCTGCCATAAACATCACTTAGACTCTCAGCGGGCCGCTTCTCCTGGTCCTGACATGAACATGAATTCTTCTCGTGCGAGCGCGCTTCAGGCCGAACTTCTTTATGTCAGCCCATCGCGGAGCGGACCTGACTTTGCTTGCCGCCGCGATTCTCAGTTTCTTGCCTGCCGGTTTGTTTCTGCTCATATAATCACTTAATCATTTAGA
This sequence comes from Candidatus Aenigmatarchaeota archaeon, assembly GCA_026397315.1. Taxonomy (GTDB): domain Archaea; phylum Aenigmatarchaeota; class Aenigmatarchaeia; order QMZP01; family QMZT01; genus JBGPQP01. Next base: position 97,266 of record JAPLVC010000006.1, on the reverse strand, counting down.
CGTTCTGTCTTTTTATGCTGAAATCCCTCCTGCCCGACGTGAGCAGCTGCAGGATTTCCTTCATCTGTGCATCCGAAACCATGCCGAGCCTGCCTGTCTGGTAGACCTGCAGCAGGTACATTTCCGCCTGCGCGGCGAGCTCGGGGTTGGCGAAGCGCACGCGGCCAAGCCGCTCGTACGCTTCCTTTGAAAGCATTTTGCCAAGCAGCTGCTTTTTCATGGCTTCCATCTGTTGCATCTGCTTCATCTGGTTGTAATCGGCATATTCCATGGCAAAACCTTGAGCATTAAAAGCGGGCCTACTGCTTGGCCACGCCCTTTGAAACCTCGTTGAGGAAAAGCTTTCCCTTTGCAGTCAGGCTGCGGCCCTTGCGTTTCTCGTTCTTGATAAAGCCTGCCTTTTCAAGCTGCTGGAAAATCTCGCGGATAACCGAACCCGACGCTGGATAGCGGTGCTCCGGCTTGTGGCCGCGCCTTTTGCGGCTGCCGTAAAGCCTGCGCATCCTCGAGACTCCTATAGGTCCTTCAGCGTAAAGCCTGCGCAGGACCGAAGCCGAGCGAATGTACCACCAGTTCTTCTGGGCGGGCGGGCGCTCTTTGCATACGCCCGTCTTCACGAATCTGGCCCATTCTGGCTGCTTCATGACTTCCATCTTTTCCAGTTCCTGCGACAGCTTCTCAATGAGCTTGTCTGTTGCGACTTCATTTATCATCATGACACCTTTTGCGCAGCTTCCCGCTTAACCGGTACTGCGGTATGGTATAATAGTATAGGTAATATTTATATTGGTTTGTCCTTTTTAAGCTTTTAATAATAAATCTAAAGCGATGCTGATGGGCTGGAAAAGGGACAAAAACCTGATAGCGGAGCGCTTTGGAAGGGACGAGCTGCCCGGTTTCCTGCACAAGGAATTCGAGGCCAGCGGCGACGAATCAGTCATCCTGGAGAAGAACGGCGAAATATACATGGAAAAAGGCCGCGGCAAGCTGGTCATAAGCAACGTGCTCGAAGACTTCACGGACATAATAATGGTCGACAAGTCGGAAAAGTCGCTAGCGAACGAGATAAAGAACGTCTGCACGCTGGACGGCAGGGCAATAAGCATCAATCTCATGCTCAAGTTCAGGGTCTTTAATTCAGATCACTTCTCAAAAAACCTGATGTGCGAAAGGGACAAGGTTTTCCTTAGCGACGTCTGGGACCAGATGATGTCGGACGTCGTGTGCGGCCGTATCCTGCCGAAGCTTCAGAAGAAATCCGCCAATGAGCTCGCTGGTCCCGAATTCGCGGAGAAGGCGCGCTCATCCATAGAGGACGAGATAAAAAAGAAGTTCAAGACATGGGGGCTGTTGCTCACCTCGCTTTACGCCAAGTTCAGCGTTCCTGATGGCGCGTGCGAAGCTGTGGCAGAAACCTGCGCAACGGCACAATCGAAGCGGACTGACCTTACCGAAGACGACAATATCGAAGATCTCGAAAAAGAACGGATGCAACGCGAGGTTGAGATGGAGCTGCAGAAGAAGCAGACGCAGAAGGATATGGCGGATGCGCTGGAGGCCATGGAACTCAAGGACATCCAGGAAAAGAAGAAGAAACTCAAGGAAGGCGCGGCAAAGGACGAAGAGCGGCAGAAACTTATCGAGGGCCTGCAGAATCTCAGGAAAGCCAAGGAAATTACGGAGCGCAAGTTCTACAAGAAGGAGCTTTCCGAGGAAGCGTTCCAGCACATGATGGAGGACTTCGAGAAGCGCATAATAGAGATAGAGACGAAGCTTGGCAGGAAAAAATAAGACTTTTATTTGACGCATGACAAGATTTTAACATGGACGACGCAACCAACTACATAAGCTACTTTTCCCTCAAATACCAGAGGCTGACCTACGAATACCTCGTCGCCGTCGGCATCTCGTTCGCGTATCTTTTCATGATATTATACACGATACTGAACAACATCGAGATGGACATGCTGATACGCGTCTCCATGCTCGCGCTCAATTTGCTAGCGATTCTGCTTTTCAACATAGGCATGCGCAAGGCATACATAGACTCGATAACTGAGATGGAGCAGAAGATGTCCGAGCTTATGAACGTCTATTACCCCGGCGCCAGCAGCGACCTGAAAGAGTTCGGCGGCGCGGCGAAAGAAATTTCAAAGATGCTGAAAACAGGGAAGAAAAAGAAGACGCGTTAGCGACGCTAGCGTTAGTCCATTGTTTCTATCATGAGTGCCATGAAAGCGAGCACGAATCCCACCGCTATCGAGAGTATGAAATTGAACGACGAGAGCTCTGGTGCCAGTATGATTTCGGACGCGTTGTATATGACGAGCGTCGCCGACAGGCCGAACAACGGTATTGAAACTATGCGCGAAGTCTTCTTGTCTTTAAGGCGTATGTTCTTGCCGAGCCATGCTATCGTGCCGGCTATCCAGAAGAAATAAATCGACGCTACCAGAAACGCTGCGGCCGCCTCGAACATGCCCAGGTTTATGAAATCGATTACCGAATTGTAGCCCCTGTATATGGCGAGCATGGTAACGGCTATCGAGACGATGTACATGAAAAAGGCGAATCTCCTGCGAGCGAGTGACTCCTTCATCTCACTTATCGCGCCGAAAAGGTAATCTTCTAGTTTGAAGCCCTTTGCAAAAAGGTACACTCCCACAACTATGATGATGAGCCGCCACCCCGTATCTCCGAGCCACGCATAAAGCAGCAGCGCTATCGCCGGAAGGCCGAAGAACAGCCTCGCGAATTTCGGATTATCGAGCGTTTCCTTCAGGAAATCCTTTATCGCGTAGTAGCCGGATTCCAGTTGCTCCGCCTGGCGGACCACGATGCGCTTCACTGATAAAATTGGAATGCGCGACTGGATTATCGGGACGACGTATTCATCGTCCATACCATCGCTTACGAGAATGACAAAATCGCTCGGCCTCTTTTCGAGGACGTGGTCCAGTTGCCTGGATATTTCGCGGTCGGCATCTATGCCCCTGTTTTTGTGGCCGGTTATGACAGCGACCTCCGCTTCGTACTTCTCACCGAGCTCGTCGAGAAGCTTGACCGCGCCGAATATGGCGTTGCTGTCGCTTTCCTCCGGGTCCTTGACGCTGAGTTTCGTGGCTGCATCTATCGCCTTCTCGCGCCCGACAATCGGGCCTTCGATGCCCGTCTTCTGGCCGACATCGTTATCCCTGTCAACGCTGATGACGAGAATCTTCTCTTTCGCAATCTCTTTAGCAGTCATAATCAATTATTTTATTAACATTATTCCTTTTAAAGTATCTTTATTTTAAGATATCTGGATTTAAGAATTTTTCGCTTGCTTTTCAAACAATAAAAGTGAATTATTTAAGTCACAGCAACAAAAAATGTGTATGGCGGAAGCGCAAATCGGCATCATCGGCGGGACGGGAATTTATTCTGAAAGTATGCTCGAGAACGTGAAAAAGATCGACGTTTCCACGCCTTACGGAAAGCCTTCAAGCAAAATCATACTCGGGACTTACAATGGCGTGAAAGTCGCATTCATTTTCCGGCACGGGGAGAAGCACACGATTCCGCCGCACAAGGTAAACTACCGCGCGAACATCGCAGCGCTCGAGAAACTCGGCGTCGAGAGAATCATAGGCATGGCTGCTGTCGGCTCTTTGAAAGAGGATATGAGACCAGGCGACATCGTCATCCCGGACCAGTTCATAGACATGACTAAAATGCGCAGCACGACATTCTACGATGGTCCGAAAGTCGTGCACGTTTCGCTCGCCGACCCCTTCTGCAGCGAGATGAGAGCTGCCGCGATGAAAGTCCTGAAAGAGCTGAAGCTGCGCCACCACGAAGAGGGAACTTACATCTGCATCGACGGCCCGCGCTTTTCATCGAGGGCCGAGTCGAACGCGTGGCGCATGATTAAAGCGGACGTAATCGGCATGACGCTCGTGCCTGAAGTCACACTGGCGAGGGAAAAGGAAATCTGTTATCTGACTATTGCGACGGTCACTGACTACGACTGCTGGAAAGAGGGAGCTGTCTCGGCAGAAGAGGTCATAAAAGCGATGCACAAGAGCACGGAAAATGTTAAAAAAGTTCTGGAAAGACTCGTGGCCAAATTCCCAAAGGAGCGCGAGTGCGCATGCGCGAGCGCGCTTAAAGGCGCGGAGCTCTAGCGCCTAGCACTTCATTTTTTCGTTTATTATTGCCGGGCAGACCTTTGTCACTCCGTCCATTTTTTCCAGCATCTTTATGAATTTAGTGAAGTCGCGCGAGTTCTGGAACCAGCACTCTATCATGAGCATGTGATCTCCTGACGCGGAACATAGTCTCATCACTTCTTTCATGGGTCTGAGCTTCTCCATCACGTGGATATATTTTTCTGGCATCGTGTCGATGCCTATAAGCGTGTCGACGTCAAAGCCGATTTTCTTCGGGTCTACGTCTATAGTGTATTTTTTTATCACGCCAATCACCTCAAGGTTCTTGACGCGCTTTCTCACAGCCGTTTCGGTCACGCCGAAGTGCCTGGCCATATCGACATATGATGATCTGGAATTTTCTTTCAATAACTTGACCAGCTCTAAGTTTGAAATTCGAACCATAATGTTTATATATTCGAACATATTTATATACTTATCTGAACTTATTATATTGAAAGCATAGGAGAGTGGTTGAAATGGAAACCAATAAAAAAATAGCGAAAGTGAAAATATATTCGACTCCGACATGCCCTTATTGTCACATGGCAAAGGACTATCTTAAAGCTAAGAACGTGAAATTCGAGGACATAGACGTATCGTCGAATGAGAACGCGGCAAGGGAAATGATAGCCAAATCCGGCTTTACCGGAGTGCCACAGATAGAGATAAACGGCAAGGTTATAGTCGGCTTCGACAGGGCCGCGATAGACAAGGAATTGGGTTTATAAAAATTTATAAAGCGCCCAGAGATTTCAAATAAAGAGGGGTGGATTATGGAAAATTCAAGAATGCCATTGCTTGGCGAAAAGGTGCCTGAGTTCGAGGCAAAAACAACGCACGGGATGCTCAATTTTCCCCATGATTACAAAGGAAAATGGGTCGTTCTTTTCTCGCATCCGGCAGATTACACGCCGGTGTGCACTACTGAGTTCGTCGCGTTCCAGAAGAGGTTTGACCAGTTCAGGGCGCTCGGCGCGGAGCTGGTGGGCCTGAGCATAGATCAGGTCTTCAGCCATCTGAAATGGATCGAGTGGATAAAGGAGAAGTTGGGCGTCGAGATAAAATTCCCGGTCATAGCCGACGACCGGGGGAAGATAGCCGAGATGCTGGGCATGATACACCCGAGCAAGGGAACGAACACCGTTCGCGCGGTTTTCTTCATAGACCCGACCGGAACGCTGAGGGCGATGCTTTACTACCCTCAAGAGTTAGGCAGGAACATGGATGAGATACTGCGCATGCTGAAGGGACTGCAGATAGTGGACGCGCATAAAGTGGCGTGCCCTGCGAACTGGCCGAACAACGAGCTTGTCGGCGACGAAGTGATTGTCCCGCCTGCAGTGAGCGAGAGCATGATAGCCGAAAGAAAGGAGCAGGCCAGCAAGGGCGAGATACAATGCTTTGACTGGTGGCTGTGCCACAAAAAACTGGAAGAGCCAAAAGGTCATAAGGGGAGGTAGAGAGTATGATGTCGGACATTCCGAAGAGGATTGGCAAGGAAAATATAGACGAGCAGATAGCACGCGTGGGCATGATAGCCGAGCTCGACGCAGTCAACCTTTACGAGCAGATGGCTACCATGGCGACGGAGAGGAAGCTGAAGGAAAGGCTTCTCGACATAGCCAAGGAAGAGAAAACGCATTTCGGCGAGTTCCAGACGATGCTGCTCAAATTCGACAAACAGCTGGCAAAAGAGCTGGAAAACGGCAGGAAAGAAGTTGATGGTTGAAATTGTCTGAGATGGTGATAATATGGTAGTGCTGTGGAGATGCGAGATTTGCGGAGATCCTTACATAGGCGATGCGCCGCCCAAGAACTGCCCGTTCTGCGGGGCGCACCAGAAATACATAAAGGTAGCGAAAGTTGCGAAAGCGAATTTCGACGTGGAGCTCAACGCAAAAGACAGGGAAAACGTGGAGCGCGCGCTCAAGGTCGAGGTAAGCAATGCTACGTTTTATTTCTGCGCGGCCAGCAAGACTGACGATGACGAGGGACGCCTGCTATTCAAGGCACTGGGCAAGATAGAAGCGGAACACGCAACCATATGGAGAAAGATACTGAAGTTCAACAAAGTACCCGACGGCAGCGAGCAGTGTCATGTGCAGAATCGAGAGAATCTGGAAGACTCACACGCGAGAGAGACGCGCGCTATCGAATTTTACAGCAGAGCCGCTGGCGAATCGGCGAATCCGCGGGTGAAAGAAATATTTCAGGCTCTCGTCGAAATCGAGACCGACCACCTGCACCTCTCGGAGGAGCGCCTGAAAAAATGACCAACGCAGCAGCAGAATTGAAAGACATGATCGCACTCTGGAACAAGTTCACTGACAAAAAAGACTTCGCGCTCAACCCGGACAAAAATCACGTGGGCCTGATTTTCAAAGGGCTCAAAATGAACGAAAAAAAATACGGCATGAAGCTTTGTCCGTGCAGACTGAGGGACGGGACGAAGGAAGGCGACTTAAAACTCATATGCCCCTGCAATTTCAAGGCGCAGGAAATATGGTCAAAGGAAGGGCGATGCTGGTGCGGCCTTTTCATGAGAAAAAAATGACCAGCGAAAAATATTCAAGGAGAAAGTGATAGGTATGACAAAGGTAGGGGAAACTTACAGATGCCTCATATGCGGCAACGTCGTGAAAGTCGTCGAGAATGGCGCAGGCACACTGGTATGCTGCGGCCAGCCCATGAAGCTCGAGAAAGGGAAGAAAAAGAAATGATTGTGCAATATTAATCTGAGCCCTCGCATTTAGAAATCTTTAAAAACAAATAGTCTATATTTGAAATTATGAAAACCAAATTATTAATTGGATTATTAATAATTGTAGCGATTGTCATATGTGGTGTATATTTTTTAATTCCAAAAAATATTATTTGTACAAATTTTGTTCTTGATGATGCTCATAAAATTATTGACTCTTCCAAGACACCACAAGGGTGGGGAGATCAAAATCCTAGATCTCCTAATGACAATTCTACATTAACTAAAATTATCTTAGATTCAGATGATCCAAATATAATGGATGAGCCTTGGAGATATGCTTTTTATTCTGGAAATGAAAACATCTTTTGGATAGTAGATATGCCTGGAGAATTACTAGGTGGATGGTACGGTCCTTTTGAAGGGAAACCTTGTTTATGATAAAATAGCTGGAGTGATCGCATGGAAGGAAAACTATATTCTTTGCCGAAACTCAATTTCGGCTACGGCGATTTGTCGCCGCACATTTCGGAGGAGCAGGTGAAGATACATTACGAGAAGCATCATCAGGCGTATGTGAACGGCGCGAATGCGATACTGCAAAAACTGGACAAGGCGAGAGTTGATGGGAACGACGTGGACATGAAGGCGACGCTCAAAGAGCTGTCGTTCCATATCGGCGGCCATCTTATGCATTCGCTGTTCTGGGGCAATCTTTCGCCTCCGCATAAGACGCAGCCTCATGGCAGGATACTCGACGCCATAAACCACGAGTTCGGCAGTTTTGAGCGCTTCAAAAAAGAGTTCACCCAAGCCGCGATGAGCGTCGAAGGCAGCGGCTGGGCCGCGCTGACGTTCTGCAGGCAAACAGGACGTCCCATAATCATGCAGGTGGAGAAACACAACGCAAACGTCTACCCGATGTTCAGGATACTGATGGTGGTAGATGTGTTCGAGCATGCGTATTATATTGACTACAAAAACGACCGCGCGAAATTCATCGAGGCATTCTGGAACGTCGTCGACTGGAACGCGGTCAACAAGCGCCTTGAAGACCTGCTGAAAAACTAGCAGAAAACGTGGCTGTGGTAATTTTCAAATTCTGAATCCCGGGCTTACACCAGAGTTTCCAGGATAAACGCCAGCCCCATGCCAAAAATTATACCGATGCTTATCGAGTGCAGGTCGCATTCCTTGTTGGCAAGGGGTATGAGTTCGTCCACGACCAGGTAAACCATGACGCCAGCCGTGAACGCGAGGGCAATGGGCACTATGCCTGCCACGGCTGAGAGGAAAACCACGGAGACAAGCGCTCCGAACGGTTCCACCAGACCCGATGCAAGCGTTATCAAAAATGTCTTCGACTTTTTCATACCGCTCGCCCTTAAAGGCAGGGCGATTGCAACGCCCTCCGGTATGTTGTGAACCGCTATGGCAATAGCAAGCACTATACCGAAGGCGGGAAGCACGGTGTAGCCGATACCGACTATCGCGCCTTCCGGGAAATTGTGCAGCGTCATGCCAATGGCAACCATCATTCCCACCCTAAGAAATCTCAGGCGGCTTTCCTTTTCGAAGCGCGCTTCCTTTATGAAATACTGGTGCGGTACGAAGAAGTCAAGGGCCATCATCAGCAGCGCGCCCGCCATGAAGGACATGACGGCGAGCTCATATGTCCCGAACTGCACGGCCTTGAAAAAGAGACTGAGGAACGCTATTATTATCATGACGCCGCTGGAAAACCCGAGGCCAAAGCCCAGCGTGCGCTGGCCAATCTTCCTGACATAAATGACTATAAGGCCCCCGAGCGCGGTCGCCAGGCCCGCCAGCAGGCTGACTATGAACATTTCAAGCATGTTAATACTTTGGACGAAGCCGTATAAAAATCAGGCGAAAAGACGTTTAAATAAAGGAAACGAAATATTTGTATGGCCAGAAAAAAGAAGCCAATCAAAACAACGAAAAAAGAAACTGTCATGGATAAGCGCTTCAGGGATTTCGGAGACGAAGTCGAGGATCTCGGCAACCGCTTCGGCAGGCACATGGAACGTCGTGGCAGGGAATGGGAGAAAAAGGGGAATGAATTTGACAATTCTTTCAGCAAGACTTTCGGCGTGCTGGGGCCCCTCATAACCAGCGTCATAGGCATCATAATAATGGTCCTTCTCACATGGGTCATATCTTTCATAAACAACAACGTCCAGAGCTGGCTGCTCAATGACATAAACGCGTTCCTTACAGGCAACATCGGAGTGTTCTTCATGCTCATGCTGTTCTTCTCGTACACTTCGCATTTCTGCAAGGTCAACTACAGGCTTTACAGGCTGTTCTCCCCGGTTTCGGTCGCCGTCGGCATAGCGACGTGCTTCTGGATAGGGGCGCACGCGCTGCAAATCATGAACACGACGCTGAACATAGCTTTCATATCCAGCCTCGTTTCATACATAAGCCAGAGCATATTTCTCGTATTCTGGCTTTTCCTTTGCGTGGGCTACATCGTCCTGGCGATAATTATCGCGACTGAAAAGACGCTTTACCAGCACGAGGAGCGTGTAGTGGAAAGGACAAAACCCGTAAAAACGCAAAACTCAGAAGAAGTCCGCAGGCTGTACAGGTCATGCAAGGACAAGATTCTGGGCGGAGTGTGCGGCGGCATAGCCGAATACCTTGGCATCGACCCGACGATAATAAGGATACTTTGGATAATCGGGACGCTCGCATGGGGCTTCGGCATACTGCTTTACATCGTATTGTGGATAATCGTGCCCAGAAACCCTTACCAGAAATGCAGGTAGCTATTTATTTCTTGCGGACAAACCACTATTTGCTTCAGGATCAGCTTTAGCAGGTATGAATATGGAAAGGGAAATAAAGCGCGTGTGCGAGCTAATGGCAGGCGACATGAAGAAGATAGTCGACACTCGTGTCAGCGAATTTGCGGAGCTCGGCCGGAAAGACGAACGAGCGTTATTCAGCGAGATGTGCTTCTGTATCTTGACCGCTAACTACAGCGCGGAAGGCGGCATGCGCATACAGAAGGCGATAGGCAACGGCTTCGTCACGCTTCCTGAAGCCACGCTAGCGTTGCGCCTGCGCGAGTTGGGCCACCGATATCCCAACGTCCGGGCGAAATACATCGTGGAAGCCAGAAAACACTTCGGCTCGCTGAAAAGGATAGTGTCGTCGCCGGATGGCGCGAGCCTGCGCGAATGGCTGGTCAAAAACGTGAAAGGCCTCGGATACAAGGAAGCAAGCCATTTCCTTCGAAACGTGGGCTTCATCGACGTCGCGATACTTGACTTCCACATAATCGACATTCTGGAGAGATGGGGCGCGGTCGTCCGGCCGAAAACGCTCACCAGGAACAAATACATCGAGATTGAAAAGATCCTGAAGAAGTTCGCGTCAAAGATAGGCGTTAACCTTTCGGAGCTTGATCTTTACCTGTGGTATCTGGAAACCGGAAAGGTGCTAAAATAGCGAAGCGTCGGGGCACTCCAGCGAAATGCATGGTTAATTAATATTTAAATATATATTAGCATAAGATTATCCTATCGATATTACGTTGATACCTATGAAAGTAAGGAACAAGAACGACTACACGAAAGCGCTTGTGGAGAAGCTTTACGTGGACGGCGTCAAGAACAAAAGCGGTGTATGGAAAGCTGTCGCGGAGAGTCTTAACAGACCCAGCAGGGTGAAGTTTGAGGTCAATCTTACCAGCATAGAGAAGCTCGCGCAGGCGAAAGAGACGTTGGTCGTTCCCGGCATCGTGCTTGGCTCAGGCCAGATAAGCAAGCACGTGAATGTCGCGGCTCTCAAGTTTTCCGGAAGCGCGCGCCAGAAGATTGAAAAGGCGGGCGGGACCTGCCTTTCGATTGAAGAGCTTTACGAGAAGAATCCCAAAGGCAAAGATGTCAGGATAATAGCTTAAGTGATTGATATGGTCGCCGTGATAAACGCCCAGGATTGTGTTGCAGGAAGGCTCGCGTCTACGGTAGCGAAGCGCCTGCTTAACGGCGAGGAAATAGTCATAGTCAACGCCGAGAAGGCGATAATAACGGGGAACCCGAAAGCGACTGAAGCCGATTACGAGCAGAAGATAAAGAGAGGCGACCCATACCACGGCCCGTTCTACCCGAAGCAGCCCGAAAGGATTCTCAGGAGAATAATCAGGGGCATGCTGCCGTTCCACAAGCCGAGGGGCAGGACGGCTTACAGGAAGCTCAAGGTCTTCAGGGAAGTTCCCATTGAATTCAAGAACGACAAGGCGGAAATAATAAGCAGCACGAAAACGAAGTCGGGCTGCAAATTCGTCCGCATAGAGGACATTTCAAAGAACTTTGGTGTGTAAACATGACGAAAAAGAAAGACGCGCAAGCGAATCAGAAGGAAGCCGCAAAGAAGAGTACTGGCATCATATTCACTATAGGAAAGCGCAGGAAGGCTGTTGCAAATGCGACGATAAAGCCGGGCTCCGGCAAAATCAGCGTCAACGGCCAGCCGCTTGAGAACATGAAAAACGACATCCTGCGCATGCGCATCCAGGAGCCGTTCATAGTAATGGAAAGCGAGGACTGGAAGACTTATGATTTTGTAGCGATTGCGAAGGGCGGCGGTGCTACCGGGCAATCCGATGCAGTCCGCCAGGCTTTTGCGCGCGGCCTCAGCGAGATATTCGGCGCTGTGCTGAAGAAAAAACTCATGGACTACGACAGGAATCTGCTGGTATACGACCCGAGAAGGACGGAACCTCACAAGCCACCGAGATCATCTCAGGGCCCGAGGAGATACAAGCAGAGATCCAAGAGGTAAGGTTAAAAAGACTGGAAACATACGTGATGCTCATGGAATACGCAAGGATTAAGCTGGCGGGAAAGAGCTACCAGAAGCTCGACGAGATATGCAACATGATAAAGGAAATCGCCGAGAAATACGGAGTCTCCATACGCGGCCCGATACCGATGCCCACCAAGACGCTCAAGGTCGTTACGATGAAAACGCCGTGCGGCGACGGCACCGGACATGGCAACGCTACTTATGACCGCTGGGAGATGAGGATACACAAGCGCGTCATAGACATCGGCTCCAACGAAAGAGCGCTCCGCCAGATCGTGCGCCTTCCCATCCCGGAAGACGTAAAGATAGACATAGAACTCAGATAAATTTTAATTCTTCAGTTTTATTCGATCAGGCCGCATTTAAAAGGCATCTTTCACAATAGTTTTTTGGTAGTATGCTGGTTGAAAAAATCATGAACAAGCACGTGATTACCGTAAAACCAGATACAAGTTTTCTTGAAGCCATGCAGATCATGGCCGACAACCACATAGGATGCGTGGTCGTGGCGAAGGGCGGAAAGCCCGTCGGCATGCTTACAGAAAGAGACGTACTTGTCGCGATAGCCTCAGAAGAGATTAAAGACTTAAAGAAAACGAAAGTCAGAGCCGTGATGACTCATTATGTAATAAATATAGGCCCGAAGAGGCCCATCATCAAGGCAGCGATGCTTATGAACGAGAACAAAATCAAGAAGCTCCCTGTGGTTGACGGTAAAGGCAGGCTTGTGGGGATAATAACCGCTAGCGACATAATAAGCGCCCAGCCCAAAGCCGTAAAACACGTGAAGCATCTCATTTCTTTCAGAATCTAGGATTGCTCATTTCTGCGGCAGCCGCAAACGCATAAAAATGGTAAATGAGCCCGGCGGGGTTTTCGAAAGCTTTACCTGCAAGCGTAAGCTGCTGGCTTTTGGGTAAAATGCTTACTCGAACCCGCGACCCCCAGATATCACGCAGTCACGGGCGCAAGCGCCTCATAACATCTAAGAGTCTGGTGCTCTGCCAATTGAGCTACGGGCCCATTTTTATCGAAAGACAACCTGAAATGAACTGACAAGTCGTCTGTCGATAACATATGATATATAACAGGTTATTTATATGGGTAACAGCTGTCTTATTCTGTCCTCTTGTCGCGCTGCACCGTCTTCCATTGCCAGTTGAACTTCTTCAGTTTTCTCGAGGCTCCGAAGCCGCAGGCTGCGCATACCTTCTTTGAAGCATGGTAAGCATGGCGACCGCAACGTCTGCATAAAATGTGCGTCTTCTGGTTCCTCTTACCCATGCTGGGCGTTCCCTTTGACATAGTATCACGTTTTGGTTCGTTTATTTATAAGCTTGCAGCCTTATTTTCCGGGAGAAATAAGCACTATGTTATCTCCTCTTACTAGGACCGTTCCAAGCTTTTCCGACCTTTCGCCGTCAGCGCTCTGCACCTCTGCGTCGTCAAGCCATATGTTAAGGTGAGAATCGAACGCTTTAAGAATTCCTATTATTTTGTCCCTGTTCTTGACCTGGATTATTATCCTCTTGTGTTCAGCGCTTCCAAGGACGTCCAGTGGCCTTTGTTGCATTTCCATAACCTCCTCCCAAAACCCAATTCAAAATCGGGTAAAATAGTTCCGTGTATACTTAACTTATAATAATTAAAAGCCAGCTATCTATTTAAATATAACGCCTTCAATTATATAGAATCGGTGCTGCATATGGTGAAATGGCATTTGCGTTCAAGGAGAGGGCCTACCGGAAAACTCATCAGGAGGCTCAGGAAGAAAAGGAAAATGGACAGGGGTAGCGAGTTCATCGAGACCAGGCTGGACGTCAAGAAGCGCGTCAAGGTCACGAGGACGCGCGGAGGCAACGTCAAGCTCAACCTGCTTACAGTCAACGAGATAAACGTGGCTGATCCCAAGACCAAAAAAATCAGGAAGCTCAAGATCATTACCGTGGAAAAGAACCCGGCCAACCCACACTACGTCAGGATGAACGTTATAACGAAGGGCGCGATTGTGAAAACGGAAATCGGCTCTGTGAGGGTGACGTCGAAACCGGGCCAGCACGGTGTCGTGAACGGCGTCCTCATAGAAGAGAAGAAATAAACATCACGTCTCGGTTCAAACTGCCTGTTTTTTGGCTTTAAACTTCCTCGTCTACAGACGAAACTATGCTCTTTATGGCTTTTTCCCCGCCTTTAAGCACGGGCTCCCCATGTCCGGGCAGTATCTTATCTATCTTTAATGACGAGAGTTTCTCTATCGAAGCGCTCAGGTCGTCTTCGCTGCCGCCAGCGAGATCGGTCCTGCCCACGCCGTCCGCGAACAGCGTGTCGCCTGAAATGAGAATCTTGTCCTTCGGGTCGTAAAGGCATATAGAGCCCTGCGTGTGGCCTGGCGTATGCAGGACCTTGAAGCCGAAAATCTGGTCGCCGTCCTTGAGCTTAACTGCGACTTTGACCGGTTTCATCTTGCCGCTGAAGTATGCGGCGTTACTCATGTTCGCGTCGCCTTTCTCGAGAACCAGCGCGTCTTTCTCGTGTATGTGTATCTTCGCGTTCGAGAAGAATCCATTCCCGCCTATGTGGTCCCAGTGCATGTGCGTATTGACGATATTCTTTACCAGTTCGAAGTCGAGCTTCAGCTTCTTTAGTATGTCATATAGCCTGACGAAGTTCGATCCCGTGCCCGAATCGATTACGGTATCCTTCCCCAGCAGATAGATATTGGAATCCAGATCAGAAAGATGAATGAGCGTTATCTTGTCGTTTATCTTAGTAACCAAAGGCATTACCATATACAACCCCTCCCAACCCTAATATAATTTTCGGGCCAAACAAATTTAAAGTAGTGGCAGGGAACAGTGATGATATAAAAGCGGACGCTGTCCACTGCGCAACTGGCGGATAGTCACACAAAAAACAAGGCATATAAAATCATATTGCAACAAGGCCGTAAAGCAGGATAAAAACATTTTCAGGAGCAAGCACGAGAAAACTGTTAAACTGGTTTAAACGACTATCAGGAACTTGAGGGCTATTTCAATCGCTATGATTGCGACCGCGCCGCCTATGACGTGCTCCGGCTTCAGTTTTATCGCGGATTCCGAATCCTCGAAATAGCGAATCAGGCCGGCCGTCGACTGCGGCATCATTGTCCTTTCTTTGCTCATAATATCACATATATCCAGTCTGGATTTAAAAAGTGTTGTGCCGGGCATAGCCCATTTTCTGTCATCACGCAGGCGACTAAGCCTGAACGTGGCGATAGCATTTTTCTGACTCGCGATCGGGTTCGTGCGATCCTGCACGCTTGCCCTACGCTTTCACCCGCACGGCCCGGTTCAATTTCACCCTTCCGCTCCTTCGTCGCTCTCCCTTGCGGCATCATGGCTCCGAAGCGAAGGTCGTTTCTGCGATCGGGCTTGCCCTCTCGGGCATCGTCTTGCAACGTCGTGCTTTGCCAACACGTTTTGGTGTCAGCGCGAGTGTATGGAACTTACCTCCCTGCTTGCGCAAGGCGAGCTATCCACCCGGCTCAACAAGATTCCTTGTGTTTCGCAATTTAAAAAGGTTATTTTAACGTAAAATCGCTAGAAACAAAGCCCATGGCCTTCTGATCAGGGCACGAATTTTAACCCTGCATCACGGGGGGCTAATGCCGCACCTCTTTGACCAGACCGTGGACCAATTATTATTGGGCTGCAAAGTTTTTTATAGGTTAGTCGCGCTTTCTCTGGTTATCGGTTTTACCGACTCAAAATCAAGTAAAACCTGGATATAGCTTGCGCTATGTTTGTTCTCCATTAATAAAAATAGAGGAAACATGATGGCGAGTTGTCCTTTTGACAAAGATCTGTCAGGTGATTGGGGAACGTGGGCTGAATACCTCGCCTAAGCTTGGTACTTACACCCCGCTTCCATCAACCTCGTCGTCTACGAGACCTTCCTCATCGCGCCGATACTTGCGTATCAGTTTGATGAACGGTTACCTATTTTCGGGAGAGGCTTCAGGCTTAGATGCTTTCAGCCTTTATCCTCAGCGGCGTAGCTACTCGGCAATGCAGACACAACCGATACACCAGAGGCCACAACGCAGTGTTCCTTTCGTACTAATTGCATTCTACCCTCAGGTAACCAACACCTTCAGCAGATATAGACCATACTGGCTCGCACCGTATTTAACCCAGCTAGCGTGACTCTTTAATGAGTGAACACCTCCACCCTTGGACGCTGCTGCACATCCAGGAAGAGCCGAGCCGACGGCGGAGAAGCAACGAGCGCGGTCGATTTGACCTCTCACTTCTCGATTTTTCATCATCACACGCACCTTTGCAGCCCAATGAATGGGCATAGGTACACGTGACTCAACAGCCAACAGATTATATTCTGCTTTCTGCTTGTCCTGACAAAAAGCTTTAACATACACAAGGTATGTATCGTTTTTTGTTCAGACTTATCGAGAACGAGAAATGAGTTATGGACTCTCACGCGCCACGACTCCATTACCCCCAAGGTAACTTTTCTGACAGAGCTGGCTCTCAGCTAATAGAGACACAGCGGATCGCTAGGCCACGCTTTCGCGTTAGGATTCTTTGCCTTGCAGAATCCTATCAGGCCGGCTTTTGCCCTTACACTCTACTTCCGATTTCTGACCGGAATGAGCCGACCATAGGGCGCCTCTGATCCTTTATCAGAGGCGTACCGCCCCAGCCAAACTGCCCATCAATTGCTGTCCCCCTAAAGGTAAGCAATATGTTGACGGTGGAGTGGTGTTACATTGACGCCTTCCTCAAACCCGAAGACTTGAGTGCGATGCTCCCACTTACGCTATGCGACCATCAGCATACTACAACAACAGACTGCAGTAAAGCTCTATGGGGTCTTCTCGTCCCGCTGAAGGACTCCAGGATATTCGCTGGACAACTAAGTTCGCTAGGCTTCAGATCAAGACAGTTGGGATGTCGTTAAGCCATTCATGCAGGTCGACAATTAATCGACAAGGGATTACGCTACCTTAAGACGGTCAGAGTTACCGCCGCCGTTTACCGGGGCTTGGCTGGTTTTAGCCAGTTTAACACACCGGCACTGGGCAGGCCTCAGGAGCTATACAAAGCGTTTCCACCTAGCAGCCCCCTACGTTTTTGTTAAACAGTCGCAACCCACTAGTTACTGAGACCTAATCGTTCTGGCTGAGCCAGAAGATTAGGCACCCCTTATACCAAAGGTACAGGGCGATTTTGCCGAATTCCTTGACCTGAATTTTCCTATTACACCTTCGCCTTCTCAGCGAGGGGCACCAGTAACGGTTCTTGGTACGGACATGAAAAATCCATTCCATTTCCCTTTTCACGGGCTCCTGAAGTCAACCGAACTGACATACGTCAGCTATTGCCGGCTTGGCCTGTTTCTCACCATTACGGTACTCCACAGGTTTAACCGGTTAATCACCGAAATGATCGATTTATCCAGAAGCGTCAGGAAATGAACTTGTGTCGCCACTCGTATTCTCATGGTGCAGGAATATTAACCTGCTTCCCTTTCGGCAAGTTCCAATTGGGGCTTGCCTTAGGACCGACTAACCCTCAGTCGACGAACGTTGCTGAGGAACCCTTGCCCTTTAGGTGGTGAAGTGTCTCACTTCACTATTGCTGCTACTATCATCAAGATTCTTATTCCTGCAAGGTCCATTCCCTCTTACGAGAGAACTTCTGCCCTAGCAGGACACCTCTCTACCATATTCCTTTTAGGAATCTAAAATATCGGTACCAAGCTTAGTCCCGTCCATTTTCAAGGCCCACAACCTAGATAGGTGAGCTATTACGCACTCTTTAAAAGGTGGCTGCTTCTGAGCCAACTTCCCTATTGTATAAGGTTGAAGACGCTTTTTATCACTTAGCTTGAATTTAGGGACCTTAATTTTAGGCTGGGTTCTCGCCCTTTCGAACACCGAGCTTACCCCGGCGCTCCCACTCCAGTCTTCTGCGATGATGGTAGATTCCGAGTTTGACAGGACAACTGGACCTTTCGGTCCTTGGTTGCCCAATCAGTATCTATACCCCGCCATCCATCTCCGACCAGGCTATGCTGAGGCATATTTCGAGAGGAACCAGCTATCGCTAATCTCGATTAGCATTTCACTCCTAGCCCCAGGTTACGTGAGCGATTTGAATCTCAGCATCTCTACCGGGCCTCCATCTGGCTTTCGCCAGACTTCACCCTACCAAGGGCTAGATCGACTAGCTTCAGGTCTTATCCTTGTGACTGTAGGCTCTTTCAAACCTGACTGCCTGACGGCACGAAGCCGCTGCGCAGTTCTCGCTTTCGCTATGGGTACTTGAATTACCCTCGCCACAAAAATAAACTCCTTGACGCGTGTTTCCGCACGGGCGACAAAACTCCTGCAAAGCAGAAGCAATGTCTACCTATAGTTGCATGGTTTCAGGCTCTTTTAATCTCCGATTAAGGATACTTTTCATTTTTCCGTCACCGTACTTGTGCGCTATCGGACTCGAGGTGTATTTAGGATTAGGAGTTACTGGCTCCCGTATTCCCAATGGATCTTCGACCATTGGTACTCTGGATACCCGCTATCAACCTTCTTCCGTCCTCCTACGGGACTATCACCCTTTGCCGTGGATCTTTCCAGATCACTTCGGACTTAGAAGTTAGGATGAGCACAGGTCCGAACCCCACATCTCTCCTGGCTTTCACCAGGAGATTCGGTTTGTCCTCTTCCCTTTTCAATCGCCTCTACTAAGGGAATAACTATTGTTCTCTTTTCCTGCCCCTACTAAGATGTTTCAATTCAGGGCGTCACCGATGACCCGAAGGCCAACAACCGAAGTTAAGAAGTCTCATTGAGAGATCCGGAGTTCAAAGACTGCTTGCGTCTACCCCCGGCATATCGCAGCTTGCCACGTCCTTCTTCGGCCCTCGAACCAAACCATCCACCACACAACGTAGCAGATCCTTTTTGTCAGGACAACTCGCCAATGTTTCATCATCAAGGAACTCAATTGGTGTTCACCTCGTCATTACGGTCGCTTGCGCGTCCCGTTCAGGTGACTGTATGATATTCATCGCTCCTCTCTAATCCACCCGTCAGCGTTCGCTGAAGGGCTTCATATGCCGAAAGCGGGTTTGCATCAACCGCAATCGGTTCGGTGTGATGTGGTTATCATGATCCGTGATATTGGTGATTTGGTTGTAGCTAGCCTTAGCTTGCCCAGAAAAACAGATATCGTACTCGCGTACGCCACCCTCCGACTGCAATGCCATTTCTCCTGTCACGACGTATGGCACAGCTCTGAACAGCTTTGGATAGCCATTGTTTTGGAAATCGCAGACATCACCTGCGTTTTCCGTAAGCGTGAGCAACTATTATATTGTTGCCGGGTCTTTATATACCTTGTTCGCGCTTCGTTCCCGTTTATGGACCGAGTGGGAATTCCAATCGCCCCAGATCACGCCGAGGCTTTATTTGAACCCACGGCCTCTCGCTTGCAAAGCGAGCGATCTCAAGCGATCGTAGGCTTGCGCCCGCGCATTACCGCTGATCTATCGGCCCAATACTAACGAAGGACGCATACCAAGTATACGTCAATCGATTTTGAAGACTGTGTAAAGAAGTAGGAGACGCATTGAGAGCGCGAGATATTATATAAGGAGGTGATCCAACCGCACGTTCCCGTACGGTTACCTTGTTTATCGGGTGATGAGATGATATTTTACACTAGAGTCGCGTAGATCGAAACATGCGTAGCATGTTTCTATCGTTTAAGACGCACACTTCTAGCTGTCATAAAGACTCTTTTGGAGTCTCTCAAATTGCCCATCTCGTCACTTTACGACTTAGCCCTCCTTGCAAAAAATTGGTTCGATCTTTCTCGAAAGAAAAACCTCACCAAGACTTCACTCGGATGGCTTGACGGGCAGTGTGTGCAAGGAGCAGGAACTTATTCGCCGCTAGATGCTAACCAGCGACTACTAGGGATTTCGGCTTCACGAGGGTGAGTTGCAACCCTCGATCTGAACTGGGAATGGTTTTCGAGATTAGCTTCACCTTTCGGTGTCGCATCTCATTGTACCATCCATTGTAGGCCGCGTGTATCCCAGAGGATTCAGGGCATACGGACCTGCCGTCGACCACACCTTCCTCGGACTTATCGTCAGCGGTCCTCCATGAGTGCACCAATAGAATTGGTTAGCAACATGAAGCGTGGGTCTTGTTCGTTACGTCACTTAAGACGACACCTCACGGCACGAACTGACGACGGCCATGCACTACTTCTCAGCGTGTCTGGTAAGATCTTAAGTCTGACCTTCATACTGCTGTCGCCTCTGGTAAGGTTCCCCGCGTTGAGTCGAATTGAACCGCAGCCTCCACCCCTTGTGTGCTCCCCCGCCAATTCCCTTAAGTTTCAGCCTTGCGACCGTACTCCCCAGGCGGCCTACTTAACGGTTTCCCTCCGACTCCGAAAACCCCCTTGAGATTTCCGATGTCTAGTAGGCATCGTTTACAGCTAGGACTACCCGGGTATCTAATCCGGTTCGCTCCCCTAGCTTTCGTCCCTCACCGTCGGATCCGTTCTAGTTAGACGCCTTCGCCACAGGTGGTCCCCCAAGGATTATAAGATTTTACCCTTACCCCTGGAGTACCTCTAACCTCTCCCGGTCCCAAGTAATGCAGTATCCCCAGCAAGCCGATTGGTTTGCCAATCGATTTCACCGGGGACTTACAAAACCGGCTACGAACGCTTTAAGCCCAATAATCGCGGTCACCACTCGGGGCGCGGGTATTACCGCGGCGGCTGGCACCCGTCTTGCCCACCCCTTATTCCTGAAGTGGTCTGGACTCCAGAAAAGCCCCCTCCTAAGAGAGAGCACTCCGGATATCTTCCTCACACTTGCGTGCATTGGGAAAGTTTCGCGCCTGCTGCGTCCCGTAGGACCTGGATTGTTGTCTCAGAATCCATCTCCGGGCTACCTCTCTCAAGGCCCGTAAAGATTATCGCCTTGTCAGGTTTTTATCCTGACAACAAGCTAATCTTCCGCAGTCCCATCCTTAGTTCAGCAATAAATCATTCCAGATTTTATTACCCATCTGTCTTTAGCCTCAGTTTCCCGAGATTGTGGCAGGCCTAAGGGCAGGTTAACTACGTGTTACTGAGCTTTACGCAATGGTTTAACCCATTACTTGCATGGCTTAGTCATATCCGAATAGCAGTGACCTCCGGCAGGATCAGCCGGAATTAAAAATTGGCGGGATTTATTTAAACTCCTTGTAAATCTCGCTGCTTTTCTCACGTTCTCCTACTTCAAACTTAATTTTCTGAATGTAATTAAGCTCACATCTTCGTCATAAATGCCTGTCAGCATTGGCACATAGGGTTATGCGCCGCCGAGTTTGTGGCATCTATGAGCATATATTATATGTGGGAGGTCTTTTTAAAGATTTACAGTTCCAATATATTTTGGTGTCATCCTTGAGGGTAAAAGACGTCATGAAGGAATGGGTAAAAGTGAGCCCTGAAACCACTGTAACCGAGCTTGCCAAGACGCTCGAAAGGCACGCTACAGGCTCCGCGCTCGTTTTCGAGAACGGAACGCCGCTCGGCGTAGTGACGGAAAGGGACATTCTGAGGAAAGTCGTGGCTACGGGCAAGGATCCTGCATACGTGACCGTCAAGCGCATAATGAACTCGCCAGTCATAACAATCGACGCCAATGAAGACGTATCAAAGGCGAGCGAAATCATGGACAAGAAAATGATAAGAAGACTGGCGGTCGTTAGCGACGGCAAGATAATCGGCAAGATAACGACCAATATAGTATCCAAGAACATCAGATACATAATCGGCAGGGAACTGACCCATTACAGGCCGTACGAGGAAGAGCGCGTATAACGCTCCGTCAGCTTTGTTTTCAGTAATTTATAGTTTAATTTACCCAAAACAAAACGGGAATGATTATTTAATAACTTCGACCAACAATTTAGTAATTGTCATCGTATTGGTGGATGTATGGAGCACAAAAAAACGGTTCAAAAGCACGAAGTCAGAAAACCTGAAGGGACGAAAGAAGAAGCGGACATACTAAAAATCAAGAAGTCCGAGGACTTTTCCGAGTGGTATAACCAGCTCGTGCAAAAATCGGGTCTCGCCGACTACGCTCCGATAAGCGGCTGCATGATCATAAGGCCTTACGGCTTCGCCATATGGGAAAAGATACAGCGCTGGTTCGATGACAGGATAAAGGCAACCGGCGTCTCGAATGCGTATTTCCCGCTCTTCATCCCCGAGCGCTTCCTGAAGAAGGAGTCCGAGCATTTCGAAGGCTTCATGCCTGAAGTCGCATGGGTCGAGAAGAAAGACGATGGTGAAGAGCGTTACGCGCTGCGCCCGACGTCAGAAACGATAATGTATGATTCTTACGCGAAATGGATACGCTCCTGGCGCGATCTTCCATTACGCATAAATCAGTGGTGCAACATAATCCGCTGGGAAGTGAAAGCGACTAGGCTATTCCTTCGCACGCGCGAATTCCTATGGCAGGAAGGTCACACCGCGCATGCAACCGAGGAGGAATGCGAAAAGGAAGTCGCCCTCCGCGCGAGCCAATACAGGGAGCTTATAGAAACTCAGCTCGCGATTCCGGTCCTCATGGGCAAGAAGTCGAGGAGCGAAACGTTCGCCGGCGCGGACTACACCATCGCCCTAGAGGCGCTGATGCCTGACGGGCGCGGCCTGCAGATGGCGACGTCGCACAAACTCGGCCAGCATTTCGCAAAAGTGTTCGACATCAAGTTCATGGACGACGAGGGTAAGGAGAAACTAGTCTGGCAGACATCGTGGGGTTTGACGACGCGCACGATAGGCGCGCTCACCATGGCCCACGGCGACGACAAGGGCCTTGTTCTCCCGCCGAAAGTCGCCCCGGTACAGATAGTCATAATCCCGATTTACGACAACGACACGAAAGCTGAAGTTCTGAAAGAAGGCGAAAAAATCAGGGAGAAACTTGAGGGTAAATTTTCCGTCCGCTTGGACGACCGCGACGTATATTCGCCTGGCTGGAAGTTCAACGAATGGGAAATGAAAGGCGTGCCGCTACGCATAGAGATCGGGCCTCGCGACATAAAGAGTGGGCAAGTCGTCTTCGTGCGACGCGACTCCGGAGAGAAGAAACCTGTCAAGGAAAGCGAGGTCGAGCACGCGGCCGGGAAAACGCTCGAGCTCATACAGGAAAACCTTTTCAGAAAAGCGAAAGAGTTCATGACCGCGAACATAAAGGATGCCAGGAACTTCGAAGAGCTGGAAAAGCTCATACAGAACAGGAAGATGGTCCGCGCCCACTGGTGCGGCTACGCGGAATGCGAGGAGAAGACAAAGGAGAAAACTACCGCCACCATCCGCTGCATAGAAAGCGAAACCAGCGAAGGAAAATGCACCATCTGCGGCAAACCAGCGAAAGCGACCGCACTATTCGCCAAAGCTTACTGAAAATCAAATTAAACTTTTATTTTTAAGCAATCTTTTAGTTATTTCGATTACGATAAGAAGTGGTATCAGTATGAAACAAAATGTTATCAACAAAATAACAATTGAGATATTAATTAGCATGTTAGAAAAGTATAAACCAACAAGCCCCATGACAACTATCCCTATTACTAAACCATGAAAACCAAGACCTTTTTCATAAAACTTCTTAGTGGAACTGTCAATCCACCTTCTAACCTTTGTCTGATTCAGAAAGATAATGAAAAATAGAACGATTGCATATTCATATGCCAAGAAATCAAATGAGATAATTTTTTCGTCAGGGAACAGCATTTTCCCCATTGAACTCACAGTCATCATATTCAGAGTCGTGATTGTACCGAGAGTTATAATTATGAAAATCGAACTGAAAACGAGGCTAAAAAGCAAAACATCGAACTCAAATTTGATAGTTTCTTTAGAAAATTTTTTATCAGTTCTCCAATAAAAAAGATAGATGAAACCAGACACCACCAACATACCGAAAATTATCATTTCATTTATATTCTGGAAAGGTAAGCTTGGGATAATTGATGATGGGTCGGCCATAATTAATTCTTAAAATTCAGCTTTTTAAAAATAACTTAGCTCCATCCTCTTCTGTTTGCGCTTGACTTGCGGCCGAATGCGAATTTTATCAGAAGCGGTGAGACTGCGTTAATCAGTACGAACGACGCTATAAGCCCGATGTAGAAAACCGGGTCAAGCTTCGCTACAGCGACGGCAACTATCACTGCCGTCATCTCGGAGAGTGTGACGAAGCCTGACGAAAGCTTCAGCGCGTCCGAGAGATTGTAATGGAACATCTTGAAAGCCGTCATGGCCGTGACTAGCTTGACGCCGACCACTATGCCCATTATCATCAGTATCGGGATTATCTGGTCGTATGCCGAGAAAAGGTTTATGGAAAGGCCGACCGAGGCGAAAAATATCGGTATGAAAAAGCCTTCACCTATCTCCTTGACCTTGCGCGTTATTATCGGGTGCTGCGCGCTCCTGCAAAGAAGCATGCCGGCAATGAACACGCCCAGCACGTAAGCGAGGTTAAGCCCCTCAGTCATGCTGCCCAAAAAGAAGGCGAAAAGCAAGGTGAAAGCGAACAACGCTTCGTCTATGCCGTGTTTCTGGATTGAGCCAGTGGCCCTCTTGACGAACTTGAAACCAACGCGACCCATTACGACGAAAAGCCCGACCACAAGGAATATCGTCGTGAGTATGGGCCACAGCGTTATCTCCGAGCCTCCCACCACGTTGGCTATTATGGCCACGCTGACTATGGCGACGACTTCGTCGACGACCTCGAGGCCTATGAGCGTCTGCCCCTCCGCACTACCGAAAAGCTTCATGTCGGTGAGCGTGCGTGCGACTATAGCCGTGCTGGCTATCGCTATCACCGTTCCCATCACTACCATCGTGTATATGTTCCAGCCCAGCACAGTGCCTATGGCATAAACTGCGATTACGACAAGTATGACTCTCGTAAGCTCCATCCAGCTGAAGCGCTCTGCGCGCCCTTCGAGAATTTTCCAGTCTATGCTGAGGCTCACGAGCAGTATCATGAAGAGAAGGCCAAGATTTGATATTTCTGTGATGAGGCTCGAGGTATCCACTATTGCCAGCAGTGACGGCCCGAGCACGATGCCCGCCACCAGTTCGCCTATCACGCTGGGCTGCTTGAGCTTGCCGAATAAAATGCCGCCTATTTTTGCCCCGAAAAGCAACAGCGCCAAACCAAGCAGAGGATTAAGTAACATATTTTCATTCACCAGGCAATTTGCCGATTATCATTGCATTACAATCCAGGCAGCCGGACAAGAACTGTCCTGGATATTTTAAGTTAACCCGGCGCCCTCTTAAATAGATTTAAGCTTTTGATGAAAACCGGCGGGAAAACAAAAATGTAATTTTTAATAACCTATATACTATGTAATTATTACATTATTACATCCCGGAATCAAAACAAAGCCGAAAACAAGCGGAGGTAACAAAGCGGCTATGTGGCCGGCTGCAGCGAATTCGCAGATACCGGCATAGGGGGGTTCAACTCCCTCCCTCCGCTTTAAGTTTTTTACCCAAAAAGCCTAATCAAAAACAAGAAGTTTAAAACTTGGCATGAAAAGAATGTAACTTGATTGGTATGACCTTGGAACTCGTTGGTTATATTGGAGGGTTCTTAATTGCCGTCGCTTTGGCGCCACAACTCGTGAAGACATGGAAAACCAAATCGGCAAAAGACATATCCTTGTTGTGGACAGCAGTATCCCTGATGGGTTTAATATCGTATGGGATATATGCTGCAATAAACACCATATTGCCACTTCTGGTATTTGCCACCATTGAATCGGTTATGGTTATTTTTTTGATCTCGCTCAAAATAAAATACGACAGAACAAACAAGCTTCGAAAAAATCGAACTTAGTCTACTCAAACTTCGCCTTTATGCCTTTTCTCTCCAGGATTTCGGCTATCGCGAAGCCGACGGCAATCGTGATCACGGAATAAACCATTACCTCGAGATTCACGTGGGCCATCAATGCGATGCATGACACTATCCCGAATACAGGTATCAATGGGAAGCGTCCGATGTTCAGCGGCATCTTGAAATGATGCGCTTCGCGCTCGCTGGTGTAGCGCAGCTTTATCGCCGCGGCGTTTATGACTATGAACACGACGAATATCAGGAAGTCGGTCATGTTCGCGACTACGTCGATTTTTCCGAAGCCTAATGCGACAACCGAAAAGACGGCAGTTATGATTGTCGCCACCCAGGGCGTGCGTGTCTTAGAATGCACGCGCGCCAATATGCTTTCGTGAGAGAACGACTTGCCCACTCCGTAAATCATGCGCGCGGTCGCCACCATCATGAAGAGGACCGTGTTCGCAGTCGCGAAAAGTGCGATTACGGATAGAACGATGAAGCCCTGCGGTCCGAGTATTTTTGAAGCGATGTCCGCAATCGGGGCAGTCGAAGCGCCTAAGACGTTCCAGTCTAGTATCGAGACTGCAGAGATAGCGACGAG
This sequence comes from Candidatus Aenigmatarchaeota archaeon, assembly GCA_026397315.1. GTDB lineage: Archaea > Aenigmatarchaeota > Aenigmatarchaeia > QMZP01 > QMZT01 > JBGPQP01. Next base: position 70,982 of record JAPLVC010000006.1, on the reverse strand, counting down.
TATGTAAAGTATTGTCGTTACTGTGATGGCTAACAGCGTGGCCCTGTGGATGTTGATCTTCGGGTTTTTCGTTTCCTCGGACAAACGGGATATCTGCTCGAACCCAACGTATGCGAAGAAGACCAGCGCTGCGGCTGTGAAGACGCCTGTAATGCTGGGAAATTCAAAATAATCCACCCTGCCGAGGTAAGGGATACCTAGTATGATTACTATGACAAGGCCTGTCATCTCGATTATTGTGGACACCACTCCGAACCAGACCGACTCCTTGATGCCGTAGAATACCAGGAAGGATAGCAGCAAAATGAGCACAACTGCCGTCAGCAGATAAGGCGCTCCGAAGAGTTTTTCAAAGTATCCGGCAAAGCCAAACGCAACCGTTGCGGAGAATACGAATCCGGATATTATTACCAGCCAGCCTATTATGAAGGCAAGCTTCCTTCCGAACGCATGCTTGCTGTAAACGTATTCGGCACCGGCCTTGGGAAATATTGAGCTGAGCTCGGCATAGCTCAGGCCCGTAAAGATCGCCACCAGCGCAGACAGTGCGAATGACAGCCACACGCCGTTACCAGCGATTGCCGACGCCTTTCCGATGAGCGCATAAATGCCTGCTCCCAGAATCAGGCCTATGCCAGTAAGAGTCGCCTGCCATAGGGTTATCTCCCTTTTAAGCGCGGGATGGGCAGCTTTATCGGCCATATAAATATTAAATTCGAGCGCGCTTTTATACCAGAAAATAATATAGTTTGCATGGTTTTGCTGGAAACCTGGCTTTATGCAATCGCGAGCGTTCTAATCGTTAGTGCCATTTCTCTCATAGGCGTAATAACGATTTCCATAAAGGAAGAAAAACTGGCAAAAATACTGCTTTATCTCGTCGGTTTTTCGGCAGGCGGATTGCTAGGCGGCGCTTTCATACACCTTTTACCAGAAGCCGTCGAGGCGTCCGGCTTCGGCCTGATGGTATCTGTTTCCGTTTTATCAGGCATGATAGTGTTTTTCATCATGGAGAAAGCGGTTCACTGGCGCCACTGTCACGTCCCGACGAGCAAAAGCCACCCGCACCCGTTCGCCTACATGAATCTCGTCGGGGACAGTGTGCACAACTTCATAGACGGCCTCATAATAGGCGCGAGTTATTTGGCATCCGTGCCAATTGGGATTGTAACTACCCTGGCTGTTGTTTTTCATGAAATACCGCAAGAGATAGGCGACTTCGGAGTCCTGCTTCATGGCGGTTTCAGCAGGAAAAAAGCGCTCTATCTGAACTTCATCACAGCGCTTACCGCTGTCGCAGGAACCATAGTCGCCATAATCGCGAGCTATGCCGTGGAAAACCTGACGGCCTTTCTGGTGCCGTTCGCAGCCGGCGGTTTCATATACATCGCATCGTCGGACCTTATACCGGAGCTTCACAAGGACGCCTATGAAACCAAAAAATCATTCGTCCAGCTCCTGACGATAGTCCTTGGCATAGCCGTGATATTTGCACTAAAAATTCTTGTTGCTGAATAATCTGAAACTACTCATATCTCAGCGATTCTATGGGATCGAGTTTTGCGGCCTGCCTTGCGGGAAGGATGCCCGAGACCGCGCCTATTAACGTCGCAAAAAGTATGCTCTGCAGCATGAGGCGCGGAGTTATGAGGGCGATGGGACTGAACAGTATGCTGTTTATGAAGGCTGCGCCTCCGAAACTGAGAGCCACGCCTATCACGGCTCCCAGAAGGCTTATGGATATAGACTCCATCAGAATCGACAGAAGAATCTGACGGTTGGTCGCTCCTATCGCTTTCATCGTCCCGATTTCCCTGCGTCTCTCGCGCACGGCGATTATCATCACGTTCATTATCACTATGCCGGAAATGAGAGCGGCGATGCTGCCTAAGGCGAAGGTCAGCGCATTGAGCTGGCCCAGCATATCATTAACCGAATTCATTATGCTCTTGTCCGTCATCGCCGCTATCTCGTCGAAATTATCGTTTATGGCCTGCTCGATGAAATCCGCGTCTTCTGGTGAGGAAGGCTGGATCATCATCAGGGTTATCATGTCTTTTTTACCGGTGGCATCCTGCAGTTCGGGTAGGTCAAGATTTATCGCGTTGTCGATGTCGTTCCTGCCGGTCTTCTGAAGTATGCCGACTATCTCAAATTCCGTGTTTTCAATCTTGATCAGGTCGCCGACTACGTAATTGTTGTTGTCCGCGAAGGTTTTTCCGGCAACAACTTCTTTCTGGCCCTCGCTGAAATCCCGTCCTTCTTCTATCTCCATGTTAACGCCGCGCAGTATGTTTTCCCCTTCTTTTGATATGCCTATCGCGGTGCCGACGCCGTCTATGTTAGCGTAAAGTATGGGCGCGACCTTTTCCACGCCGGATATGCCTTCCACGTCGCTCACGAGGGCCTGGTCTATCTCGCTGGCCTGGATGTTGAAACCTGCGATGTCGCTCTGGTGGACTGTGATAAGGCCGGACGTGATTTTTATCTGGTCGTTGACGTAGTAGATTATCCCCTCGGAAAACGAAGAAACGCTGGTCACGAGGAATATGCCTATCATGACGCCAAGTATCGTGAGGGCTGTCCTGAACTTGTGCCTTCCGAACTCCCTTACGATGTTTTCCCAAAGCATGCTAACCCTTTCTTATCGCCTCTATGGGATCGGTTTTAACCGCCACCCACGCGGGATAAAGGCTCGATATGATTGTAATCATCACGCCATACGCAACCGCCCCTATGCCAAGGAGCGGCGTTATAACCGCTATTTTCGTCCCGCCGAGGAGGACGTTGTTTATCAGGTCCACGAAAACAAAAGATATGCCGAGGCCGATGAGGCTGCTTATCAGCGAAATCAGAAGCGCCTCCTCGAGTATCTGCTTCATTATCGTCCTTCTTAGCGCGCCGACGGCTTTCATTATGCCAAGCTGTTTTCTTCTCTCGAGTACTGACGTATACATAGTTATTATGATGCCTATGGCCGCTACAAGCGATGCGATGAAACCTATACCCAGCGTCATAATATCGAGGGTCTGGGTCATCTGTTTCGACATGGACAGGGCGTCCTCCATGGTCATGGCGTCGAGGCCTTCAAATTCGTCTGCGACCGTGTTCTTTATTTCATCGACAAGAGAAACGTCCTGCGGCTCCACCATGATTTGAGTCGCTTCGCCTTCCGCGTCGTAAATCTCCTCCCCGTATTTGTAAGGTAAAAGTATGACAAGGTCATAAGACCCGTATCCTTCCTCGATGATGCCCATTACCTCGACCTCTTTTTTGTTGAGTGTTATGTAGTCGCCAGCGCCAACTCCGAGAATCTTGGCCGCGGTATAGCCGAGCGCGGCTCCCTGGTCATCGTTCCCGGGCATGGAGCCTTCCTTGAACGTGAGGTCGTCAGCGCCGAAAATGTCAAGATTGTCTATGTCGATAGCGTCGACTTCCATGATGCCGCCTAAGCTCTTTGACAGAACCGGGACCGCGCGCTTGATGCCGGACAAGGATTTTATGGCTTCGACATCTTCCTGGCTGATGTCGCTTATCTGCCAAGATGTGGGAGGGCCGGACATCTCTGAAAAATCAAACGTTTTCATGATGAAAATCGTGTCGGAGCCTACTTTACTCGTGGTTGATGTGACCATTTCATTTATGCCGGCCGATATTGAGCCGAGAGAAACGATTGCCGTTATGGCTATGAGTATCCCTAGTCCCGTGAGAATTGTTCTAACCCTGTGCCCCTTCAGGTCCTTTAGCGCAAAGTCGATCATAACTATTCATTCACTATCTGTCCGTCCTTCAGTTTTATCTGCCTTTTCGCGCGCTTTGCAAGGTTCTGGTCGTGGGTGACCATTATTATCGTCTTGCCTGATTTGTGAAGCTCTTCCATGAGCGCGATTATCTCGCTGCCTGACCTGCTGTCGAGGTTGCCGGTTGGCTCGTCCGCCAGTATGATTTCCGGGTCGTTCGCCAGGGCGCGGCATATCGCGACTCTCTGCTGTTCTCCTCCGGAAAGCTGGTTTGGTTTGTGATCGACCCTCTTCTCCAGGCCGACCCTCTTGAGAAGCTCTTTTGCCCTTTTGATGGATTCCGCTTTTCCATAGCCATTGAACCTCATCGGCATCGCCACGTTCTCGGCCGCAGTAAGGCTGTCTATAAGGTTGAAAGCCTGGAAAACGAAGCCTATCTTCTCCCTTCTTATCTTGGCAAGGTCGTCGTCCTCAAGCTGGGATATCTCTTTCCCGTCGACGACTACGCTGCCGCGCGTGGGCGTGTCGAGGCATCCGATAACGTGCATGAGCGTCGATTTGCCGGAGCCAGACTGACCGACTATCGCTACGTATTCGCCATTCTCTATTTTCAGGCTTATGTCTCTCAGCGCCTGCGTCTCGGTGCCTTTCATGCAGTAAATCTTCCAGACGTCCTTCAGCTCAAACAATACTTTTTTCATGTTTACCATCCTAAACCTGCGCTATGGCTTATTTGCTGCCGGACTTTTTGCGTAGTCTCCACACGTAATAGCTTTCCAGCACCACGACCACTATCAGTATCGGCACTAGCGGCGAAAGGCCGCCGTTGCCGGCCTGCTCTTCGGAGTATGCTGACTGGGCAATGGAAACCGGAATTTCGTTGCTGAAAAATTTGTTGCTCTCATCCAGATAGGAAATGTTTATTATCGCATTGCCGTACTCGAAGCCGCGGAAACGCAGCGTCTTCTGCTTTGACGGCCGCAATTCGCTGGCAATCTGCGAGTCCTTTACCTGTCCACCCTGCACGAGAGAAATTTTAAGCGCTTTCGCATTGGCAGTGCCTATGTTCTCAAGGTCGACCTTGAAGTCCGCGCTTTCCACTTTAGCATTCAATATCTCTATTACGGGGCTTCCTCTTACGGGCATGCCGACGTAGAAATTTGTCGCCTGGTCTTCCCCGCTTTCATCCTTGTAAGAAAGCGTGAGCATGCTGGGGTAGTTTTTGTATTCGGCGGAATTGTCTATGCTCATGGTGAACGTCGCCTCGGCTGTCTGTCCTGGATTTATTTCACCCATGTAATACATGCCGCCTGAAAAAACCGGAAGTATGTACGTTGTGTTGGAAAAAAGATTCGCTTCTGTCAGCGAAGCGGAACCAGTTCCGAGATTCTTTACTCTAGCCTTTATCACCACCGTGTCGCCGGGCTGTATTTCATCCGGATCCGTTACTATGCCGTCCAGCACGAGCTTCGGCTTTCCCTGGACCTGTATGCTCACCTTGTCCGTGCTCTGCACGTCGGTGCTGCCTGGCTGGTAATATTTGAAATCGAGCTCGTAGTTGTCGGATATCGCATCCTGAGCGACGAGCAGCTTGTATGTGGCCGTAACGTGATCGCGAGCGGCTATTCTGGAAAAGCTTTTGGTCTTCTCTTGGCCGGGCAAAAGCGTGAACGGGTTATTGGGATTTATCTCAAGTATTATATTCTGCGCCTCGGCGTAACCGTTGTTCTGCAGCGAGATTTCTATGTCCACGACCTGACCAGGCTCGACGGGATACGGATTCTGCTGTGTTAGTATTATTTGCAGACCCTCTGTCACCATCGTGGCCGCGAAGGCCGAAGACATGATTGTAAGCATGAACGCTCCAATCACGAAAACCGATAACATCTCTTTTTTCATAAACACACCTCTCCCACTACCCATACAAAGTTAGTTAATTATATTGTATTATTAATATAAATTTCGAACATTTTCGTAATCTTGTCCACCAACTCGTATTGTATGTAACTGCTTGTCATGCCTGCAGAATTAATAAATACTACCACTATTTAACTCGCACAAATTTAAAAGCTTTTTCAAAATCTTTATAAAACGTTTGAGCAATACAATAAAGATTCAAATGGAGTTCAGAAACAGGGATATAATTTCTATAAAGGACTTTACAAAAGACGAGATTCTCTACGTTTTGAAGACGGCCAAAAAGCTGGAAAGCAGGCCGAATCCCTCGCTCATGAAAGGGAGGGTGATGGCATCTCTTTTTTTCGAGCCATCGACCAGGACGAGACTCAGCTTCGAGAGCGCCATGACAAGGCTTGGCGGGCAAGTCATAGGTTTTTCCGAGCCCGGCAACACGTCGCTGAAGAAAGGCGAAACTCTCTGGGACACGATTAAGATGGCTGAGCAATACGCCGACGTCATAGTCATGCGTCATCCTGTAGAAGGCGCCGCAAGGCTGGCTGCCGAAGCGTCGGGCGTGCCCATAATAAACGGAGGCGACGGCGCTAACCAGCACCCGACACAGACGCTGCTTGACCTTTACACAATACAGAAGGCGAAGGGTAAGATAGACGGGCTGAACATCGGTTTCCTAGGCGACCTGAAATACGGACGGACCGTGCATTCGCTATCGACGGCGCTGACCCATTTCAACTCGACTCTTTACCTGATTTCACCGGAAGCGCTGAAGATGCCTGAATCGTATACTGAAGAACTGGACAGGAAGAAGGTAAAGTATCACGAAGAGTCCGACCTGATGAAAGTCATAGGGAAGCTCGACGTTTTATACGCCACGAGAATCCAAAAAGAACGCTTCCCTGACCCGATGGAATACAAAAAATACGCAGGCGTTTACAAGCTCGACAAGAGCATGCTGCCGCATTTCAAGCCGACACTCAAGATAATGCATCCGCTGCCCAGGGTCGACGAAATCCACCCGGAGCTCGACAATACGCCCCATGCGCTTTATTTCGAGCAGGCGGGCAATGGGATTACTGTAAGACAGGCTCTGTTAGCGCTGGTAACGGGGAGGATAAAATGACAGGCAAGACTCTCAAGATTTCAGCCATAATGGATGGCACGGTGATAGACCATATTTCAGCGGCGAACACTTTCAGGGTCGCCGAAATACTAAACATCAAGGGCAGCGCAAACGTCGTGACGGTCGGCATGAACCTGGAAAGCAAGAGCCTCGGCAAAAAGGGCCTGATAAAGATAGGCGGACGCTTCCTTACGAAACAGGAGGTTGACACGATCGCGCTGTTCGCTCCCGAGGCGAGCATAAACATAATCAAGAATTTCGAAGTCACGAAGAAGTTCAGGGTTGAGGTACCGGATACCATAAACGGCATCATAAAATGCGCCAACCCGAACTGCATAACGAACGCTGAGAGAACGAAGACGAATTTCCACGTGCTGGACAAGAACCCTCTGAAAATAAAATGCCATTATTGCGAAAGGGTGATTGGCAAGGAAAATATAGAGCTGATATAGGGAAGAGAGGTATGAACCTTGAAACGAGCCTCTGCGGCATAAAGCTCGCGAACCCTGTCATCCTTGCTTCCGGCATTCTTGGCGTCTCACGTTCGCTTCTTTCCGAGGTCATAAGGAACGGCGCAGGAGCTGTCACCATCAAATCGATTTCTCTCGAAGCTAGGGAGGGTCACAAGAACCCGACCGTAATCGCTTTCGACGCCGGTCTCATGAACGCGGTCGGTTATTCCAACCCAGGCACCGCCGGCGCGAAAAAGGAATTCACCGGCCTGAAAGGCCTGGGCGCTCCCGTATTCGCGAGCATAATAGGGCAGGACGCAAGCGAATTTGAGAAGGTCGCCGAGGCACTGGGCGGTCTCGAGTTCTCCGCGATAGAAATTCCGCTTTCCTGCCCTCACACGCCGGGCTTCGGCACGCTCGCCGGACAGGACACCCCAGAAAAGACGCACGAGATAGTCAGGGCTGTAATAAAGAAAACGAAGCTGCCCGTTTTCGTAAAGCTCTCTCCCATCACGAGGAACATAGGTGACGTCGCCAGGGCAGCTGAAAAGGCCGGAGCGTCCGCGATAACCGCCGTCAACACGATGGGCCCCGGCATGATAATAAACATAGACGCGAAAAAGCCGGTGCTCGGCTTCAGGATGGGCGGCGTTTCCGGCCCTGCACTCAAGCCCGTCGCAATCCGCTGCGTCTATGACATATACGAAAGCGTCAAAATCCCGATAATAGGAATCGGCGGCATCATGACCGGACGGGATGCGATTGAGATGATGATGGCTGGAGCGAAAGCGATAGGCGTAGGCTCGGCCGTGCATTACAGGGGTATGGATGTTTTCAAAAAAATCTGTTCAGAGATGAGCGAGTGGATGTACGAGAACGGATACGAAAGCTTCGACGGGATAATAGGTGCTGCCCATGGATAACTACAAAAAAACGGAACTGCCGGAGATGGTGAAGATAACAAAAATTGTATACGAAAATCCTTACGTCAGGACTTTTTTCATCGGCAGGAAAATCGACGCGCAACCCGGCCAGTTCGTCATGGTATGGCTTCCGGACCTGGACGAAAAGCCGTTTTCGCTCTCCTACGCCGGCAATAAGACGGCGATAACCGTCGAAGAGAAGGGAAAGTTCACCAGCGCGCTTTTCAAAATGAAAGCCGGTGATAAGATAGGCATTCGAGGCCCGTATGGCAATGGGTTCACGCTGAAGGCGGATGCATGCGTAGTCGCCGGCGGCTGCGGCGTCGCGCCGCTAGCGAATCTCATAGAGCGCCTGAAAAATCCGCTCATCATCCAGGGAGCGAGATCGCGAGACAGGATAATTTTCAAAGGGCGCTTCAAAGGCGCTAGCATAACGACTGACGACGGCACTGCCGGGACGAAGGGCTTCGTCACCGACGTTCTCGAAGCGCAACTCGCAAAAAATAAATTCAGCATCGTTTACACGTGCGGTCCAGAGGCCATGATGAAGCGCGTGTTCGAAATATGCGAACGCCACGGCATCGAATGCGAGGCGAGCCTCGAGCGTTTCATGAAATGCGGCTTCGGCGTATGCGGCCAGTGCGAAGCCGATGGTTTACGTGTGTGCAAGGACGGACCAGTCTTCCCGAGCGCGCATCTCAGGAAGATAAAGGATTTCGGCTCCTTCGCGCGTCTGAAGAGCGGAGAAAAGGTGGCCATAAGCGATTACGCCAAATGGAGATGCCAATGAGCGACACGCTTTTTATCCAGAACGGCATGATTTATATCGACGGAAGGATTGCTAGGAAAAACATCCTCGTTGAAAACGGCAGCATCAAAAAGATATTCGTCGGCAAGGCAGTCGCTGACGAGAAAATAAACGCTAGCGACATGCTGGTCCTTCCTGGTTCGATAGACCCGCACGTACATTTCCGCGAGCCCGGCCTGACGCACAAGGAGGATTTCAGGACAGGCAGCTTTGCAGCTGCAGCTGGCGGAGTAACTAGCGTATTGGACATGCCGAACACCAAACCTCCTACGCTCACTAGAAAACTTCTGGCAGAAAAAATCTCGCTCGCCGCGAGCAAATCAATAGTTGATTTCGGCTTTCACTTCGGCTCGTCTGCTGACAATCTGCAGGAGGTCGAGAAGGCCCGGGACATCGCATCCACGAAAATTTTCATGGACGCTTCCACGGGCAACATGCTGATACAGGACGAGGATATAGTGAGCAAAATAATCGGCGCTTCGCGCATTTGCACTATTCATGCAGAAGGCAGGAACGCGAGAAAGGCGATAGAAATATCTGAAAAGCTGAAGAAGAAATTTTATCTTTGCCACGTAAGCACTCAGAACGAACTTGAATACGTGAAGGAAAACGGCGGTAAAAACGTTTTCGCCGAAGTTACGCCGCACCATCTTTTCCTGATCGAGACCGACCAGAGCAAGCTCATCCGCATGAAACCGTCGCTCAAGAACGAGAGCGACAGGCGCGCGCTCTGGGATTCGCTTAACGCTGGATTGATAGACACGATAGGCAGCGATCACGCGCCGCATACAATTGAAGAAAAGGATTCTGGCGACGTTTACGGCGTGCCTGGCGTCGAGACCCGCCTTCCGTTAATGCTGGACGCGGTCAACAAACGCAGGCTCACGTTGAGACGTTTGGTCGAGACCATGTGCGAGAACCCTGCAAAAATTTTCAGGCTCAAAAACAAGGGCTTCATAAAAAAGGGGTATGACGCTGATTTCGTGATAGTGGACATGAAGGCCCAGAAAAAAATCAGGAACGACGAGATGCGCACGAAATGCGGCTGGTCGCCTTTCGACGGCTTCGAAGTACGCGGCTGGCCGGTGAAAACTATCGTCAGAGGAAAAATAGTTTTCGATGATGGTGATGTCATGAAAAACAAGGGGAGGGGGATAGTTTATGGGTGATATAGCGAAAGATGTTGCGAAAATCCTGCTTGAAATAAAGGCGGTCACGCTTAATCCGCAGAAGCCATACCGTTACGCTTCAGGTATACTCAGCCCGATTTACTGCGACAACCGTCTTGTAATGTCCTACCCTGATAAGCGCGCCAAGATAGTCGATTATTTTGCAAAAGTGGTAAAAGATAGGAAGCTCGACTTCGATATAGTCGCAGGCATTGCTTCATCCGGCATTCCGCATGCAGCGTGGCTGGCCGAGAAGCTGGGCAAGCCCATGATTTACATACGCAAGGAAGCGAAAGACCACGGCAAGGAGAATTTAATCGAAGGGAAGATGGAGCCGGGTCAGAGAATCCTGATAGTTGAGGACTTAATCTCGACGGGCGGTTCCAGCATCGCAGGCGTCGAAGCCGTGCGCAGCCAGGGCGGTATTGTCGAGCATTGCCTGGCGATATTCACATACGAGATGACCAAGGCGAAAAACGCCTTCAGCCAGGCGAAATGCGAGCTAATACCTCTGAGCGACTTCACGACGCTAATAAGCGTGGCAGGCGATATGAAGTACATAAGCCACGACGAAGCTGCCAAGGCACTGGAATGGAACAAGGATCCGCCGAACTGGGGCAGGAAAATGGGTTTCGAATAAGACAACGTGCAGAAGAAGGTGTGATGATATGAAGATAATAAAATCTGACAGGAGCATAATACCGGCATGCGACGTCGCAACGCTTGAGGCGCTCGATAAGCTGGTCAGGGAAACGTGCGATGTCAAAGGCATTGGCGGCTACAAGATCGGCTTCGAGCTGGTCATTCCTTTCGGCATGAAAAGCGTCATACACACGATACGCAGGCACACGGAACTGCCGATAATTTACGATCATCAGAAAGCGGGCACGGACATACCGGACACGGGTGAGAAGTTCATGAAGGCGTGCAAAGGCGTCGATGCTGTCATCCTCTTTCCTCAGGCCGGGCCAGAAACCGAGAGGCGATGGATCGAGGCCGCGCAGAAAGAGGGCCTTGGCGTGATAATAGGCGGGGAGATGACTCACCCCAAATATCTAGAAAGCGACGGCGGCTTCATACTCAACAGTGCGCCCCAGGCGATATACGAGCTTGCGGCGTCGCTCGGCGTAAGCGACTTTGTCGTACCAGGCAACAAGCCAGAGCGCATAGCCGAGTATAAGCGCACGCTGGAGGCAAAAGGTGTAAAGCCAGTTTTCTATTCACCGGGCATGATAACCCAGGGCGGTGACATCAGCGACGCGGCGCGCGCGGCCGGAAGGGAATGGCACGCCATCATAGGCCGGGCGCTGTACCAGGCAAGCGATATGCGGGGAACAGCAGAAGCCCTGGCGAAAAAGCTTTTTTAGACCTTTTCTGGCCATTTTAAGGCCGATTCGACCTTATTTTCATATTTAAATACTAAAATTAATACTACCTTATGGTAACAACAATATTGCTACCGTCAACACTGGGTAATTATTTCGGCCTCAGCGGAACGGAAAAATACTTGAAAGAAAAAGGTCTTGTAGCAGAAACTATAGTTCCCGGGAATTCGCTCTTCGCGTATGAAGACGAGATAAAAAATAGACTCTCAATCGCTCAAGATGGAACATACAACATGGTGCCGCACTCTAACGCTGCTTACCCGGCAACAGTCGCGGCCAGAAAGTTCAAAGGTAAGAAAACTGGTAAGATTGCATACATAGAGGCGTCTGATAGCGAGGAAGGTTTGGGGGAAAAGATGCTAATGGGTTCCGTTAACTTGCTTAAATCAATTTCTCCAAGATTAGCTCAAAAAGTGACGGATAATAAAGGTTTGCTTGCTTGGCAATTAAGCGACATGTATCACAAGATTGGCAAAAGCGATCCAAATTATGGTCGGAGAAATGAGATATACAAACGTCTTTTGGAACCGGTCCTGGAAATAACAAGGACCAAAGGTGGGCTGTATCTCGTTGAAGCCAATAAAAATGAATGGGATTACGTTGAGGCACTAAAAGGTCAAGGAATGAAGCTTGGTGAGATGATAGAGGAACTTGCCGGCCAGGGCAACGAAATACTTTTCATAAACGGCTCTGAAAGCGTTTTACGCGGCAAAAGAAATCTTCCCGGGTCAAACGGCCACAGCATTTTCGAAATCGATGTACCCAAAGCAGGTCACATCGTGCACGCGGAGCAACCTGCAGTCGTCAACAGGGAATTGGAATTATTTCTTTCTCCGGGCACTTTACATGAAAAAATCAGGCACAATGGCCATTAAATGAATGGCATGAACCGGTCTGTAATATTTAAATATTCATTTATATAATTGTCTTTACATATTGACATACTGTATATATCGGTGTATTCATGGCTGATGAAAAAACGCAAAAGAAAGAGAAGGTCGAAAAGACAGACAAGAAGAAGGAAGAGAAGAAGGAATTCGGATCGGACAAGAGGTTAAAAAACATAATCAGGCTGGGCGAAACGAACCTCGACGGCAACAGGAAGGTCCAGCACGCCATCATGGGCATATCAGGCATATCATATTCTTTGTCGCACGCGATAGCCGACATATCAGGTTTTGGCAACAAGAAGTTGTCCGAGTTGAGCGAGCATGACCTCAGCAAGCTCGAGGATATCATAAACAACACGGAGAAGTATAAAATCCCCTCATGGATGTTCAACAGGAGAAAGGACCCTGAAAAGGGCGATACTTTCCATCTTACGACTTCTCAGCTCGATCTTACGGAGAAGAACGACATAGACAGGATGAAGAAGATAAGATGCTACAAAGGCGTCAGGCATTCGCTTGGCCAGCCCGTCCGCGGCCAGAGAACAAGAAGTTCTTTCAGAAGCGGCAGCACGATAGGCGTGCAGAGGAGCAAGGCCAAACCGGGCTCTGGTGCCGGCTCAAAGGAAGACAAAGGCAAGAAGTGATGATTTATGAGAAGACTTAAAAAGAAACTTTCAAGACCGAGAGCGCCATGGGATTCAGCGAGACTCGAAGATGAAACCAAGTTGCTGAAAGAGTTCGGCCTTCGCAGAAAGAGAGAGATATGGAGCGCGGAAGAGCGCGTCCGCAACTTCAGGAGAAGGGCAAGGAGCCTTATCGCAGTGAAAGACGAGAATAAAACCCAGATTCTGCTTGACAGACTGGTTTACCTGGGCCTTATCCAGAAGGGCCAGGGCCTCGACCAGGTGCTGCAGCTGAAAGCTGGCGAACTTCTTAACCGTCGCCTGCAGACGCTCGTTTTCAAGAAAGGCTTCGCCTCGTCAGTAAAGGAAGCGAGGCAGAGGATAACGCACGGTCATATTTTTGTTGAGGGAAGGAAAATGGTCTTCCCGGCATACATAGTTCCGGTCGACAAGGAGAACCTGATAAACGCAGAGGGTGGTAAACAATGAAAGACGAAAAATGGGGAATCGCTCACATCTATTCTTCAGGCAACAACACCATCATCCACATAACCGACCTTACAGGTTCCGAGACCATCGCCCGCTGCTCAGGCGGCATGATAACCAGCAGGGACAAAGACAAAGGTTCGCCATTCCCCGCCATGAAAGCTGCCAGGAAAGTAGCCGAGGAAGCGATATCAAAAGGCCTTGTCGGAGTTCATCTTAAAATCCGCGCACAGGGCGGCCACAAGAAGAAAATCCCGGGCGCTGGAGCACAGCCTGCGATCCGAGCGCTGGTCAGAGCGGGCCTTAGGATAGGCAGGATAGAGGACGCGACTCCTGTCCCGCACGACACCACGAGGAAGCCGGGCGGACGCGGAGGACGCAGAGTCTAAGTGATGCTTTATGGCAAGAGGACACAAACCAAGAGCTGGTTCAAGGGCATTCTGGCCGAAGAAGAGGGCGAAGCGAATTTATCCCAGGCTCAAGCATTCGCCGCAGCTCGTGAGTGTCCAGAAGATAATGGGCGCGACCACGAAACCCGTTGAATTCGCCGGCTACAAGGCGGGCATGACACACGTCATATTCATGGACAGCAGGAAAAAGAGCCCGACGCACGGCATGGAAATCTCGAGGGCCGTTTCGGTTTTCGAATGCCCTCCGCTTTATGTTTTCGGCATCAAGGTCTACGGCAAGTACATAAACACCTACACCAACATGGGCATGATATGGGCCAAGGACCAGAAAAAGGACCTTGCCAGAAAACTCAACCTGCCCGAAAAAGCGACAAAACAGGTTTCTGATTTCGACGGCAGGCTTAACGACTTCGCAGACGTTCGTCTTCTTGTTCATACGCAGCCTAGAGACACTGCAATAGAGAAAAAGAAGCCTGAAGTCTTCGAGCTCGACCTTTCAGGCTCCGTGGAAGATAAATGGAAATACGCGAAGGAGAAGCTGGGCAAGGAGCTTGATGTTTCCGAGGTTTTCGCCGAAGGCGAATTTCTCGATGTTAAAGCCGTGTCGAAGGGCAAGGGTTACCAGGGTCCTGTCAAGAGGTTCGGTATCAAGATCAGGAGCAGGAAAAACAAGCTGAAGATGCGCCACCTTGGAACAATGGGCCCCGTCACGCCGAGCAGAGTCCTTCCCGGCAAGATAGCGCAGGCAGGCCAGATGGGCTTCCAGACCAGGACCGAATACAACAAGAGGCTCGTCAAGATAGGCAAGGAAGGCGTCAAAATCGACGGCGGCTTCATCAACTACGGCGAGGTCAGGGGCAATTACATATTCATAGAGGGCTCCGTCCCTGGTGCGAAAAAGAGACTGGTTTTCTTCCGCAGGTCTTTCAGGAACTTCAGCCCGAAAGAAGCGATGGAAATAAAACACGTGCACACGGGCTCGCAGCAGTAAGCTCGCTGGTTATTTAATCAGGTTTTACCAAATCATAATTGGTTCTTATGGACTTTTGGTATCTGGTCACCAACATAGGCGAGCCGCAGATATGGGCCGCTTCGACGGCAGTCCTTTTGCTAACGTATTTCATTTTCAGGAAGAAGATATCGTCAGAAAAAAGGAAGCTTTTCAGAAAGGTTCTTTACATCTACATCCCCGGCGTGCTGATATCGCTGCTCATAGTGCTGCTGATAAAAAACCTCATAATCATAGAAAGGCCTTGCATACCATGCGTCGTCGCTTCCGACTGCAACCCATACTGCGACATAGACAATTCATTCCCGTCCGGCCACACCACGGCGATGTTCGCAATCGTGACTTCGCTCTATCTGGCACTGCGCAGGAAGCAGCTTCTGCCGCTTTACGCGCTAGCATTGCTCGTGGCTGCGTCGCGATATTTCCTAGGCGTCCACTGGCCGGCAGATCTGATCGGCGGGGCTGTGCTTGGAATCACAATACCTGTAATTTTCTGGATTGTTTACAAAAAAGAATACGAACCCCGCGGCGGCTAAGCCTTATACCTGAGAATCCCTCCGATTCCGCCCATGTCTTTCAGTTGCGCGCCTTCCTTCGTGTCGGCGGAAACCATCTCGACTTTCGTGTTCATTTCCTCGGCTATCTTGATTATTTCATCCGTGAGGTCTTTCTCGGCAAGAATCTCGTAAAGCTCGTTGCACTTTTCGCATTTCAGGCTCTCCAGCTTGTCCCTCAGCATTACGACTTCCTTTTCCTCGCCGCAATCGGGGCATTTTATGTTTGCTTTAACCCAGTCGAAATGTTCTGAAACCATAAGCATCTCGACTATCCCAGATTTAAGCGCTTCCACAGTCTCCTTAAGGCCATATATCGCTAGTCCTGAATCCTTGCCGAGCTCGTTGAAAAAGCGTATAAGCAGCTTCTTTTCTTTCATGACGCTCGCTTCCTTGAGCGCCTCTTCGGCCCTGTTGACCGCTTCCTCAAGGCCGTATTCGCCCATGTAAGACGTGTCAACCACCGTGATTATTTTCTTCTTGAAATCGTATCTCAGGAAATCGCCGCTAGCGAACATTTCCTTTATCGGGCCGGGTCCTCCCACAATCACACCCAACAAATCCTTCTGCTCGTTGAAATGCTGCGAGGCGATTTCACCGACCTTCTTCATGAAATCGTTCAGCAGGCCTTCGCGCACACGAGCGTATCTGGCCTGGGACCAGCCGCCTGCCTCCGTCTTTCCAGGGACCATCGAGTCCATGTGCTTGAGCGGCTTGACCTTCTTGCCATGAAGCAGACCGACGTCGGCCTCTGATTTGTCTATGAGCACGATGCCGAATATCTCGCGCTCGCGTACCATTTCCTTGAGCGGGTCGAGCACGAACTTCTGGTCGCATCGGTACAATCGCTGGTTCAGCGGTTCCGGCGGCTCGAGCGCGTATATCTCGACGTCCGATACGCCCTCGCGTTCCGAGATGTTGCCTGCGAAAATGACCAGCCCGTTCGGCGGCGTCTGCTTGTAGAGCTTGATGTGCTGGGTTATGCGCTCGAGCGCGGATATGACGTTCTTGCGCACGGTCCTGGATTTTATGTTCTGAGCGGTCGACTTCTCGTTGTTTATCTGCTCGGCGACCTTGAAAAGGTTGAAACCGGCCGGCACGTAGACGGAAACCAGTTCCGTGTGCCGTCCGCGGAAGTTGTCGAGTTCTTCGACTAAGTCTTTCAGTCGTCTCTTTCGAATGTCCTCGTTCACCATATTTATCACTTTGTCTTATTTTGTTAAATAAGAGCCATAAAAGCTAAGATAAATTTAACGGGCCTTTGCTTAAAAAGCATTGTCAGGCTTTCTGCGTCTTCAGTATTTCGCTTTCGCCAAGCATCCCGCAGAAAATTTCCGGTTCATCGACAAAGACCTCATCAAACATTACCCAGTGAGTGTCATAGTCGCTTTTCTGCTTGTACTCGCTGGTAGTCGCGTAATCGCTCTTGATGTGATAATCAGACAGCGATACTGTTTCTTCTTTGCCTTTCTTATATTTTTCTTTGATATCAAAATGCTCAGATACCTGTGACTTGCTGACCTCGAGTTTGAAGGATGCATAAGGTGGCGGCAGAGGTGATATTGTCATCGTCGACGTAGCGAATCTCCACACTTCCTCTCCGGTGTCCGCATCCAGCGCATATAAGTGGCAATCCATCGAGTTGAAGAATATCACGTTGTTTAAGACCGCTGCCGAAGTGTATATGCAGTATGAAGCCCTGAATCTCCATAACTCCTTGCCATTCAAATCCAGGCAGTAGAGATTGGAATCTCCCGCCCCGAAATATATCCTGTTCTTGTATATCAGGGGTATTGCATCCGTCGATTCCTCCCTTTCAGTTCTGAACCTCCACAGCTCTTTCCCTTCGAGTGAAATGGCGTAGAGAATGCCATCCCTAGATGCATGGTAAATGACGCCGTTGTGGAAAGCGGGGCTTCCGGCATTGCCATATCTGCCGGTCCTGAACCTCCATATTTCCTTTCCTGTTTTTATGTCAATGCAGTAAAGATAGCTGTCGAATGACGTGAAATATATGCTTCCATTAACCACGAGGAAAGGCCTGTCGTTGTGTATTTCCCCGCCGGTTCTGAAGCGCCAGATTTCCTTTCCCGTCTTCTTGTCGAGACAGTAAAAATTCTTATCAAAAGAGCCGTTAAATATCATGTTGTCATAAACTGTCGGAGCCGAAGCTATTTCGTCACCAGTCCTGAAGCGCCATACTTCCTTTCCGGTTTTACAGTCAAGTGCGTATACATTCCCGTCCCTCGAACCGACGTAAGCAATGCCATCAGAAACTTCAGGCGAAACGTCAATCATCCCGCCAGTCCTAAACGACCATTTGAATTTTCCTGTTTTAGCATCAATAGCATAAAGGTTGTGATCAAAAGAACCGACGTAAAGAACTCCGTCAGCGACGGCTGGCGTGCTTTCGCAAATGCCATCGTTCGTTTTGAATTTCCATTTTTCCTTTCCGGTAGATGCATCGACGGCATAAACGTAACCGTCCATGGCTCCGAAATATATTACGCCATCAACAAGCCTTACTCCGTTGTTTATGCTGCCGCCGAAACCGACTTCCCACATCCTGTCGAATTTTTTCGTCCTCTTTATAACCAAATCCTCTAATTCAACATCAAAGTCCGCGGACTCGAATCCGCCAAATTCGAAAGACATGTCAGTTCCTCCTCATTCAGAATACCTTCAAACATTACCCACTGGGTGTCGTAATCCGATTTTTGCTTGTATTCGTTCGTCGTCGCGTAGTCGCTTTTAACGTTATAATCAGACAGTGAGATTATTTCTTCCTTGGATTTTTTGTATCTGCCCGTTGTTTTTACGTCTTCCGCTAAACCTGATTTCATGATTTCCATCTTGAAAGAATCGTATGCCGGCGGTGCCGGTGCTATCACGTTTGAACTGGTGTTGAATCTCCACAATTCTTCACCGTTAAGCTTTATTGCATACAGGTGACAATCCCAAGAACCGAAATACAAAATACCATCATGAATTTTTGGCGAATCATAAATTGCCGCTGAAGTTCTGAACCTCCAGATCTCCTTTCCGTTCATATCCAAGCAATACATGTTACCATCTTCGGCACCAAAGTAAATTCTATCATCATGGGCACAAGGCTTGCCTTCTATCATACCACCTGCCTTAAATCTCCATATTTCCTTTCCGTCAAGTGTGAGGGCAAAAAGTATGCCATCTCTCGAGCCATAGTAAATCACATTATTATACAGCACTGGACTTGATGAATTGCCATATCTACCGGTCCTGAAACGCCAGACTTCCTTACCTGTATCTATGTCCACGGAATAAAGGTAATTATCGAAAGAAGCGAAATGTATCTTGTTTTCATTTATCAGCGGAGGCCAGTCAACGTGAATGCAATCACCCGTCCTGAAGCGCCAAATCTCTTTACCGTTTTTCGTGTCGATACAATAAAAATTGCTGTCGAAAGAGCCGATGAAGATTCTGGTTTCATGTACAATAGGGACCGATACAATTTCTTCTCCAGTTCTGAAACGCCATTTTTCTTTTCCATTAAAACTCAGAGCATAAAGATATCCATTCCGGCAACCGAAAAAAACAGTATCGTCGCTAACACAAGAACCGATGAATGTCTCGCTGCCGGCATTGAATTTCCAAAGTTCCTTTCCGGAATTCACATCAACTGCATAAAACTTACCGTCATATGAACCGAAATAGACCACATCATTCTTTACGACGGGTTTCGACATCACTATTTTTCCGGTCCTGAATCTCCAAATTTCTCTGCCCGTCTTAATGTCGGCACAGTAAACATGTTTGTCCGCACAACTGAATAAAATTCTGTCATCGTAAATTGTGGAAAAAGCGATGCTGCCTCCTTCGCCTATTTTCCACATCCTGTCGAATTTCCTGACTTTCTTGACTTCAAACTCTTCTAATTCTGTTTCAAAATCGGAGTTGTCGAAACCTTCAAATCCGAAGTCCATATATCCTCACCTTCTAACACACTTTCAAATACGACTAGATTAACGTTATAGTCGGACTTCTGTTTGTATTCAGATGTGCTGGCATATTCCGACCTTATCTGATAACTGGACAAAGAAACCGCTTCTTCCTTCTTCTTGGATTTGTATCTGTCCTCTGTTATCGTGTCTTCGATGTGCGTCCCTTTTTTGATTTCCGCACTGAATACGTCATGCACAGGCGGTATGGTTGAGGGAGCCATGCTACTGGTCGGGCAGCGCCAAAGCTCCTTTTTGCTCGTCACATCAACGGCATAAAAATAGCAATCCCAGCTGCCGAAGTAGATTCTGCCTTCATGCAAAAGAAATCTTCCGTAAAGCCTTCCTCCTGTTTTGAAGCGGCCTATCTCGTTGCCGTCCATGTCCAGAAAGTACATGTTACCGTCTTCGCAGCCGAAAATTATCATGTCTTCATAAAACTGAGCCAGCTGACCTATTATCGGACCGCCCGCCCTGAATCTCCAGAGCTCTTTGCCGTTCATGGCAAGTGCGTAGAAATCGCCGTCCCTGGAACCGAAATAAATTTTGTTTTTATATACATTTGGTGTGCTGCCTCCTATGCCGTATTTGCCTGTCCTGAAACGCCACAATTCCTTTCCAGTATCACAGTTGACTGCGTAAATATAGCAGTCGAAGCTTCCGAAATATATCACACCATTGTTTATGACAAAAGGTATGTTGTTTAACATCTCATCTCCGGTTCTGAAACGCCATATTTCTTTTCCGGTCTTTGCATTCAGGCAATACATGTTGTGATCATATGAAGTTACGTAAACCTTTCCTTTTTCAGTTACAGGAGAACATGCTACATCGCCGCCTGTCCTGAAGCGCCAGAGTTCTTTTCCATTTTCGCAGTCCACAGCATACACGTTGCCGTCCTTTGAGCCGAAGTACACAATATCATTGTAAACGAACGGAGCGCTGAATATCTTGTCAGAAGTCTTGAAAATCCACACAGCTTTCGCTTCTTCCACGTCTATCCTGTACATGCTGCCATCGAATGAGCCGATTAATATGGAATTTTTGTAAATGACAGGTGAACCTAGAATAGCTCCGTTAGTCTGGAATCTCCATGTTATTTTGCCTTTATCATTTACACCATAAACATAGCCGTCATGAGAACCGAAATATATCATGCCATTATGAATTATCGGATTACCCTGTACGCTGCCTCCGTCGCCGGTCTTCCAGACTCTGTCGTAGCTCTTCGTCTTCTTCATCACGACTTCCTCGACGTCTACATCGAAGTCCGAAAATCCGGAGTCAATACTTTCAAATCCAAAGTCCATATTTCCTCGTCCTCCATTACATTTTCAAACATGACCCATTGAGTATCATAATCGCTTTTCTGTTTATATTCGCTGGTCGTGGCATAATCGCTCTTGACGTGATAATCGGAAAGCGACACGCTTTTCTCGTGTTTTGATTTGTAGCGGTCCTCGCTTATTGCGTCCTCTATGTGCGTCGCCTTCTTTATCTCCGCTTCCCATCCCTCGAATGCAGGCGGCCATTCTGCCTGCGTCTTTGTGCTGGTGGCGAATCTCCATAATTCTTCTCTGGTTTCGACATTCACAGCGTAAAGATGGCAGTCCCACGACGTAAAGTATATCACGCCATCTTTTATCACCGGCTGCCAGAAGACGTCGCCATCAGTCCTGAACCTCCAGACCTCCTTGCCGTTCATGTCAAGACAGTAAAGGTTCTTGTCTGCTGAACCTACATACATTCTGCTACCCCTGAATACCGGCATGCCTATGAGACCTCCTGCCTTGAATCTCCATATTTCTTTGCCGTCCATTGAAAGGGCGTAAAGTATGCCGTCTCTTGTCTCGTGATAAAGAATGTTTTTGTAAAAAATCGGGGCGGCAGCGGTTCCGTATTTGCAGCCCGCGAACCTCCAGATTTCCTTGCCTGTGCGTGAATCGAGACAATACAGGTTATTATCGAAAGACGGCACGAAAATCCTTCCGTTGATGATGCTGCCAGGATAAACGTCGTATATCTCCGCACCTGTCTTGAAGCGCCAAACTTCCTTGCCATCTCCTGAGTTTAGGCAATAAAAATTGCAGTCGAAAGAGCCTATGTACACCTTCCCTTCGTTGACAAGCGGCGTCGCTACGACCCAGTCTCCTGTTCTGAAACGCCATTTTTCACTGCCGGTCATTTTGTCAACACAGTAAAGGTTTCCGTCCCTGGAACCTATGTAAACGTTTTTTTCGTCCAACGCGGGCGTGCCAAGTATCTCACCGCCTGTTTTGAATCTCCACAAAACTTTACCGTTCCTCGCGTCGACAGCGTAAAGATTGTAATCGTAATTGCCTATGAATATGGTTTTCCCGTCAGTTATCGGGGATGACTCAAAAAATATGCCATTTGCCTTGGTTCTCCATGCTTCCATGCCTGTTTTGGAGTCAATCGCATAGAGAAAATGATCCATTGATCCGAATATGATAAGGTCTCCAAAAACAAGCGGCCTCTGGTTTATGCTGCCGCCGAAGCTTACGCGGAAGACACGGTCGAACTTCTTAGTCTTCTTCATCGTCACTTCTTCGACATCGACGTCGAAACCGGCAGATTCAAAGCCCTCGAATCCGAAGTCCATATTTTCTCACACTCTAAAGTTTCCTCAAACATGATAAGGTTTACATCGTAATCGCTTTTCTGCTTGTATTCGCTCTTAGTCGAATACTCGCTCGTTATCTGGTAGTTTGAAAGGGAAACGTGATCGTGTTTTTTGCTGGCATATTTGTCTTCGGATATCGCATCATCTACGTGCATGCCTTTTTTGATTTCCACTTCAAAGCATTCGTATGCAGGTGGCAACGGCGCTGGCGTAAGCGAGCTAGTCGCAAAGCACCACACTTCTTTGCCCGTGATTACATCAACTGCATAAAGATGGCAGTCCCAGCTGCCGAAATAAAGCGTCCCTCCGTGTTCAACGACTGACGTGTAAACGCCTCCGTTCGTCTTGAATCTCCAGAGTTCCATTCCGTCGAGACTAAGGCAATAAACGTTGTTGTCGCCGGCGCCGAAATAGATTTTGTTTTTGTAGACCAAGGGACCCTTGTCTATTATCTCTTTTCCCGTGTTGAATCTCCAAAGCTCCTTGCCATCCATTGAAATGGCATAAAATATGCCGTCCCTTGAGCCGTAATAAATGACATTCCCGTGCATCCTCGGCACCCCGCAGTTGCCGTATTTGCCGGTCCTGAAGCGCCATACCTCCTTCCCGGTCCTGACATCGACCGCGTACAAGTAGTTATCGAAGCTGCCGAAATAAACCACGCCGTCATGTATAAGAAAATGGTCGTCGTTCTCTATCTCAGCGCCGGTCTTGAATCTCCAGATTTCCTTGCCATCAAGGCTGACGCAGTAAAGGTATCCGTCATATGAGCCGATAATTATCTTGCCATCATATTGGGTCGGAGCTGAAACCATCTCCGCACCAGTCTTGAATCTCCAGATTTCCTTACCAGAAGACTCGCTCACAGCATACATGTAGCCGTTCTTTGACGTGAAAAATACCATGTCGTTGAAAACAAGTGGCCTGGAGTTTATCTCAGCCCCGGTACGGAATTTCCACAACTCAGTCCCGTCAGAAGCGTTTATGGCATGAACGTCGTGACCGAAAGTTCCGATGAACAATACTCCGTCATGCAGCGACGGCGAAGAGTCGAGGATAAGACCGTTAGTCTTTAATCTCCACACCTCTTTTCCCGTTCTCAAATCAACGGCGTAAACGTTTTGGTCAAGCGAACCGAAGTAAGCTATATTGCCATCAATGACCGGCTTGGAGCACACGCTGCCGCCAACGCCGACCTTCCATATCCTGTCATATTTCTTCTTTTTGCTGATATGGAAGTCTTCCACATCTACGTCAAAGCCCGCAAAACCGGTATCGAAACTCTCGAAACCGAAGTCCATACCTTTCACCCTTTCTATTGTAAATACTTGTATTTTTTATTTATAAATCATTTTATCACTTAAAAGTCGTTATATTTTGGTGTAAATCCCTAAATATATAAAATAACACACTATAACTATTACCACGACAGTAGATTGACAGCAACAGCCCCGTAGTCTAGTGGCCAAGGATAACCGGCTCTGGACGAAGCTTTTTAGTAAAAAGCTTCAGCAAAAACCCAATTCGGGGGAAACCGGTTGACGGCGGTTCGAATCCGCCCGGGGCTATGACCAGCGAAAGTGATTTTTATTCTGACGGGGGCCATTATAAAATATGGTGAAGATAACTGATGTCAGGTTCGACGAAGTCGATATAGACGGCAAGACCTATTTTTCCGACATGATCGTGTGGTGGGATGGCAAAATCGAATTCAGGACGAAATCGCACGAGTTCGGCATAAACGAGTTCCTGAAGCTTCTGGAGAAAAAGCCTGAACTGATTATTCTGGGCACTGGTATGGAAGGCCACGTCACAATCCCCGCGGAAGTCGCCCAGGCAGCGGAGGACAAAAAAATCGAGATATATCATGACCTTTCGCCCAAGGCGGCGAAGATGTTCAACGGTTTCCTGGCTGACAAAAAGAAAGCGGTCGCCATAATTCATTCCAGCTGTTAGGAAGATGTTTATAATAGCTGATTTTTCTAGCGCTTATTAAACACAGAGGTAATTTTTTAGCATGGGTGTGAATCTTTCCGAGCTGGTCACGGGCAGGCAGATAGAGCTTGTTGATTTGAAGGGGCGAATGATAGCGATAGACGCTTACAACACCATGTACCAGTTCCTTTCCATAATACGCGACCGCTTCACAGGCGAGTCGCTGAAAGACTCCAAGGGCCGCGTCACTTCACATCTCTCAGGGCTGTTCTACCGCACGACCAACCTGATAGAGAACGGCATAGACCCCATCTTCGTCTTCGACGGCAAACCACCCGCGTTCAAGCACAGGACTGCCGAAATAAGAAGCGCGATAAAGAAGAACGCTGAGGTGAAGCTCGAGAAAGCGAGGGACGATGGCGATATCGAGGCTGTAAGGCGATACGCCCAGGCCACCTCGAGACTGACAGGCGATATGGTAAGCGATGCGAAAAAACTGCTTGAGCTCATGGGGATACCTGTCATTCAGGCACCGAGCGAGGGCGAGGCGCAGGCTGCTTACATGGCAAACACCGGAGTCGTCTGGGCAAGCGGCTCGCAGGACTGGGATTCGCTGCTTTTCGGAGCGAACAGGATGATCAAGAACCTGACCGTGAGCGGGCGCAGGAAAGTCGCGCGCAAGGAGGATTACGTCGAAGTCATGCCGGAAATTATCGAGCTAAAGGAAGTGCTGGCGAAACTCGGCCTGAGCCGCGAGCAGATGATAATAACCGGGATTCTCATAGGCACGGACTACAACCCAGGCGGCGTCAAAGGCGTTGGCCCCAAGACCGCGCTGAAGCTGGTGAAGGAGCACGGGAGCTTGGACGGCGTGATTTCCCACGTCACCTGGGATAACGAGACAAGCGCGCAGGAAATATTCGACTTCTTCATGAAACCGCCTGTGAGCGACGTGGAAATAAAGCACGTGAAACCGGACATGGCGACGCTCAGGGATTTCATGCTAGACTTCGATTTCTCTGAAGAGCGCGTGGGCAAGACCATAGAGCGCATCTGCTCAAACCGCGCCAAAAGCTGCGACAGCCTGAACAGGTGGCTTTCGAAGTAGTGCCAAAATCGTTTTTAAGAATCGGGCAACAAATAACAATATATACTGCCTCGGAAAAATAATAACACTATAAATTTTTCATGGATGGTCTGATGTTGGAGCGCATAAAAACGGGTATAGAAGGCCTTGACGAAATAATGAACGGAGGCATACCGAAAGGGCAGCTCGTCCTGCTTTCGGGCACGTGCGGCACTGGCAAGACGACCATATGCACGCAATACATATACAACGGCCTGACCAAGTTCAAGGAGAACGGCATTTACCTGTCGTTCGAGGAAATGCCCCAGAGCATAAAGAACAACGTCAGCCAGTTCGGCATAAACTTCGAGCCTTACGAAAAGGCCGGCAAGTTCTCTTTCATAAAATACGACCCTTATCACATAGAAGAAGTTTTCGAGATACTTGAGAACTCCATACGCGACACCAATGCCCAGCGCGTCGTAATCGACTCTGTCTCCGCTCTCGGCATCCACGTACGCGACAAGGCCGAACTGCGACGCATGATATTCAACCTTTCCGTCATCCTGCGCAAGTTGGGATGCACGGCGCTTCTGGTCTCTGAAATCGTCCCAGGCAGCACGGGCAAGATTTCGCGCTATGGCGTAGAAGAGTTCGTCACCGACAGCGTGGTCGTGCTTTATTACGAGAGGAACGAATTCGCCTTCAACCGCGCCATACAGATATGGAAGATGAGCGGTTCCGACCATTCGAAAAAACTCCACCCGTACAAGATAACTGAGAAAGGGGTAACAGTACAGTCCGCTGACGAAGCCTTCATGAAGAAATTCTGAGCTTCTTTTCCACGGCCATGAAATCATCAAGCCGCATCTCTTCAATTTTCTTTTGCAACAGTTTACCGAGATCCATTTCCTTTATTTTCGCTTTGGCCGTTCTTTTGGTTAGCTGCTCTCCGCAAAACATGCGACCCGTGTTTATGAGCGCTTCCGCCAGGGCGTTGCCAAGCTTCTTCGTCTTCTGCAGGAAAAGCTCCCTGAAAACGAACGCCCGCGGGTTTTTTTCATAGTCGCTCTTCGAGAGCGGTCTTATGGATATGGCGACTGACTCCGTCTTTGGCGGCGGCGAGAAGTCGCTTTTTTCTATCCCGAAAAGGAGTTCTGTGATGAAAAAGCTCTGCGCTTTAAGCGAAAGTATGGAATGTGTTTTTTCTCCTGGTTTTGAAGAGAGTATTTTATAGAAGCTCTCTGGCACGCTGATAACCGCGAGCTCAAATTCTTTTTTCATCAGCTTGCTGATGAGCGGTTCGCATATGGCATACGGTATGTTGGACACGACCTTGTTGAACTTTATTTTTTCAATCAGGTCGATGGCGTTGGCGTATATTATCTCCACGTTCGCCGCCTCTATCTTGCCCAGCATCGTTGCAAAGCGTTTGTCCATCTCTATCGCTAGTATTCTAGCCACTGTTCTCGCCAGCCTGACCGTCAGCAGACCCGAGCCAGCGCCTATCTCAAGAACATAATCTCCGCGTTTTATGCCGGCAGCTGCCACTAATTTGTCCACGGTTTCCGGATTCGTCATGAGATGCTGGTCCTGCGAAGGAATTGGTTCTGCAGAGCGAGTGGTTTTGCGCCTCATAGTTTTTTCTCTTTACGAAAATGGTCTATTTTCTTGACTATTTTCTCCGCCGAAACGAGCTCGGGTATTATGACCGCGTCCGCGCCGGCGAGATACAGGCTTTCGGCATCCTGCTCGCTCTGGGCACGGGCTATGATCCTGACGCCTGGATTTAGCCTCCTGGCCCTTCTTATCACGAAAGACGACGTGTCGGCATAGGGTATGGTGAGTATTACCAGTCTTGCCTTGGCGAGGCCAACCTTTTCGAGTATCTCCTCGTTCTCCGCGTCTCCGTATTTTATGTAGACGTTCTGCCTGCCAAGCTCCTTGACTATCTCAGGGTCGCGTTCTATAACCACGAACTTCTCTTTCATGCTGGCCAGGTATTTTATTATTTTATCTCCCATCCTGTGCGCTCCGAAAACTATGACATGCCCCTCCATCTGGTCTTTCGGCTGGTTCTCTATGACGTGGATGTTTTTCGGGTGCAGTAGGCTGTGGCCTCTGAAAAACTTGAAGCGCGAGAACAGATTGTAGAAACCGCCCCTGGCGTTCATGGCATATGGAGTGATTACTATCGAAAGCACGACGACGCTTATGAGCAGCGAATAGAACTCGCGCGTTATGGAGCCTATGACGAGCATCTCGGCGACCAGTATGAATATGAACTCGCTGGACTGCCCGAGCCCAAGGCCGACATATCCGGACGTCCTGCCGCCGTATCCGAGCAGGAGATATATCATCGACAGTAGCGCCGGCTTTAGCATCACCAGCAAGAGCATGAGCGTTATGAAAAGAGGGAGTGAATGTTGTATCACCATAAAGTTGAGCTGCATACCGAGAGTCGAGAAGAACAGTATCGAAAAGAAATCCCTCAATGCGTGGACCTCGCCGGCTATCTCGATATTGTATGGGAAGTTTGCCATCGATATGCCGGCTATGAAGCCGCCTATCGCTATCGAAAAGCCGAGAAAATACGAGGCGCCTATGAAGAAGAAGCAATTCGCTACCGCCGTCACGAACAGGACTTCGTGCCTCTCTGCGGCGTAATCGAGTATGCGCGGGAAGAAGAATTTGTTCAGAACTATGGCGAGGGCGAAAAGCCCCAGGCCGCGCAGGGTGATGGATAGAGTAAAATCAAGCGACGTTACTGCCGTCATGTTCGCCATCAGCGGAAGAACGATTATGGCGATGACGTCCTGCAAGAGCAGTATGCCCAGCATTATCCTGCCATGCATGGTGTTGAGTTCGTCCTTGTCAGCGAGTATCTTGGCGACTATCATGGTGCTCGAGAAGGCGAGCAACAGACCAATGTAAATGGCAAGCATCGAGTCCAGGCCGAAAACGCCGGCGACGACGAAACCGAGGCAGAACATGAGCGCTATCTGTATCGCGCCGCCCGCCAGGGAAGCGAAGCCCACGTGCCTGAGCTTGCGGAAATCGATTTCGAGTCCGACGGAAAACAACAGGAAAACGATGCCCAGTTCCGAAAGCAAAGCTATCTCGTCCGTGTTAGTTATTATACCCATACCCATGGGTCCGACGATAATGCCGGCAATCACGTATGCGACCAGTATCGGCTGCCTGAGGAACTTGGCGACGTATGCGAGAATCGCTGAAATGACTATAATCAGGCCGATGTCGAATAAAATAGGCAAAGCCATATAATATAATTCTGAAAACTCCATAATAAAAGAGGACACATGGGCCGAGAAGAGGAAATGAAGAGAGTGGAAGAGGAGATACATAAAACCAAATACAACAAGGCCACGCAATACCACGTCGGCCAGCTCAAGTGTAAACTATCGCGATTGAAAGAGGAAATTGAAAGCGGAAGCAAGTCTGGTGTGGGCGGCAAGGTTTTTTCTGTCAAGAAAAGCGGTGATGCGACCGTGCTGCTGGTTGGCTTCCCTTCCGTCGGCAAATCGACGCTGCTTAACAAGATAACTTCCGCGGATTCGAAAGTCGGTGATTACGACTTCACCACCATTGACGTCGTACCTGGAGTAATGGAATACAACTCTGCAAAAATCCAGGTCCTGGACATCCCAGGCATCGTGACCGGCGCTTCAGCCGGTCGCGGGCGTGGTAAGGAGATATTCTCAGTCGTAAGGAATGCCGATTTGATTCTGGTAATGATAGAAAGCGCGCAGCAGCTGCAAGTTATACAGCGCGAGCTTTACGAAGCGGGATTCAGGCTAAACGAAAAGCCGCCGAACGTCGTGATAAAAAAGACCGACAGGGGCGGGGTTAAAGTGAGCGCAGGCGTACGCTTGCGGCATGTGGACGAGAAGATGGTCAGGCTCATCATGAACGAGCGCGGCATACACAATGCCGACGTCATAATACGCGAGGACGTCACGCTCGACAGGCTGATCGATGCGACATCAGGCAACAGGGCATATGTCAAGGTGTTGATCGTTTTTTCAAAGTCCGACCTGCTGACGGACGAGCGGAGGAAAGCGGTTCCGAAGGATTATATGAAAATTTCATCTCTGAAGGGCGAGGGTATGGAAGAGATGAAGAAGGCGATATGGAACCGCCTGGAACTTATCAGGATATACTTGAAGAAAATCGGTAAGCCGCCTGACATGGAAAAGCCGCTCATAATGAAGAAGGGCGTGAGCGTTTACGACGCTGCGGAACGCATACACAGGGAGTTCGCCAGGAATCTTGACCACGCGCGCATATGGGGACCGTCGGCAAGATTTGATGGACAGAAGGTCGGCATAAAGCATCTTCTCAGGGACGGCGACATCGTCGAGTTGCACATGGACTAGCGCTAGCGAACTAATTTAAATTCTGTCTGCACGAATAACAATCATGGCAAAATACAGATGTCTGCAGTGCGGGAAGGACGTCAAGCCCGTTATAATGGAGCCGGCGACGAAAGTCTGCCCCAAATGCGGTTCTGTCAGGCTTGAGAAGCTGAAGAGGGGCTAAGCAGCTTTTTCTGGAAAACAGCCAGTTAAGTTTATTAGTAATCCAACTAACTACAGTTCTAAACTAAAAATCACCAGTGTTCTGATGGAAAGCGAAAAGCGCGCGTGCGAAAAATGCACTAAAACATTGAAAGTCGTGGTGTGCAAGAAAACGCAGAAACCGCTATGCAGGGATTGTTGCACGAAAGAGAACGGCGGTTTCAGCAACTGCGTCGACTGGAAGTTCTGCTGGACAAGCTTTTACATCTGACGGGCGCGCTTCTTCGCCTTGCTTTTTGGCTTGCCCTTATTCTCTTCATCTTCTTTCATGCCGCGGAGCGCGTAGTTGACCGGATTCTTTACCTTGGCGCATTTCTCGTCAGGCACACACACGCCGAAGTTCTTGTACCATCCCTCATTTGAACAGTTTGGCGGCAGAACTTCCTTGTTCCTCGTCCTGTGCCACCTTACCTGGCCGCGGATGTAGCTCTCCTGCAACGGTGGCCTGTTCTTCTTGTTCCACTCGACTATGAATTTCTCTATATCGTCCCACGTCCACTTCGAAGAGCGCAGGAAGTTCATCAGGATGAATATAGAGCGTTTTCTACCGTCTGCGAGACCATTGAAAATGTTTTTGACGCACGGCGGAAAACGCTCGATAGGGACGGGTCTTGTTATTTCGTTCCTGTGCTCAAGACGTTTCTCCTCCTTCTTGCGCATCCGCGCGTTCCAGTCCAGCGCCTCGGCTATGAGCATGTCAGCTTCGCCGTCGCTACCGTCGCTGGCGAGGAACGGTGTCAGGACGCGGACGCGCTCTGCTTTCGCCTGCATGCGTTCGAATCTGTCGAGCCTGTCAGGGTCTATGGGCAACGAAACGAGAAAAGTTTTCGCGTTTAGCGAGTAAGGCATTCGAAATAGGTGCCGCGGAGATATGAGGACCGGGTCTACGTCGACCACCGCGTACGCGTTCAGGCCGTCGTCGGTGAGTATCTTGCCGAGAGGCTTGTTCACCTGCTGTGCCATTTCCTCGGCCGAGAATTTTTTAAACAGGTTCTTTTCCAGCCTTTCAAAAACATAATCTTTCAGATATAGCACCATCTTTCGAGCGAGCTCGGGATAAAGGGAGGCCGCTGGTTTGTAGTCTATGACGTTTGGTATCGACTCCCAAGGTATGCCTATGTGGAAACCCGTGCCGCCCGTGAACTTTATGGAGACGTTTTTTATATCGTGTTTGCGCAGGCCCCAGATGAACGCCTCCGAGGCGATTTTGCCGTGCTCGAAAAGGTCGCAGTCGACGTCCATTATGAGGTCCCATCCCTTGCGCAGCTGGTCGTGGTTGTCCTGCTTCAGACTCATGGGCTGGGTCCATCGTTCTAGCGACGAGTGGAATTCGACGACGCCCGTCTTGACCATCGCGAGAACGTCATTCGGGTAGAGAACGACGTTAGGCCTCTGAGAGAAACTGCCGTTCCTGAAGACGCCGACCACTTCCCTGTCTTTTCCGAATTCCAGCAGGAAGTTCTGCACGTCTTCCCTTGCATAATACTCGTGAACCTTTCTCAAGTCCATCATAATACCTATAGATTGGGGGCAGGGGTTAAATTATTTGATACGCCTCTCTATGTATTATATATGAAGATAATATTCTCGCCCAAATGCCTCGGGTACGACGCACCCGGCCATCCCGAATCGAGCGAAAGGGTTCGCAGGACTTACGAGTTCCTGCAGAATTTCAAGGGCTTCGAGTTCGTCCAGCCAGAACCGTGCGAGCGGCAAGAACTGTTGCTCGTTCATTCCAAGACGATGGTAGACGAAATAAAGCACGACAAGTTCTACAATCCCGAAACCCCGGCGCTTCCGGGCATTTACGACCACGCAAAGCTCGCTGCAGGGGCGGCGATGCTGGCCGCTGATATAGCGTCCAAGGAAGGAAAAGCGTTCTCGTTAATGCGCCCACCCGGCCATCATGCGGGCAAAGCGACGTTCGAGGGGTTCTGCTATTTCAACAATATCGCGCTTGCCGTCTCGAGACTGCTCCAGCACGGTAAAAAGGTCGCGATTCTCGACATCGACGTCCATCACTGCAACGGCACGCAGGAAATCTTCCTGGGAAAAAAGAACGTGATAGTAGTCTCGCTTCACCAGTTCGGCGCCTTCTTCTATCCCGGAACCGGCAAGCATTCTGAAGCGAATTGCTATAACTTCCCGCTGGACACAGGAACGGAAGAAACGCTCTATCTCGACAGGTTCGGAGCTGCGATGGAAGCCATAGAAAATTTCAAGCCAGATGCGCTAGCGATATCGGCGGGCTTCGACACGTTGGACGGCGACCCGATTGGCGGGCTGAGGCTTAGCGTAGGCACTTATTCAAAAATCGCCAAAATGATAGCCGGTCTCAACCTGCCAAGATTCGCAGTGCTGGAAGGCGGTTACAGCGAAAAGCTGCCGGAATGCGTTTACGCGTTCCTGAAAAACTTTTAAACTTTCCGCCACAAATACATCTCATGTATTCCGGCAAGACCACGACTACAACCATCACAACGACAACGACGTGTTAGTCCTTGGTCTGCGGCCGGGCTGATTTTGATTCGTCTCCGGCCAGCCGGGAGTTTAATTAACCATGATGGTAAAAAATAAAGGTAAAGGTGATGGCGGATGAAGATATTATTGCTGCATTCGGATTTCATAGAGTGGGAGCCTAAGAAGAAGGCTATTCCAAGCGCAGAGGAAATCGAGAAGAAACCCGTAAGGGTCGAAGACGCGCTTGTAGTGTTCAGCGCGGTCGAGAAGTCGGACCAGGCAAACCTCGATGATGTGGTCAAAAAAACCGCCAAGGAGATCATATCCGTCAGAAACCAGGTAAACGCCAAAAACGTAGTCGTTTATCCGTACGCCCACCTATCCAGTGATCTGTCTTCCCCCGATTCCGCTCTCTACGTACTCAAAGGCGTGGAAAAAGCGCTAATCGAAGCGAAAGTCCCGGTGAAGCGCGCCCCCTTCGGCTGGTACAAGGCCTTCGACATAAAGTGCAAGGGACATCCTCTTTCGGAGCTCAGCAGGGACATCCTGCCCGAGGGGGTCGAGAGGGCCAAAGCAAAAACCAAGGAAACAAAAGAAGGGGGCTTCGACTACAAGCAGCTTCTAAGGGACATTTCGAAAACGAGGCTGGACAAGGATAATCTGAAAGACAACGACCACCGCATACTCGGTCAGAGGATGGACCTCTTCAGCTTCAGCGAGGTTGCGCCGGGCATGGTGTTCTGGCATGATAAGGGTCTCACCATATATAACGAACTAATCAGCTTCTGGAGGGAGCAGCACAGGAGGGCGGGATACCAGGAGATTTCGACTCCGCAAATCATGGACAAGAAGCTGTGGCAGATTTCAGGCCATTGGGAGAAATACCAGAACAATTTCATAACCGACTACGAGGGCAGGAGCTTTGCCGTCAAGCCCATGAACTGCCCTGGAGGGATGATGGTTTACAAGAACAGGCCCAAGTCCTACAAAGATCTCCCCCTTCGCGTCGGCGAGCTTGGCATCGTCCACCGCCAGGAACTGTCCGGCGTGCTCACGGGGCTTTTCAGGGTAATTTGCTTCACTCAAGACGACGCGCACATCTTCTGCACCGAAGATCAGCTTGAGGGTGAGATAGGACGCATAATGGACCTAGTCGACATGTTTTACAAGAAGTTCGGACTCACTTATCATGTCGAACTTTCAACCCGTCCAGAGAAGAGGATAGGTGACGACAGGATATGGGACAAGGCAGAAGCGAAACTCGAGGAAACCCTCAAGCACAAAAAAATGGCATACAAAATCAACAAGGGCGATGGCGCATTCTACGGCCCGAAAATAGATTACCACATCAAGGACAGTCAAGGCAGGACCTGGCAGTGCGCGACCATACAGCTTGATTTCGCCATGCCAGAAAGGTTCGACCTCACGTACAAGGGGGAAGACAACGAAGACCACAGACCGGTCATGCTGCACAGGGTCATTTACGGCGCGATTGAGAGGTTCATAGGCATACTTCTCGAGCATCTTGACGGCAACCTTCCCGTCTGGCTCTCGCCGGTCCAGGTGCGCGTCTTGTCCTTCACAGACAGAAACAACAAGGCAGCCAGTGAAATTGCGAAAAGCCTTGAAGAGGCGAAGATAAGGGTGGAATGCGATTTGAAATCAAACACCCTCGAATACAAGGTAAGGGAAGCGGAGATCCAGAGAATCCCCTACATAATAGTGATTGGCGACAAAGAAGAGCAGGCCAAGACCATTGCACTGAGAACCCGCGGTGAGAAGAAAGTCAAATTTGGCATTAAGCTGGAGGATTTCATCACCAATATAAGGAAAGAGATAGAAACTAGAGCATGATGGTGCGAAAGTTTACATTCTCATTAAAAGAAAGGTAATTCTATGAAAATAATTCTTCTTGGTGCACCTGGCATAGGAAAGGGGACGCATGGCGACATGCTATCGGTAAAGCTGAAAATACCGAAAATATGCACAGGCGACATGCTGCGCAGTGAAACGAAAAAAGGCACGGCCGTAGGAAAGAAGGCGAAGGTTTACATGGACCGCGGAGATCTTGTCCCTGACAGCGTTGTTCTGGAAATAATGGAAAACGCTCTCGATGGCAGAAAGGACTTCATTCTAGACGGCTTCCCCAGGACGCTGGCCCAGGCAAAAAGTCTAGAAAAGACATTCGCTATCGACATGGTCATCAACTTCGTCGCGCCCAATAAAGAGGTAATGGAAAGGGTGACCGGCCGGCTGACGTGC
This sequence comes from Candidatus Aenigmatarchaeota archaeon, assembly GCA_026397315.1. Lineage (GTDB taxonomy): Archaea > Aenigmatarchaeota > Aenigmatarchaeia > QMZP01 > QMZT01 > JBGPQP01. The sequence continues at coordinate 36,554 of JAPLVC010000006.1, read as the reverse complement.
GGGTATTGCGGAGAGATATACCACCACAAGTTCGCAAAGCCGAAGAAGAGCGGCACGTGCGACAAGTGCAACGGCCAGCTTTATGTGCGCGAGGATCAAAAAGCAGACGTCGTAAGAAAACGCCTTGATGTCTATGAAAAGCTCACCAGGCCGCTTGTGGATTATTACAAGAAGAAAGGCATGCTGCTGGAGATAAACGTGAGCGGCAGCATCGAAGACGTGAAGCGCGGGGTGTGGAAATCCGTTAATGATTATATCAAGAAAAACAAGCTTACGGAGGAATGATTTTATGGAAAGAACTTTGGTCCTGATAAAGCCGGACGGAGTCGACAGAAACCTCATAGGCGAGATAATAAAACGCTTTGAAAATGGTGGACTGAAGGTACGCGACATGAAGATGGTCGCACCGAAAAAGGAGTTCGTCGAAATCCACTACGCCATGCACAAGGGCAAACCGTTCTTTGACTTGCTCATCAAATACCTGGCCAATCGACAGGTGGTAGCGATGGTTCTCGAAGGTAAGGACGCGGTCGCACTCGTGCGAAAAATCGTCGGCACCACCGACCCCAGCAAAGCCGACAAGGGCACGATACGAGGCGATCTGGGCAACGATTCGCGCGAGAAAGCCGATGCAGAGCATCGCTCTATCTACAACGTCATCCATGCCTCCGGCACACCAGAGGAAGCGAAAGTCGAACTCAAGCTCTGGTTCGGCAAATAAAGAATTGGTAAATCCGACCAATCCCGCTTTTTCTATTATTTTTTAACCTTCTGCTCCAATAATTAATTACTATGCCGTTTGTAACATTCGTAGCCTACGTGAAAGTTCCGAATGAAAAAACAAAAGTAAGAGCCTTGATAGAAGACTTTCCGATTCCAGGTGGGCCATCGACAGGCATTACCGGAGCGCCTTCCACAACTTTCAATGCCAACATTCCATCAGGCAATAATTACAGGGTAAGGGCTGAATATCAGGGTTATGAAATCGTTCAAAAATTCAACGTCGGTGCAACAAGTAGGAAAATTGAATTTGTTTTTAAAAATGTGACATTCCTCTGCCCGTCATGTAAAATTGAACTTTTTCCAATTGATAAAGTGAACAACTTCAGATGCCCAAAATGCAACACTAGGTTTGCATTTGTAGATCAAAATCTCATGCCAGTAACCATAAAAAGACCCGATGCTATTACCGGACCAGGAGGAACTTCACAGACTATAGAACGCGAACTACGGTGCCCAAAATGCAAGAACAGTACCATGAGAATAGAAAAGTTCCAGACCCCAGACAGAGGTGCAATATACAGACTCATGTGCCCTACACCAGAAGGCTGCGGGTACAGACAAGATTTGCCCGAACCAGATTATATGCAGTGGCTTGAACAAAGAAAACCAGTAAAACTACACAATCTGGAAGAAATGAAAAAAGATGTTCTGAAACAGATAGAAGTTAAATACAACGTCGAATATGATAGCACAAAGAAAAAATTCAAGATTCCTATTGGCAAAAAGAGTAAATTCAGCGAAGAATTTAATAATGCAAAACATGAGTTTGAGAGGCTTGAATCTGTTATAGCAAACACTGGCGGGGCAAACGTCGACACAGAAAACTTCAAATCAGACAAAGTAACGGATGCTCTGTTAAAAAAGTATGGTTTTTCCAAAAGCGAGATGGGTTATTTTTCAGCTGAAGACAGAGCGCGTCATGAAGAAAGCAGGACCAAAGCAACAGGAGAAGTGGAGGAAAAAGCTGAAAAGGATGCTGTTAAAAAATCCGAAGAAATGTCTAAAACCAAACTTGGAAAGGCGTATGAAGCGTCGTTTGGCCGCATTGCCAGCAAAACTGGCCATCACATAAAGACTGTCGTATTCTCGCTGTTCCTGCTGACTGTCGGCATCGCTGCATCTGTTATGATTGGCAACCAGCTGTTCATGTGGGGCTTCGTGTTTTTGTCGCTGTATATCATATTTCCGAATCCGAGCGAGAACAAGATGGTCGAAGATCATCAAAATTATGTTTTTGGAAGCTTTTTAGCAACCAGGGAGAACAGGACGAACGTCGGCATATCTTTCATTAAAGCCGTCTGCAGAATAGGTTTTATAGTTTGCTTCGTGCTCGGACTCTATAACTACCCTTTCCCCATGTCAAACCTTATACTGCTGTTGCTGGTGTTTTTCTTTTATTTCAGCATGCCGATAGAGTTCGAGCCTTCGAAACCTTACGATTTCATACTTTCAATCTTCAGGGCGCTGTTCGGCTTATGGATAGCCATAACGATATTCGGCCTGAGTAAAACTGGAGGTATATTCCACTCACCAGAACTTGGCTATATCACGCTTGCGTTCTTTGTAGTCTTGCCGGTCGCGACTGAGAAAAATAACATCGCTAGAGCGCTTGGGCTGGCCGGCAAAGGCTCGGGAATGAGCTACGAGATGATTGACAAGATAATTTTCATGGGATTAATGTTATGGTTTGCCATAGGCTATGGCGTCTTTACCGCAACAGGATTGTTCACAGGAACGGGTGGGACAGTGTTTCTAGCTGTTTGGATAATTGGTGTCATTGCCGGACTCACCACACCAGCTGAAACAAGGCCGTGGATGGGCGTAGTGCTTCTCGTGATAGGGTTTGTCGTCTTCGGCCTCGGAATGGGAGACCAGTATGTGGGCTCCGCTTTCTTCGGCCAGTGGTGGCCAACCGTGCATAACACTTTGACTGAAGCGCTTTCGCCGATCGGGGACATGTTCGGACAGTTCCAGAACACATTCGGCCAGGGATGGCTGCTGTTCGCCAACCCGGTGGGGTATGCCCAGCAAATAACGCAGGGAACCTATGCCCAAAACGAACTAGGCGTTACGGGGGCGTATGGTCTCGAAATAAGAAAGTTCGACGTGCAGTCGATATATCTCGATGAGCCTTTCATGATAGAGATAGAGCTTGAAAATAAGGGTGTATTCAAGGCTAGAAACATAAATGTTGAACTGATGACATACATTCCATTCTTCAGAATAGGCAAGGATGCAGACAGTTTGGAAAGCGAATCAAGCAAAATGAAATACGCATATAAGGATAAATACGAAAAGTTGTGGTACAAATACATGGTGACAATAAACGGTACAAAGCTGAACGACATCGAAAGGCAGGACGCATTACCGATATTTTTGGTGGGTAAAATGAGTTGTGCGGACTTTCAGACAAAAGCGTGGAGTAGCTTAGGTATGAGCGAAGAAACCGAAAAAAGATCGATGTACATACCATTCATTGTGAACATAAGTTACGATTACGAATCTACGTCCAATCTTCAGATAGACATCATATCAAACGAGGAATGGAACCGCCTTTCCGCTGAAGATAAACTGGTAAGGGGTCCGAAACTTTCAATAATTTCCAGCTCGCCTGCGAACCTCAATCTCGGAAGCATGGACCAGCCTATAAAGGCAGGGTCGCCGTTTTTCGTGGGATTCAACCTGACTACGACGTGGCCGCAGAAAACCGCCATAATCGGAGGGAAGGTAAATCTCAACCTGCCATCAGAATTCGGCATGACGTCAAATGATATAACATGTACTGGAAAACCGTCATGCGCGACAACAAAAGATGATAACAACTGCACTTTCAACTTGGAAAAAAGCGATTCGATGTCCGCTTTCTGCAGCTACACCAGAGCGCCGTCAATAACAGTCCCGAAAAAGACTTATACTGTCACGGCAGATGCGATTTACAAATTTGCCAAGTGGGAAAGCATGGACACGCTGATAAACTTCAAGGACGTCTGTATGCCTAGGAAAGGTGTCACGGAAATGTCAGTCAGCGAGACCGTAGAGTTGGACAAACTCCAGGAATCCGGTTATACGCTAACGGCAGGGAACATAAATAATTATCTGAGCACCAATGGTTTCAATGCCAATTTGGCTTCAACTTTTTACAGCGCATGCGTAAGCAGCAACATAGACCCGGCATTCGCAGTAGCAGTCGCGCAGGCAGAGACCCAGATAGGTAAAACCGGCACCGGAACCAAGGAGGAAGGGTATAATCTTTTTGGCATTAAATCTTCAGGACAATTCGTTAAATACAGCAAACCAGAAGAAAGTATAGACGCGTTCTGCAAATTGATAAGAAGCGAATACGTAAATAACGGCCAAAATACAGTAGACAGGATCGGTTGCGCGCCTGCCTCTGGCTACGAAACACATTGTTATTGCTGGGAAAACGGGCCATGCTCAAATTGGCTCACAAATATTCCCAGCATAAGAAGCCAAGTACAGGCAACGCCGGCAAGCTAATCCTTGTTCTAGACGCCGGCCATCAGCCTTATCATGTCGCGCAGGCCGGGCGCGAGTCCGAGGATGAATATCACTATTTTCATGAAGTTCTTGAATTCTCCTTTCTCAGCGTAACGGTCGATTATGTATAAAACAGGTATCAGCACGACGAGCTTGAGCAGGAACATGGCGGCCGGGTTGGAGAACTCGATAAGCGTGCGTGGCAGCGGGTGCTGCTCAGCGTAACCGAAAAACGCTAGCGCCACGAAAGTCGCGCTGGCATCGAGCATGTGCGCCGAAAGTATGGCTGAGTTATCGAGCGTGAATATCTGCTTAAGCGTCTTCAGCACGGAATCTTTTTTTAAGGAAACGGAAAACTTGTGGAGCAGGAAAAACAGCAGAGTCCATAGGCCAGTGATGCCCAGAATCATGGCGACCGGAATGAGGTCGAATTTCGGCATGAATGCAAGCTCTATTATTGACAGCGCCACGCCTATGCCAGCCATGACTTTCCAATATGGAAATCTGGCCTTTGCGTATTTCTGAACTGCCAGCGAGACGACGAGAACGCCTAGCGCGAGCGTAAACGTAATGAAATACGAGCCGGGCGTCGGGAATATAGGCAGTGAAAAAAAAGCGCCTATATCGCCTTTGAGCGCGCCTGAAAACGCCGCATCGTGGAGAACGCGCGTTATGGCCGCCCAGAAGATGAACGGCGTTATCGCATAGAGGAAATGCCGGTCGATGTGTATGTGCATGCGCTTCAGAAGCTTGAAAACAAAGTATACCGCAACCACGAGTATGATGCCATAAACCAGTGAATTGACGGGGTTGAACCAGCCATTCGAGAGGATTGGATTCAGAAAGTATTCGCTGATGAAGTTCATACTCTTTATTGACGTGCTTTCTTATAATATTTCGCTGGGCGCGCGATTTCACGCTTAAACCGGAAGAAAGCCGCTCCTGACCACGAACATGAATATCATGAACACGGAAGCGAGCATTATGAGCGAGTGCTTAACGCCAGCGACGATCGAATTCTCACCGAGCTGCCCTGATATCAGGCCCATGAATATCGCCTGGATAACCAGCACTGTAAAGAACAGCGAGAAATAATAGCAGCCCACTCCTTGGTTTACTGAGAACGACTCGCAGACCACGCCGAAATACGCGCACGGGAACGGTATATTCATCCTCTGGCACGGGTCGGCGAATGACATGACCAGCGGCGAATTCGCAACGGACGTCTGCTGCGTCTGGCTCATCATGGGCACGAGGACGTAGATTATGGAAATGGAAATAGCGACGAACATGAAGAATATGCCGTACATTATCATGACGTGTTGACGAACGACTGCCTTGCGCTCTTCATCGATCTCCTTGAGTGTGACCATGTCCCTGGAAAGCGAATCGAGAGTGACCGAGATATTAGCGCCTGAGACGTACGCTTCCCTCACTATGCTCAGTATCTCCGTTACGAGCTTCGAGGCCCGGAAGCGCTTGCCGAAAATCTCCAGCGCCCTGATGAAATGCACGCCCCAGGACAAACGGTTGGAAAACTTCTGGATTTCCGGCGTGAGCTTGCCGTAGTTGTTCTTGGTCGTCATCTTTATGGCTTCTGAAAGCGTGATACCAGAGCGCTTTAAGCCGGCAAGGTCGCGGATGAATGCAGGAAACTCCTTCTCAATCGACTTCAGCCAGAGGAATTCCGTGTATTTTATCAGGAAGAGCGGAGTGATGACGATGAACAGCGCTATTACGCTCACGTTAACGATGATACCTACGTCTTGCGTAAGGATGGCGAAAACGCTGACCAGCACGACAGCTATTATCATCGAAACCAGTAGCACTCTCCTTTCCTTGTCCATATGGTCACTTCACATATTTTCAATTTGAAGGCGACAGGCTCTTCATCAATACCAGGAATCCCGCGGATATGAGAGGTATGAAGAAGAACACCAGGAATGTCTGCACCATGAGTATATCGCCACCCACGAGCGGCGACATTATCGACGAGAGCACGATGAAGAACAGCGTGCCCACGATTATGAGCGTTATGTAAATCTCAGTGTAGAAGCTTATCTGCTTCGAATAGTCTTCCAGAGAGCGCCTGTAATCGTTCATGTATTCCTTGGACTTGTCCGCGAGATATTCGCCCAGGTCGCCTCCGCGCTTTATCACGGAAAGCATGCCCCAGAGCAGCTCCGAAAACTTCGCTGAAGGCGTGCGGTTCGCAGCCTTCGTTATCGCGGTCGAGACGTCCATGCCGAGCATGTGGATGTCGCGGTAGATTTTTTCGCACTCCTTGCCTATGTGGCCGCCCCTGAGCGAAGCTATCTTGAACAGCTGCGCCGCATTCGTGTCGGACGATGCGACTGTCGCCATGTAAATCGTAGCGAAAGGGATGGACTTGTTTATTTCGCTCTGTATGCCCTTCGCCTTCATGGTCGGATAATACATGCCCAGGAAGAACACGCCGACGGCCGCGACGCAGGAGATTATGATGGAGAACGTGTATGAATAGAAGGCACGCGCCGTTGTTATGGTGATGTAGAAAGAACCCGCCATTAACACGGCGGCGAAGGTTATGAGCGATATCAGCATCAGCAGCGAAACGTATTCCTCGACCGGGTATTTCATCTTGGCCTGCTTCAGCTGCAGGCTGAGAGAATCAAAATATTCGGCGTATGATTCCACTACCCTCCCGAAAAGTTTGTAGGCGATTTTTCCCAACATAAATTTTCCTTGCCAAGGCAGGTCTGGATGTCGCAGAACTCCGCGGCCTTAGTCACACCTCATATGCCCTCGACGAGGCCGATTATCCTTTCAGGGTTGGAATAGTAGCCGGTTATTATTTTAGACACTTCCCTGTAGTCGAACATGCGCTTTTCCCACATCCACTCGAGTATGCTCTTCCTGGTGCGCATCTCTTCCTTGAGCGTGACTTCTGTCAGGCCGAGCGACCTGGCGATGTGCTCCAGCATGGTGCTCCTCTCGGAAAGCTCGAACTTGTCATCGATGGGCTTCCATTTGAAGACCTCGCTTGTCATGGGTTTGTCGCCCTTGACTCCCGTGACCTCGAGAATCTGGTTGACTCTCCTCACGTAGCGATCGCGCGACTTGACCTGCATTATGAACACTATGATGTCCAGATTCTGTATAAGGCTCGACGGCAGGTTGATGGGCGGCGTGGTGAGCCTGTCTATGAGCTGCTGCAGGTTCGCCGCATGGATTGTCGCGATGCCCGCGTGGCCGGTCGCTATCTGCTGGAACAGGACGTACGCTTCCGTGCCTCTCACCTCGCCGACTATTATGTAGTCCGGTCTCTGCCTCAGCGACGACTTGAGCAGGTCGAAAAGGCTGACTTCGCCGGACTTCTTACCCTCGGATATCGGAGTTCTAGCGACTTCCGGCACCCAGTGAGGATGCGGAAGGCTCAGCTCGGGCGTGTCCTCTATGGAAACGATTTTCATGCTGGGCCTGATGAAAAGCGACAGCGCGTTGAGAAGCGACGTCTTGCCCGATGCCGTCCCGCCCGAGATGAGCATGGACTTGCGGTTCTCTATCGCGAGCCAAAGGTATGCGAGCTGCGTCGAGTCGAGCGTGCCGTATTCCAGCATGTGTATAGGCGTGAGCGGGGTCTTGGTGAACTTGCGTATCGTGAAGTTCGAGCCGCGCCTTGCTATGTCCGTTCCCAGCGTAGCGTGGACTCTGGAACCGTCCGGCAGCGAACCCTCTATCATGGGATCCGCGACGGAAATCGACTTGCCGCATTTCTGCGACATCTTCATGACGAACGTGTCCAGATCGTCAGCGTCGTCGAAAACTGTGTTGGTCACGGTCGAGCCGAAAAGCGGATTCCTGTGGTAGATGTAAAGCGGAATCTTCTCGCCGTCGCACGATACTTCCTCGATGTTCTTGTCCCTCATGAGCGGCTCTATCCTGCCCAGGCCGATGATGTCGCGCTGCACGTAGTAGCGGATTACGTCGCTCTTGCCGGGGTCCATGCCGCGTATCCTCAGGATTATGCTCTTTATCTCCTCGGTCAGCAGCTCTTTCGCGCGTATCTCGCCCAGCTTCATGAAGTCGATATCCAGACGCTCCTCAAGCTCCTTTTTCACGAACTCTATTATCTCCCTTTCCCTGTCGCTTATCTGGGGCTCGACGACGGAATACACGAGCTCATTTTGCTCGTTGTCCCATCTTATCCTAGCGTACGCATAGACTCTCTCGTTCCTCTGCGGCGCCTCAGGTATCAGCGGATATGAGATGTTTATGCTGCGCAGCATCTCCTTCTCTTCGCTGGAAAGCGGAGTCGTGAGCGGCGCCGGGGCTTTAGAAATTTCCATCTCTATGCCGGGCGCTTCCTTGACTATGATTTTTTCAGTCACTATCGGCGTCGAAGGGATGCGCTCGCGGTCGAAAAAGAACATGCTGTCCCTGCCGCCAGGACCATAGCCTGCGCGGCGAGATTCCCTGAGCGAGCGCAGGCCGTATTTCAGCTTCCTTATTATCTTCTTGGTCTGAACGCTCGCTTCGACGTTCTCGACTTTAGCGTTTTTGTCAGAACTCGCCTGTGTCGCTTCTTTAGGGATGCGCATCTTCCTTAATCTGACTGCCATAGAAACCCTCTAACCCGTAATGTATAATAATTGGGCTCCGTTTCTTATATTTATTAGAATAAAAGGCGCATCACACCACTCTTCTGTCTAACGAGACGAGATTGCCGTTCTTGTATACGACCACCTTGCCCAGGTCGCTTATGGCCATGCCGCTGAATACGAAGGTCTCGTTCAGGCCATAGAGCGGCGAGAAATCGCCAGAACCGCTGGACGGTTCAAGCGTGACGTTGAGACCAGCGTTGGAAAGGCTTATCTTGTAGAAGCTGTTGCTCACGGTCTTGGGTATCGTGAGTATCATGGTGACGTTGGCGTCCCTGTTCTCGCACGCCTTTATGATGCTGGACAGGACGTATTCCTTCACCTCTGTCATCTGGTCGCTGGCAGTCGACGAAGTATAATAGTTCTGGTACATGGTAAACAACGCGAAAGCCATTATCATGATGGTGACGCCGATGGTGAACATCAGGACCTGTTCGAAAACAAGCATCTGGCCTTTTCGCCGTCGCACAACTGGCTCGCGTTTCATATGGGCTGCACTTTTATTCTCGAAAGCACGAGATCCCCGTTGTTATAAGCCCCTCCCTGCGCTGTGTATGGGCCGCCATAAGAAATGAGCACTTTGCTCGAGCCCGTGTCCTTGCCCTCTTTTTTCAGCTCAATCTTGTAACCTTTCCATGGCTCCTGGCTGTCGAGCTCGCGGTAGCGCAGCCTGAATATGAGATTGTATAAGCCCTCGGCTCTCTCGCCGCGCAGGCTTATGACGCCGGGCTTCTCGCCATACCTAGCGACGGTTCCATTATCCGCAGTGTTGAGCAGGACTTCGCCATCCCCGAATATCAGGGGCTGGTTGACGGTGATCGTGTATATTATGGCGTTATTGGCCTCATCGAGGTATAGAATGCCTGCAACAGGAATGTCGAGCGACTCTTCGCAGGCGCCTTCGAACGAACACGTTCCGGCCATGTTCACTATCTTCGCGTCCAGATCTTCCATGAACTTCACTGCCGACGCGAACTGGGTCACTACGGACCGCTTGTCTATCATGGGCTTGCCCCACATGTATGCCGAGCCGACCAGCGCGATTATTATGCCGGTAACAAGAACGAGAGTCACAGCTTCCGTCTGAGCTTTTCTACCAGTCCCCATGGTCCCAAGCTTCATGATAATATATTCTGTTCCCTGTTATAAAAATCAAAAAATGTGCAAATGCATTTTTCACTATGCTTACCAGGAATGTTTATAAAGTTTTCACTTTTTAATAATAAATAGATGGGTATGAAAATTGGCAATTACCTAAGAGTCGGTTTCGCTGCCGCAACTATTCTTGGTACTGCGGCCTGTGAAAATACAATTTTTGATGGAAGATACAAAGGTGAAGGCAGTATTTCCGGAGTTGAATATAGAAACGGAGTCCAAGTTTTGAGAATAAATATAAATCGCCAGATGGGAGATTATTTTGAGATGCCTCCTTTGATGCTCCCGTCTCCTACAGAAGCTCCAGTGAATCTTGTGCTCGCTTCGAGAACGCCGATAAAATGTGCTCATGCAGGAGACCGTTTGAGATTTAAATTTAAACATGATGAAAACAGGAACGATTTTGAAAAAGAGATTAGCGGCTGGACCAAAAGAAAATGGTGTCAGGTTTATCATAAAAGATGAGAAAATGAATCCGGAATTCAAGAAAAGCGCATTGAAGTGGGGCGTCGGAATAGTTCTGGCCACTGCCCTTACAATAGCCGCCAACGAAGGTTACAAAAAATTCACGAAGTACATGCAGGATGAGATGGGCAAGAGCGCCGCCAAGTGGGCCGAGGCATATACACATCACGACAATCGATAGCGTGCATGCATAATGAAGTGATTAATATGGGAAGAATCATAAAACCAGTGCCGCGCCTTTTCTTTGAAACATCAGGAAGATTACCTGAAAAACCTGCAATTTACTGCAAAACAGGCACGGACTACTCGCCTTTTACGTATGGGGAATTAGGTAAAAGAGTCGAAAATGTTTCTGCCGGTCTTGTGAATCTAGGTCTTGAAGATTCCGAGATAGCAATTTTATGCAATCATGGTTGGGAGTGGGCCACGTCAAGTCTTAGTATAATGTCCATAAAGGGAAGGGACGTACCGATTTACAATGGTCAACCTGTAAAATATGTGGAATATGTTCTGAATGATTCGGGAGCAAAGGCTATTGTAGTTTCAGGAAAAGAATTGCAGAAAGTAATGGATATTAGAAAATCGCTGCCGGAATTGAGGAATGGCTACATAATAACGCTCGATGGTGAAAGTGATCATGCAAAAAATATATTATCATTTAACGATATTGTGGAATTGGGTAAAGGTGACCCACGCTCACGAAATAGATTCAATGAACTTTTAAGGCAGATTTCTCTGCAAGATCCGGCAACAATAATATACACCTCTGGTACCACGTCGGATCCAGAAAAAGGCATAGTATCAAAGGGTGTAATTCTTCCCCACTTAAGCCTGGCCTATAATGCGCTCGCCTGCGGCGAAAGGATAGGCATAAGCGAAAATGATGTTTTGCTTTCCCTGCTGCCGCCGGAACATTCTTTTGAAAGAAACGATCTTTATTTCACTCTTGTGAATGGAGCGTCGGTTTATATATCAAGTCCAATGACAGCGAAAAATGATATGAAAATTGCCAAGCCGACCATAGTTCCTGCTGTACCTCTCTTTTTCCAGAAAATGCATAAAGGTATAATGGATATCGTAAATGGCAAACCGAGAGTTGAACAGAAAGCTTTTGAATATGCAACTAAAATTAGCAAAGCTTATCATCGTCAAAGAAAGGATAATGGATTCTCGTCACTAGCGCCGCTTGACTGGCTCGCAAGAAAAGTTGTTTACAGGGAAATAAGCAAAAAAACGGGCGGAAAGGTTAGAGTTTTTGTTTCAGGCGGCGCACAGCTCCGTCCAGACATAAGCGAAGATATGGAAGCGTGGGGCTTGGAAGTCGCGGAAGGATATGGCACGACGGAAAATGGGCCTGTGATAAGCGTGAACATGCCACGTGGTGTAAACAAGTCACGGGGAACAATCCATGGCAGTATAGGCAGGCCTCTCGATTCCGTCTTTTATGATGAGCGTGGAAATAAATATGGTCCACTGGAAGTACGCAGAACGGAAGATGGTGAGATACTGGTCAGGGGACCAACCGTTATGAGAGGTTATAAAAATAAACCAGAAGAGACGCGGGAGGCTTTGAAAGACGGGTGGTTGCACACGGGGGATTTGGCGAACATGGATAAAAACGGGGTAATTTTTTTCAATGCGAGATTGAAAGAAAAAGAAGTGCTTTCAAGCGGTGAAAATGTGTTTCCGCCAAGAATTGAAGCGGAACTGGGTAAATATCTTCCAAGTAATGAAATTTTCGTTACTGCAGATGGTAAATCAAGGCCAGTTATTTATGTTTTCAAAGGGAACTCTAGCGTCAGTGATGAAACTATGTCTGAAGCCGTTAAAGAAGCGAATAGAGAATTGAATACATGGGAAATGATAACAAGAAATAATACACATATAATTGATGGAGATATACCTGGAGATTTCGTAACGCCTACAAAAAAAATAAAAAGAATTGCATTGAGACAATACCTTGAAGGTTTATACTCGGATGATACCTGATTTTGTATCAGAACTATTTTCAGAAGTAATATCGTTAAAATGATATAAATTATTTCACATAAGTGATAATATTTATTTAAAGATTTCTCACTTATATAATAAAATATGAAAGGCAAGGAATTGAGGATGAGTGTCCTCGAGCTGGTCGAACATCACTGGCCCGTTCACATAAAGGAGCTTGTCAGAGATCTCGGCCTTGAAGTAAACAATGCCAACATAAAGAAAATCAGTTACCATATAAAAGAGCTGGAAAGATTGGAGAAGGTCAGGACGAAAAGAATCGGCAAAGCGCTGATCGCCTGGCCTCATGACATGGAGAGATTGAGAACAATATACGAACTGATGAGAGTGGAATGACATGGTATTGTCGACCATTTTGAAAAAAATGCTCATTGCCAGGGCATTCACCAACGAAAAAGGCAGAATACGGTTATACAACAAGATGGATTGGTCACTAATACCATCGTGGGTCTTTGGTGACCTTCTGCAAAAGTTAGGTGAATTGAAAGGAGAGAAGTATTTGTATGATCTAGGCTACGACCAGGGTAATAAGATAGCGCTCGAGATGCTGAATTCAATGGGTATGAAACCCAGAAGCGGCTGGATAGCGCAGAATGCAGTTATCGCAACCCTGGATTTCATAGGTTTCGGTATGTTAAAATTCATGAAAAATGATGTTAAAAGCGACGGACATCATCACATAATACTTCACGTAATAGATCATCCTGTAACGGACCAAGCCAGAAAAATGTTCGGTGAAAAATCAATGGTATGTTCTTGGTTTAGAGGCGTATATGCAGCACACGGTGAAACGGAACTGGGACTGAAAAATGTCGTTTTCAAAGAAAACAAGTGTGTATGCAAAGGAGACCCTTATTGTGAATGGGAATCTAAATGGTGATATGATATGAGAAATGGAAATTTAATAGTAGCGGCAGAACCTGTTGGTTTAAAAATACAGAAAAGTTATCCTGTAACTGATCTTGCGCCAGTCAAACCTTTGATTGGTGAAAAACCTTATGGCCAGTTCGATTCAGAAAAAGAAGTAATAAAATACATCGAAAGCCTTGGTCATGACAAAATGACGGAATTAAGCGATCTCTATAGAGTGATGATGGGACAAAAGGGCGGATTTTGCTTCACTGACCGGCTTTATGAGGACAATCCTAGAACACCGCTGGACAGGCTTATTTATAATATGAGTTCGTGCAGATCCGTGCACACCAGAAAACATATTGTCAGGGAGCAACTTATAAAATTATTCAAAGATTTTGAAGGTCGAGAAGGAATGAACATCCATGACTTGGGTTCTGGCCCCAGTGATTATACAGTTGAAGCATTCTCAAAGATTATAAGTGGTAACGGCCGCCATTTTGAACAGTTACCGCATGCCACATGCATCGATACAAATCCTGAGGCTTTGGAAAGAGGTAGTGTGCTGGCGAAAGAGGCATGTGTTGGTGACCATATTGCTTACAAACATGGCAATATAGCATTTGCCCTGAAAAGAGATACAATAAAGAGGGATACCGGAAAAGGCACTGACCTGATAATGGCCATAGGATTGATATGTCCACTGTCAGACGAAACAACACTGGACATTTTCGATGGTACATTAAGAAATCTCAAAGAGGGCGGTAAATTTTACACGTGCGCGATGGGGCCTCACCCCCTGAAAAACTTTTTAGACAGTGCCGGTTGGAAACTACGTAACAGAACACCAGAAGAGCTTGAAAAAATGATGAAACAAGCCGGCTTTGAGGTAAAAGAAATCTATCTGGATCCATATGGGTATTTCTCGTATGGGATAGGACAGAAGACCTGATCGTAAATAAGCATTATTGTTTACTTATGGTTATGCCATTCCCCCCCATTTCCATGGGATTGGTATCGGTGCTATGCTTGGTCCTTCTCATTTTTCTGATAATGATGGAACGTGAGATACCTTCGCCTATCCCGAATATGCTCAAAACGATGACGCCGTCGGCGATAAATTCGCTAACACCATCTCTCGAAAGACTGCCTCCGACATGCTCGCCTATCTCGTTGTCCAGGATCTCGGACGTCACGATTGTCGTTGCGCCTGTCTTCTTGAGCATTCTTATGATATCGAACAGGCGCTTTCTGAGGACAGCAGGATCCTTCATGTACATGCCGACCAGCGAGATCGGGTCTAGGACGACTCGCTTGGCGTTTATCGAATTTATGGCGTTCACGACTGTGGATGCTATGTCAGAAACTTCGAAGGGGTTCTGGTAAACGAACTTGAATATGCCCTCCTTTTCGTATTTCTCAAACTCGAAGCCGTAGCGCTTCACGTCTTCCTTTATGTCTTCCGGGTCCTCCTCAAGCGTGATGTAAACGCCCGGCTCGCCATTTTTCAAGCCTTCGTATATGAACTGACAGCAGAACGTCGTTTTTCCAGTGCCTGTTCCTCCGGTTATGAGTATAGTCGCCCCTTTGACGAAGCCACCCTCGATGAGCTCGTCGAGGCCGTGTATGCCTGTTGAAACCCTCTCAGCAGAACTGACAGGAACCTTTGAACCAGAATCAGTCTTTCTTGGCATAATATTATTTTGATGCAGTTCCCTTATATTTATGATTAAAGGTTTTTCTCTATAGTGTAAAACATCGCGGCAGAATTTGGAACTCACCGGTTGGCTTCGTCGGACGCCTACTTTTTCCTTTCTATCAGGTATCGCGCGAAGTCGTCCAGCATGCTGCGCAGCTCGGCTGGCATCGAAGACGTCGTCTGCGCGCTCTCGTCCACCAGGCTGCGCGCCTTTTGCCTGGCATAATCAAGCGAGCCGTATTTCTCGAAAAGCGCTTTCACGTATCCTATGTCTTCTTTCGTCGTTTTTTCGCGCGGCTTGTCAAGGATTTCGAACATGCGCTTGCGCTCGCCTGAGCTGCATTTGGATGAACAGTGCACAACCATGATGCTGCGCTTCCCCTCTTTTATGTCAGAGCCTATCTCGCCGCGCCCCTTGCCTTCCGTCAGGTCCAGCAGGTCGTCGGCTATCTGGAACGCAGGTCCGACTTTCATGCCGAATTCCTTTATCTTGGGCACGAGGTCTGTCCTACCCGCAATTATGGCACCGCCCACCATGGGAAGCGTGAGATACCAGGCCGTCTTTAGTTCTATCATCTTCATGTAGTCTTTCTCGCTAGGGTTCCGCTGGCCGCGCAGGTTCATGTCCATGGTCTGGCCTTCGGCAGTCTTTACGCACGTTTCTGCAGTCTCTCCAAAAAGCGCCAGCTTCGTCTTGTCGTCCAGTGATGAATTAAGTATGAGTTCTACTACTTTCAGTGACATGAAATCGCCCACGTTTATGCCATGGGATATGCCGTATTTGACCCATAATGCAGGCTTGTCCCTGCGCACATGGTCACCGTCCTCTATGTCATCATGCACGAGCAGCCAGTTATGGAGCAGTTCGCACCCGGCAGCGAAGGGCATGACCTTGTTCGTGTCGCAGCCTAAAGCTTCGCAGGTCAGAATCGCCAGCACCGGGCGCACGCGCTTGCCGCCGGAGTCCATGTGATACCAGACCGCGTCATTCAGGTTGGGCGTCCCTTTTCTAGGGATTGCCTTCTCGAGCTCTTTCTCTATCGCTTTCCCCTTCATCCTAAGGATGCGCTCGACTTCTTCAATCATATTTGTATTAATTGCCTCCGCATCTTAAAAATAAGCTGGGCCGCTTTGCCGCTACTCGCTAGCGGATGGCTTGGGCGTTTCCTTGGGTTTCGACTCCTTCTTGCCGCCGCCCCCGCGTTTGAACAGTTTCAGGGGCGAGAAGATGAGCTTGACGAACTTCCAGCCCATGCGTATCGCGGAATACGCGATAAAAAGCGCTATGCCCGTCAGGGCGAACCAGACCATGTTATAAAGCGATATTTCTATGCTCATGCCCAGCACCATGTTGCCCACTATCGGGAACATCGCGGCCACGAGGCCCAGCATGAGCGCCTTGAACACGAACTTGACCAGCTTGTAGGCCAGTATGGTGAATATGACGAAAACCGCGAAGAAGATTATGAGGCCCTGGTCGCCCAGACCAGCGAAGCTGTTCAGGAACTCGAACATAATAATAGTTGGTTTCGGTTATTTAATTGTTGAATGTTCGGATTGACCCGAAGCCTCAAAACAATACCTCGTTCAAGTGTTAAAATTTTTTAACATATGTAAATATAATTGATATTATGAAAAACAAAAGCGTCGAAATCGATCTGAAAAGAGAAACTGCAAAATGGACGAAGCGCATAGAGAAGGAAATCAAAAACGTCAGGCTCAGGGACGCGTCGAAAAAGCAGCTTCTGGAGAACATCCGTGCCTACATAGACGACTCGAAATACTTCACGAAAAAAGGCGACCCCATAAGGGCGTTCGAAGCGATAATCTGGGGGTGGGCGTGGCTGGAAATCCTGAGAGAACTGGATGTTTTAAAATAAGTAAAAGTCTTAGGTATAGCATTCTGTGATTGCGGTCACGCAGTATTTTTTGCCTTGATTAAATTCAGTGACAGTTCTTGAACAGCATATGGTACCCGTACACTTGTCGCCGCTGGTGCACTCCGTGCCCGCAGCAGAACCTGTGCTTCCGCTTGCGGTGTATGTGAATGTTTGTGATTGTGGATTTGTACCTGAAACTGCAACAGTAATTACGCTATTAGTTGGACACGTGGATGATATTGGGAGTTGAGCAGATGCTGGATTTGGCTGCACATTTCCATTATTGCAAGTTTGGGAACCAGGGCTCGAAGTGGCACCACAACCGCTTATTACTATTGACGAAGATGTGCCACCCTTGCAAAGATTAGTTCCTTGCGCTATGAAAGTACCTGGTGCGGTTATGGTGGTACCGGTTAACTGGTTACCGTTAAGGAAGTAAATCAGGCTTGTAGTGCCACCTCCAGTGTTAGAGTTTGCTATAGCGCTGAACAACGCCAAGCTTGTGCTGAGCTGGTTGAGGGCGTTGGTCAGCATGCTGAAGCATTGCATCATGCTGTTCATGACGGTTATGCCTGCCTGGGCGGTGGCCTGCGCCTGCTGTGCTTTGCCTACTGGAGTATCAGTGTTAGTGGCACCTAAGTATTGCGAACTTGTCTCGACTTGTGTCTGCACCATATCCATGCACATCTGGAACTGCAGCATGGCTATGTAAAACTGCAGGAATCCAAGAATCACCGGCAGGGCTTTTATGATTTTATCGCAAATGCCTCCAGCAGCTTCACCGATAGCGGAGACTACTCCAAAAGCCTTTTCAGTCCCTGATTCCTTTGTGGTCCATGAACCATCGGGGTTTTGCACCTTATCATGAGGTGCTATCCAGGCGCCAAGTTCGCCGACTATTCTTGGCATGACGCAAGCTCCAATGCCCCATTTTATGCCGCTCTCCAGTGCCGTGGTGAAATCATTCTTTTGTGTTTCTTCATCTTCCGGGAAAATGTGCATAGAGTCTTTGAACGGTGGCAATCCTAAAAGGGCTGCGATAGTGAAATATGCTGTAGCGACAGCAACAATGCCCGCAAAGGCATCTCCTGTCCAACCCGTTGATGAACAATCTTCTAAACATTCTGTTATATTCATTCCTGCATTATTTTTTCCTTTTTCGGTGCAAGTTATCTTGCAGTCACTAACTTCTTTGGCAGTTGCGTTTGATAATCCCTCTGCTGTGTCCTCACATTTCTTTGTCACAGCGTTGCATACCTGGCCGTTTGCGCAGGCACTTTTGCTGCAGTCCTTGCTGCCTATGCCCGAAATCAGTCCTTTGGCTGTATCAACAATAGAATTGCCCATGCTGCAAACGGCGCAGAATGACAACACAAAAATGATGGTTTTGAAAACGCCCTTGAAGCTTTCGAAATTCTTGGCCATCTTCTCCCTCATCTTCTCCATGTTTATCAGGGAATCCGTCTTCTTCGGAACGATGGTTATGCTGCCGTCGAGCTTCGATAACGCCTTTCTCTCGAGGTCTCCGGCGTATTTGACGTAAATCGTGATGTTGGAACTGCCAAATTCAATCGCCGGCAACTCTGTCTGTGTGGAGCTGTTCGTCACGACGTATTCAGAGCTGTCAGGCAGCTTTATGGTCGGGCCTATCTGGAACGGGCACAGGTATTTGTCCGTTTCCTTCAGTTTCTGGCAGTTCCCTAGCGAGCGCTCGTTGGCAGGGACCTTGGCGTCCTTGAATGTGATGTCAAAATCATAAAGGCTCAGGTCCGCCATACCGACCGCAGCGTTCTTGTTGTAGATGCGTATGGTAACGTTCTGGTTCGAATCCGAAGCGAGCGAACAGGGCACGGCTTTGCCCTCGCTCTGTATCTGGCAGTCGACGCTCTGACTGGGCGCCGTGATGACATCGAAATCGAACTGGTATTTGCTGTCGTCCTTCACTATGCCTGCATCAATCTTGCCTTCCGCCTTCTTGCCGGCGGCAGTCGCAACGAGCGTTATCTGGCCGTCGCCGCTTTCGCAGCGCTGGAAGAGCTTGTAATCCATGTAAAGCGAGCATTCGTAATCCTCGACGCGGTGGACGCCCACCTTCTGGTATGTCCTGAACTTGCACACGGTCGAGTTGGTGTCAGGCGACGTGCCCATGCCTTTCGTCAGCTTGCCTTTCCCGTCCTCGGCCTCGAGCTTGAAAGACCATATGAGGTCGTCTTTCGGCTCCGCATGCAGCAGGTCAGCGTACATTATTCTGACGTAGCCGGTGTCGCCGAGTTTTATCGATTGCGTACCAAGACAGTTTATCTTGCTCTGGAGCATGCCGCCCACGACATCACTGTCAACAATATCCAGATATTGTTCGAGTGGTCTGGAAACGACTTCGATGTCCTTAGAGCCTGAGATGGTCAGCTGCTCGTCGCTAGCGCTGACAAGGAACGTGAGAGTAAGCGGGTAGTAGCGCGAGCCGGAGCCTGGCGCCAGCTCACCGGAGCCGCACGTCACTCCTTCGAAAAGCTTGTCCGTCGGGATGGTGCATGATATGGTCTGGCCCTGCAGCGTGCAGTATCTGGCCGTGTGGACCAGCGTCTTGCCGTTGAATCCCATGTCCTCCTCGAGCACGCTGAACGTACCGAGGCTCTTGGCGTTGGCCGTGACTTTCACCGCTTCGGGGTTCTGCTGTTTGCTGCCCTCGCAATAAACAGTCGCCGGGCTTATGGATTGAATATCGACGCCAGTACCTTCGGCTATAACATAAACAATCGTGGAATTCTTTATGTCGTAATTTTTGGCTCCGGTGACGCGTAAAGTGAGATTCGTGAGCATCGCTCCGACTTTCGTCGTCTTGTCCGTCTTTATCACGACGTTGCAGTCGAAGTTGTATTCCAGGCTGGCTTCAGTGCATGTGCCTGAGGTTATTATACTGTTCGGCACGACGGACGCCTGGTGTTTAAGACTGGCTTCGGCTGCATTGTGCACGGTCACGCTGAACGTCGCCTGCGTCTGGTTGCCCTGAACGATCTCGATTCTGGACGGGGTCGTGGAAATTATTTCAAGCCACGGCTTCGCTCCGGCGCCCTCGCCTACCGGCACAGCAAGCGGGAAGGAAATGGTCGTGCCCTGTATGGCGAACGTGACCGGCACCGCTGTGCTCGCATAGTCAGCAGGCACCTCGAAGACGACGTTCGTGCACTCGTAGAAATCGCGGTTGCTCGTGGACGAGACTTTCGAGCATGTCATCTTCTGGCTGGCTTTTGTGAGATACGTATATGTGAAAACGGGGTTCGTGCCCGCCATCTTGGGTTCCTGGACGAAAAGGTTCACAATTACCGTAGTTTTGTCGCCGACTGTGAGTGTGTCCGGCACCAGCGAATACACTTGCATGTGCGGCTCGGGAAGGGTGACGTAAACCGTCTGCGGGTTGCTGGTCACTGTCGCGGACGAGTAGACGAACTTGAGCAATAATGTGACTGAAGAATCCATGAGCGTGCAGATGTCATCTTTGGCGATTGTGCACGTGTACAGGCTGGATGAAGATGAGCAGACAAGCGTCTTGTATGTCTTGCCGCTGTCCAGTGAATACGAAGTCGCTGGCGTGCCGGCTATGTTATCCGCCCTGGCTGTGACCGTGAGCGACGAATCCTGTACGCATCTTAGAGGTGACGAAGTCGAGATTATCTGGAGGCTCGGCGCTGGTGTGGGCGGCAGAATCTCGTAGAACGCATTAGCGAATATCTGGTGCGGCTTGCTGTCTTTGAAGCCGTCAAGCCTGAACGAGATCGTTTCGACGCCGCTCTTGTCAGCCGGGACGTCGAGAGCGACGGAACACTTATAATATTTGATATTAGAATACGATGTCTCCAGCGAGCAGTTGGCCGCAGCATACGCCTTGCTTAGATATTTGAAATTGAACCCGGACGAAGTGTATGTCATGAAGTCCGGGTAGTTGATGTGGAGCAGCACGTTAACGCTGGTTGCCTTGCCCGCTTCCACGGTCTGCGGCGTCACGGTATCGACACCCAGTGAGGGCGGCGGGAATGTCACTAGTACCGTCGAAGGCAGCGAAAGGACTTCGACGTCGCCATAAGTGAACTTGAACGTCAGCCCGAGGTTTTCCTGCATCAGCTGGCAGACGCTGTTCTCTCCGATCGTGCAGACGTAGTTCTCACCCGAACCGGTGCAGTTCAGCGCGTTGAAGTTCTTGCCATCGAAAGTATACTGCTTCGTCGGCGTCACGCTGGACGGATTGAAAACGTAAAGCCTGGCTGTTATCGCCTTGTCGATGCCGCAGTCGAATGGAGTCGGCGAAAGCGAGCTCACCGAGATTTTCGGCAGCGGTGCTTTGAGCGTTATCGGGAAGCTGCCTGAAAGCTGGACGCCTCCCTGGTAATTGAAGTAAACATTGACCGTCGCGGTTCCCGGCGCGGAGCAAGCAGGGAAGGTTGCGACGGGTATCGAGCACTGGTAAGAATACATGCTGGCGTTTGGATTTACGACGGAACAAGTCATAGTGCCCTCGCCCGCGCGGACGCCGCCTATCGTGTAATAATAAGACTGGTAATAGCCCATGCTCGCGTTGGTCGCGTGCATGTTCGCCTTTATGACCTCGCTGCTGCCGCACGTCACGACCTGAGGCGACCAGTCGTCAACCGTCAGGCTGGCGCCGCCGCTCGACTGAGGGCCGGCGGTCGTTGAGTAGAAAATCGCCGGGTTCGAGGTTTTGCCGTCAGCGGCGAAAACGAAGTCCCATGTGCCATAGCTCTTGTTGAAAACATTGCCGGTGAGTTTCGTATAATAGAAAGACGGCACGCCGGTTCCGGTCGGGTCTATCTTGTCCTTGTTGCCGGAAAGGTCGTATATCTTCGACGTCGCAGAGCCGCTCACTGAAGCAAAGATTGTCTTGTTCATGTTGTCCGAAGGGATGGAATAATAAGTCTCTATGTAGCTTTTCACAGTCTCGCCGGAAGCGCCGGAGCCGAGATAAAGGTCAATCCTGTCGGATTCGTAGTTTTCTTTGTTGAAGGAATTTATGCCGGTCTTGGTCAGCTTGTCCCAGCTGGCTGTCCATATTTCCTTGCCGGACATGTCGAGCTTGACCATGAGAAGAAAGTTGCCCACGTTGCCGGTGCTGACGTCATCCCACATGTAAGTCTCGTCGAAGGTCATGGCCGTGCTGCCTGAGTTCGACGAGATGACAGGCTCTATGCCGTTCTGGATGCAATCCGAAGGGTTGAGTCCCTTGCAGCGGAAGACGTAAACCTTCTTTATTACGCTAGTGCTGCTCTTGCTGGCCAGCTTGATTTCTGCATACTGGTAGTTCTGCTGGTACGGGAACGAGAAGTCTTTCTGTATCAGGTCGGAAAACTTCGGGATGGATGCGGCGAGCTCCTGCCCGCCGGAAGTGAAAATGCGTATTTCCAGGGCACCTACGCCCGTCGTGCTTATGATAAGATATGTGCACGCTAACGCGAATATCTGCAATACCAGCGAATGCCATTTTCTCATAATTATCAGCATGAAAGTTCTTCCGTGCTTGCAGGATTCTTGCCGCCGCATTTGTTGTAAAGGAGCGTTGTCATCTTGTCGGCTTCGGAAGGATCTATGCCCGGGTCAGGCAGGCTTCTCAGCCCCCCGTCTACCTTGGTTACGTACGGAAGATATATGTAGATGTTTTTCGAGCCCTCAGGTATAGTGATGGTTGTGTTTATGTATCCAACGGGCAGTGATTCCTCTTCGTCAGTCGTGTCGGCAAGGTAGGCGGTCACTCTGTATATAACCGGCTGGATGCCGGAGATGTTAATCGCCGCCACGAGATCGTTGTTGTCGCCATAGTTGGAAACTATGATGGCAGAGTCCTCGCCGGTGAAATAATTGGGGCTCACCGGCGTGAAAGAGACGAATGCATTGAGATTAATGTCATCGAAATCCGTCACGTCCTTAGATACATCTTTCACGGCATAAGAGCTGTAGGTGCCATCGCCGGTTGAAGTGCCGGCATACGTTTCGAGCGCCTTGAAATGAATGGTCACCATGTCCTCGACTGTTTGTACAGTCACTGCCTTGTCCTGAAGCTCGTCCGACCTGAAAAGGTCGCCGTAACTTCTGTGACCAACGCTATAGACGTGAAGTTCGCTTATCATGCACGGTATCTTGCCCTCGGCGACGCCATTCGCGTTTGTCGTGCCAACGTCACAGATGTAGAAGTTCACACTCGCGCCCTCGACGGGCGAGCCTGTCGTGTTCTTCACGGTTATCTTGGCCGTACATTTGGCGTCGGTAATGCATACCTTGTTATATTCGGACTGCTTGCCGAAGTTCGCATCACACTGGCCGGGCTGGGTGCCGTTTATGTCCACCATGACAGCAAACTTGAACCACTGGTTCATTGAAGAGTCCTCGACCATAACAACTGTCGGGTAGCGGAACGAATACGCTACAGAGTAGGGTGCCATGCACAACGGGATGAGGGGAACGATTGGCTTTGGTATGATTCTGAGAGGATCCGGAGAGAAGGCGAAATATTTGTCTACCTCTGAATCCCATGAAGGCGGATATGCAAAAGCGACCTGCAGGTCCGGGTAGTATTTTCCACCCACACTGTTAATCGGGTAGAACGGATTCTCGGCCAGCTTGAGCGGCTTGGTGTTCCAGACCACATGAGATACCGTGTATTTTATTATGCCCTTGATGCCGGGCAGGAGCTGGTTCCTGGTTTTCATGAGCGGGTTGCCGCATCCGCTTTGCATGCCCGCGACTGGAACCCATAGGTCGCTGTCCGGATTGGAATGGACCATGGATGTCAGAGTCACGACTTCTAGGAATCTGTTATTAGCGTTGTCGGTAACGAAGTTGTTGGAAAAATCAAGGACATCATAAAGCTTCGAAGCCACAGTTATCTCATAGGGCATCTG
This sequence comes from Candidatus Aenigmatarchaeota archaeon, assembly GCA_026397315.1. Taxonomy (GTDB): domain Archaea; phylum Aenigmatarchaeota; class Aenigmatarchaeia; order QMZP01; family QMZT01; genus JBGPQP01. The sequence continues at coordinate 12,667 of JAPLVC010000006.1, read as the reverse complement.
CACGTCATAGCTCTCGACTTTGGTCGGCAGGTAGATGCGTATGTTTATCGCGTCCTTGATTATGTCGACTTCTGTCCTCGCCTTGCTGAAGTCGAATTTTGCAATCTTTCCAGAAAAATCCATCTCGTCTTTCAGGTTCTCGCGCAGGTAAGATAGTATGCCCTCGCCGACCTCCTTCGAGATGTCGGGTATGTTTTTCTGGCCGCATGCAGACCAGATCGCCGTATCGAAAGCCCCGAATTTGACAGAAAGTGTCGGTTTCAGCACGCCGCCTTGGTTGTATAATAAAGTGAGTTTTTCCTTGACGCCCGCACGCATGAGGTTCATCACGGCGTCCTTTATCGTTTTTGCCTCTTCAGGTATGCCGGAAGTCGGGGCTGTGGGAATGATTGATTGTCTGGAAGCGATGACAAAAACAACGACGCCGATAATAACAAGAGCGACTATTACTATGAACTCTACCTGCCCCTTTCTGCGGGAATTCATATGATTATATATCACATTATCACTTATATCCTTTTTAGCCGCATTTAAACATTCGCAGTGATGACGCTAGCGTGTTTATCATTCGCTTCCGCACGGCTGATTCATGTAATTGAGCTGGTAATCCAGGCTCCTGCCGGCGTATGTCAGCCTGAACGTGTATAATTCTGATGGGTCCGTGTTTGGATCTGTCCCTAGCAGCGCGTCCGTATCGTATGGTCCCTTCGTCCCTTTCAATTCATCGAAGTGAAGCGTCTTTGAATGAGATGATGACGATATGAAAAGTTCCGGCTTGAAGTTTTCGGTCTGATTGAGTTTCTCAAGGTCATAATCTATGGTAATCATATCCTTCGTGCATATGGCGTCGCCGTTGTTAAGCACGCCTACGCGGTCTGAAATGAAGAGCAGTTTGGTGGTGCCATAGCTGGGCGACGTTATGTTCACGAAAGCTGAATTCAATGAAAGGCTTGTCGCCAGCGATTGCATTGTCGCCTGAAGCTTTTCCGTATATTCCGACATCATGTTCGAGGCCGCTAGCTGCAGATTCATGCGCTCCCTGGCGAGGGCTATATCCTTAATGAAAAATGTGAGCGACAGATAAAGCAGTATTGCGGAAACTATGGACAATAGTATGTTCAGGGCCTTGGTTAGCGTGCTTAAACCGGATTCCTTCATGAAAAGGCAAATGCTTACTGCTGCAGCACTAGTAGCTGGTATAATCGTCAGAATTGTCATAATAACTGCGCAAAACCAACCCCATTTGGAAGCTTTTATTTGGGCCCAGAAGCTTTGGCCAGTACACTCGGGGAAGTGGTCCAGAATCTCTTCGCCAAAAGTTGGCACATCCATCTCCTGTGTGATAGTGCCGTTTTCGAAATCCTGCAAATTTTTGATTTCTGCATCAATCTCGGCTATCGACTTCTCGGCTATGCAACTCAGTATTCCGGGACCATATTTTATCAAAACATTGAGCACGGCAGAAAAGCCGTTTTTGGCATCGCCCCACAAATATGCCTTTGCAAACAGCTTTAGGGCTTCTCCGACATTGCCTTCGACGAGTTGGGTTAACATGTTTGCCAAGTAACAGCACATATTCAAGGTCTCGAGAGTGCTGTATGCCTTGGTCAGCCATTTGCTGACGTCCTGCAGGTCATTGAAAAAATCCTTGTCTCTTTCAAGGAGCGCGAGTGTGTTTATGAGTTCGTCCAATGCCGTCCCGCGCATCTCGAACGTCGTCTTGGCCGAGATGCTCTTGTAATAGTTGAGATATTTCACGTCGAAATATATGGTCATTTCACGCTCTTTGGTGGTCACGTTGTCCTTGTTGCTGGGAACGGGGAGATTGTCGAGCGTTATGAAAGTCATGCACTGGTATCTGTCGCTCGACAGCTTCTTGCATATCAGCGTGGAGACGTTGTCGCTGTCCAGTTTGAATCTTGATTCGAACACTCTGAGATGTTCTGGAACATTGCCCGTAATCGTCACGGTCACATTTTTCTGCGGTTCATCTGGGATGCACAGGCCGTCCTCGCTCACTATCTGGCAGTCAACAATATCAACACCGGAAATTTTAAGGCCTAAATTGAGATCCTGTGACGTGAGCGTGGTGGCGAAGCTACCTGTAAGGTTGAATCCGCCTGCTCTGGCAAAAATACCAACAGTTGTCTCAGCACCTTCTTCGCATTTGGGATACATGACGCTCGCAACCGTGAGCATGCATATGTAAATATCCTTGCGACCCTCATCGTCTTCCGTGCTGGTCAGCTTGCTGCATTCTATCATGTTGCTCGAAGTACCGTTTGCCCTGAAAGACCAATCTATGCTGCCGAAGAGCTTTTCGGCGTGGCTTATGACGACAGGCACGTCTATCTCGCTTCCAACATTGCAGTTTATTACAGGCACCGGATAAGGCGGCCTGGAAACATAGAAATCGACTTCCATAGCCGGCTCTATGCCGGCGCCTATTATGCTGATGGCTTTCGAATCCGTTACCTTGTTGCTTGACTGCTCCTGCGCAATTTCGAACGAAATATAAAGTCTGTTTCCGATGCTTTCCAGCGGACAGGCGGGAAGTTTTGCAAGCAGTGTTTTGACGTTCAACGTGCATGCTATTTCCTGGTTGCTTATCAGATTCGCCCTCGGGCCGCAGCTTACTGTGTTGGTCACGTTGTAATAAGTGCCGCTGGTTGTGTCCTCGATTAAGGCTTCTATGCTCGTTATATCGAACTCGCCCACGTTCTCGATATACGCGCGGAAGCCGGTCGTGCCCTGTGACTCGCATTCGACTGGCTTTATCTCGTCTATTATCTTTAGTACAGGGTCTATCGAAAGCCTGGCGACTTTCTCGTCCGCCTGCCTGAAAACGTCGCCCATCACGTAGGCGGAAGCAGGCGTCAGGGATATTATCAGATAGCATGAAAAAAGGACGAATGCCAGAACCAGCGCCTGCCGCATCTTCATCTTAATTATTTGGCCGCCTGCAATTTTAAACTTATAAATTTCCGGCTGGCTTATAATTAACATGGCGAAAGGAAAGCTCACCAAAACGAAACCTGACAATGAGCCGCAGCATGAAGATTTCGCGGACGACGAAGGCTCTCTGAAAATGCCACACGACGAAGAGGAACAACCAAAAGATTCCAAGGCAGGCGCCAAAGAGAAGGAAGAATTCAACAAAGCCGAGGACGAGAAGAAGCGCGTGCTCATTCTCAAGAAGTTCACGAAAGAAGTGCTGAAGAAATACGGTTCTCTCGTACGCTCTGTCGTCCTGTTCGGCTCGAGCGCGCGCGGCTCGTGGCATAAAGACAGCGATATCGACGTGTTCATAATTCTCGACGACACGAAACACAAAATCACACCGGCGTTCAAGGAGCAGGTCGAAGAAGAGCTGGACGTGATAGCGAAGAAACTTTCCGACAAGCTGTCAGTGCAGCAGCCTTACCTGCTGACCGAGTTCTGGAACATGGTGCGGATAGGGCATCCCATCGTTTTCAACTTCATCCGAGAGGGCGTACCAGTATTCGACAGGGACATATTCCTGCCGATAAAGCGGCTTCTGCAAATGGGCGAGATAAAGCCGTCCAAAGAAGCTGTCGAGAAATACATCGAGCGCGCACCCGGCAGGATAAAGAGAATCGAGACCGCGAAGATGTACATGGTCGCGGAAGACTGCTACTACGCGATGCTCGAGAGCTTGCAGGCGGTGCTGATGTTCCTGGGCAAGAACCCGCCGAGACCGAGCGACGCGCCGGAAGCGATGCGCAAGACACTGGTCGACATGAAGTTAGTCAAACCCGAATTCGCCGACTGGCTGGATGGCGTGATAAAGAGGCGCAAGGATATAGAGCACAAGCATCTCAAGGCATTATCCGGACAGGAACTTGACGACTGGATAGACAAGTCGAAGAAGTTCGTCAAGGAGATGCAAAAAACGCTGGTCCGCGTCGAGGTGCTGAAGCGCGAGAACCTCATCGAAAAGTCGTATGCCATCATGGCGGAAACGATAATGACGATTCTCAAGTCGATGGACAAGACGCCTGAAAAAGAAGATGAGTTAAGCAAGTATTTCGAGACTTACGTCGTCAAGCCCGGCCTCGTGGCCGACACATATCTCGAGGTCTTCAACGAGCTGAGCAAGATGAAGAAACTCGTCAAGGACGGCAAGATTCTCGATCTCCAAAAGAATGACATACTCATGCACAGGGAATACGTCAGGAAGTTCATCAAGGAAGCAGGCAGGATACTGAAAGGTCAAGCAAAGGCATGAGCCGCTGATTTATTTTTTCAGTTTTTTTATTTCTGCAATTATTTTTTCCACGGCTTGTTTTGGAGAAAGCCTGGTCGTGTCTATGATCATGTCGTATTGGCTCTTGTCCGTTATGTCGACACCATAGTATTTCTTGTATCTCCTGACGTCGCTGGTGTGCCGCTCTATAACGCTTTTTTCAGCCTCTTTCAGCGTTTTGAACTCGCCCTCGTTCCTGCCGCACTCGCCCTTTTTCAATTCGTCAAAAATCCTTTTCGCGCCGACTTTCATGTCAACGTCGAGAAAAACCTTCACTGATTGCGGCATCAGAAAAAAACTGGTCCTGCCCTCTATGACGAAATTGTCTTCTTTCTCGCCGAGCTTTTTCTGGTAATCGTCCACTTTCCTGTCGGTCCAGTCTTCTTTTTCGCCAAGTTTATTGAACTCGGCAAGCGTCATGCCCATTTCCTTCGCCATCTTCCGCCTCATCATGCCGACGTAATAGCGCTTCATGCGCAGGCGTCGTGCGAGTATTTTTGCAACCGTGCTCTTGCCGGAGCCGGGCATGCCGGAAATGGTTATTATCATGCTCTTCATTTCCCCAGAGAAATTATAAGATTTACCTGACCATGTCCGCGAGGTCCTGCAGGATGTCGACGATGTCCTTCTCGCGATTCGGCGTTTCGAATATTAGCGTGCCCTTAATGTTCAGGGCCTGTATGGTCTTTATGAGATGCTCGAGCTTCATGTCCGAGCGGGCGATGGACTTGTGCTTTCCGGCGCCATTCCTGTCGTAATCAGCGCCTGAGAATATGAAATACGCGTCGTTAATCCAGTGCTGCCCTACCTCGGCGCGCACCTTGTCGACGATTTTCCTGAAATCAGTGTCATGTGTGAGCACGCCCCTATCCCTGCCGTGTATGTGCGCCCAGTTCAGGACTGGTTCGGTTCTCGTCGTGCGCTTCACCATGTCTATTACGTCCTCGATGCTGCCTAAATCGTTCACCTGTCCCGTGGTCTCTATGCCGACCTTCGAGCGTATGCGCATCTCGTTCACTATCTCGTTTATCTTGTAGACGCTCAGTTTCAGCGCCTGGCTGTGCGGCATGCGGCCGTAGAAATTCGGGTGTATGATTAGTGCCCTGGCATCCATGACATTTGCGATGTTGCAGTAAATCTTGAAAACGTTGTCCAGCGCCGGCTCTTCCGGCAGCGAGTTGTTGTGTATCGCGAGCTCGATGTTGTATTTGGAGGCGATGGTCTTGATTTTGAGCAGGCTGGTGTATTGCTCCTTGTAAAGGTCCGAGACGTCCTTTATGTTGGCGAACAGCTCCTTCGGCAGGAGGAATGCGCGGAAGCCGACGCGATACAGGTCTTCCAACACGTTCAAAGCTTCGGAAGGCTTTTTCACGATAGGCGTCTTTGCGCTGCCGTAGGCTATGCCTATTCTCATCCCTAGCCGTTCCTGTATTTTAAGGCTCTTCTTTCGAATAAGCATATCGGCCAACTTCCTGTTAATTATTTGGCAGAGCCTATAGAAATAGGTAACGATGCCTCATTTTATGTTTAAACATGGTCCTTTTTCTTAAAAATTAATAACCGGGAGACATGGCCATAGTTCTTACTTTGCCATATACGCCGCTCTTGCCGCCAAATATGTTTTTTACCCATTGTTTTAGCGCTGTATAATATGCCTTCGGACCAAGCAAGGAATAACCGACGACGTCCTCTGCTATGTTTTCTGTTATGCCTTCTTCCATCTCGGTGCTGAGTTTGGATGAAGCCTTTATGTCGTCGAGGGCCCTGTGCGTGCTTTCGTGTGTCAATATATATCTCGAAGTTTTTCTGGGATTTTTCATGAGGCTTATCTCATTTGCGGCTGTCCTTGTGTAATCTTCCAGAAAAGCGCGCTCTTCCGAACCTCTTGCCGTTTTTTTAAGCAAAAGTCTGGCTATGTCCGCGGCCTGCTCATACTCGGCGAGCTTTTCCCTGTTGTAGGGTCCTTCTATGAACTTGGGCTTTATGCCTATGACCCTGTCGCCATTTTTTGTTTTTCCGTAAACGCCAAGCGCCCCGCCAAGAAACAGGTTCGGTATTTTGTACCGCATGTTGCCAAGGCCCAGATTTATGTAATTTTCATTCTCAGGCTCCTGCATAAGAAATATGCCGTCGGGGCCATTCGAAAAGTAGTGAATGGGTATGCCAGCGTTATTCGAAATGACGTTATTGACCGCTATGCCATGCGCTGACGTAACATCGACTGCTTTTTTCAGAGCCTCCATTCCCGGTTCACTGTAAAGGGCATTTATGGATGATTGTAATCCGAAAGCCATAATATCTCACGTGTTTATTTTTTATAGAATAATTATGCTTATAAAAGCATTTTTACCAGTTATTAGTGGTTAATTTGACATCGCCTTATTCAGTGTTCTTTCTAATTTATACCAGTTCTTCCAATAACTATTCATGCAGGTTAAGGAGATAATGAACAGGAACGTGGTGACCGTCAGCCCCAACATCACGCTTCACGACGCGGCCAAGAAGATGGTCGAACAAGACACTAAGTTTCTCATAGTCACGGACAAGGAGAAGCTTATAGGCATCGTGACCGAATGGGATTTCGTCAAGAAAGTCGCCAAGAACGAAAAGGGCATTCTTGATGCCAAGCTGGGCACAATAGTCACCAGAAAGGTCATAGTCGTCGGGCCCGAGACAGAAGTCAGCGAAGCCGCGGAAATAATGACGCAGCACAACATAAAGAGGCTGCCCATAGTCGAGAACAACGTTCTTATCGGAGTCGTGACCGCAATGGAGATAATGGCGGCAGAGCCCAAACTCGTCGAGCAGATAACCGAACTTTTCATGGCATCCAAAAAGCAGGGCCAGAAATCAGTCGCGGGTTAATGCGCTAATTCTAAAACATGGTAAGGATTAACATTACCAGGCCCGATACTACAGGTATCGAAAGGTTATCATTTATTTTAGGCAGCAGTTCAGCCGCAGCCGCTGCGATCGCGCCCAGCACCGCAATATGCGGCGCGACGAAAATGACGCCCGCCAACAACGAGCCGACAAAGCAGGCTGCCGAGCCCTCGAAACTTTTATTAGTCTTGCCTATTTTGTGCCTGCCGAGCCTCGTTCCTACGATCGTCGAAAGTGAGTCGCCGACTGCCAGCATGGCACCTGCTGCTGAAGCTATGTTGAAAGGGAAAACAATGAAAGCAATGGTGCACCCGATGTAGAAGAACATCGCTCCCATGAACGGGTTCGCATCCTTTCTCTCGAATTTGAGAGTGAAGTCCCTGAACCTCGATTCCATCCTGCTGAGCATGTTTTGCACGCGCTTCTCCTGATTTCTGATATACCAGGAATAAAGGAAGAAAAAAGCGGCTATGAGGCTGAAATACAGAATCGTCGTCTCCCTGCCTATGAACTGGGCGAATATTATGAAAAGTATGCCTGAAATGTGAACAATCTGCCTTGAAAGCTCAAACCTGAAACCGCTCATGTCTTTCATTATGCCGCCCGGTTTTATAATTCTAAGCGTGCTTTTAACCAGAAAACAAATTAATAATTATGAAGGTCCGGCTCGACCAGACGCAGAAGAGGCTTTTGGAAACACTGCTGTTTCTGATAAAGATACTTGTTTTCTCGATACCGCTTTATGTGATAATGCAGCTGCAGAACATATTGCTGCCGCTGCAAGAGATAGTGAGCGCGAATGTCGTTTCGCTGCTCCAGCTGTTCGGTTTCAGCGCCTACAGGAGCGGGTTTCTCATAGCGGCTGATGGCATCGCCTTCATCGTTTCGGAGGACTGCACCGGGTGGAAAAGCATGCTGCTGCTGGCCGCGCTGGTGTGCGCGGTGCCGCGCATCGCATGGAAGAGGAGATTCGCTGGTATCGCGGCTGGCTTGATGGTAATCTATCTGGGCAACCTCGCCAGAATAATGGTGGTCGTGCTCGTTTGGAAGGCGTATGGCATAGGAACGGCGAACCTGATACACGACATTTTCTGGCAGTTTGGCCTTATAGCGCTGGTGTTATTAACATGGGTAGCCTGGCTTGTCTGGGCCGGAAAAATAAGGTGTTCTCTTTGCGCATGCAAAACAATGCTTATAAAACGTCCCCGCAAATTAATTAAACCAAGAAGGCGCGAAACGAGGAGTAAATCCCCAAAGCGCACCGGGAAAAGGTGACATGATGCATGATATTGTAGGACTCATACCTGCTGCGGGCATAGGGACGAGGCTGTATCCCTTCTCGCGCGCAGTACCAAAGGAAATGTATCCCATATTCGGCAAGGCCGTCATAGAACACACCATAGAGAACCTGAAAGTCGGCGGTGTGGACAAGATTTACATGATAGTGGGCTACCAGAAAGGAGCGCTCATGGACTACGTGGGCGACGGCTCTTTCTTCGGAGTGAACGTCGTTTATCTGTACCAGATGACCAGGCGCGGTCTCGGCCACAGCATACTGCAGGGCAAGGATTGGATAGACAAGACATTCGTCACGCTTCTCGGCGACTCTTTCATAGAGCCCAAGGAAGAGATACGCGAGCTTATCAGCTATCACAAAAAGGAGCGACCGATAGCGACGATCATGCTTTTCGAAGTCGACGACGTCAGCGGCTACGGCATAGCGAAATTCGAAAATCTCAAAAATGGCGTCGGCCATGTGGAGAGCATGATGGAGAAGCCGTCCAAAGACGCGGCGAAAAAGCTGGCGACCGGCGGCAAATATTATGCATTGTGCGGCGCGTATGTTTTCGACCCGAAGATTTTCAAATACATTGAAAAAACGAAGCCCGGCATGAAGAACGAGGTGCAGCTCACCGACGCGATGGCGCTCGCCATCAAGAGCGGCGAGAAGATAAACGGTTTCGTGCTAAAGGGGAAGTATCTGGACATAGGCAAATGGAACACGGTCAAGGAAACGGAAAAATTCCTCGGCGCCACGATGAACGTCGACAAACAATACGAGGAGCGCGAGCGCATGATGGAGAAGATAAAGAAACACGAGGAAGAGAATGGCAAATAAAACAATCATTGTTACCGGCGGCGCGGGCTTCATAGGCTCGCATATCTGCGACTGGCTCATCGACGAAGGCGATAAAGTGGTATGCGTCGACAACTTAGTCACAGGGAAGAAGGACAACATCAAGCTTCTGCTCCGCCATCCGAATTTCACTTTCATGGAGCAGGACGTTTCAAGAGGCTTAAAAATCGCCGGTCCCGTGGACCAGATTTACCACATGTCGTCACCGGCATCGCCTATCGACTACCAGAAGCTGCCCATCGAGACCATGATGGTCAACTCGCTCGGCACGAAGAACATGCTCGACATGGCGAACGAGAAGCGCGCCAGGATACTGCTCGCTTCGACGTCTGAAGTCTATGGTGACCCAGAAAAGCATCCTCAAACCGAGGACTATTGGGGTCACGTGAACCCTATCGGCCCTCGTTCGTGCTACGACGAATCGAAGCGCTTTGCCGAGGCGCTGGCCATGGCATTCAACAAGATGCATTACGTCGATGTCAAGATAGCCAGGATATTCAACACTTATGGCCCGCGCATGAGGGCGAATGACGGCCGAGTCATTCCCAATTTCGTCATGCAGGCGCTTAAAGGATATGACATAACCATATACGGCGACGGCAGCCAGACACGCAGCTTCTGTTATATTACCGACATGGTTGACGGCCTGACCAGACTCATGAACTCCGGAAAATCCGGCGAGATTGTGAACATGGGCAACCCTGACGAACGCAAAGTCGTCGATGTGGCCAAGATGATAAGAGACATGACCAATTCAAACTCCAAAATAACTTTCCATCCGCTGCCCAAGGACGACCCTACCAGAAGAAAACCGGACATAACAAGAGCCAAGGATAAACTGGGATGGGAACCGATAATCAGTTTTGAAGCAGGCATGAAGAAAACGATTGACTGGTTCAGCACCCAGATGTGATTTCTGTCACGCAGCTATGGCTATTTGAAAATGTTAAAAGTAAACTTCCTGTGACCGTAAAAATTCCAGAACAAAACTATGAACACGGCCGTGATTTTAGAATACATATACCATATACCTGCGAATTCCACCAGACAGTAGAGTATAATCTGGTTAAACGCCAGGCCGGTGAGCGAAACTGCTGCGAAAACCGTGAACTGGTGTGCAATCTTCCTGCTGCTGTTCCTGAAGTTCAGATATTTGTTTAGCATGTAATTGGTCAGCATGCCAGCGACGTATGATACAGCGGCTGCATAGAAATACCACACGCCGGCGAACTCGGATATCGCATAGAGCAGGCATAGGTCGACGGCGGTAGCGATGCCCGCTAAAATAACATAATTTAGGAAAAGTCGCGTGCTGCCTTTGGAAAAATTTCCGATTTTCATGCACTTCACATTGCCATATGCCTTCGTGCGTTATACTTTCAATATGGAACGGTAAAATAAATACACTGCGTGATTGTCCTGTTAATTCAGCCGTTTTCTTTGCGTATTTATTCCGACGCCGACCAAATCTATTTTATGATAGACGAGAGCGATGCAAGGGATGACGCGCTGAGGACGGTGGCGAAGGGCGCCGGCATCAGCTTTCTCGGGCTCATCGTATCGAACCTGATATTATATGTCAATCGATTGGTTCTTGCACGCTACCTGGGTGTCGATGAATACGGCCTGATGTATCTCGGCGTTTCGATTCTTACGCTAGTCATGCTTTTCGCCGGGCTTGAGCTGCCTGCCGCGATAATCAGATACGTTCCATTTTACGCAGCCAAAAAAGACGAGAAGCGCATCAGGGGCGTTTTCATGTCCACCATCAAGATAACCATACCCCTGAGCATCACTGCTTTTGTCATAATGTTTTTCTTTTCCGACCAGATCGCGGTCATTTTCTTCCACGACCTTGCGCTTAGCAACGTGCTTAAGATTTTCTCGTTCGTGTTGCCGTTCTTCACGCTGTACAAGATATCCGAAGCCGGGCTGGTTGCCTTCAAGAGAATGGATTACTGCGCGTTCTCCAGGGACTTTTTCAGGCCCATACTCACGCTCGCCATGATGTTTGTGCTGCTTTTCTACGGTCTTGGGCTGGCAGGAGCGACCGTGAGCTACGCGATAGGCTATGTAGGCATGTCTATCGTCGCTTTTTACATACTGAACAAGAAATTGTTCCCTATATTGAAGAAAGGCAGCAAATCAAAATCCGAGACGAAGAAGATGTTGAAGTATTCCATTCCCCTCCTGCTCTATGGCGTGGTGTGGTCTTCAGCTATCAAAATAGACACTCTCTTCCTGGGAGCAATGAGAAGCGCGGCCGAGGTCGGCATATACCAGACTGCACTGCCCACGGTCAATTTCCTCAGCATGCCGTCCCTAGCGCTTGCCGGCGTTTTCCTTCCGGTCATATCTGAGATGTTCTCGAAAAAGCGGATGAAAGAAATCGGCGAGACTTACAAGACGGTTTCTAAGTGGTCGTTCTATCTCGGCTTCCCCATGTTCCTCGTGCTCGTGTTCTTCCCGGATGCAGTCATAAACACGCTTTTCGGCTACGAATACATAGAGGCAGGCAGCATACTAGGCATCCTGGCCGTCGGCTTTCTGATGCTCAATTTCAACATGTTCTCGATAAACATACTGAGCCTTTTTGAAAAAACGAAACTCATGTTCGTAAATGGCGTCGTATCGCTTGGCATGATGGTGCTGCTAAATTACACGCTCATACCACCTTACGGCATAATGGGAGCGGCCGTGGCGACGACGCTGAGTTACATATTCTTTACAGCGCTTTCAATCGCTGAGGCATACTACTACTGCAGAGCGCATCCGTTCCACAAGGACGTAGTCAAGGCGTTCGCAGCAGGCCTCGCATCCATGAGCCTGGTTTACTACGCAACAAAATACCTGTTCCCGGTTCTGAACATAATCATACTGGGCACGATGCTTGTGCTCTTCCTAGCGCTATACTCGTTATTGCTGCTCGTGCTGCGCGGCGTGGGCAAGGATGACATTCTCATACTGAAAGCGATAGAAAAGAAGACCGGCCTGAGAATCGAGCTGCTGCGCAATATCATAAAGAAATTCGCGTGAGTTGACTTGGACTGGTCCGACTATCCGAATGGCGATCTGGTCCTCCAGGAAGTCAAGAAATAGGCGCGGATAATGAAACTAAATTGGATAATTTATACAATCATTCTTTTAGCAATCATGACTATAATTGCCGTAATTGGATTTTTAATAAGCCCCTTGATACTGTGAATCGCCTCAGGAAGTCAAAAAATATGGCCGAAATAATGTTTAAACACCCGTGTAGAAATCCTTTCTATTTTTTATAAGAGGGGATGGTCCCCAACTGTTAATTGTTGAGAAAAAACAGGAGGGGGTCCCCAGTGAAATCTGATTCTAACGTATTAATAAAGTTTGCAAAAGCCTGC
>JAPLVC010000007.1 GCA_026397315.1 Candidatus Aenigmatarchaeota archaeon | reverse complement strand
CGCCCATATCGGATCGCTTTCCGACCCGACGCCAGTATCCGTCCCGCACGTCCCCACGCCGCTGGCCCACTTCAATACCTCGCCGTCCGCGCAGTTGGCCTTGAGAGTTATATTCGACACGTTCATCGTCCCCGCCACGTCAAGCTTCTGGGTCGGGGTCGTCGTCCCGATGCCGACTTTGCCGTCGTAATTGATTCTCACTGCTTCTTGCAACTCTGGTGTCCTACCCTGTTTAGCGGTATAAAAGCCCAATCCAGCGTAAGCGCCATTACTGTATTCGTTTATTGCCGCAATTCGCCCGGCAATATAACCAGTTACAGAAGCATCGCGTTGTTCCAAATCTATTTTAGAATGAACTTCGCCCACAGCACTAACACTGCTATTGCCTCCTCTGATTGATAGTGTTGCAGTAGAACCGTCAGCTTCCCATATGGAAAGTTTGCTCCCCGGACTCGTCGTCCCGATGCCTACCCTCGCGTTCACCGCGTCCACGAACAGCGTCGTGCCGTTGACGGCGAAAAACTTGTTTATCGTAAGGTTCTGGGGGAACACGAAGTCGCCGGATTCGAACGTGCCTGCCGAGACGCTTGATGCCGGGTGGCCGGGGTCTGCTGCGCTGGCAAACGGAGCTAGGGCGATTGCCACGAAGGCGAAGAATATGAGCGACAGAGCTACCGCTAGAACTGGTCGCGTTGTGAGCTTGGAAAATCCTCCAGTCACGTAGGCATTTATCGGTTTACCTCCGGACTTATGTTCTATGGACTTTCCCTTCAAGCCCATGTTCTTCACCCCCTGTAAACTTCTCAGCATGATTTTCCGTAAGCATGCGTTTCGTCATAATCACCTAAAAGCTCGAACTGTAATGCAGCTGGCCCTTGAAGTAAAGGTTTCCGGTCGCCCCGTCTATAAAGCCGGCGACAGTCCCCCCCGAATCCTTTATTATGAAGTCGTCGCCTCCGGACGGGGCCGGGGTCGTCTGCTTGTAGAAATACCCCTTCGTGTACATGTTGCCGGAACTGTCTACATACAGCATCAGCGTGCCTGCGGAGTTTTTGACCTGAAAACAGCTCGAGCAGGACAGGGTCCCGCCCTGGCCGGCGTTGTAGCTTCCCTTTATGTCAATATATCCGTTATCGTCAAACCTCGCCTTGACGGTTCCTCCGCTGTCTTTTATGTAAAAGCAGGGGTTTGAACCATCGCACGTCGTCCCGGTGCCGCCGTTTATGACGTCGCTGGCGACGCAGTTGTTGGATATGCACGTATATCCCGTTGCGCATTGTGGATCCGTGCTGCAGTCATACCACGTCCCGGAGAGGCAGTAGTCGTTGTTGCCGTCCCCGTCGCCGTCGGTGGCCGTGCTCCCGCTCGTGACGCAGGTATTCCCATCCGTAGTCACACAATCAGTTGACAAATCGCAGCATGTATTATCGCCTGCTATGCAATCTCCTGCGTCAGGGAAACCGGAAGCTGCCTGGCAGTACCTGTATTTCTCGCCCGAGTCGTCGCCGCAGCAGGCCGTCGTGCAGCCGCTTTCGCCGGTGCAGTCGCCGCTGCCGCCGGTGTTCCAGTTCTGGCTGCATCCCGTGCACCTGCCAGTAGTCGTGTCGGCATCGTATCCGTCATAAGTACATGCGCAGGCAGCCGTGCAATAATAATCCCTCCACGCGCAGCTGTCCGCTCCGGTGCCGCAGGTGCCGGCGCAGTAGTCGCTGGTGCAGTCGTTGTCCGCGTCGCACGCGGCGCCGCAAGCCTGACTGCACGTTGACGTGCACGCCCCTCCCGAGCACGTATAAGAGCCGCAGTCACCACCTGAGTATGTGCACACCCCTCCCGAACATCCGGTGTATTCTACGCAGCCGTCCGCGCACAGCGTCAGGCAGTCGGTTGCCGAACCAGCGGAGCAGCTGCAGCTGGAACATGCCGTGTTGCACGTCCTGCCCGTGTAAAGCGTGTTGAGTACGCACGTATCCGGGCAGCCGCTGACAACGTCGCAGGTCGCGCCGCAGTAACTCGTGTCACAACGGTATTCCCCCCATGTATAGCAAATCGCACAAGTATTCTCAGTAACGGAGCATCCTTCCACATAACACTTATTATCGCAGCCGGTATTGCACGGGGCGCAGCTTATGTCGCACTCGATAGATGCCGGTTCGTATTCTTCCCACTCGCTTTCGCACTGCGTGCCCTCGTGTATTGCCGGCTCGTTGGTCGTGCTGTTGGTGAAAGCTGCGTAAGCGTCTATGCGCGGGTAAGCAGTCCCGTTGTGGCTTATCATTACTCCTGTGCTCCTCAGCACGTATTGCATGTCCGGCGGAGCGAGGTTATCATTTTCCTTGAGAAGCGCCGCTATGCCTGCCACCACCGCGGCTGAAGCGGACGTGCCGCTTCTCGTCTCGTATCCGCCGCCCATTTTCGGCGACGTCACGTTCACGCCGGGCGCGAGCAGGTCGAGCAACGGCTCTATGTTGGTGAAGTTTGCCACATCATCGTAATCATCTGTCGCGCCGACGGATGTGACGCTGGTCCCGCACGCCGGGGCTTTGAGATACGCCAGGCCGTCGTTGCCCGATGCTGCTACAGGGAGTATGCCCCGCGAAGCGGCGAAATTGGACTCGTTGGCTATGATGTTTGAATCGCAATAGCATGATGTATTGTATATGCCGCCGCCGAATGCCATCAGTATTACTGAAATGTTATACGTGTCCTTGTTCCTTATGCAGTAGTCGATGCCCGCCAGGATGTCGGATTCGTATCCGGAACCATCCTCCCCGAAAACCTTGGCCGCGACTATCTTTGCGTCTTTAGCTATGCCCGCGACGATGCCGGCGACATAAGTCCCGTGGCCCAGGTCGTCCATGGGGTCGCTGGAGTTGCTGCCTATAAAGTTATAGCCTCCGATGTAGCTGGCTGAAAGGTTCGGGTGGTTGTAATCTATGCCGCTGTCCACTATGCAGACTGTCTGCCCCTTGCCTGTCACGTTCGCATCCCATACCATCGTGACTCCAGTGGCATTTACGGCTTCCTCCAGGAACAGATTCAGGCGATGGTCCACTTCCATCGCTTCTATGTCTTCTTTGTGGTCCCTGAGAATTACGATGATTTCAAGCTCGTTCATTGAAGATGAGACATAGTTCTTTACCTTGATGGCGGACTTGAACGTTTCTGCTATCTCCGAGGGCTCTTTGCCCGTGACGTAAGAATCCTTTAGCTTAATCCTGACCCTCACCTTTTTCAGGTTCTCTATTTCATTTACGAGTTCTTTGCTGACGAAGTCTATGTCATCCCTGCTTATTGTTTCTGTGAGTGTCGTGCAGGCTTTGTCGAAGCCGTCGCAGTCGTCGTCGATCAGGTTCTCGCATATTTCTTCCGCTCCCGGCTTGACTTCAGGTTTACTGTCATCGCAGTCGTCGCCCCGCTCCAGCGAGCATATTGAAGCGTGCTCCTTGACGCATTTGACCTTTTCGCATGTAATGCTGATTCTCCTGCTGTAATAGCCGTCGGAGTCGGCGTCGCAGTAGAAAGAAACGTTTATTTTGGGAATCTTCACGTCTATTTCAGGCGTTTCTATCCCGGGCTGCGCATCCGGGAGCATTTCCGGCTCTGCCGCGCTGTCAGCCTCGGCAACGGTTATGTTTTTCTCAGCGTCAGATATTATGGTCTGGTTGTAAAGCAGCCTGACGACGAACACATAGTCTCCGGGCTCTTCAGGGGCGCTTATGCCGAAGTCCTCCACCGGTATTGAGAAGTCTACGTCGTTTTCGTTTCCCGAAGCGATGCCGAAACCGTCCCCGGAGCCTGATATGTTAGAGCCCATTATCAGGTAATCCCCGCTGCCACTCTCTGTGCCGGCGGCGTATTGCTCAACAAGAGGATATAGCTGCATTTTTTTGACGTCGTTTCCTATGCCGGCTTCTATTATGGCATCCATCGGATAGAATTCGCCGCTCTTCAGAGTCATTGCTATCGAGCCGTTAATCATGTCCAGGGGCATGAACTTCTCCGGACCGGTAAGAGAAACGTAACCTACGTATGTGCCCCTGATGAAAAGCAGGCCGATAATTATGAAAAAAACGACTGCGAAATACAGTGGCAACCTGTAGGCGGGAGCTTTTCTGGCCAAAGGAGCCCGGGTATTATCCGCGGGCAGCGTCCCGGCGGCCTTTGTTTTTTTAAGCTCGCCTTCCTTTCTTAGCGCCTCTTCTTCCGTGCGCCCCAGATAAATAGTCTTTATCCTGCCGTTCTCGCGAACGCTGGTATAATAGTAAACAGTATCCCTTATGATTTTCTTATGCATACGTGGCCTACGTATGTCCCTTTTAAAACTGTAGGTTACGCTTTTACAGACACACCCAATAATTAATTGTCTAACCAATTATTTATATTAGTAATATAGTAACCGTCTATTCCGGTGCCCTGGTTATCACGCTGGGCTTTTCAGCGACCACTATCGTATGCTCTGCCTGCGCCACTTTCATGCCGCTTCTTTCCTTGAGAACAGGATAACTTTTGAGTGCCTCATTTGTTTCAAGCTGCCTGAGGGCGAAGGAAATCTTGAAAGGTGAAATGCCTTTTTTCACGAGCCATCTCTTGCAGAAAGGCATACCCATGTATTCGTTGCCTGCTGTGTCGAGAATCACTCTCGCCTCAGGAAGGCGGACGGGCTTAGGCTGCATGAAAGAATAAATCTCGTAAGGCTCGGATTCTTTTACATAGCCGTTCTTCTCGCACACGAAAGGCTCCAGCGCAATGACGTCGCCTTCTTTCAAAACATCGGCAGATTCGTTTTTGACATTGGGAATCGTCGGCGGCCCGTGTATCACATACTGGCCGAGCCCGTGGCCCGTGAGATTCACCACAACGCCAAACCCCGCTGAAGTGACGGCGTCGTTTATTGCCCGGCTTACCTCGGAGATTTTAACGCCCGGCCTTATGGCTTTAATGCCTTCATTGAGAGCGTGCTCCACGGCTTTTATCATCTCGTTCTTATCCGTGCAATATGTGTAAGCCATGTCTGCCACCCAGCCGTCCACGTGGACTCCGTGGTCTATCTTGATTAAATCGCCGGCCTTTATGACGGTCGCATCATCCGCCTTTGGCGTGTAATGTGCAGTGATGTCGTTTATGCCGATGTTAACAGGGAACGCGGGCTTGCCGCCCAGATCGAGAGTGCGCTTCTCTATGAACTCCGCTAATTCGAGAATCTTCATGCCGGGTTTTATCGTCTGCAGGACTTCCGCTTTTATCTGGCCGGATATCCTGCCGGCTTTTATGTAATTTTCAAGAATCTTTTCTTCCATACGATTTATTCGCATGCCTAATTTTTAAACTTTCCTCTGACAGTGTAGAAAATAAAAATTAAAACAAAGGTGTGAAAATCAAAGGCCAGCATCCTTCTTGAGTTCTGCCGCCTTGTCCGTTTTCTCCCACGTGAAGTCAGGGTCGTTCCTGCCGAAGTGGCCGTATGCGGCCGTCTTCCTGTATATCGGCCTCCTGAGCTTAAGATATTCTATTATACCAGCAGGCTTCAGAGGGAAATGTTTTCTCACGAGCGTGCATATTTCCTCGTCAGGTATCTTACCGGTACCGAACGTGTCGACATAGATCGAGACAGGTTCCGGATAACCTATTGCGTATGCAAGCTGAATCTCGCATTTATTCGCGATTCCAGCGGCGACTATGTTCTTCGCAATGTATCTGGCCATGTAGGCTGCAGAGCGGTCGACTTTAGACGGGTCCTTGCCTGAGAAAGCGCCGCCGCCGTGACGTCCGATGCCGCCGTATGTATCGACGATTATTTTCCTTCCGGTCACGCCTGCGTCCGCGTATGGCCCGCCGCGCACGAATGCACCCGTTGCGTTTATGTGGAATTTGGTTTCACTGTCAAGCCATTTTCCGCAAACGGGTTTTATTATTTTCTCTATCACTTCTTTTTTTATCGTGTCATGGCTCACATCTTCGTCGTGCTGCGTGGCTATTACAATAGTATCCGCCCTAAGCGGCTTGCCTTGCTCGTCGTATTCTATGGTAACCTGCGTCTTGCCGTCTGGTCGCATCCATTTTATCTCGCCTTTCTTCCTGGCCTCGGCCATGCGCATGGCGAGCTTGTGTGCCAGTGTTATAGGAAGCGGCATTAGCTCCGGCGTTTCGTCACACGCGTAGCCGAACATCATGCCCTGGTCGCCTGCTCCCTGTTCCTTGTGCGTGCCCTTGTTTTCCGAGACGCCCTGATCGATGTCCGGGCTCTGCTCAGTTATCTGGACCCATACGGTGCAAGTTTCATGTTCTATACCGTATTCGGATTTCGTATATCCTATGTCTTTTATAGTTTCCCTGACGACAAGAGGAATGTCTATATAGGTAGACGTGGTTATCTCACCGAAAACCATCACACCTCCGTTTTTTGTTCCGCATTCGCATGCGACCCTTGCGTTAGGGTCTTTCTTATATATCGCATCGAGTACAGCATCCGATATCTGGTCACACAATTTGTCAGGGATGCCCTTCGGTTACTGATTCCGAAGTGAAGAAATGTCTCTTCAAGCTCACCACCTCCCTTTTTCGCCTAATGCTATTTTATATTGCTGATATTTTCTATTTAGACAAAGGCTATCATTATCATAAACCCATTTTGCCAGAGTTAGGCCCCTCGTGCAGGCGTATTGCAATATGTACACGTTTTTTCCCGTTTTTCTTACGTTGCCCCCAATCCCTTTCGATGCAATTTTCTTCGCCATTTCTATTAAAAAAGCTTTGGAACCTGAAGATATGGTTATTTCAAAGTAGGGACTTCGTTCCCTTTTTACATATCTTACGTTTCCATCCCCGTCTATAACCCCTCTGATAAAGTGGCTTAGAAACTTTTCCGGAACATTTGGAAATTTTATCGTTAATGATTTTTTTGGGCACAGACCAATTTTCATCAAATCCGTGCAAATTTCTTTACTGTTCACAATTAACCGGTACGAGTTTGTATCCGCAGAATATGTGAGCTTTCTGGTGCTGTTCAGATTCAATCTTATCCTTTCCAGATGTTCCGCATCCTTAGCCGCTGCTGTTATGGTCAGTGCTCTGTATGACTTCTCAGGTTTCCAGTTAATATTACCATCCGCGAAAATGTATCCGATAATATATGCCATTTCCGGGTTCCATAATTTAAAGAAATTTTCATTCACCGTATTTTTTTTAATTTCTAATCCAAGCCCTATCCGCCATTTGTTGACGGTCGTTTTTCCTATTTCCAGTCTCCTGGCAATTTCCCTCTCAGATAGTTTTCCAAAATTCGATTTTATGAACGGCAGCATACGTTTCTTGTTTTTTGGATGAATTGTAGCCCCCATGATATCATTTACGCTTTTATCACTTAAATATGCAGGATGTCCTTCTATCCATTCAGCCAAAAATTCTGCACCGGATGAGATTTCGACAGATTTCATATTATCACATATGGAATAGAATAATTACCAACTCTATTTATATTGATTTTTATATCTTATCGCTCAAAATTATAACTGGTGGTAATAATGGAGCTTCAGATGCTAACAGGTGAATATCTCAAAAAACTGCGCATGGAGCGCGGCTTATCGCAGACGGAGGTAGCGAAGTTCGCCGACGTCTCGCAGGCGCACGTGGCGAAGATAGAGGGCGGCAAGGTCGACCCGCGGCTATCGACGGTCAACAAGATACTGCTCGTCCTTTCCGACAGGGAAAGAAAGTCAAAGACGTGCGCGGACATAATGAGCCGCGTGATTTTCGTGAGGCCGGACACCCCGGTTAAGAAAATTATAGCTATAATGAAAACGTCCGGCTTCTCCCAGCTGCCTGTCATTGACAAGGGAAGGCAGATTGGCGGCATAAGCGAGGAAACGCTTTTGCACAACATGGACAGGCATCTCGAGCGGCTGCAGGCGAAGGACATCATAGAAGAGACGTTCCCGCTGGTCGACGCTAGAGACAGGGTGGACATCATCCTCCCGCTTCTCGAGATGCACGCGGCTGTCCTCGTCGCCTGCAAGGGCAAGATATGCGGCATAATAACCAAGTCGGACATGCTTGGACTGAAGGAAAAGAAATGAAACATTTAAATAGCGCGGCCTTATTATAACCTCGCTCGCGAGGCGTGTGGTCTTATGGTGTGGAAGCTTTTTTCGGACAAACTGCAGGCGCTGATAAAGACAAGAGGTTTCGACAGGCCGACCGCCATACAGACGCAGGGCATACCTCCGATAATCAAGGGAAGGAACACTTTGCTTATAGCGCCGACAGGAGTTGGTAAGACCGAGAGCGCGCTTCTGCCAGTGTTCGACGAGTTTGTCAGGAACAAGGGAAAGCAGAAGCCGATTTCCATACTTTACGTCACGCCGCTCAAGTCGCTCAACCGCGACCTGCTCAGACGCATAGAGTGGTGGGCGGAGCAGCTGGACTTCGAGGTCAGCGTGCGCCACGGCGACACGAGCCAATACGAGCGTAGCATGCAGGCTGCCAACCCCAGCGACATGTTCATCACGACGCCCGAGACGTTGCAGGCGATGCTCGTGGGGAGTCGCATGCGCGAACACATGAAGAACGTGCGCTGGATTGTCATAGACGAGATACACGAACTGGTGGATAACAAGCGTGGCGTTCAGCTCTCCGTCGCTCTCGAACGTCTTAAAGAGATTGTCAATGATAAAGAGAAGATCCAGATAGTCGGGCTTTCCGCGACAGTCGGCACGCCGGAAAGCGTCGCTGCTTTCCTTACCGCCGGCAAGCCATGCGACATAGTGAACATGTCCGAGAAGCGAAACGTCGAGATACGCGTGGAATCGCCGAGACACGATAAGAGGGATGACGAGATTTCTGAAAAAGTCCTCGTAGGTCCGGAGACGACCGCCCGGCTGCGACGAATAGCGGAACTGATAGAGAAGAACAGGTCAGTGCTCACTTTCACCAACACGCGCGAGTTCTCTGAAGTTTTATCATCGCGCCTGCGCATGATGAACCCGTCGCTTCCGATAGAGACGCATCATTCATCGCTAGCGAAAGACGTGCGCATCGACGCTGAGGAGCGATTCAAGCAGGAGAAGCTCAAGTCGCTGGTCTGCACGTCGAGCCTGGAGCTGGGGATAGACATAGGCGCGATAAGCCTGGTTCTGCAATACATGTCACCGAGACAGGTGTCGAAGCTGCTCCAGCGCGTCGGGCGCTCGGGACATAAGGTTTCGGAAATCTCGAAAGGCATTGTCATATCGACGGACGCAGACGACTGCTTCGAAGCGAGCGCGATAGCGAAACTCGGCATGGAAAGAAAGATAGAGCCGACATTCGTCTATGGTAAATCGCTCGACGTCCTCGGCCACCAGATAGTCGGCCTGTCGCTGGAGGAATATAACATTCCGTTCGACAAGGCTTACTCCATCATAAAGCGCGCCTACCCTTTCCGTGACCTGGCGAAAGAGGAGTTTTTCGAGACCGCGAAGCTTATGGAGAAGCTCGGCTACATCTGGGTCGGCTCGAAGTTCGATGAATACGTCCCGCTGAGAAGGCGAAAGCCCGCATGGCTCTACTACTACCAGAACATGTCCACGATTCCAGACGTTAAGAAATACAAGGTAATAGATATCGTCACCAACAAGCCCGTAGGCACACTCGACGAGGAGTTCGTCGCGCTGCACGGGCGATACGGCACGTCGTTCGTCGTCAAGGGCCAGGCGTGGAGAATCATAGACGTGGGCGAGAACTCGATTCTCGTAGAACCCGAGGAGAACGCCGCCGCCGCGATACCTGCGTGGGAGGGCGAATTGATACCAGTGCCTTACGCAGTTTCGCAGGAAGTGAACATGCTTCGGAAGAAGATAGCTGACATGTTAGCGAAGGGGAAAAGCAAAGATAAAATCATTTCCAGAATAACCGCAGACTATCCCGTCAATGGTGACGTCGCCTCAAAGATGCTCAAAACAATGGAAAAGCAGATGAAATATGGCTTTGTGCCGGACCACGAGAACATGCTAGTTGAGTATTATGACGATTTCGTCGTGTTCCATGCACCGTTCGGATCGCTGATAAACGAGACGCTCGGACGCGTGCTCACAGTCCTGCTTACCAACAAGCTCGGCTCCGTAGGACTAGAAACTGACCCTTACAGAATCATAGTCAAGCTGCCAGGCTACCAGTACCAGCAGGTTCTAGATACTTTCAGGGAGATGAAACCGGAAGAGATGCGCGGCATTCTGGAGATAACGCTGCCCAGGAGCGAACTGTTCGAGTGGAGGTTCGTGCAGGTCGCGCAGCGCTTCGGCATGATAGGCAGGAACGCGGATTTCGGGAAGGCCTACGTGCAGAAGATAATCGACGTCTATTTCAAGCAGCCGCCGTATCTCGAAGCACTGAATGAGATTTTCCAGGAGAAGCTCGACGTCGAGGGCGCGAAAAAAGCGCTGAACGACATAAGGTCGGGCAAAATAAAAATCACTTTCAGGGCCGGTTTGTCGGAGCTTGGCCAGACGGGCCTGGAGAAGCGTTATGAAATAGTCGCTCCAGACAGGCCGGACGGTGAAATATTAAAGGCTTTCGAAAGGCGTCTGCTCGACACGAAAATCGGGCTGGTCTGCGTGAACTGCGGCGAGATGGTTTCCACATCCTCCGTTGAGAACATACCGGAAAAAATACGCTGCAAAAAATGCGGCGCGATTCTCGTGGGCTACGTGCCGCACAGATACGTCCATGAAGGGCAGAAAATCATAAAGAAACAGCTCAAGGGCTCGTCGCTAGCGAACGATGAAGAAAAGCATTACAACATGATTCACGACTCCGCGTCGCTCATAGTCGCGCACGGCAGGGACGCGACGCTAGCGCTAGCGGGACGTGGCATAGGTGCGCAGACGGCGGCCAGAATTCTGAGAAAAGGTCGTAAAGGCAATGAGTTGCTCAATGAAATTCTGCAGGCTGAAAAGCAGTTCGCAAAAACCAAGAAGTTCTGGAAGAGATGAACAATATATCCGCTGTTAGGTTTTTTTCTTCAAGTAGTTGCCTTTTCCAGGGATGACGTTCCTAACCCCGCCTGTCGGGTCCGTGACGTCGCCTTTGTACCGCGGAATTATATGTACGTGCAGATGAAAAACGGTCTGACCGGCCGCTTTTCCCACGTTTATTCCCACGTTGTAACCGTCCGGATGAAATTTTTCGTCAATCTCCTTTTTCGCCTTTTTCAGTAGATCGAAAAGGTAAGGCATCTCTTCCTTCGTAAGCCCGAAGAACGAATCAATATGCCTTCTGGAAATGATGAGAGCGTGGCCCCTGCTTACGGGATGGTTGTCAAATAACGCAAAAAAATAACCATTCTCTGCAATTCTTTTACTGGAAAATTTAGGATTGCAGAATATGCAGTTTTTCATATCATCAGCCTTCCATCAAATCTTTTACGAATTTCTGCGCGTCGAAAAGCTCGATGTCTTTGTATTCTTGGCCGGTTCCGATGTACAAAATAGGCTTCTTGACCGCCTGACAGGCGGAAACCATGCCGCCGCCTTTCTCGTTCACGTCGACCTTGGTGAATATCATCGCGTCGACCCCGACGGCCGCGTCGAAGCTCCTGGCCTGCTCGACCAGGTCGTTTCCCGCCAGCGAATCCATGACGAGGATTTTCAGGTCCGGTTTGTTCACCCTGACAACCTTCTTTAGCTCGTCCATCAGGTTCTGATTGGCGTGCGAGCGGCCAGCGGTATCGGCAAGCACGAAATGCGTGCCCTTCGCTTTCGCATGCTCTACCGCGTCGTAAATTACGGCTGCTGAGTCCGCGCCATACTTGTGCTTTATCACTTTAATACCCAGGCGGTTGCCATGCACCTCAAGCTGTTCTATAGCGGCGGAACGCCACGTATCGCCAGCGGCGAGCACGACGTCGAGATGCCTGTTCTTGAGGTATTGGGCAAGCTTTGCTATCGATGTAGTCTTGCCGGCTCCGTTGAAGCCGAGAAACACGATGCACACGGGCTTCTTCGATTTTGCCAGGCCTTCGAGATCAATCTTGCCCTGATCGAAAATCTCAAGCATGATTTTCTCTAGCGACGAGCGTATGTCCTTTTCTATGTCGCCGCGCTTCAGCTGCTTCCCGACGAGCAGCTTTTTCATCTCGGCCTTGATGAAATCGATGGTCTCGATGGCCATGTTGGCTTCCATGAGGCCCAGCTCCATCTCGTCGAAAAGCGAGTTGATGTCATCCTCAGAAATCTTCCTTTCAAGAACCCTGCCCGTAAGCCTGTCCATGAAGCTGGCCTTTTTCTCAACAGGCTTTTCAGCGACTTTCTCCGCGGGCTTCTCAACAGCTTTCTCTACAATTTTTTCGGCCGGCCTCTCCGCAGGTTTTTCATACTTTTCAATGCGGACCTCCGGCTTCGGTTCTTTCGCTTTTTCATGCTTTAATTCAGGCTTATTTTCTTCCTTCTTTACCTCTTTCTTCTCATCTTTTTTTTCATGAGCATTTTCAAGGGCTTTCGGTTTTTCAGCCGGCTTCTCTATCTTTTTCTCTAAAACAGGCGGCACAGGAAGCTCTTCCTTGCCCCTGATCTTGTCGCTGAGCTTCTCCACCGATTCCGAAAGCTTCTTCTTCAGAAAGCCTAACATAATATCAATACAATTTTAAAGAATTCAGATACTATTAAAGTTTTCACATAACGTGTTTTGACCCTATTAGGTCGTCTGTCAATACGAACCTGCCGATGTCGAAAAGCTTGTGATTCAGATAAATGCGAAGAACTTTTTCCAACTGCCCGTTTGCTTGGAGTGCACTGTAATCTTCGGTTGTCAGGAACCTCACGTATATGTCGTGGGGCGAGCTTCCGTGCGGGCTGTAGCCCATGACCTCAGCCTCTGCCAGTCCAAGGTCGCCTATCGCCATAAGCGCTTCTCTGATGTTTTCAGGATGGTCATTCAGAGGAAAAAGGAAGCTTGCGCCTTGCGGCGTGGCCGCCTGCCTGAGCGTTTCCTCGCAGACAGGTATAACCAAATCTCTGTTATAATCCAGCTGCGGTACTTCTTCATCTGCCATTATTTTACTTGGAAGTTAGTTTTAAAAATCAGCCTTTCCACTCGTCTTTCTTTACTTTCGGCTTTACGCCGGACAAATAGGCCGCCTTGGTTATGGCGTGCGTGCCCGCAGGTGATGTTAAGAAGATGAAGATTATCAGGAACACGCATTTCACCAGCAGCAGTGTCTGGTAGTAGTCTATCATGACGCCTATCAGAACAAGGCACGTCCCGCCCACGGTCACGACAGTTTGTGCGTGCGAGCGCGCATACACATCCGGGAAGCGGATTAGGCCGATAGCTCCGATTATGGCAAACACGCCTCCAAGCAGCATGATGACTATTCCCAAGGTTATCATTTCTTCACCTTTATCGCGTTTTCATCTCGTTTCTCCATGAGGTATTTGGAAATCGCGATTGTCGACAGGAACGATATCATGGCATAGACTATCGCGACATCAGCGAACATCTGGTTGTTGAAATACACCGCAAAAACCACTATTACGGCTATTATTACCGAGTTTATCGTGTCGGCCGCCAGCACGCGGTCGGGCGCCGTCGGCCCTTTGATTACCCTGGCTGCGCATACGAATATCGCAATTCCCAGCAATGTCAAAACATATTCGAGCATATCAATCCCATATCTTTGTCAGCAGCCTGTCAAATACGCCAGCAATCTGCTTCTTGTCGCCGCTGGCGTTGAGCCAGTGGACATATACTTTGCCCGGTCTCGCCTCGAGGGCGAGCGTTCCAGGCGTCATAGTTATCGAGTTGGAAAGCATGGTTATGCCCCACTCGCTCTTGTGCGGGTGTGGCACTTCGACTATCGCAGGGTTAATCCTGCCGGTTATTATCCGCTTCGTGACGTCGCTGACGCAGAGGACTTCCTGCCAGATGTAATAGGGAATGTAGGCGAGCATGTAAACAAAGCGTTTCGCGTAATTCTTGCCGGCTTTCTGTATGAAAAACCCAGCGAAAACGACCGCTATTACCAGCGAGACTATGAATCCCGTTACGAGCTCCTCGAAAGCGTAGCCGTTGATAACTACCCAGAAAGACCATAGAAGCGCGAACAGCAAAACGGCCGCTTTCATATAATCAATATTGTCGCAGCTTTAATTAAGTTTAACATGCGTCAGAAAAAGAAAATTTATTCCTTCTTGTGGTGTTCCGTGTGCTTATGTTCTGTTTTGTGGTGCTCCGCAGTTTTGTGCTCGTGGTGCGCTTCTGCGTGCTCGTGTTCTTTCGTTTCCGTATGAGCTTCTTTATGTTCAGCCTTGTGAGCGCTTTTCTTGCGTTCACCCTTGCTATCCATTATCGTCTTCTTCGTCGCTTCGAAGACGGCTGGCATCTCCGCGGGGTCTGCCTTGTCCTTGATGTAAGCAGAGAAAAGTTTCTTGTATTTGGCGGCATCGGACTTCACGGCTTCCGCGTATTCAGCGATGTGCTTGCCGGAAATCCTGTCTTCGGACGGGAGTATCTCCTCGTTGTGGGGTACATCGAGCCCGCCGTCCACCGCGCCTTTGAGGGCGGAGAAGAGCGTGTTGCCCGGGGTTATTTTGTATAAGCCTATGTCCAGTATCGCCTTCGAGACCTTGTGCTTCTTCGCGCGCTCCGCGCAAAGCAGGCCCGTAAGATAAGCTGCAGGTGTGTTGCCTCCGTGGAATTTCCAGCCGAAATCCTTCAGTTCGCTAGAAACGGCCGAAGCGACGACTTTGTCGCCTTTTTCTTCGTACCTGACAATCTGGCAGTAGAAGCAGTTCAGCGACTTCCTAACGACGAGTCTCGGCTCCCTCGACTTGAGAAGCCTGAGGCGCTGGTGGTAATCGGTCCTGCCTTCCCGCTGCCTTCTGTGCGGAACTATAAGATTAGGATTTTTTCTCATTTATTGGCACCCTTTTCCTTGACTTTATCTTTGGATTCTATAAGCTCCTGGCCCTTGAGGTAGTAAAGCAAGTGGTTCTTGTTTCTGAACGCACCGCCTTTCATCATGTAGTATATCCTTCTGTAATCGTTGACGCTGAGTTTCCCCTCGTCTCTAAGTTGTCGCAGCAGGCGTCGTAACGGACGAATCGTGGACATCCAGTGCTCCTTGTGGGTTTTCTTGGAAAACTTGCGGCCTTTCCAGCTGCCTTTGCCTACGCGCCTGCCCTTTTTCTTCTGGCTTTGCCTGTGAGCGGAATATTTCTTGCTCGTGCCGCGCTTCTCGACTGACGTTATCGCTCCGTGGGAAATGAGCCTGCGTATGTCGTTCCTGGTCAGCGCTTCGCCGACGCTCTTCTCGTCGACAATCCTGACCCTTGACAAGCCGATACCCATGACCTTCGCGGCCAGCTTTTTCTGTGAGCTTACATTCATGCTATCACTTGAACATCATTCGGAACCGAAGTCCTGGAGCGTGTGCGCGAACTCGGAATTCTCCTTTATTTTCCCCTTGTTCTTGAGTATCTCCCTCGTCATGATCCAGCAGATCAGAGCTAGCGATTTCCTGCCGTTGTTGTTGGCGGGTATGATCAGGTCGACGTCGCTCGCCTCGTTGAAGGTGTCGCACAAGGCGATGACAGGAATGCGCTTCCTCTTCGCCTCCGTGATGGCCTGCTTGTCGACCAGCGGGTCTATAAGGAATATGACGTCGGGCTCGTAGAAGTTGCGGAAAGACGGGTTCGTGAGCGTTCCCGGCGGGAAGCGGCCGCTTATGGCCTTGCCGTCGAGGATCTCTGCCATTTTATCCGCGGGCGTTATACCATTCCCTTTTCTCGATACGATCATGATGTTGTTGAAATTTGAAAGGAATCTGGCGGCCATCCTGAGCCTCTCGTCCACCATCTGGATGTTGAAAACCGCTAGCCCGTCCTCTCTGATCTTGTAGATGAACTGCTTCATGTATTTCGTGCAGGTTTTCATGCCTATGTGCACGCCTGAAGTAAGGTATTCGGTCCTGTCGACCAGCATGTTGCCCGGCTGATTCGTCCCATCGTCTTTCGTGGTTTTAACCGTCATGTAATTTCACCATTAAAGCCATTAATTACCGATAAACACAATCGTATTATGCGTTCCGGCATTAATAGATAATCCTAATATATGTGAGGTATATTAATAAATATACGTTTTTTAAACCTTTTCGCCTATTCTGGAGTATGCAATTCGACTTCGAGGGCTTCGAAGGCCTGAATGCCGAACTGGAGGATTTCACGGTCAGGAAGGCCAAGAAATGGGACCGCGCCTTCAAGATAGGCGAGGGTGGCAGCTTCTGCTTCACCATGATGCACGAAGGCGTGATATACGCGCCCTGCGGCGACCATTACGTTTATGCTATAGAAGCGAAAACGGGGAAAGAGATATGGCGCTTCCGCACGAACGACCGCAACTACGGTTCGCCGGCGACAGACGGGAAGCTTCTTTTCACACCATCTTACGACAACCACTTGTATGCGGTTGACATAAAAACCGGCAAAGAGGTCTGGCGCTTCAAGACCGGAGGCAGGCTGTTCAGCACGCCGGGCGTTTGCGGCGGGATGGTCGTCTTCGGCTCTGAGGACCAGAATCTCTACGCTCTCGACACGGCGACAGGGAAACTGCTCTGGCGCTTCAAGGCCGGCGGCCTGATAGCATCCACGATCACATTTTACAAAAACGTGCTGTTCTTCGGCGCATGCGATCACAATATCTACTGCCTCGACGCGAAAAGCGGAAAGGAAGTATGGCGCTTCATCACAGGCGACGATGCCCAGATAAACAGGCAGATGCTGATAAAGGACGGCAGGATTTATTTCGCCGTGCTTGACAATCATCTCTATTGCCTTGATGTGGATACCGGAAAAGAGATATGGCGCTTCCGGACGGGCAAGTACGGTAACGTCAGCACACCGTCGCTTTACAAAAACAGGCTCTACCACTCCACGCGAGACGGCATAGTCTACGCCCTCACCATGGACGGGAAGGAAATATGGCGCTTCCACACGGGCGGCTTCATAGCCAAGAACATCGTGCACGCCGGCGTGGTTTATTTCGGCTCCGAGGACTCGTTTTTCTACGCCATAGATGCGGAGACTGGCAAGGAGCTGTGGAGATACAAGGCAGGGGCGGGCATACTTGACGATGCCAAAATAATAGGCGATTTGCTCTGCTTCGGCAGCTGGGACTGCCATTACTACGCGCTCGACCGGAGAACGGGCGAAGAGGTATGGCGCTTCGAGAGCAGCAGCCAGCAAATCGCTTCCGTACCTTCGATTGAAAGCGAATACACGTTCGAGATTAAAAAAACGATGCACATCGAGGACGCCATAAGCGAGGAGAAATACGCTTCGAAGCACGAGACGAGCGTCTCGCTCTCCGACTACCACGTCAAGAGCGAATACTCGTCAACGAGCGACTACAAGCAGAAGAGCGACTACGATACGAAGTTCGTGATTTTCGAAGAAGATAATTTCATATCACGCATGAAGGCCGAAAATATTTTTTTAAATAACGCGGTGAATTTAGAATTATGGGAGTGAAGTCTTTGGGCCGCCTGGAGCCGACGCCGCGCGAGAACAGCCGGCCCCGCCTGATAAAGCTGGCGTATGACCGCTCGTTTTTCCTTGTCTTGAGGAACCCGGAATACGAGAGAAGCCTTGAAGGCTTGCTCGTCGGCCTCATGAAAGAGGACGTCGGTACCGGCGACATAACGAGCGACGCGTTGTTAGGCGGCGCGCCCGCCAAGGCGGAGATAACAACCAAAGACGACGGGATTCTTGCAGGCGGCGACGAGCTTGCATGGCTTTGCGGTCGCAGCGGCATAACGCTCACCCGCCACAAAAAAGACGGCGAGGCGATATGCAGGGGCGACAGGCTTTTCGAGCTGGAAGGCCCTGAGAAAAAAATACTTGCCATTGAAAGGACCGGCCTCAATCTTCTCCAGCGCATGAGCGGCATCGCTACCGAGACTCACAGGCACGCGGAGCTGCTGAAAAAAGAAGACTTTCGCACCATAGTCGCGGGCACGCGCAAGACGCCATGGGGCTTTCTCGACAAGAAAGCCGTCACGCTCGGCGGAGGATATGCGCACAGGCTCGGACTTTTCGAATCCTTCCTGATAAAGGACAACCACATCGACGCGCTGAAAAAGCACAATGTCAAGGACCCGATCGCGCATGCGATTGACAAGGCATGGGAACAGCGGAAGCGGACGGTGTTCATTGAGATAGAAGCTAGGAACCTGAAGGAGGCGATACGCGCTGGCGAGCGGTTCAAGTTCCTGCAGAACAAGGACAAGGAAATCAAGGCGTGCATAATCATGCTCGACAACTTCTCGCCTCTAGGTGTCAGAAAAACCATCGCCGCGCTGAAAGAGAAGAAACTCTACGATTACGTGCTTCTCGAGGCGTCGGGCGGCGTGAAGCTTGATAACATAGCCCAATACGCGAAAGCAGGCGTTGACGCCGTATCGCTCGGCTGCCTCACACATTCGGCGAGAGCGCTGGACATAAGCCAGGCGTTCGTCTAGAATTCAGAAAAGAGTTTAGAAAAACTACTCGTCTTTCTCTTCTTCATCGTTTTCTTTTCCTTCGTCCGCTTCGACATCCGCGGTTTCGAGAATCGGCAGCGGCGCCATGCGCTTGTTCGGGATGTCGTTCCACAGCTCCGCGAACCTGCTGTGCTTCGGTATGTCCGAGCCGAGGTTGCCTATCTTGATTATAGGCGAGTCCCACGTGAGCGCCAGGTCGGACAGCCAGTCGTCTTCCGTCTCGCCGGAACGATGAGACACTATGGGAACCATACCGTTCTTCTTCATTAGGCGGATGACCTTGCTCACCTGGTAGAGCGTGCCGTACTGGTTGGGCTTTATTATCGCCGCGTTGGCCGAGCGCAACTCTATGCCCTTTGCGACGCGCTCCCTGTTGGTGCAGAAAAGGTCGTCGCCCACGATGAGCCTGCCGTGCAAACGTTTGTTCAGCTCGGCAAAGCCGATGAAGTCGTCCTCGTGCAGCGGGTCTTCCAGATAGTAAAGGTCGTAAACCTCTGCCGTGCGCACGATGGCATCGATTTGCTTTTCTGGCGTCAGCATTTTCTTGAGCGGCTTGTAAGCATATGTCTTGCCGTTCCAGAGCGACGAAGCCGCGAAGTCGACGCCAAGCCGCACGTTAAAGTCCTCGGCAATCGAAGAAAGCAGGTCCAGCGTTTTAAGATCGTCGATGCTCGCCGTCCACGCGTTCTCGATGTTCCTGCTGAGCAGCCAGCCGTTCCTCTGCAGCTCCTCGCCGACGACCTTCCACATCTCATAGTTTGTCTGGGTCGCTTCCATCGGCGACTTTGCCTTGTATGGAAGTATCAGAAATTCCTGCCACGCCGTGCCGCCGCCGTGCGAGCCGCCGCCTATCACATTCCCAAGCGGCAGCGGGAACTTGTAAGTCGTCTTCGCGCCGCGCAGCTTCCACAGCTCGCCTGCTGTCGATGCCTTCGCAATCGCCAGCGATAACCCCAGCGCTAGCGAGATGCCTATGCTGTTATAGTTCTTTGAATTGTCAGTCTGCTCTATTATCTCGTCGGCGGTCACCCAGTCGTTCTCGTCGAGGCCGATGACGTTTTGCCTGACCTTGGGGAAGATTTCCAGGATCTTCTTCATGTCGAAATCCTTCGCTTCATTCTTGCCTTTCGACGTGCCCGACGGGATGGAAGCGGAGAAGAACTTGTTGTCGCCCGTCTGTATTTTCACGCGCAGCGCGTGGTCTCCCTTGGAGTTGTAAACCGAATAAATCCTGACATCCTTTATCATGCTATCAATAATATGGTCAGGGAGATAAAAATAGCTTACGCAAGTTTCTTGATATCTATCGGTACCACGCCGGCTTCCCATTCAATTTTCGCGATTTCCTTCGGGTCCGAAAGGCCCTTGGGAATCTTGACAAGTATGGGAGCGCCCTGCGCTATCTGGAGCGCGCGCGCCGATATTATCCTTGCCTTCTCGTATCTCGTGTAATGTTTTTCCATATCATCACCCTATGTATCTAGTCTCGTCGGTCTTCTGCCCCTTGTCGCCGCTGCCCGTTTTTGTTATTTCCATGAGCGCGCGTTTCTGGAGCGCCTCGACTTTCCTGATGAAGTTTTCCATTTCCTTCACTTTCTTGTCGAGCTTCTTCATGTCGAGCTTGATGTTGACTATCCTGGTCAGGACCTCGAGCACCGTCTCGGCCGCCTTCGGATCCGTGACTATGGGGAACCCGGCCGTTTGCCCTAGGAGACAGATGCCATCCTTGTCCCTCTGCTTCCAGAGGCCCAGCAAAAGGCCGACCGCTCCGACGATGTAGCCGACCTTGTCGCCCGCGTCGAAATCGATATTGTATTTCTTGTATTTATTAAGCATTCTGTCGTCGGTGACCGCGCCTATGACCTTTTTTTTGCTTTCCAGGTCGCCCGTGGCGAGGCCGCCGATGGTTATGATTTCAGTCACGCCAAGATCCTCCACGAAGTCGAGAATCTTTTCGCTGACCTCGTAATGCCCCTGCGGCGTGAGCGACTGGCAGTCGCCGACCAGCAGGACGATGTCCCTCTGCCCCTTTTTCCTGCCCTTGACGTAATAGAACTCGTTCTTCAGAAGGTGAATCTTGTATTTCTTGTGCAGCATGACGAAAGGGAAAAACCACTCGGAATAAAGCTCGGCGAACTTCTTCGCCTTCAGCTCCTCGACCATGTAACCGGCCGCTACGCGTCCGATGTTGCCGACGCCTGGCAATCCTTCAATGAGAATCGCATTTTTCAGCTTCGGCTTCTCGATAACTTTTATGGTTGTCATAAAATCACCGCTGCCCGCGTACGAATTAGCCCCGGGCGCAATAAAGTATTTGGATTATCTGCTATTTATATATAAATGCTTTAAAAGGATTTTATACCCTGCCCCGGTAGTCTAGTAAGCCTTTTCCAAAAAGGCTTAAGCGAAAAGCCGGAAATGGCTTGGACAAAGGCCAAGGATATCGGACTCTCGATCCGATGACCCGGGTTCGACTCCCGGCCGGGGCATATCCTGCACGATAGAAAATATTTAAATACTCCCTTGTAATACAATATCAATATTCTGAATGCACGGGTTCTTTGTTGCGGCAATTGAGGCCGTGTGTTATGTATATGTGTATAAGTGATGTGTGATAATTATGACAGAAAGAAAGATAGAGAACTTGCATACCGGCACGACGACGCTCGGCATAGTGGGCAAGGACTTCGTCGTCCTCGCGGCCGAGCGAAAGGCGACTATGGGCTACCTCGTCGCCAGCAAGAATACTAAGAAGATAATGAAGCTCGCAGACCACGCGGCCATGACGATCGCGGGAAGCGTGGGAGACGCACAGGCGCTGGAGCGCTACGTCAAGGCCGAGATAAAGCTCTACGAGCTCGAGGAATCGAGGAGAATGAACATCAAGTCGATAGCGTCGCTGGTCGCGAACATACTTTACGCCAGGAGTTACTACCCATATTACGTGCAACTACTGATAGGCGGATACGACGCCGCCCCAAAGCTTTTCTCGTTCGACCCGAGCGGCTCGGTGATTGAGGAGGACAGTTATTTTTCCACCGGTTCTGGCTCGGTCATGGCACTCGGCGTCCTTGAGGACAAGTTCAAGGAAGGGTTAGACGTCGAGAGCACCAAGAAGCTCGCGGTCCGCGCCGTAAGAGCCGCGATTGAAAGGGATATCGCATCAGGCGGCTCGGGCATAGACGTCATGGTCATAACCCAGAAAGGCATGACGTCGCTAAGCGACGATGAAGTCAAAGCTTGTATGAAGTGATATTTTCAACGCGTCATAGCGCGAATTTTATACCCACGAGGAGAGATTACAATGAACGATATTCTGAAGGAACTACAGAAAAATTTGTCCAAGGAAGCTCAGATTACGGAAGTCAAGTTCGAGGGGCCGGAAATCGTGCTCTACACGAAGAGCCCGGAATTCTTCCGCGACCACGACAGGATAGTCAGGGAGATGGTCTCGAACCTCAAGAAAAGGATAGAGATACGTCCCGACCTGTCGATAACGATGGACATGGAGAAGACGAAGAAGAAAATAAAGGAAATCGTGCCCGAAGACGCTGGCATTCGCGAGATATATTTCGAGCCGGAGATGGGGAAAGTGGTAATCGAATCCCAGAAGCCGGGCATGGTCATAGGCAAGGGCGGCGAGACCTACAAGAAAATCAAGAATGAAACGCTCTGGCTTCCCAAGATTGAAAGGGCGCCGGCGATAGAGAGCGCAATCGTGCGTGCCGTCCGGAATCTGCTTCATACTGAAATCGACTATCGAAAAAAGTTTCTTAATTCCATAGGCCAGAAGATAAACGCGCCTAAAAAGGAAATAACGGACCGATGGGTAAGGCTGTCGTGCCTGGGCGGCTTCCGCGAAGTCGGGCGCTCCGCGATGCTGGTCGAGACGCCTGAGTCGAATGTTCTGCTCGACTGTGGCGTCAATGTCGCGTCGGACAACTTCCCTTATTTCGAAGTCCCGGAATTCAATATTGAAAAGCTCGACGCCGTCGTGATTTCGCATCCTCACCTCGACCACTGCGGCTACGTGCCGTGGCTGTATGAGAACGGATATACAGGGCCGGTCTACTGCACCGCGCCCACACGAGACCTGATGGTCCTGCTGTGCCTCGATTATGTTGACATCTGCCACAGGGAGGGGAAGAAAGTTCCCTACACCAAGAAGTCCGTCGAGAAAGTCGTCAAGCACACGGTCACGCTGGAATACGGCGAAGTCTCTGACATGACGACTGACATTCGTTTGACGCTCCAGCCGGCAGGCCATCTTCTAGGGTCTGCACTGGTGCACCTGCACGTCGGCGACGGCCTGCACAACATACTTTATACGGGCGATTTGCTCTACGGACCCTCTAGGCTTTTTGAACCGGCTTACACGAATTTCTCGCGCGTCGAGACGCTGATAATTGAATCGACCTATGGCGGCTCGAGCGACCTGAAGCCGACGAGAAAGGAAGCTGAAGAAAAGCTCATGCGCATCGTAAACGAAGCGATGGCGCGCGGGGGCAAGGTGCTCATCCCGTCGTTCGCGGTCGGCCGAGCGCAGGAAATAATGTGCATACTCGCTGCTAACGATTTCAAGTATCCGGTTTACATGGAAGGCATGCTCTGGGACGCGACGGCGATACACACGGCATACCCCGAATACCTGTCGCACTACCTGCAGAAGCAGATTTTCCACTTCGGCAAGAACCCGTTCATAGCGGACATATTCAAGAGAATCACAATCGCTAAAGAGCGAGAAGTGGTCATCGGTTCGCCCGACCCGTGCGTCGTGATAGCGACGTCAGGCATGCTCGTAGGCGGACCGGCGCTGGAATATTTGAAGGCGTTTGCTTCAGACAAGAAGAACACGCTCCTTTTCGTTGGTTACCAGGCCGAGGGCTCACCCGGCCGCAGAATACAGAAAGGCTGGAGAGAGACGCCAATCTCGTCCGTGGGCGGAAAAACCAGGACGATAAACATGGAGATGACGGTCGATACGATAGAAGGGTTGTCCGGCCACTCGGATCGGAAACAACTCCTTAGCTTCGTGAGCAGGCTCGCGAGCAGGCCCGACAGGATAATCTGCAACCACGGCGACGGATATGCGACGCTAGAATTGTCGCGCGACCTGCACAAATACAACAAGATCGAGACGCTCGCCCCGAGGCTTCTGGAAGTAATCAGGCTGAAATAAAATAAATAAAAATCGATGTTTTACTGATAAATCGTTGATGGATTACTGATTACTTATATCCGAAACGCTTGTCGTATTCTTTGTGGTTCATAACTTCAAGTATGACAGCCACAATACGGACTTGTTCTCCGATAATAGTGTATATCATTCTCCAGTAATCGTCAAGTCTTAATTTCCAAAGGTTGTTTATACCGTATTTGTTCACGTAGTATTTTGGCCATAAATTTTTCCGTATTTTCTGTCCGCTTTCGTGATTTTCGATGAGCTTGGCTATACCCTTTTCTATCAGCTTCAGCAGATGTTCGGCTTCACCGTCGCCTTTCTCTATTCTTCTCTGCAAATCTGAAAACTCTTTCGCAAATTCCTGCGACAAATTTATTTCCGTCATTCACTGCCTCTTATAAGGAATCGACTTATTCAGAAATTCCTTTATTTTTGGGTTGTCCGCAAATATCCATACTACTTTACCTTCTTTGTCAATCAATATTTTGTTGCTTTTCGCTAAATAATCCAGAATAACGTTGAACGTCTGCCACATCATAGCTTTTGGGAGAGCTCTCCATAGCTGGTTTTTTGTCGGATAGTAATCCAGCTTCTTTATCGTATCCTCTACCATAAGCACGCTGTCAAGTCTCGGCATATGAATCGTTTGAGTTTTCATGCTTTCTCCTTAATAATATTATATATATAAGTTTATATATTTATAAATTTAGCAGTGACAGAACGTATTGCTAATTCTGGGTTAAATAAAAACAAAAATTAAAAGCGAAGCAAAAATAAAGGCTTTACCTCATCACTCTGGCATGCTCTGGCGCGAGAATCAGCCAGTCCTGCTCGACGCCGATTATCTCGCCGTTCTGAGCGAGGACGGTTTTCTTCAGCTTCTCGACCGCTCTCTTGAGCTCGCCCAAGTCCTTCTCTTTAAGCGTCTTTATCTTAAGAAAGACCAGGGATCCCTCGCGCACGACTTTCAGAACCCTGTCCGTGTCCGCGAAGTCGTCCAGTTTCTCGATGGATATGCCGATCTTGCCATGCATCTTCGCTTCCTCGACGCCGACCTCTATGAACTCTTCCTTCGGAATGTCGTCTGAATCCATATCCCTTGATAAGCTCTTTCTGAGTTTTTCAAGCACCATATCAAATCCCTCCCGCGATTAAACCATCAATAACGATAATTATATAGTTACGAAAAGACTTAAAAAGATTAGTTGGAAGAAGCGAAAGGCGCACAACGCTTTTTGGCGACTGCGCTTAGTTTTTGCTGAGCTCTTCCAGCTTCGATACGACGTCCCAGATTTTCGTCCTCGCGTAAAGCGAGATGTTCGTGTCGTTCGATGATTCGTCGAGTACGCTGATGAGAGTCGAAATTTTCACTCCGTCGCTTTCGTTCTCGGTCTTTATGGATTTTATCGACGCTTCCAGCGACGACTTGACATTCCTCGGCACGCCGCGGTCATTCATTATGTCTTCGATAAGTTCGATTGCCTTGTCAATCTTGCCCATAGAAATCAGCCTATCTCCCGTTTTCCTCTTCATCGTCTTTCGAAGATGGAGCGACCTTTATCATGCGCGTTCGTAACTCTTCGATTTTTTCCTTGAGCCTCAGCTCCTGCTTCTCCAGCGTCTTCAGCCGCAGGTTGACCATGTTTTCCTTTTCCTCGAAGTCCTTTACCAGTTCCTGAGCATCGACTTTGATGAGAATAGGCCCGGAAAGCTTGTAGACGAACTTCTCTTTCGTCTTCTTTACCTCTTCCAGAGCTCTTTTTATTTCATTGAGCTCCATTGTGAGGGCCGCCTTTTGTGCGGCGACATTCTGGATCTGCTGACTGTAAAGCTGCGCCTGTCCGAGAATCTGAGACGTCTGGTCCTTTTCCATGGAAATCACTTCGCTTTTACCTTTCTGCCGATTGATGGCCTTCTTTTTTCGAGGATCCTGTAACCGCAGTAAGGGCAGATGATCTTCTTCGCCTTCTGCAGGTCTATCTCTACGGGCTTGCCGCAGTTAAGGCACTTGTAGCCATAATCCTTCCTTTCCATAAAATCAGCCTCACTTCGATCCGGGCTCGTAAGCCTTGCCGGCGAATTTCATGCCGCACCTCTCGCACAGCCATATACCCGATGAAACCCTTTTCAGGCCCGTCCTGAGGCAGCGCGGGCACGTGTGTTTCTGTTTTTGCACGGTTTCTATTTTCAGAAACCGCTTCTTTACACCCTTGCCGTATCTGACGCCGAACCTTCCGGTCGAGCCTACTTTTTTTGTTCTTCCCATAGCATCACTTTCCGTTTTTTTCAGCTATGCTTTTTAAGCATGCGAACGTTTTTGATTTTGATTGTTTCCATTCGCATACTTATAAGCTTTGCCTTATCAGTTCGCGTATTTCCTTGCCTTTCTTTATCGACATCTCCGCGGCCTGCTCTATCAGCTCAAACGTTAGCGAGCATGCCCCGCCTTTCTGCATGGCGCAGACATCGCCGGCTTCGTTCGTCGTTATCGTGAGCCTGCCGTCCATGGACTCTTCCTCTTCGAGTGTCGGGTCCACGATAAGCTTGCCGTCGATTATGCCGAACGTAACGGGGACTGGAATGTCGTCGAGGGGAACGCTTTCATCCGTCTTCTCGTAGATGACTTTGTCCCCAGCCTCGTCATATTTGACCATCTTGGCTGTCATTAGCGCCGCGATTGCAGCGATGCCCGAAGCGTCTATCAGGTTGCCTTCGTGACTGAGCGGTTGTATATCCACCATGACCATCCAGACTTTCTCGCCTACCTTTATGCAGAGCTTCTCGGTGTTTATGCAGTGCGACTCGCGTATGCCGCGGTCGACTATGCGGGCGAGTTCTATCGCAGTCTCTCTCGGCGGGCCGAGCTCGAATTCCGGCGAAGCGACCGGCGATAATTCCGTGTTCACCATTAAAACGCCCTCGTTGGGCGTGTCGGAGAACGGCTCCTTCACCTCCAGCTTCACTCCGGCTATGACTTCCGTGCCTCCTAATTTTACGCGGGCGGAGCCTTCGGCCTGCTCTATTGGGCCTATCTCTATCTCGATTTTCCTGTGCTCATCGGGCTTGCGGCCGTCGAGCCTCATGCCCTTGCTGAGATGGGAAATTATGTAGCTCGTTTGTATGTTCATTCAAATCCCTCCTTTGACCATTTCTCCAGCAGCGCTTTGCGCTGGTGTTCGTAAAGCGTTTCGCAGCCTTTTACCGCGAGCTTTATGACGTTCTTCATGTCTTCCTTTGTTATCTTGCCGTCCATCTGGATTAAAGTGAATTTCTTCTCGCGCGGCATGTATGCGATGGGAAGGTCACAGTCCGTCAGTTCTTCCTCTTCGCCGTTCAAGTCGATAACGTAATGGCCTTCTATCTTGCCCGCCGCTATCGACGTCACAAGGTCGCGCATCTGGATGCCTGCATCCGCTAGCGCCAGGCTGGCCGCGTTTATGCCTGCCGTCCTCGTGCCTGCGTTGGCCTGCAGTATCACGATATACAAGTCGATGGTCGTCTTCGGGAAGTCCTTCAGGAACAGCGCGGGCTCGAGCGCCTCGCGCGTGACCTTGGAAATTTCCGTGCTCCTCCTCGAAGGACCAGGGCGGACGCGCTCCTTTGTCGAGAACGGCGCCATAGTGTAGTTGCACTGCAGTATCGCGCGATCGCTTTCCTGCATGTGGCGCGGGTTCAGTTCCCTGGGTCCGTAAACGGCTGCTAGCGCGACAGTCTTGCCTATGCTGACGAGCGCCGAACCATCCGCGTGCTTCAGCACGCCGACTTTCATTTTTATCGGCCTGGTTTCGTCAAGCTTCCTGCCGTCGTTTCTTTTGTATGTTGTCATAATCATCTCCTCCTAAATCCTGACTCCTGCAGATGGAGTTTCCTGGTTGAGAAGTTTCCCTATGTGGTCAGTCAGACCCTGTATCTGGGACTTTTCCTCAATCTCCTGTATAGCCCTGGCGGCAAGCTGCTCTTTCTCTCCCTGGATCCATATCACTCCGTTCTGGCCCACGGAAATCCTGCAGCCCGTCTTGTCCTTTATCAGGTTTATCATCGAGCCCTGTTTGCCGATGACCCTAGGGACTTTCACAGGCGAAATCCTTATTATCCTGCCGTTCTCGAATTTCCTGGTGCTCGGGTCTTTCATCGATATGCGGATGTCCTTCAGCGGCGTGACTTCCGAGATTCTTGCGTATATCAGGTCGCCGACCCCGTAGATTTTCGAGATGTCGGTCCTGGACGGCTCTATGAAACCTCGCACGCCCGACAGCGGCAGAAAAGCCCTGTAAGGCGAGTTCACGTCTATCGTCCATCCTGAGTATTGGACCTCGGACACTTTGCCGATTACCATGTCGTCGGCTTCAGGCATGTATTTGCCGGAAAGCGGGACGACATCTATCACATGCCCTCGGTAGTACACGACGCCCAGTCGCTTGGAATAAATCGAGTTGCCGTCGCGGTAGCAGTTCCTGCCCGGAAGGTATTCCATCGATTCGACGATCCTGTCGCCAGGAAGGACGACGTTCTTGCCCCGTCTAACCGATTCTTCCCTTTTCTCTTCCATTCTTTCATGTGCCAAGTGCATTTGCTCGTGCACATGCGAGGGCGCGGCGTGCGGACTTTCTTGCTTCTCGAAAGCCGGCTCATCGCTCTCGTCAAAACCGTTATTCTCCTTTTCCTGTATCGCCTTTATCTCTTCCATAACGTCTTCTTCAAGTTCTTTGCGTATGCTTTCATCCATTTCTATCTTTTCAGTTTCCATATTCACATCACCTATATCTTGTGCTCCTTAACTATTTTGACTTCAACCCTGCCGGACGTGAGCTTGTTCAGTTTGTCGTATATGTCGCTCTGCATTCCTGCGGGTATTTCTATCAATGCAATCCATGCAACATTAGTCCATTCCTCGTTCTTGACGTCAGTTATCTCGCGGACGATGGAATTCGCCTTACCAGCGAATTCAATGGGCACGCGTATAGCCACTTCTATCCTTTCGAGAGAGATGGGTATGATTTCCTGCAGCTTGTCCAGGACGATTTTTACCTGGTCTTTCGCCGGTTTGAAAGGGTCTATTATGACGCGCGCCTCGGCGATTGCGTTCATGATGCGGGTGAGCGGATGCGGCATCTTGGTGCGCGGGTCCATGCCCTGTCTGGCTATGTAGCTAGCGATTTCCTTCTTCTTCTCCTCGACCATCCTACTTCTCTGCTCGGTCGTGAGCTGTATGTGGCCTTCCTTGAGTATGAGTTTCGCGATGTCCCAGATGCTCGCTTTTCCGAAGGCCTTTTGCAGCTCTTCAGCAGAATGCCGATCGCCCTTTTTCGAGTCCTTGTAAATCTCGGATACGGCAAGCATGTCGGTTATGTCGATTTCCTTGCCGCGGCGGAACTCGAGAGCTTTGTCTGGGTCGACGAGGATCTCGAAGTTCATGCCGGCCTTCGTAATCCGAGCTATGACTGCATCTTCAACAGAAACCATAGAACCACTTTCTGCAACTTCCGCCTGTACACTGGCACTTACTCTTCCTGCTTGTCGAACTCGCCCGGAGAAATCTTCTTCATGCCGCTTTCTGTGATCACAGCGATTTCGATGCCTTCTTTCGGTAAGCTTTTCTCGCCCGCTTTCAGCGCCTTCACAAGAAGCTTAAGTCCCTCTTTCACGGACATGCCTTTCTTGTAGCCGGAATTGAGGACTTTCTTCGCCTTCTCTGAACCGCGGCCTATTGCCTGGGCTTTCCACTGCAGCATGGTGCCGGACGGGTCAGTTTCATACAAGTTGGCGCCTGTGCTGTCGACTCCGCCAACGAGCAGGCCTATGCCGAACGGCCTCAAACCCGCGTATTGTGTCGCCATGTGCTTGTGGTTCGCCAGGGACTTGGCTACCGTCTGTACTGAAACAGGTTCGCCGTATGTAATCCTGTTTATCTGCGACTTGACCCTCGCTATCTCCACAAGGTATCTTGCGTCCGCCAGTATCCCTGAACCGACTATGCCTATGTGATCGTCGATTGCGAAAATCTTCTTGTACGAATCGCTGACGCTCAGAGGAGCTGACGATTTCGTAGCTCCAAGTAACACGCCGTTGTTCACGACCAAACCTGCTGCCGTGCTTCCACGCTTAACGGCCTGCCTTGCATATTCGACCTGCAAGAGCCTTCCGTCGGGTGAATAGACGACAATCGTCCTGTCATATGCCATGTAATTAGGCGGTGTAGGTTGCATTTCAAACCTCCTCGATTAAATATGATTAAACGCAATTTGCGCATTTCGGATTATTCAATTATTTTAACTTCTATATATAAATAGTTTGTTTATAAAGCTCCGGGACCTTTTAATTATATAAGCCGGTGTCAGTCGTAATTCGACAAAATCGACGGAAAGGGGTGTTATGTTATGAAAAGGGTTCTTGTTCCGCTTGCCGAGGGTTTCGAAGAGCTTGAGGCCATGGCCGCTATCGACGTGCTCAAAAGAGCAGGCATCGACGTCATCGTCGCTGGTTTGCCGGGAACGATTGTGAAGGGACGCTCTGGGGTGAAAGTAGTCACCGACAAAAGAGTCGATGAGATCGACCAAAAGAGCCTCGACGGCATCGTCCTGCCAGGCGGCAACCCGGGCTACATAAATCTGGGCAAATCGAAGAAGATCATTGAGATAATCAACGATCTGGACAAGTCGAAGAAAATGATAGCCGCCATATGCGCTTCGCCGTCGATTCTCGCCAAGATGGGCATCCTCGACGACAAGAGGGCGACCATTTACCCGGGCATGGAGAGAGACGTCCCCCGCCCGAGAACGGCAAACGTCGTGACAGACGGCCACATAATAACGTCGCAGGGTCCTGGCACGTCGATAGATTTCGCGCTGGAAATAGTCAAGATGCTTTTAGGCAGCAGTCAGGCCGAAAAGGTCAGAAGCGAACTGGTATACCGGTGAAAGGTTTCCGTTAACATGCGGAAACTGCACTGGCTCTGACCGGCTTTAGCTTTTTATTTTGTTGCGAATACAATAAAGTAGGTTGACATGTGCTTGGCACATGTCTTTCGCTAGAACGGGTCCGTAGCTCAACCGGATAAGCCCTTTTGCCGCGGCAAAAGCGCTTGCGGAAAAACCGCAGGCTTCGGAAAGAGCGCTCGGCTTCGGCTCTTAACAGAAGAAACCGAGAGGTTGGGGGTTCGAATCCCTCCGGGCTCATGTAAGCCTTTTTCAAAAAGGCTTAAGCGAAAATGGAGCCATCGTCGCTCACGATGTTCGCTCCTGACTTCCGAGAGGCAATGAAATACAAAAAATCAGGGAACGCATATGTTATTCTGCTTGAGAAAGGCGATGGCATAATCGAGGCGCTCACGCGCTTCTGCGCGAAAGAGAAAATAAAAGCCGGCTCGCTTTCCGGCATCGGCGGCGTCGCGAAAATTGACGTGGCTTATTACGATATCAGGGACAGGAAATACCACGCGCGCGTTCTGGACAAGCCGCCTTACGAAGTCGTCAGCCTGAAAGGCAACGTTTCAATGTCCGAAGGAAAATTGAAGATACACGCGCACATAGTGTTATCCGATTCTGAATTCCGCGCTTTCGGCGGGCATCTCAACGAGGCGAGCGTTTTCCCCATGTGCGAGATAATTTTCACCCCGCTGAAAGCCAAGCTTCATAGAAAAAAAGATGCGGAAACCGGTCTCATGTTTTTGGATTTGTGAATCGCGAATTGCTTAACAGAAATCGCTTAAAGCCCTTCAGGTCTTTCGCCCAGGGCAACGTTCGCTTTTACGAATTCTCCGTCCCTGTACACCTCTACTTCGACGGTGTCGCCAGGCTTGTATTTCAGCAGGACGTTAAGAAGGCCGCCGTTATCCTCTATTTTCTGTCCGGCAATCCTGACTATTATGTCTCCAAGGACGAAGTCAGGCTTCCCGGGTCTCGACATGGTTTCCACTAGCCCCGCTTTCTTGGCCGGGCTGTTGTCAGCGAAGTCGACTATGACAACGCCGTAATCAACTTTCAGGTCCCACACTCTGACCATCTCACTCGTCACGTCAGAACCGGTTATGCCGAGCCATGGCCTCTTGACCTTGCCGCTTTCTATTATCTCGGTGTATATCTTCTTCACAGTGTTTATCGGTATCGAGAATCCGA
Source organism: Candidatus Aenigmatarchaeota archaeon (assembly GCA_026397315.1). Classification (GTDB taxonomy): domain Archaea; phylum Aenigmatarchaeota; class Aenigmatarchaeia; order QMZP01; family QMZT01; genus JBGPQP01. The sequence goes on along the minus strand of JAPLVC010000007.1, from coordinate 134,576 downwards.
TACCCTCAGAGCCGCCGGACTGCGAGATTATCGCAGTGTTTATGCCTATGACCTTGCCATCGAGGCTGAGCAGCGGTCCTCCTGAATTGCCCGGATTGACTGCCGCGTCCGTCTGTATGACCTTTTCTATCACAAACCCCCCTTCCGATTCAAGCGTCCTGTTCAGGGCGGAAACAATGCCAAGCGTCACCGTGTTCTGCAGCCTGAATGGGCTGCCTATCGCGACGACAAATTCGCCGGCCCTGACGTTGTCGGAATCGCCTATCACGACCGGCCTGAGGGTCTTGCTTGGATTTATCTTTATGACTGCAACATCGTTGAGCGGGTCCGCGCCTCTAATTGTCGCTTTGAACTCCTCGCCAGTCGCTAGCGTGACTGTTATGTTCGTCGCATCGGCGACCACGTGGTCGTTGGTGACTATGTAGCCGTCGTCGGAGACGATAAAGCCGGAGCCTGACGCTTCCGACTGGGCGATGCCAAATATGGTTTGCGTGTATATCACGGAGTTGATGAAAACGACGGACTCCTTGTTCTCGTCGAATAAGCCTGTTATCCTGTTTTCCATCTGTATGGTCTGGCCCGAATAAATGGTCTGGGTTACACCGCCAGCGACTTGCTGTGTATTGGAGAAAACCTCCGGGGACAAAACCAAAAGAGTGACAACTGAACCGATTATGCCGCCCAGTATGCAGGCCAGCAGAAGATATACGAGAGCGAAAGGTCTGGCCGTCTTTTCGGTTTTCATAGAATGATAATATGGCCGAAAATTTTAAAACCGTTGCGTGCGCTCAAAAGCCTTTCTTTCTCGCCATCGACCGCAAGTATTTCCTCATCTGCGAAAACGCCTTCATCCTGTGCGATATGCGGTTCTTTTCCTCGAGCGTCATCTCGGCGAACGTTTTGCCGTGGCCCTCCGGGATGAAAATCCTGTCCCAGTCGAACCTGTCCTCACCCCTCGGGACGAAGGCTATCCTGCCGTTTATGGAGCCTGAGACGACTTTCATGTTCCTGCCGTCGTAGTAGGCTACGCACGCCTCGGCTCTCGCCGTCCTGTCCGGGCCGGCGAGCTTGCATAACTTCTCGATTCCCATGCTCTTCACGAACCAAGCTATAAGCGGTCCTGGCAGGCCTGTCCATGAGTTTATGTATAGTGCCGTGTCCTCGACAATCACGGGCTTTTTAACTTTTTCAAAAGCAGCCTTCGCCTTCGCTTCCGTGACCTTCCTGACGTCGAGAGATTGGATTTCTTGCACGTCCACTTTCTTCTGCCTGAGGCTTGGGCCGAAAATCATGGCAGCCTCTTTGAACTTGTTCTTGTTGCCGGTCGCGAAATAAACCTGCATCATAATAGCATTAATTATTGCGCGCGGAAATTAAAAGTATAGGCTTTGAATATGAAGGGCACGTTTTACCTCGTCATCACCGGAATACTGCTGGGCACGACCGGCATCTGGGCGAAGCTCGTGGGTGCGAGCGTCTCGCCATTCATGCTGACCATTCTAAGGACGATTTTCTCAGCCGCCATGATTCTCGCGCTCATCATACTTTCCAAAAAAATAAACACCAGGCAGAATCTTGGCATAAAGAAAAGCGACATTCCCCTTTTCCTCGCGGCCGGCTTTTTCGGCGTGACCATCGGCTTCGGCTTTTACATAAAATCCTTCTCCTACATTCCAGTCGCCAACGCGGTCGCGCTCGTTTACGTCTACCCCATCGCGACATCGATACTCTCGTATGTTTTCCTTAAAGAGAAGATTACCAGAAAGGATATCGTCGCGAACGCGCTGATAATATGCGGCATAGTAGCCATATACGGCCCGGAGATAAACGTGGCGTCCAGCGTGTTAGGCAACCTGCTCGCGCTTGTTGCAGGCATCGGCTACTCCGTGTTCATCGTGTTCATGCGCTACTTCGAGAGCAAGGGTATGCCTTACTGGAAAGTGACGTTCTGGCCGCTTCTCATAGGTGGTTTGTTGTTATTACTGTTCATGCCTTTCGAACAGTTCACTTTCACGCCATCAGGCTCAGTGCCGCTTTTCATCGCAGGCATCGCTGTCTCGAGCTTCCTGGGATACATATTCTACGCAGAGGGTCTGAAGATCGTGAGGGCGCACGACTCAGTGATAATATCTACCCTCATCGAGCCGCTCTCGGCCATAGCCATCGCTTTCGTCGTCCTGGCGGAAGCCGTTCCTGAGAACGTGCTTATCGGCGCTGCCCTGATAATCGCGGCCAATGTTCTGATAGGTTTCGAACACAGAAAGAAGCGCATCCGCAGATGCAAGGATAAGAAGCCGCAGGCATGCTTCGGCTGGACTTGGTAGCGCTTCAACTTTTTATTAAGCCCGAAGCCAATTAATTTTCATGATGCTCGGCCGCATTTCCGGAAGCGTGACGACCAAGGACTTCGCATTCAAAGCGGAGGCAAAAGTCAAGAAGTTGCAATACGTCGCTGTCAAGGACTTCGAGGGCAAGTGGATTCTCAGTTACATCGATTCCATAACAAACTACATGAACAGCACGCTCGCCAAGGCGAAGGTCATAGGCTTCCGCGACTCGAGGAATTTTCTCAAGCCGTTACCAGTCCCTTTTGAGCCCGACACGCCAGTCTACTCGGCTGACGACGAGCTGATAAAGCTGACTCTCGGTCTTAAGGACGACGGCCTCTACATAGGAATTCTCGAGGGATATGACATTGCCGTGAACCTGCCGCCAAGGCATCTCATCACCAAGCACGTCGCGATCCTCGCCAAGTCCGGCGCTGGGAAATCGTATGCCGCAGGCGTTCTTCTCGAAGAGCTTGCCGAGAAAAACATCCCCGTCGTCGTCATAGACCCGCACGGCGAATACATGACCATGGTCGACGAGAACAGGAAGGAGAACGAAATCCAGCAGATGAAACGCTTCAGCATCCAGCCGAAATCCTACAAGAACAAGATACAAATCTTCGACGCGGGCACGCAGAACCCGATAAAGCTTGACGCTAAGCTATCGACGGAAGACATATTCGAGATGCTGCCCACGCACATATCCGCAGGCCAGGAGGGCATACTTTATTCCGCGATGAAGAACCTCGCAAGCAAGGACTACACTCTCAGGGACGTGATAGAAGAGGTCAACTCAGTCGACAGCAACGCCAAACGTAATTTATCATCGCTGCTCGAGTTTCTCGAGGGCACGAAGCTGTTTTCGGCCAACCCGACCAAGCCCGAGGAGCTGGTGAAGGAAGGCCGCATGACGATAATCGACCTGAAGGAAGCGAGCCCCGACGTGCAGCAGATCATAGTATACAAAGTAGCCAAGGAGCTTTTCAACGCCAGGAAATACGGCAAGATTCCGGAGTTCTTCATGGTGTTCGAGGAGGCGCACAACTTCTGCCCTGAACGAGGGCTGGGCGAAGTCGCCAGCTCGAAGCTCCTGCGCGTCATCGCTTCCGAAGGGCGAAAGTTCGGCGTGGGCCTGTGCATAATCTCGCAAAGGCCGGCGAAAGTCGACAAGAACGTGCTGTCGCAGTGTTCGACGCAGATAATTCTGAAAGTCACGAATCCCAACGACATCCGCGCGATAATGGACTCGGTCGAGGGCATCGAGCTGGGAACGCGCGAAGAGATAAAGGACCTGCCCATTGGCATAGGCATGATAGTCGGCGTGACCGAGCAGCCGCTCATAGTAGACATTCGAATTCGAAGAAGCCAGCACGGCGGAGAGGCGATGGTCAAACAGCTCGAGCCGGGAAAAGAAGGCGCTGAAGCTATCGAAGGGATTACGCCGGTCTATGAGAGCAAGCTGCAGGTTTACGCGCCCAGGTTCTTCGAGGAGGACATCATGCGCACTTTCAAGAGCGTCGACGACCTGCGCTTCCTCAATTACCCCGTTTGGAAGGCGGACGGAGTCCGCATCGGCAAAGACGTGGAACTGCTGGTCGACGGCATAACGGGAGAAATATTCTTCGAGAAAGACGAGGACGTCGACAGCAGCAAAGGCATCGCATCCATCCTAGAACTGCCGCACGACCAGAGGAGGGTTATCGTTTATCTCGCAGGATCGGGCGCGGCTGGCATAGACAAGATATCCGGCAATACTAAGATGTTACTAAGCGACGCGCAGAGCGCACTGAAGCACCTCGTGGAAAAGAAGATGGTCATTCGTGAGGGCGAGGAATACGCGCTTTCCAGTTCGATACATCTGCCTTCCGAGACGTCATCGATGAAGCTCAGCCGCAAGATAATAGAGCGCGACCGCGTTGGCGAGACTCTCGACTTCACGGTGACTAAGGACGCGGTCAAGAAAGTCGCCGAGATATGGAACATCAACATACTCGAGATAAAGCCCGTCTATTATCCGTACTGGGTCATAACGAACAAGAAGAAGAAATACCTGGTGAACGCGCTCAATAACCGTCTCGAAATAGACAAGGCCAGGGCGCTGAAAGGGACGCTTTGATAATTGAAATCACATCTCGCAGACTTCAGGCAGCTTTCTCTTGTGGACGGATTTCTTTATCATTTCTTTCACGAGCGAGATTTTCTTCGCGTCAGCTCCTGCGGGACGAAGACCATTCTCCGCTGATTTCAGGATATTGTCCAGCTCCGCGTAGCTCATGCCTATCTCGCCCTCGTCGGTCTGCCCATCCCACAGTCCCGCTGCCGGCGTCGCATTTATTATATCTTCCGGGATTTCGAGGTATTTTGCAAGATCGAGTACCTGCGTCTTGTAAAGACTGCCTATCGGTTTCAGGTCCGCTGCAGCATCGCCGTGTTTCGTGAAGTAGCCAATCGCTATTTCCGACTTGTTTGAAGTGCCGAGAACTAGCGAATTGTTTTTGTTGGCGTAGTAATACAATGTAAGCATGCGCAGGCGAGACTTTAGATTGCCCAGCGTCTTTTTGTCCGCTTCAGGCAGCGTTTCGCCGAATTCGCGGAACGTATGAGTCAAATCGACCATGTCCGTTTTTATGCCAAGTTTTTTTGCCATAATTCTGGCACGTTCCGCGTCTTTCGCGTTCGACTCGCATGGCAGTAAAAGGCCGAGAACTTTCGCGCTCCCTAGCGCGCGCTTCGCGAGCGCGGCAACCACGGACGAATCGACGCCCCCGCTGAGGCCGATTACGACGCCGCTGGCGCCTGACTCGACGAACTTTGCCTTGAGCCACATCTCGATCCTGTTGCTGATGTCTGACATCTTTGGTTTCATAGAGAATAATTTAGTGCGTTGTTTTAAAATGTTGAGAGGCTGTATTTTCCAGTTTCTGCGGCGCCCAGAGCTTCACCCATATTTTCCAGAACTTCCAGCGTGTTCTTTATCGCGCCCCTCTGCCTTTCGCTGAGCCTTATCATGGGATTTTTTTGGTTGAGAATCAACGCGGATATCTGATTAACCGCTTCGTCCGCGCCCAGGCTTCCGATTTCCCTTATCCTTTGCCCTATATCCAGTTCCACATAGACAGGTTCTTTGTTTGCATAAACGACCATGCCGTACGGAACGAGCGGATCTGTCTCTATCGCCCTGCCGTGGAACTTATGACGTTCTTTTTCCATAAAGATACGGGAGTGAAAAAGTTTTAAATGCCTTTGTTTCGAGAGACAAAGCTCGCGCTAAAGGGTTAAATAAAAAGAAAAAGTTAAAGGGAAGTAAAAAATTACTTCGCCTTCACAAGGTCGATGACAATCCCTGCAGCAATAGTCTTGCCCATGTCACGGATTGCGAACTTTGCGAGTCCGGGGAAATCCGCCTGTTTCTCAACGACTATTGGCTGCGACGGCTGCACTCTTATTATGGCTGCATCGCCCGGCTTAAGCATCTCCGGATGCTCCTCGGAGACTGCGCCGGTCTTCGGGTCAAGCTTCTTTACAAGCTCGATTATCTTGCCCGCGACGTGCGCCGTGTGGCAGTGGAATACCGGCGTGTAGCCTTTCGTCAGCACTGTCGGGTGCTGCAGAACGATTATCTGCGCCGTGAATTCCTTGGCTACCGTTGGCGGGTTGTTAAGATGACCTGCGACGTCACCGCGCTTTATGTCAGTCCTTGAAACGCCTCTGAGGTTGAAACCGACGTTGTCGCCCGGTTCGGCTCTCGTCAGCTGTTTGTGGTGCATTTCTATGGATTTGACTTCAGCCTGCGCTCCGGACGGCTCGAAAATAATCTTGTCGCCCGGCTTCAAGACACCGCTCTCGACTCTTCCGACAGGGACCGTTCCTACGCCTGTGATGGCGAAGACGTCCTGAACCGGAAGCCTAAGCGGCTTGTCAAGCTGTTTGTGTGGTGGCACTATTGTCTGGTCCAGAGCCTCGACGAGTGTCGGGCCCGTGTACCACGCCATGTTGGTCGACTTCTTGAATACGTTGTCGCCGACATACGCGGAACATGCGACCATCGGTATCTTGTCAGCCTTGTAGCCCAGCGTCTGAAGCAGCTTTCCAACTTCTGTCTTGGTCTTCTCGTATGCTGCCTTCTCGTAGTTGACAGCGTCCATCTTGTTGACTGCCACTACAAGCTGCTGGATGCCCAAGACCTTTGCGAGGTACAAGTGCTCCCTTGTCTGTTCCTGGATGCCGTCTTTTGCTGAAACCACAAGGATCGCTGCATCTGCCTGGCTCGCTCCCGTAATCATGTTCTTGACGAAGTCTCTGTGGCCAGGACAGTCAATGATGGTGAAGTAGAACTTCGGTGTCTGGAATTCCTTATGCATAAGGTCGATGGTCACTCCTCGTTCACGCTCTTCCTTGAGGTTGTCCATGACGAATGCGAATTCGAAGGTTTCCTTCTTCAACTCCTTCGCTTTCTCCTTAAGTTTCCTCATTTCCTGCTCGCCTATCGCTCCGGAATCAAAGAGCAATCGGCCTATTAAAGTCGATTTTCCGTGGTCTACGTGACCTGATGTTATAATGTTAATGTGCGGCTTTTCTGCCATTTTCTCCCTCCTAGCTTATATTTTAGCTTGAACAGCGTGAAAGCTGTCTGTCCGTTTAGGTATAGTATAGTATAAAGGATTTATATATAAAGGTTATTTAAAGTTTCTCTGGAAACCGGCAGCATACGCCGCTTTTTAGGGTTTCTGTCGCGTGCGCGTTAATCCTTGCTCACACCATCGCTCAGCATGCGCTCGCCCTTGTTCTTCTGCATGTAAATCATGCCTATGCCCAGAAACAGCATGCCTATGCCGATAAGTACGAAAGAAGTCCATGGGAAGCAGTTCTCGTCTATCGCTCCGTCGCAGTTGTCGTCAAGCGAGTTGCCGCACGTTTCGCTGTCCTTAGGCCAGATTCCGCCATCGCAGGCGCCCCAGACGCCGTCCCTGCAGGTCGACCTGCCCGGTTCGCAGATGCCAGTGTCGATGCCGCATATTCTGCGCTCCCCTTCTTTACAGGCCGGGTCTTCGGCGCGGGCCGGATGCGCAGCTATCACCAGAATAATGATGCAGACCACAGCGAAAACAAAAAGTCTCATCATTTAAAATTGGAACGGGATTTTAAAACCGTTTCACCTGTTCTGTGCGTATGACAAGAAGCCTCTTGCAAAAGGCCCGCACAATTTATTGCCGAAATAAAACCTGAGTTCAGGAGTTCCGTCATTTTCCTTTATGTCAGCAATGACCTGACCTTGTCCTTTATGCCAGTCCACGAAATCGCATGCTGAATCCGGGTGCGACCATGGAATTATCACGCGTCCGTACGAAACGTTATCTTTCAGGTATGTTTTTATGTCCATTTTCAAACGCCGTTTTTCTTTCCGCGTTAAGCTTCCCCAGGATCTGTTGAGGATTAAGTATCCATCTCCATCCACTTTCGGTTGTATGTCATTCGAGTAGTCGACAGGCCTCTGGCATACGATCCTGTCTCTTGCATATTTCAGGAATCGCCCGTAGATTTTAGCAGTGTCCTCGCCGGGTTTGGCGGGAACGTGAAGTATGAGATGCGCTTTATTCCCAGTGTCTCTCTCCAAATCAGCCAAATGTTCCCTATTTCTAAACCAGCCGCCGTTCCAAAATTCCATGTCGTTATATTCATCGAATCTGCTGAAAGTATCGGCACTTACCCGTTTGCCGCCTGTTGCATTTTCCACCAGAAAATCTTTCACAGCCCGTCTCAGCTGTCTTTTCTGTTTACTGCTTATCCGGTCGAAGTTCTCTATCTTCACTGACGGCAGTCCCGTGCCATCGTAAAACATGTCTTTGCGCGGGTTGAATTCCAAGCTGGCATTCTCCATAAAAGTAGAAAGAAATCAAATTTTAAAAAACGATATTGTCCTTTAACTGTGTTTATTTCATTATTTCGAGCGCGAGCTTGAATCTTTCCGTCTCGATGGTCTTTTCCTTGACGCTGCCCACGCGCACGCTCTCGATTTTCATGGTCTTCTCTATGTCCCTGAGCAGCGGCTTCACAGCGACGGAATCGACGGTCACGTAGCGCAGCGGCGCGTTCATGGGCATCGCATTGGCCGACTTGAACTTCCTGACGGCCGCTATCACGTCAGTGGCGATGTCCCCCGCTTCCTCGGATTTCTTGTTGACAAGCGAAGAGTCGTATTTCGGCCATTCGGAAACATGTATGCTCTTGTGCTTTTCCGTGCGCTTGAAATGATGCTGGTAAATCTCCTCGGTGATGTGCGGCGTGATGGGCGCGATTATCTTCAGCACGGCAAGCAGCGTGTAGTAAAGCGTGAACTTCGCTGAGTTGATTTCCCATTCTTCGTAATCCTTGGGGTTGTATAGCCTGTCCTTCGCCATCTCGAGATAATAGTCGCAGAACGTGTGCCAGAAGAAATTGTCTATCTCCGCTTTCGCGCGCGAATACTCGTAGTTCTCGAACGATTCGGTCGAGACTTTGATGATGTCGCTGATTTTCGTGAGCAGCCACTTGTCCGTTTCGCTGAACTTCTCCGGTTTGACGGGTTCGTAGCCCTGAAGATGCATGAGCGCGAATTTCGAGGCGTTCCAGAGCTTCGTGACGAACTTGCTGCCCGTGACGAAGTCTTTCTCCATGTACGCCAGGTCCTCGCCGAGCTTCGAGCCGGCCGCCCAGAAGCGCAGTGCGTCGGCGCCGTATTTATCCATCAGCGCCTGCGGCTCGACGACATTCCCTTTTGACTTGCTCATCTTCTTGCCGCTCGGGTCGAGCGCCCATCCGGAAATCATGATGTCATTCCACGGGTTCACGTTATTGTGCATGCGTGACTTGACGACCGTGTTGAAAAGCCAGAACGTTATGATATCGTGCGCCTGCGGCCGCAGGGACATGGGATAAAGCCTGCCGTAAGCCTGCGGGTACAGCGACGCGGCGATTTGCGGCGTGAGCGACGACGTGGCCCACGTGTCGAGGACGTCAGGATCGCCGTGGAAGCTGCGCGAACCGCATTTGCATGCGTGCTTCGGCTTGTCTATAGTCGGGTCGACTGGCAGGTCAGTCTCCTCCGGAAGCATGATATTGCCGCATTTCTCGCAGAACCATACGGGTACGGGGACGCCGAAGCTGCGCTGGCGCGAAACGTTCCAGTCCCATTTGAGGCCTTTTATCCAGTTGTCGTAGCGCGAGCGCATGAAAGCAGGGAACCAGTTCATCTCGCTGCCCGCCTTGAGAAAATCGCCTTTAAGGTCCATGTAACGGATGAACCACTGCTCTGTCATGAGAATCTCGATGGGCGTCGCGCATCTCTCGTGAGTGTTGACGACGTGCGTTATTTTTTCGATTTTCTCAATCCTGTTCTCCGCCTTCAGGTCGTCGATTATGGCGTTTCTCGCCTCGTTCGATTTCAGGCCGGCGTATTTCCCAGCCAGTTCGTTCAAACGTCCGTCTTTTCCCATTATCTCTATCGCCGGGATCTTGTATCGCTCCAGCCATTCGACGTCGTCCATGTCGCCGAACGTGCAGTGATAAACAGCGCCGGAACCGAATGCCGGGTCGACGTCCGCATTCGCCATTATGTCGACCTCGCGGTTGAAGAACGGGATTTTCGCTTTCGCGCCGATGAACTTTTTGTAGCGCTCGTCATTGGGATGGACGTGGACCATGACGCATGCCGGCAGCAGCTCAGGTCTCGTGGTAGCGATGGTTATCTGCTCGCCTATACTCGTGTCGAATTTCATGTAAACAAAATGCGATTCTTTCTGCTCGTCTTTAAGCTCCACCTGCGCTATCGAAGTGCGGCATTCAGGGCACCACATGAAAGGCGTGCGTTTGCGATAGACCCGGCCGCTTTTGAACAGGTCGATGAACGACTTCTGTGAGATGCGGCGGCAATGGTCGTCGATGGTCGTGTAATAAATCGACCAGTCGCAGCTCATGCCTATGCGCTTCCAGTCGCGCACGTAAGAAGGGCGTATCTGCTTCAGCGTCTCGAGGACGAGAGCGATGAATTCCTTGCGCGACATGAACTTCTCCTTCTTGCCGGTCATCTTCTCGACCAGGCGTATCGTCGCGAGCCCGTTGTCGTCCGTGCCGAAAGGGTAGAACATTTCGAAGCCGCTCATGCGCTTGAAGCGGACGACGAAATCCTGCTGTGAATATGAGAATGCGTGGCCCAAGTGCATCTTGCCAGAAACGGTCGGAGGCGGAGTATCGATAGCGAAGATTGGCATCTCGCTTTCCGGGTTGAACTTGAAAACGCCCTCGTGCTCCCAGAACTTCTGCAATCGCTCTTCACTTTCCCTGAAATCGTAGTCTTTCGGCAGCATGGTCGCGACCTGCAATAAAATCTATCTTGCTTTCCGTATTTAATAATTTGATAAAGAGCACTGCTTAAAAAACGCTACTTGAGGATTGCTTTTCTTTTCGCCTCGTCGGCCAGGTGCTTGAGCGGCACGAGTATGAAAAGGACAATCGCTGTTGCCACGCCCGCCGCGAAATAATAGCCCACGCCGACCGCGATGCCTATCGCGCCCACGACCCATATCTCCGCCGCTGTTGTCAGGCCGATGACGCGGTCGTCGGACTTGAATATCATGCCTCCGCCTATGAAGCCTATGCCCGTCACAATACCGGCCGCTATCCTCGAGGCGTCGACGTTTTCGCCGACAATCGACATGGAGAGAACCGTAAACAGTGCCGCGCCCATGCAGATAAGCGAGTGTGTTCGCAAACCAGCGGGTCTTTTGTGCATTTCCCTTTCGAAACCCAGTATTAGGCCGAGGCTCGCGGCGACGACCAGCTTCACTACGATCTCGATTTCCAGGGGAGAAAGAAACGCCATAATATTTTGTTATTCAAAGTGATTAATAAGCGTTCCATCCCAATTATTTTCATGAAGCATACGATTCCCGTGACGCTAATTATCATCCTGATATTCTTCCTGTCGCAGGTTATCGGCCTTTACGCGCTCAGCTACACTATAAAAGGAATAGGCTATACACCAGAGGGTGAAGTTGTAGTTGAATATGCGGATACAGCAATAGGCGAAAGGCCTCAGTTATATGACATGGGAATGTTCCTTTACATGATTGCCGCAATACTTATAGGCACGGGTCTTATACTGCTGTTGGTGAAATTCAAGAAATTCAAGATATGGAAGGCCATGTTCTTTTTCGCTGTGTGGATGACATGTTCTGTAACACTTGGTGTTTTTGTCGACCCGATAATAGCTTTCTCCGTGTCTATTTTCCTTGCGTTTTTCAAAATTTTCAAACCTAATATGATAATTCACAATGTTAGCGAACTTTTGATTTACCCCGGCATAGCTATCATATTCGTACCAAATCTCAACATTTTTTGGGTGACTCTACTATTGCTTGTGATTTCCGTCTATGATGTGTTCGCGGTTTGGAAGTCGAAGCACATGGTTTCCATGGCACAGTTCCAGACCAAGAGCCGCGCCTTCGCGGGCGTGTTCGTCACGTACAAGCTGAAAGCGAAGAAAGGATTAAGCAAAGCCGCCAGGACCGTGAAGGGCAAAAAAACCGCCAAAACCGCCAAAAAGGAAGTCGCTAGCGTAGAATACAGGAACGCGATTCTCGGAGGCGGTGACATAGCATTCCCGCTCATTTTCGCGGGCGTCGTGATGGACTCGCTGATAAAGATGAGCGTCGCCAAGACGACCGCATTCGCTTACGCGCTGATCATACCGGTCGTCGTCGCAATCGCGCTTTTCTCGCTGCTCGCGTTCGCCAAGAAGGATCGCTTCTATCCGGCCATGCCTTTCATCACAGCCGGCTGCCTCGCGGGCTACGGAATCCTATGGCTTCTCGGCTCCGGCATAATCGCTTAAATATGCGGAAGACATCTGATTTGTATGGACATTATCACGCTTTTTACCGAGTTCGTGCTGCATTTGGACCAGAATATCAACATACTGATAGCAACGTTTGGTCCGTGGACATACGTCATTCTCTTTGCCGTGATTTTCTGCGAGACTGGTCTTGTCGTCGCACCGTTCCTGCCCGGCGACTCGCTTCTTTTCGCAGCGGGCGCGTTCGCGGCGCTCGGCTCGCTTGACTTCGCCCTGCTATTCGTCTCGCTGGCGGCCGCCGCCATAATAGGCGATACCGTGAACTACTGGCTCGGCCATTACGTCGGGCCGAAAGTCTTCACGAAGAAGAACGTGCGCTTCATGAACAAGGAGCATCTCGAGCGCGCGCATCGCTTCTACGAGAAGTACGGCGGCAAGACCATAGTGCTCGCGAGATTCATACCCATTATCCGCACGTTCGCGCCGTTCGTCGCAGGTATAGGCGCCATGAACTACAGGCGCTTCATAGTCTACAATATTCTGGGCGCGGTAGCGTGGGTGGCCGTTTTCCTTACGGGCGGATATCTCTTCGGCAATATTCAGGTGGTCAGGGATAATTTCGCCCTGGTCATGATAGCGATAATCGCGATATCATTCGCTCCTCTCGCGTTCGAACTGATAAGAAGACGTCTGAAAGCGAAAGGCAAAAAATCTTTAAAAAACCGCGAATGAAAATTCGTTCTATGGCACTGTTTAAAGGGAGCGACCACGTGAGAAAAGCGAAAGCAGTCATCCTATGCGCCGGCCGCTCGACCAGGACATATCCGCTCACGGTTCACAGGCCGAAGGCTCTCCTGTTCGTCGGAGGTAAGACGATAATAGAACATGTTCTTGATTCGCTCGTAGGCATCGCCAGCGACGCGATACTTGTCGTGGGCTTCGGCAGCGAGCAGATAAAAACCAAGCTCGGGAACAGGTACGGCAACATCTCAATAACGTATGCAGATCAGGACCAGGCGCTGGGCACGGGGCATGCACTGCTGCAGGCCGAGAAGCTGATAGAGAAGGACGATAAATTCATGGTCATGATGGGAGACGATATTTACCCGAAGGAAGCGATGGCTGAATGCTTCTCATACGGCATTTCAATGCTGGGGCAGAAAGTCGACAACCCTTCGGATTTTGGCATGCTGGAAACGGACGGCGGCTTCCTGACAAAAATAAATGAGAAGCCATTCGACGTTTCGTCCGGCATGGCCAACACGGGCTTTTACGTTCTCAACAGCAGGATTTTCGACGCGCTGAAAAAGACCGGCAGGTCGGAGCGCGGCGAGTACGAGCTCACCGACGCGGTAAACGAGCTGGCGAAAACCATGCGCATACGCTGCTTCTACACAAAGGACTGGATTCCCATCGTTTATCCATGGGACTTGCTAGTGGCGAACAGATCCGTCCTTGCCATCATGAAAGGCAGGACTTTCGGCCGTGTAGAAGCGCATGTGACGATAAAAGGCAGCGTCCACATAGGCGCCGGAACCATCGTGCATTCCGGCACCCACATAGAAGGCCCTGCATACATTGGAGAGAATTGCATCATAGGTCCGAACGCGTACATAAGGCCGGACACTTGTCTGGGCAACGGCGTGCGTTTCCGCGGCGAGGTCGTCGATTCGATAATCATGAACAACACGACGGCCAAGCACAGCTGCTACATAGGCCACTCTGTCGTCGGCGAGAACGTCAACATAGCGGCAGGCACAGTGACCGCCGATTATCGCCACGACGGCGAGGAGCACGCGACGATTGTAAACGGAAAGAAAATCCATACTGGCCTGAAAAAGCTCGGCGCCTTCATCGGCGACAACGTGCGCACGGGCATAAACACTTCCATTTATCCGGGAAGAAAAATATGGCCTTCGCTCTCGACCAGGCCAGCTGAAATCGTGGATAAGGACATGATGCCGCATGAAAGCGAATGAGAAAACCAAGCTCATTCTGGTCTGCGGCCTGCCCGGGACGGGCAAGACTACAGTCGCTGAAGCGATAGCGAAAAAAACGGACGCCCGCATTCTCAGCACGGATATAATCAGGAAAGAGATGCTGGACAATCCGGCCTACACGGAAGACGAGAAGACGCTGGTTTATTCCATGCTCTTTAACATGGCGGGCATGTTGCTGAAGGACGGCAGGAACGTCTTGCTCGACGGCACGTTCTACAAAAAAGAGCTGCGCGAAAATGTCAAAGAACTCGCGGTAAAAACGAAGAGCGAGCTGTGCATAGTCGAAGTCGTGTGCGACGAGAGCGTCGTAAGAGAGCGCCTAGCAAAGCGGTGCAAGACTTGCTGCGCCAGCGACGCCGATTTCGCCATCTACAAAAAACTCAGGAAATCTTTTGAACAGATAAAAGAGAAGCATTTCATCATCGATACTAGCGGCACATGGCAAAAACATGCGGATGAAATTGCTGCAAAAATTTGAAATTTATTATATCTACTTTTTTCCCGAAGCCCATTTGCCGAGGCCGTACGCCAGCGCCTTTTCCGGATCAATATTCATGCCGTCCGTCGCCGCGATGGTCCTGACGCCCGTCTGCTCCTCGATCCATTTCGCTTCTTTCTCCGGACCTGCTTTCACCATCAGCATGCCGAAGTGCTGTATCATGACGAGCTTGGGCCTGACCTTGCTTATGAGCTCTTTCGCTTGCGCAGTGTTCATGTGACCCGGCCAGTTGGCACTCCTCGGCCTGAGGACGTTGAGAATGAGATAATCGCAGCCTTCGAAATGCCTTTCCATACCCGCGAAATATTCACCGTCGCCGGCGTAGCCGAGCGTTTTCGAGCCGCGGAACACGAAGCCTATGCCCTTCTCCTCCCTGTGTTTCGTGGGAGTCGCGGTTATCTCGATGCTGCCGACTTTCATCATCTTGCCGGGCTCCAGCGCCCTGTATTTTTCAAGAAGCCTCAAATGGAAAGGTGAAACGACCTGCCTGTAATCCGAACCGCCTTTTATGGCGTGCTCGTTGCCCAGAAGTATGCCGCGCTTTTTCCTAGTGCCGTTCGTCATTGATTCTATTATTATTTCCGTGTCAGTGTAGTGGTCAGGATGCGCGTGCGATATCGCGATGGCCGTCAGTTTGCGCAGGTCGACTCCGTACTGCTTCGCCCTCACGAGCGCGCCGGGTCCGGGGTCTACGTGAATCGTCTCGCCGTCCATCTCCAATATCCATCCGCCGGATGCCCGCATCTGCGTCATTATGAGTATGCGGCCACCAGCGGTGCCAAGGAACGTTATCTTCATTTAATCACGCCTGTGACTATGATTAGTCAAAGATATTAAGAAGGGTAATATAAATATAGAACATAAGTGAGGGGTTGTTATGGGCGTGGATTTCAATAAGATTTTCAGCAATTCAGTCAGGTATCCTTTGAGGAAGGACGTCTTCCTGCTGGCTTTCGCCGTGCAGCTTGTTTTCGCCGTGGCGGGATGGTTTGTGACAGGCTATTTCGGGGCGGACATCATCGCCAGCGAGGGCACAATCATACCTGCCAACATCATGCCTTTCATGGTTTACATAATCCCCATAGCCGTTCTCGGCTGGGTGGTGAATATTTATCTCATCCCCGCTTACATGGACAACGCCTCGCATTACCACAAGGTCAAGAAGAAGGGCATAACTGAAAGCCTTGAAGTTTCCAGAAAAAGGTTCATCCCCATGCTGATTCTATCACTGATATACTTCCTCATAATAGCGGCATGCTTCGGAGGAATGGTCCTAACGACCATGGCATTGCCCGTCATGGAAACTGCCGAAGGACTGGCCATGGTCGCCGCCGGAGGCGTGTGGCTCCTTATCGGCATAGTTGTTTTCGCGGTGGCCGCGTTTTTCACTTATCTATCCCCGGCATTCTGCGTGCTCGAAAACGCGAGTCCGCTGGAATCGCTGAAGAAGTCGTGGAAGACAGTCGCCAAGAACAAAATGAATACATTGCTGTTCTTCGCGTTGTTCATCATAGTTTACATTTCCATATCGCTGGGAGGCTCATTGCCCGAGATGTTGTATTACATTTTCACGACCCAGCAGACGGGCCTGACCCTTGACGGGTTCGCTTTCATGCTCGTGCGGACGCTCGTGACTACATACCTGGCATTGCTCTCGGTGGCGTCGCTGGTGAGCTTTTACCATAGCCTGAAAAAAAGCGGCGAGTAATATAATTAGATATATCAAGCGAAACGGGCCAGGCTAAAAGCAGCGCCGCCTAATCCGCTTTTTTCTTGCCTTTCACGAAGTTGTCGCACGCGCGCTGCTCCGGGTCCCATATCTTGCCGTCAATATTGGCGCAGTCCGTCACAGGCGGCGCTTTGCCCTTGAAAAATACACAATCCCTGCATTTCACGTCGAAGCGCATTGAACCACATTTATTTTTAATTACAATGCTTTAATATGTTTTCATGAGGGCCAATTCCAAGCTGAAGGAAGTCATCCTGAAATACACGCTTCAGAACGCGATATTCTACAAAGGCAAGGCCAACCCTTCGGCCGTCCTGGGGAAAGTCGTTTCGCAGGACCACGAGGCGAGGGCAAATATAGCAGAGACTCGAACGCTTATAGACCAGGTTGTAAAAGAAGTGAACCACATGCACCCGGACGGGCAGAGAAAGAAGCTCGAAGAGCTCGCGCCCGAGTTGCTCGAGAGACAGGAGAAAAAACAGGAAGGCCTTGCCGCCCTCGAAGATGCGGTCGAAGGGCGCGTAGTCACTCGTTTCGCCCCGTCCCCGACAGGCCCGCTATCGATTGGCCAGTTCATGCGCGCCGTTTTCCTAAGTCATTATTACGCGAAAAGATACAATGGCAAATTCATCCTGAGAATCGAGGACACGGACGCGAAGAAGATCGAGCCGAATGCTTACGACTGGCTGCGCGAGGATCTCGAGCGAATGGAAACGAAATGGGACGAGTTCTACATGCAGTCCGACAGGATCCCCGTTTATTACAAGCATGCCAAGCATCTGATAGAAAAGGGCAGGGCTTACGTCTGCGCCTGCGCGACCGAGGATTTCAGGAAGCAGAAGCTCGAAGAGAGCGAGTGCGCCTGCAGGCATCACACAGCGGAGAAGAACAAAGAGCTGTGGGAAGCGATGGTTGCCGGCGGGATGGAAGACGGCTCAGCCGCGCTGCGCCTGAAGACCAGCATGTCGGATCCGAATCCCGTACTCCGCGACCCGCCAATTTTCAGGATAAGCAAAACGCCTCATCCTCTCAAGGGGACGCAGTATTCCGCGTGGCCTCTTTACAATTTTTCCTGCGCGATCGACGACCATGAACTAGGCGTTACGCACGTGTTTCGAGGCAAGGAGCACGAGCACAACACGGCAGTCCAGAAGACGATAGCGGACATGCTCGGCTGGAAATTCACGAACGTAGTCAACTTCGGCATGATTCGTTTTCCCGAGGGCGCGGTCCACACGAGGGATATCAAGGTAATGATAGCTAACGGCGACGTCAGCGGATGGGACGACCCGAAGCTCCCGACGATTCGCGCTCTTCTCCGCCGCGGCTTCAGGCCCGATGCGATAAAAAGCCTCGCCATGCAGTGCGGCCTGAGTAAGAACGATATCGAGCTCGGCTGGGAAAACCTCGACGCGCACAACCGCAAGCTCATAGACTCTCTGGCGAACCGCTACATGGTCGTCATAGACCCGGTTAACATCGCTCCCGAGGGCATGCCTGAGAAACATGAAGTTTTCGAAGCGCTGCACCCGGATTTCCCGGAGCGCGGCAAGAAGAAAATCCCGCTTAATCACAAAAGCATTCACATATCGCATGACGATTACGAAAAGCTCAAGGGCGGCGTGGTTCGCCTTAAAGGAATGTGCAATGTGTCGCTTGTGAAAACGGCGAAATGCGTGGGTGACGAAATAATGAAAGACATGCAGAAGATACAGTGGGTCAGCGAGCCGCACGTGAAAGTAAGGATTGTCAGCAAGGACGGCGTGCTGCACGGCATAGGCGAGCCGGAGATGGCGAAGCTCAAAGTCGACGATTTGATACAGATGGAGCGCGTAGGTTTCGGGCGCGTCGACGCGAACGACGGCAAAGAAATCGTAATCTATTTCGCGCACAAGTAAAGCTTTTTAGAAAGAGCTTTAGCAAAAACTTCTTACTGCACTTTTTACAAAATTTCTGCTTATTTTAATATTTTTGTTCCAAAATTATTATATTTTAGGTATTTTATACAATAATTTTCTTATTTATTTGAACAAAATGTTAAAAATACTAAAGTATGCGTAAATAAGCCAATAATGGAACTTTGGAACCTAAAAATAAAGGAATCTTTATTTATCGAGACTTATCGGCTCGATATCAATGCCAAGTTTTTCCGCCATCCCGACAACCGCCCCGTAAGCCTTTGCCATCTGTATAGGAATATATGATGCGTCCGTAGGAACCGGTTCTTCACTCTTCAGTATATGTCTCGAGACCCTTATAGCCGGTTCTACCTCTCCCCAAAGCAGCTGATTGAGATATGATTTTATGTGGGGCCTATCCCCCATATCTTTTAGCAGAATTCCCTGCGCAACGGTTTCCATGCCCACGTCAATCCGTTCGCATATATTCAGAAGCCCTTCTCTGTTATTTCTGTAAATTTCGGTAAATTTTTCTATGTTTTCGTGCTGAACATCCATGATATGGCTCAGTATTTGACCGTAGCTTTCCATTATCACGTTTTATATAGAATTTTTTTAAAGCAGCATTGTTCCAGTTGGTTCAGAAAATCATCCGAGCATGCCAAGTAGCTCGAATATGTTCAAGCCGCTCTTTTGGAGCGACACGAAATTCGCGTTCTTGTCGTTCGCCAGCGACTTCGCTTTTTCCCGCGCGTCGCTGAGCGTGCCTGTGGCGTCTATGAGGCCGAGCGCGATTGCGTCTTTGCCCAGGAATATGTCCCCAGTTTTTATCGTGTCAATCTGTTCCTGCGTCAGATTGCGCCTGCTTGTCACGTCGGCGATGAAATAAGTGAACGTTTCGTTTACTATGTACTCCAGCTTGCCGCGCTCGCCGGTTGTAAGGTTGCGGAAAGGCGAGCCCATGTCCTTGCTCTCGCCGGAAGTAATCTGTTCATACGTTATGCCATATTTTTCGAACAGCTTCGAGAACTCCAGATACGAAGCCGTCACCCCAACCGAGCCCGTCAAAGTAAGCGGGTCGGCCATTATGTAGTCGCAGGAAGAAGCGATCCAGTAAGCTCCGCTCGCCGCGACGTCGCCCATCCAGCATAGCGTGGGCTTTTTCATCTCAGCGACGGCGTATGCTATCTCGCGCGATGCTACAACCGAGCCGCCGGGCGAGTCGATGTCGAACATGACTGCCTTTATCGACGAATCTTCCTCGGCCTTCTGTATGAGCGGAAGCGTATCATCGGGCGTGACCGTTTCAGCGAGCAGGCTGTGACCTGAAGCGATAGTGCCGCGGATTTTTATGATTGCAATTTTGCTCGTGAAAGGCGACGAAAAAGACGAAAGCATCGATGCGAGCAGCAGGATGACGATTATACCCATGCCGACAAATATGCCGATGAAGAATTTCCAGCCCTCTTTCTTTTTCGCGGTTTTCATGATAAAATGATTAGCAGGATTTACTTTAAAAGCGGTTCGGTATCATACTTCAGGACATAGCGTTCCGGATGATCCATGTATTTTCTCATCATGTTCATCAGGTTGCTTAGCGCCGGAATTGGGAACGGTTCCTCTTCAACCTCTATGTAAAGTTTGCCCGGCCCATCGATCTTCCTTTCCAATACACGATAAATTTTACCATCCATATTCACGAATTGTTTGTTTGTCTCCGGGTCTAGTTCTACAGGATATTTCCAGTTGCCGAAGAAAACGCAGGGTTCGCCGTTGTGGCCAGGCCTCCTTCCGGCGAGAGTCACGGGCACAACGTATTTGAAGCCTTTGACAGCCATTTTTCCACAATTGTTTATTAGCAAAAAGTTTTAAAACCCCCGCATGTTCACTGGCCGAGCCTGTTTATCTGCGCGCATTCGTTGTCGATGCATTTTATTATCAGGTGGGCCGCGATGCCATTGCAGAAATCAGGGCACTGTTCGCTCGTGTCGACGTAATCTTCATTGCCGTAAAAGCAGATTCTCGACTTTATGTGCACGCCGCACGCGCAGTCCGCGTCGGCGAGACAGTATTTCTCGTTGGTATTTTCGTCGACGTAAGGTGGAGGCAGGCTGATGAAATACACGGCAATGCCCACGAAGAAAATGGCACACATGAAAGCGGCGGCAACTACAACCATTCTCCAGTTTATCATGTTACCAGCGCCTCAGAGCACGTCAATGCCGTTTACCGTGACTTTGCTTATCTTGGTCACGGTGCCTATCTTGCTGTAGGGCATCTTGTATTTTTTGAGGACATCAGCGACGCGCTCGTAGTCCTCCGGGTCCTCGCCAGGCACGACTATCACGAAACCGACTCCCATGTTGAAAGTCCTGAACATTTCGCGATCGCTTAGCATGCCTATCTTCTGCATCAGCTTGAAAATCTGTTTGGGTTTCGGGAGATGTATGTCGAAGCCCACGCCCGCCTTGCTGCCGATGCGGCTGAGTTTCGAGAAAGCTCCGCCAGTTATGTGGGCAAGGCCGTGTACTTTGCAGTTCTGCATAATTTCCAGGACGGGTTTGACGTAAATTCTGGTCGGTTTCATCAGCTCCTCGCCGACTGTGCAGTCGAGCTCCTTGACGTAGGCGCCGATGTCGTACCTGCTTGTGAGCAGCTTTCTGGCTAGCGTAAGGCCGTTCGAATGCACACCTGAACTCTCGATGCCTATGACAACGTCGCCTGGCTGCATCTTCTGGCCGGTCACTATTTTGTCCTTGTAAGCCACTCCGAGCGACATGGCTGCGAGGTCGAACCCCTTTACGACGTCAGGCATTATCGCAGTCTCGCCGCCGACTATCGCGACTCCCGCTTCCCGCGCGGCCGCCGCGAGACCCTTTGAAATTTCGGTGAGCATGTTCTCGTCCGCCCTTTCCAGAGCGATATAGTCGACCAGTGTTGTCGGCTCCGCGCCCATGCAGATGATGTCGTTGACGTTCATCGCGACACAGTCGAAGCCGACAGTATCGTATTTCCTCATGGCGTGCGCGATGAGTGTCTTGGTCCCGACGCCGTCTACATGGACGGCGAGAACCCGTCCGCCACCGATGTCTATAAGGCCCGCGTAGTGGCCGATGTCTGAAATCACGTGACCGAACTTGCCCGACCTGTGGGCGAATGTCTGCCTGAAAATCTCGGCCATCGCCGTATGCGAGTTCTTGACTTTCTCTATGTCGACGCCCGCCTTCGCGTAAGTGAATTCCTTTGATTTGGAATCATTTTCCTTGAAGTTCTTGATTTCCTTGAAACCGCCAGCCATTACCATCAACCTCTCAATTCTGCAAATTATTGCAACTCATTCCTGTAAATAATATGTGGCAGTGATTTTTTAAGTTTTGGTGAAAGAATACGCTAACTTATTTACCTTTCCAATAAAATCTTCTCTTTCGATTCTACTAGCATAGTGTGGTATTTTTTTAATGTCGATTTTTATATTGTCTTGATTTATTATTCTTGTTTTATTGTCATTCAGAATCTTGTATGCTCTCTTACCAATTGCAATAACTGTGAAATTTTTACACCCTAAATCTTTCAGTTCATTTGAAAAAGTTTTGATATCATTTTCGGATAGTTTGACATTTTTTGATTTAGGGTTAACATCTTTTATTATGTCAGTCATATACGCTCCTCGGAAACGGCTTTTGTTAAAAGCGTCTTTTAGCCACTCGCCCCTTCCACCACGATGTTTACAATGAAAAGCCTCGAAATTTTTTGTGTCCCTCGATGCATTCAAGCCAACTATGACAATTTGCGGTTTGAGATCGTTCATGTAAATTTTTATTAGCTCGGTAGGATTGGCATCGTAATTTTTTTCGTCCCATATAGCAAAACTTGCGTAGTTTCCGTGGTTCTTTTCAATTTTTTGTAAAGATGTCTGTTCCATATTAATTTCCTATTTTTTTCTCGTCGCCTTCAGCGCGTCGTCCACCTGCTCCCTGGCGGTTCCGACGTAGTTGCGCGGGTCGAGCAGGCGCTCGAGCTCTGCCCGGCCGAACTTCTTGTTGACTAGCGAATTGCGCATGAGCACGGCAATGAGCGGCTCTTCCGTCTCGTAAGACTGCATCGCGGACGAGCGCATTATCTCGTGCGCGTCCTGGCGGCCGATGCCCTTCTTTACCATGTGTATCATTATCTTCTCGCTCATGACCAGGCCCTTCGTCATATGCAAATTCTTGTCTATGTTCTCCTTTCTCAGCTCAAGGCTCAGCAGTATGTCGTTGATGCGCCTGAGCATGAAGTCGAGCAGCATGAAGCTCTCGGCGAAAATGATGCGCTCGTTAGCAGAGTTCGTAAGGTCGCGCTCGTGCTCCAGCGGGTTGTTGTCCAAAGCGACCATGACGTGCGACTTGAGAACGCGCGCTAGCGAACAGACGTTCTCAGACTTCCATGGATTGCGCTTGTGCGGCATCGTCGATGAGCCGACCTGTTTACCCTCGAACCTTTCGAGCACCTCGCCGATTTCAGTGCGCTGGAGATTGCGGATTTCTTTCGCTATTTTATCGAGCGTCGTGCCTGTCAGCGCGAGCACGAAGACTAGCTCCGCATGCCTGTCCCTCTGTATGACCTGCGTCGAAACCATGACAGGCTTAAGATTCAGGTCTTTCATGACTAACGCTTGCAGCCGCCGCGCATTCGTCCCGAAAGTCGCCTGGGTTCCGACTGCGCCGGTCATCTTGCCCACGAGTATGCGCTTCTTCGCCTGCTCCAGACGCTCGATGTTCCTCTGAATCTCGCAGAGCCAGTTGGCGAACTTGAGGCCATACGTCGTGGGAACTGCATGCTGGCCGTGCGTCCTGCCGATGCAAACGACGTCCTTGTGTTTTCCCGCAAGCATGGCCAGCGTCGACTTCAGCTTATCGAGATTCGTCTCTATTATGCCTATGGCATCCCCGAGCTGGAGCGCCAGCGCCGTGTCTTCAATGTCATAAGACGTCGCGCCGTAATGCACGTATTTCCCAGCGTCACCAGCGACTTCGGTCAGCGCGCGCACCATCGCCATGAGATCATGGTGTATCTCCGCGTCTATTTCATGGACGCGATCGACGGTCACGAAGCGCGTGTCGGCCTTCTTCGCGATTTCCCCAGCGGCTTTCTTGGGAATGTTGCCGAGCTGCGCGTGCGCGCGGGCTAACGCCGCTTCAACGTCGAGCCACTTCTGCAGCTTCGCTTCTTCATCGAAAACTGCTGTCATCTCGTCAGAACAATAACGATACTCTATCGGATGTATTGCCATAAGTTCACCCCAAACTCACTTCTTAAACTTCTTCAGATAGCCTTTGTTCTCGAGGTTTTCCCTTATCCTTTCAGCGACGTTGCCTTCCGTCACCTCGAATTTTTTACCGGTTATTTTTTCGTAAGCCTCAATGTATCTCCTCGCCGCTTCAATCTTTACTTCATCAGTCAGGACGGGCGGCTTTCCATCGCCAAGATATCCCTGATTAGCGAGCCATGTCCTGACGTATTCCTTGTCCAGCTTTCGCTGTTCCTCGCCTTTCCTGAAAAGCTCGTCGTATGTATCCGCGAACCAGAACCTAGATGAATCAGGAGTGTGAATCTCGTCCATGAGTACCAGCTCGCCGTCGAGCAGGCCGAACTCGTATTTAGTATCGACGAGTATGAGGCCGTGCTTCGCGACGAACCTCGAGCCGAAATCGAAAAGCATGAGACTTACCTCGGACATTTTTTCGAAAAGGTCTTTTGTCACCAGTCCCTCTTCAATCGCTTCATCGCCGGATACCGGCCTGTCGTGCTCGCCCTTGCCTGCCTTGGTGGTCGGCGTTATTATGGGACGCTCGAATCTCTGATCCTTGCGCATGCCTTCTGGCAAGCGGTTGCCGCAGAAATTCCTGACGCCGTTCTGGTAGTTGTACCATGCCGACGTCGTCGTCACGCCGGTCATGTAGCCGCGCACCACCATCTCGATGGCTATGGGCCTGCATTCCGTGACAACCATGACATTCGGGTCCGGGACGTCTATCATGTGGTTTTTGATGATGTTTTTGGTTTTATCGAACCAGAAAGCTGCGAGCTGGTTCAGGACCTGTCCCTTGAAGGGTATGGTGCCCAGGACCTTGTCGAAAGCGGATATCCTGTCGGTCGTGACTATTATCCTCTTGCCCCTGAGAATGTAATTATCCCTGACTTTCCCCTCGTATTTGTCGCCTATGTTCAGCTCTGTTTTTTCGAGAGTGTTGCTCAAATTCCTTCTGATGATTTCTGTATTTATCATTTTTACTCCTCAAATTTCGTAGCGATGTCGCAAACGTGAAGCATATGTTCATCTCATTTTTCTATATTTGATATCACTTCATCTATCCAATTTTCTTTGAAGTCTGTCCACATAAGATTAACGTTTAGATATTTAACACATCCATTAAAATAACTAAAAAGCTTTCTCTTCAATGCCGAATTGAGTATTATTACAGTAGACGCATTAACCTTATTTGCATAGACTTTTGTTTTTAGGATTTTCCCTAAAACAAGGTATGTGGTTTCATTTCTATTTTTTAATCCGTGAGACTTTGTAATTTCCATTAGGATTTTTTTACCTTCGGGATTTATGATTAACAAGTCCCCCTGATCGGCAAAAGTTAATCTGGTTCTTGGCATCTTCCATCCCATTTTCACAAGCCGTTCTGCCAATTTTCTACCGTCCAAATCCAATACCGTGTCAACTTCGGAGATATTGAATTCAGCTAAAGGGAAATATACCGATATTTTTTTATGCCGTATTTTTACTTGCTGATTTCTGAGATGATTTGGTATGTAAGTGCCAATTCCTGCAACATTATAACCATCACAATGTGATAGTTTGCGGCCATTTTTGTTGGGTATTAAAAGGACTTTTTTAAATCCTTTATCAAATCTGGGAACAATTTTCACCCCGTCAAGATTTCCGAGAGAAAATCTCAGATCACATCTTTTTTCATTGTCAGATATATCACCTTTTATCACAATACAATTCTTCTCTTTGGCCATACTATCAAAATTTTTGATACGTGCGTCTCGCGTCCTAATCCCATTAAATATACCAACTTTTCTTAAATATTTTTGCACGGTAGGAATAGAAATGCCATATTTCTTAGCAATTTTGTATGAACCCCAACCGATATTATATAATTCGGTCCATTCTTGTAAAGTTTTTTCATCTATCATTTCAATCTTCTATATTTTATAAGTTTCTTTCTGATATTTTCATCCTTTAGAGCCAATATTTCCATAGCTAATATTGCAGCATTTTTACCACCGTCTATGGAAACCGTCGCGACTGGCACGCCCGACGGCATCTGCATCATGGAAAGCAGTGCGTCGAGACCACCGAGCTTGACTCCGACAGGCACGCCTATCACGGGCTTATGTGTCATCGACGCGACAAACCCTGGTAACGCGGCCGCAAGGCCGGCTACGGCGATTATGACGTCCGCGTCGGTCGACTTAACGATCTTTCTGGTTCCCTCCGGATCGCGGTGGGCGGACGAGACGCGGATATCGAAGGCAATCTTGTTCTTCTTGAGTATGTCCTCCGCCTTCCTGGCGATTTCAAGGTCGGATTCGCTGCCGCAAATTATAAGAACTTTCATCCCATCACCCCAGGCGCCGCCATCCAACGGCGCAAAACAATTATACTAATCTTTTCGGCGCGTGTTTTATAAGTTTTGCCGCTGCTTTTTCCTTTTCGTCCTTTCACTTTCGTATTTCTGTTTTTTCAGCAGTATCTGAGTCTCTCGTCTGGTGATGTAGGTCGAGCCTATTATTTCCAGCGACGCAAGCACTATCGCGACGCCCGTCAGGATGTATCCTGCTGTGAAAAGCCGCGACAGGTCGGTGGTCGGGTGTATGTCGCCATAACCGACGGTGGTCAGCGTCGTGACTGAAAAATAGAACGCCTGAATCCAGCTCCAGTTCTCCATGAAGTGGTAAACGAACGTTCCAAATAATAACAGGGCGGCGACAGCCGAGACTGCCGCGGCGATTTTCGTGTCAATCCTAAGCTCCCACGGCACCTGTATTTTTTCCCTGGCGTAGTTCTCGAAGATGTCTGAGATGGTTTCAGAACTGGCAGCTTTAGATGGCTTCCCGGATTTCTTAGTCATGATATACCTTTGACCGCCCTGCTTAAGAAAATATCTTATTATCTGTGGCTCCCAAAATAATAATATGCGTCACGAGATTCCCACGTGGAGCATTGCCAAGAAGATACTGTTTGTGATTGCAGGCATTTTGTTCTCAACTGCTCTGTCGTCTTATTTTCTCGGCTTCGGTTCGCCTCAGCAAATCGTCTTCACCATAACGTTCACCGCCCTCTTCATGTGGCTTTCGGAAATAGTTCCCCTTCACATAACCGCGCTGTTCATACCTTTCCTGCTAGTCATATTCGGCGGCTTTAAACCGGCGGAGGCGTTCTCTCCGTTCTTCGATTCCGTCGTCGTGCTCGTGCTCGGCGGTTTCGTCATAGCACTCGCCCTGAGCAAATACAAGGTCGACGAATACATAGGCCACAAGCTCGTGCACCGCGGCTCAAGCCCGCGCATCGTCCTTTTCAGCATGATAGGAGTGACGGCTTTCATATCGATGTGGATGGCTAATTCGGCCGCCGCCGCCATGATGATGCCCATCGGCCTCATCATACTCAAGAGCAACAAGATGCTGCCCGGCAAATCCAGCTTCGGCAAGTCGCTCGTCCTCGGCATTGGCTTCGCTGCGACCATCGGCGGCCTGGGTACAATGGTTGGCAGCACGCCCAACGTGCTCGTGGCGAAATTCCTGAACCAGGCAGGCTATTCTTTCGGCTTCATGGACTGGACGTATTACGGCTTTCCCATGATGGTGGCGCTAATCTGCTCGACTTTCATAATCCTCACTTTCCTGTTCAAGCCGGAAGTGAAGAAGATAAACATGCAGGAGAACAAGAGGAAGCTTAACATGGACCAAAAGAAAGTCCTGGCAATATTCGCGATTACCATCATGCTCTGGGTCACGACGGAGATACATAAAATGGACATAGGCACCATTTCCCTCGTGCCGGTTTTCCTTTTGTTCGGCCTGGGGCTGCTGAAAGGCGACGATTTCAAGAAGATAGACTGGCCTTCGCTCATCCTGATAGGAGGCGGCATTTCGCTAGGGTTTGCCATGCACGCTTCCGCCCTCGACGTGACTATGGCGAATGCGATAGGCAACATAATATCCGGGCAGGGAGCGTTACTAATAGCGTTAGTCATAATAACCTTCGGCGTCGCTCTCACAGCGTTCGCCAGCAACACGGCAGCCGCTTCGGTAATCGTGCCGATGATGATACCGCTCGCAGTAGCGACTGGCATAAACCCGCGGATGCTAGCGATGCTCGCGGGCGTCGGAGTCTCGCTCGACTTCATAATGCCCAGCGGGACGCCGCCTACAACCATAGCGTATTCTACGAACTACGTCAAGCTGAGGGATCTGCTGAAGGCTGGCCTGCTCGTTTCCATAGCAGCCATATTCATCTGCTCTTTCATAGCGATAGCTATTTGAGAACAGTGAGCGCACGGCTTGAAATCGCCTCTGAAATCTGATTTTTGGAAAATTTTGGAAAAATAAAGTAAAAACTAACCAAATTAAATTTCTGCAATGGTCCCGTGTTTAACCAACTTAGAACCTTCTCTTTTTTGCGAAGCAGTCTCTGCAGAAAACCGGTCTGCCATCCGTGGGCTTGAACGGGACTTCGCACTCTTTTCCGCACTCAGAACAAACAGCCTTGTGCATCTCGCGTGGTCTGAAGTCTCTTCTTTCCGATCTTTCGTCGAAACGTCTTTCTCTAAATGCCATTTTATCTTCTCCTGTCTTATATTTAATTCATTATTCTGTTGACGTGGTTTAAATATTTTTCTGTCCTGCTTTCCTCACGGGGCTTCGCCGGAGAAGTCGCTTCAAAGGTTAAGAAATGAGCCGGTCGTGGGTCAGAATTTCTTCTTGGCATAATTCACCGCGTTCCTGAATATCGCCAGGCCGTCGCCTTCCTCTGGGAGCCATTTATCGCGCGTCCAGAACGGGTGCGTGTATTTCGATACGAATTTTTCCGGGTGCGGCATAAGCCCGAACACATTGCCCTGCGTGTTGCATATGCCGGCAATCGAGTTCATCGAGCCGTTGGGGTTGTCCTTATATGTGAAAACAACCTGGTCATTCGTCTCTAGCGAATGCAGTATCTCCGAAGACGCTATGAACTTGCCTTCGGCGTGGTTTATGGGCACGAAAATTTCGCTTTTCATACCCTTCGTGAAGACGCATTTGCCCTTGTTGACGTGATTAAGCGTGACCCATTTGTCAATGAAGTAGCCGGAGTCATTCGCCGCCAGAGTCGCCTCCTGGTTGCCAAAACCTCCGAACGCAGGAAGCAGTCCTGCTTTGACTATCGCCTGGAAGCCGTTGCATATGCCTATGACCAGCTTGCCGCTTTCTATGAATTTTACAAAATCCTTGTTGAGCTTGAACCTTATGAGATTTGCAAGTATTTTTCCGGATGCGACGTCGTCGCCGTGAGCGAAGCCGCCGGGGATGGCCAGTATCTGGTAATCGTCCAGCGACTTCTTTCCTTTTATGAGCTCGTTTATGTGGACCCTGTCCGCGTGCGAACCAGCAAGATGGAACGCGTACGCAGTCTCTTCATCGCAATTTGTCCCGTCAGCCCTTAGCACCAAAGTCTTTACCATCATGACACCTTTTTTCGCTTCACCAGTCGAAAGTCTTCCTCCACGCTTTCCTGAGATCGTCGATATCCTCGTCTATTATAGCCCTGCCGTTCAGGCCGGCGACAAGCAGATTATTGCGCTGCGTCACTTCTCCTATTCTCGAAACATGAGAGCCCATTAGATTCTCGAACTCGTCCTCCTTGCCTTTGGCAACTTCGACCAGGAAGCGGGAGTTGCTCTCCGAGAACAGCAGCTTGTGATTTTTAACGATGCATTTCTGCTGAACATTGTCTAGGTCGATTCTCATGCCGAGGCCGCCGGCGAAGCACATCTCCGCGGCTGCGACGGCTAGTCCTCCTTCCGAGCAGTCGTGGCACGCGCGGACCAAACCAGCGTCCATCGCTTCGACTAGCGAATCCATGCTTTCCTTCGCCTTCGCTAGGTCAACGCCAGGAACCGTTCCGCCATCAACGTGCTTTATCATGTAATAATGTGAGCCGTCCATCTCGTCTTTCGTCTCGCCGACCATGTAAACGGGATTGCCTGCCATCTTAAGGTCCATGGTCACGGCCTTGCGCACGTCGGGTATTATGCCGACCGCAGTAATAACGAGCGTATACGGGATGGAAATCGTGTCTTTCGCCCCGCCTAGGCTGTATTCGTTGTAAAGGGAATCCTTGCCGGAAATGAAAGGCGCGCAAAACGCTAACGAACCGTCGTGGCAGGCTTTCACAGCCTCAACGAGCGCTCCAAGCCGGTCGGGCTTTTCGGGGTTGCCCCATGAGAAGTTGTCTAGCAGCGCTATGCGGCGCCCTCCGCAGCAGACGTTGTTGCGCATCGCTTCGTCTATCGCGGACAGCGCCATGTTGTAGGGATTGCCGGAAAACCTGGGATTATAACCGTTCGAGACGACTACCCCTTTCCATTCGTCGTATATCGGCCTGAGCACGCATGCGTCTCCGGGTCCGCCGAGGCCCTGTATCGGCTTTATCACAGTCTTCGCCTGCACTTCATGGTCGTATTGGCGTATGACCCATTCCTTGCTCGCAATGGTCGGTGAAGAAAGAAGCGCTTTCACGTCCATACCGAAATCCTTCTGGTCCTGCAGGTCAGGATCCTTCTTTTCGCTTATTTTAAGCACGGCTTTCTTCTCGGCTTTCGGAAAGCCGTCGTGCAGGAATCCCATGTCGAGCTCTCCGATAGTTTTGTCGTTGAACATGAGCGTGAGCTTTTTGTCACTGGTGAATTCGCCTATTACATTCGCTTCCGTGTTCTCCTCCCTGAAAATCTCCAGCACTTCTGCGACGTTTTCTTCAGGTACGGCGAGAAGCATCCTTTCCTGCGCCTCTGAAATCCAAATCTCCCACGGCTCGAGACCATCGTATTTGAGCGGGACCTTGTCCAGCCATACCCTGGCACCGGTTTTTTTGCCCATCTCGCCAATCGCCGATGACAATCCTCCGCCTCCGCAATCGGTGATGGCCGAATAGAGCGGGACGTCTCGGACGTCCCTCGCCTTCAGCTGTCCGTCGAGCACGCGCTTCTCCTCGATGGCGTTGCCTATCTGCACCGCTCCGCTCGACGTTTTCTTCGAGTCAGTCGAAAGCTCCAGCGAGGCGAACGTTACGCCGTGTATTCCGTCACGTCCTGTGCGCCCGCCTGCGAGCACTATCTTATCTCCCGGTTTCGCGTCGCGCACGTATTTTTCCTTCGGCATTATGCCCAGGCAACCGGCATAAACGAGCGGGTTGCCCACATAACCTTCGTGAAATCCGAATCCGCCATTCGCCGTCGGGATGCCCATCCTGTTGCCATAGTCGCGGATGCCGGCCACGACGCCTTTCATCAGGCGCTTCGGATGAAGAACGCCTTTCGGAAGCTTGTCGTGCGGGTAATCCGGCGGCGCGAAAAACAATATGTCCGTTGACATGATCGGCTTCGCCCCGACGCCCATGACGTCGCGGAAAACGCCGCCTGAGCCGGTGCCCGCTCCTCCGTAAGGATCCAGCGCGCTCGGATGGTTGTGAGTCTCGACTTTCACCGCGATGTTGTGCTTGTCGTTGAACTCGACGATGCCCGCGTTGTCCTCGAAAACGTGCACGCACCAGGGCATTCGCAGGTCATTGGTCGCCTTGATTATGTAGGATTTCAGGAGGTTGTTTATCTTCTGCCCGTTGTATTCTATGTTGCCGCGGAACGTCTTGTGCACGCAGTGTTCCGACCATGTTTGGGCGAACGTCTCCAGCTCTATGTCCGTCGGGTTGCGGCCGTGTCGCTTGAAATAATCCTGCACCTTCTGCATCTCTTCCAGATTGAGCGCCAGCATGAACATGCGGGATATTTCCAGCAATTCAGTGTCGCTTTTGCCGAGCAATTCTATGTGTCTCGCATCCATTTCAGATTCTCCTGTAAGCATACGTCTGTATCAGGTCGTTGGCCAGGCATTTTTCGCAAATCGCCTTTACCTCGCTTTCGCTCAGGTCGCCCTCTATCACGTAAGTGGTGCCGGTTCTCACAGACCTTACACTCTTCACGCCGAGAACGCTTATAGCGCTAGCGACGGAGAGGCCGACAGGGTCCATGACGCCCGGCCTGAAGAACACTTCGACTATCCATGCGTTTGACGCACTAGCGAAGGCCGCGTGACTGCCGTCATCCGAGAAATGACTGAATTTGAAATATTGTATTACTCCATCGGCTAGCAGCTCCCTGCCTATACGTTCGGCGTCGCCGCTTTCCAGATCGCCGTCGATAACGTATGTCTGCAGCGTCTTGACGTTTTTCACGTCATAAGACCCCAGGCCAAGTATGTCAGCCTTCGCGTTCTCACCTGCAGGGTCCCTATGCTCATGCTTGTAACCGACTCCCACAACCCACATGCGTTCACCGAATAAATTATATATAAGGCCAGACAATAAAAGTTTTCTTTCAGAACATCATGCTTTTTAACTGATTGACATAATATGTAAGTAATATGGCATGGCTTTATCCTAAAGATATAATAAGAAGGGACATACTCACCAGGAGGTCCACGCAGAAAGGCGACATCAAACAACCGAAAGACGAGGCCATAAAGAAAAGACTCATGGAGCTTCCTGAATACAAGAGCGCAAAAACAATCCTCTTCTACGTTTCAGTCAGGGGCGAAGTGAGGACATACGACATGATTTCAGAATCCCTTACCAAGGGGAAAAAGATACTTGTGCCTTTGGCTGACGTGAAAAACAAAAAGCTGCTTCTGTCCGAGCTCGACAACCTGAACGACCTTTCACCGGGTTCATTCGGCATACCTGAGCCCAAGCACCTGCACCAGATGGACATAAAAAGCGTCGATCTGGTTATAGTGCCTGGCATAGCGTTCGATAAATACGGCAACAGAGTCGGTTACGGAACGGGATTCTACGACAGGTTCCTCAAGAAGATAAGCAAGGGGGTGCCGGTCATAGCGCTGGGATACGATTTCCAGCTTGTGCACGAGATACCATCCAACAAGATGGACGTCAAAGTGCACAAGATAGTAACCGAGAAAGGCGTGGTCAACTGCTTCAAGTTTCTGAAGGCCAAGAAGAAGTAATCAGATAATTTCAAAAACAGCTTCTGCCATACCATATTTTGCTTTGTAAGTCCCTTTCTGAGCGTCAACTTTATCATAATAAGTGTATGTTTTGTTGCCGCAGGTCCTTTCCTCGCCTCTGAAGATTTGCGCGTACCATCCGTATTCAAAACGCTCTTCAACCACCTTTGTCTGACAGAATATAGTGTCACACATCATTGCACTCGAATGATACAATGTCTCATTCACGCATTGATAGATCCCCAAAGGCGGATTGTGTGGAATCTTCTCCCATTTTTCATCAGCAAAACGGTAGATTTCCAGCTGCGGGTTTTGACATGTGCAATACATTCCGAATCCGAAATCAGAGGATGCAATCAAAACCTTTTCTCCGGGTGAATATACACTTTTATCCGTGCTTACTGCGTGGAAAATGAAAAGCGGCGTGAAAAATATCACAACAGCAAATATAGCGATAATGACCAGAGGTATTGCAACAGCGTGAACCTTTTTCATGTTTTATATTTATTCTGAGCCATATTAAAACTGCCGATTTCTTTCGGTAGCGACCTTAACGTTTTCGTTGAACTCGCGCCCCATCCTGGATTTTTTTCTGAACCATATCTCTCTCGCTTCCCCGACCGTGAAAAGCGAGCCTGTCACAAGCACGAGGTCATTTTTGCCGGCGAGCTTCATCGCCTTTCTCACAGCGTCCTTGACGTCGTTTACAATTATGAAGTTTTTATTTTGTTTCCCGGCGTAGCGCGCGAGTTCCGAAGGCTCGACGCCCCTGTTAAGCATCTTGTGCTTCGTGAAAATGAAAAAGTCCGTCGCGCCAGCTAGCTCGCGCAACATCTCCGGAAAGAGCTTGTCGTCCGAAACGCCGAAGACCGTGTAGAGCTTGTTGTATTTTATCAGGTTCAGCGAACCGGTCAGGCTCCTCGTCGAAGCAACGTCTTTCGCCCCGTCCAGAAGCACGAAAGGCCGTTTGCTTACAAGCTCGAAACGCCCGGGCCATTTCGTATTCGCGAGGCCTTTCTTTATCGCTTTTACGGGAATTTCGCCGAGCGAGCGAATCGCCGCCAGCGCGCACGCAATGTTTTCGAGCTGAAACCTTCCGGCCAGCGCCACGAAAATACTCTCGCCTTCGAATATGAATTCATTCCCTGCTGAAGTGGAAATCGCGTTCCTTATTTCCGGCGCCCTGAGGAATTTCGCCCCCCTTTCGGCGCAGGTTTTTTCCAGCAGGCGTAAGACGTCCTTGTTTTTGTCCGCCGTGACCAGGACGCAGCCTCGCTTTATTATGCCCGCCTTCTCGCGGGCGATTTTTTCAACAGTATCGCCGAGTATGTTCGTGTGCTCCAGCGAGACATGCGTTATGATGCACACGTCCGGGATGAGCGTGTTGGTCGCGTCCAGTCTGCCTCCGAGCCCCACTTCGACCGCAGCGAACTGCACGCGCTGCTCGCAGAAATACTCGAAAGCGACCGCCGTGATGAATTCGAAAAAAGTCGGTCCCTCGCTTTCGACGCTCATCCTCTCGGCGAGCGGCTTTATTTTTCCAACCAGCCTGACAAAATCGCTTTCCGGAATCATTTTGCCGTCGACGGAGATTCTTTCCCTGAAATCCGAGAGATGCGGCTTGACGAAGACGCCTGTCCTGTAACCCGCCTCGCGCAGCACGGAGCCAATCATGACTGTCGTCGAGCCCTTGCCGCTCGTGCCGCCCACAAGAATGGAGCGAAAGCTCTTCTGCGGATTTCCCAAAAGTTCCAGAAGCCTTTCCACCCTTTCAAGGCCGAGCTTCATGCCAAACTTGTTCAGTCGCTGTATGTAACCCGTCGCCTCGGCATAATTCATAAGAGAAATAATCGCGCCGCGTTTTTAATGCTTGAACATACACGTGCCGGTGAAGTCGAAGCGGTTACTCCTTCTTGACATATTTATGATAAGAAATAAGTATAACCATCAGTTATAAAAATACTTAAATAATATTCTCTATAAGCATATAAAATGCCAAGGCCAAATGTCGTTTGCGACAAGTTCGGCGGTTCCGCTTTCAAAGATTACCATGGCTTCACCAGCGCCGCTGAATACTTATCCCGCCAGATAAACGACGGCTATTCGCCCGTGGCGGTCGTTTCTGCTCCGTCTGGTGTCAGCAACCTTCTCATCGATTCAATGGACGGCAGGAGGAAAATCGGCGACCTAAAGGGAGAACTTCATGCAAATTACAATCAAATATTAGAGAATGTTGCCGATGGGATGGAAAGAAAACTGGCAGTTAAAGAAATTGAGAAGGAGCTTTCGCTCATGGAAGGCATTCTAGCAGAGCGCGATTACGACAGGTTCCTTGCGCTTGGGGAAAACCATTCCGGCATCCTGCTCCGCCATGCGCTTGGTTTGAGAGGGATTTGTGCCTCCTACACGGACGGCTGCGAAGCGGGCGTGTGCGTCAATTTCAACGGCCTTCCACTCGTGAATGCTTCTATCCAGCGGATAAATAAAAACCTCGCGCGTAAATCCAAGTCAGTCAGGATAGTCGGAGGCTACGTGGGAAGCCACGTCGACAACGGCAAATACAAGCTCATGGGACGCAACAGCACTGACATCACGGGCGCGCTGGTTTCCCGCGCGCTTGGCGCGCAAAGGTACGAAATAATAAAAGAGGTTCCCGGCATATACAGGGTCGAGCCGGAATTCTGCAAGACCGATATTGTTCCCAAGCTGAGCTACGGCGAGGCGGGCCAGATAACATGGAGAGGAGCGAAAGTCATCCATCCGAAAGCAGTGGAGATATCGAAGAATGCCGGCCTCATGATAGTTGTCAAAAGCATGGAAAACGACGGATCGACTGTCATTTCCAGTGAATCCGGGACCACCCGAGAGCATCCTGTCGCTGTCATTTCAGCAGGCAACTTTTTGCTCATAGACGTGCGGGACAGCAACATAAGGAGCTATTACCGCAAGATAATAGATGAACTTGACGAGGGCGACAACAGCACATTCGAGACTGTCATGCCTGCCAACGAGCTTTGCGTCGTGATGCAAAACCACGGAGGCCATGAAGATGATTATGCCGCACTGTTGAAGAACCACCTGGAAAAACTGGGCCACGAGCCAGAAGTGAGTTCCAGAACATTAGGAGGCATCGGCCTTACGGGAGATGCGATGAAAGACATTCCCGGGACGACGTCTTTTCTCACCGGAATACTCGGCAAAAGAGGCATAAACATAGTCATATCCTCCCAGGTCGACGTGGCGGGACCTGCCATAAACCTTTACGTGAAACAGCCAGACATGAAAGAAGCAGTAAACGCTTTCTGTGAAGAACTTTTTTAATAATCTTTCAGTGCCTGAACATGCGCCGTCCCGTGAAAACCATCGCTATGCCGTGGAGGTTGCACGTTTCTATGATTTCGCCGTCCTTGACCGAGCCTCCGGGCTGGACGATGAAGCGGATGCCGTGTTTGCACGCTTCCTCTATAGAGTCGGGGAACGGGAAGAAGGAATCGCTAGCGAGAACGCAGTTAGCAATCTCATGCTCGGCAAGTTTCATCGCTCCGAGATTTTCCTTGGCTTTTTTTAATGCAATCTTCAGCGACGTGACGCGGTTGGGCTGGCCCGCGCCCATGCCTATCACATGATACAGGCCCGGTTTGTATTCGCGCGCGATTACTATCGCATTCGATTTTGTGTGCTTGCACGCCAGGCACGCGAAGAGCGCTGTGTCTTTTTTATTTTCCGGGAACTCTATTTTGGTCACGGTCTTGAACTCGCTCTTGTTTGCATAACCAGAGTCCCTGTCCTGCACCAGCAGGCCGCCTGTTATGAACCTGTGATGCTTCGTCTCTGGCGTCAGCTCTCCTGTCTCGAGCAAGCGCAGGTTCTTCTTTTCTTTCAGAATTTCCATGGCTTTCTCATCGAAAGCCGGTGCGATTATTATCTCGATGAACTTGTCCTTCAGGAATTCCGCGGTTTCCCTGTCCATGGTTCTATTCAGAGCTATCACGCCGCCGAAAGCGGATACTGGATCGCCGCTCCATGCGTGCTCCAGCGCCTCGCGCAGGGACGCGCCGGTCGCGTAGCCACAAGGGTTCGTGTGTTTCACTATTACCGCGCCCGCGCTTTTCGTGGGCATCATGTCCGACGAGGCTTCGAGCGCGCTCTCGGCATCTAGATAGTTGTTGTATGACATCTCTTTGCCGTGGAGCTGTTTCGCGCTCGCCAGTGAGAATGAGCCGTCTTGAGCATAAATCTTCGCCTTCTGGTGCCAGTTCTCGCCGTAGCGGAGCGGTCTGCCGCCGGAGAAGCGCATCCTCACGACGTCTTCGCCGTGGAAGCGCTTGCTGAAGAAGCGGTCGATTTCACCGTCGTAATCGCTCGTCATCCTGAACGCCTTGAGAGCGAGCGACTGCCGCGTATTCATGTCGACGTCTCCGCTCCTTTTTATCTGTTCCAGCACTTTGGCGTAATCTTGCGGATCGGTGACTATGACGACGTCCTTGTAGTTCTTGGCAGACGAGCGTACGAGCGCCGGGCCGCCGATATCGATGTTCTCAATCGCCTTTTCGCTGGCCACGTTCTCATCCTCGACTGTCTTGCTGAACTGGTAGAGATTGACGACGACGAGGTCTATCATGCGTATGCCGTGCCCGGAAGCTTGGTCCATGTGGGCCTTGTTTTCCCTGACAGCCAGTATGCCGCCGTGGATCTTCGGGTGGAGCGTTTTGACGCGCCCGTCCATCATTTCCGGCAGGCCTGTGAAATCTTCAATGGGAATAATCCTGACGCCGTTCTCTTTGAGAACCTTGGTTGTGCCGCCCGTAGAAATAATCTCGACGCCCAGATTTTCCAGCGCCCTGGCAAATTCGACTATGCCTTTCTTTTCCGTTACGGAAATCAGGGCGCGCTTTATCTTCATTTTAAAAGCCTCACTTTATTCCCCTCGACCTTGATCTTGCCTTCGCCGTAAAGCCTTATCGCCTCGAGTATGACTGCCTGCTCGGCCGCCTGCACTTTCCCCTTGAGCGACTCGGGCGTGTCGATATCCTCGACTGGCACGGGCAACTGCATTATTATCGGCCCGTGGTCGACTTCCGGCGTAACGAAGTGCAGCGTGCACCCGGTGACCTTGAGGCCGAGCTTGAGCACTTCCTCATGAATATTGACATCCTTGCCCCCCGAGAACAGCGGGAGAAGCGACGGATGGATGTTCATTATCCTGTTCTCGTAGTGGGTGCAGAACCACGGCGAAAGTATTTTCATGTAACCGATGAGCAGGATGAGTTCGACGCCGCGCTGGTCAAACTCATGCGCCGCCGCCTTATCGAACAGGACGCGCTTGTCGCCCTCGTAGTCGAGGAATATCGAGTCTATGCCGTTGTCCTTCGCCCGCTCGAGAATATATGCGTCCTCCTTGTTCGAAAGGACGCAGACGATTTTCGCGTCCAGCTGCTTGCGGGCGATAGCGTCTATTACCGCCTGCATGTCCGTTCCCTTCGTCGACCCAATCACACCAATCTTGACAGTCATGTTAACCCTCCCGCTCACAAATAATTATTATACATAATTCCAAATTGTTTTTGTCTTTTAAAAATTAATTTTCCGATAATTTGAAAACAATCACATCTGTAACTTGTATTTTCTTATTTCAGGTCCGTAATACTTATTGAGAAGTTGCATCTTTTCTTTGGTTATATAACCGGTTGTAACCGTGTTATCTCCGGGATTATACTCACCATTAGTCTGTTCCGCCAATGCTCTGCCTATTCCTTTATGGGCCACTCTAACCCGCTATGTATGCGAATCTGGGGATTCAGTAGCACGTGGTTCCTCTGGTTTAGGAACGTTGTTTACAAACATCCTGTTGTTATTTCTTCCCATCTTCACTTTTAACGAGTAAAATAATTTAAAAGATATCTACAGCTAAAATCAGAGTTTTGCCCTAGCCGCCTTCAGCGTGTTCTCCATGAGCATCGCGACCGTCATGGGACCGACGCCGCCAGGAACTGGTGTGATGTAAGAGGCTTTGAATTTTACTTTATCGAAATCCACGTCGCCTGCTATTTTGCCTCCGTCGCGGTTCATACCCACGTCAATCACGATAGCTCCTTTCTTGACCATCGCTTCCTTCAGGAAATTGGCCCTGCCCACGGCCGCGATTATTATGTCGGCGTTTTTCGTGTGCTCCTGAAGCTGCTTTGTTTTCGAGTGGCATATCGTGACTGTCGCGTTTCGCCTGAGCAGCATGAGCGAAATGGGCTTGCCCACTATATTGCTCCTGCCGATCACGACAGCGTTTCTTCCCTCGATCTTTATCTTTTCGTTTTCAATGAGCCTGATTATGCCTTTCGGCGTGCACGACTCGAAGTTGGCGTTTCCAGTTGTGAGCCTGCCTATGCTGTATGTCGTGAGGCCGTCGACGTCTTTGGAAGGCTCTATCTTATCCACTATTTCCTGCTCGTCAAGATGCTGCGGCAGCGGCAGCTGGACCAGTATGCCGTGGACTTTCTCGTTCGCATTGAGCTTCTTTATCTCCCTGATTATTTTCTCCTTGCTGGTTTTCTCTGGGAACTTGTGCAGTTCGCCTTTTATCCCGATTTGCTCTGATGTGCGTATCTTGTTACTCACGTAGATTTTCGAGGCGTTGTCCTCTCCGACAAGAATGATATCCAGCCTCGGGACGATGCCTTTCTTCGACAAAATCCCGACCTTCTTCTTGAGATCTGAAATTATCCTGGTCGAAAGCCTCCTGCCGTCCATTATCCTGGCTGTCATTTTTTACCTCTTATCATTTCCATGTGGCGCACGCGCTTGTCCAGAAGCGCCTGGGTGCCTATGTCCGGCCTGTGGAACACTTTCCCTTTCACTGACTTCACCGCTTCTTCAGCGAGCCTCTCGGCTTCCGCGAAGTCGTGCGATATGCCTACGAATGCAACCGCTCTCGAACCGCTCATGTAAAGGCCGTCCGGCTTCTGGTCCACCGATGCGTAATACACTTTCGCTCCCGCTGCTGCGCCGAGCTCGATTTTCTCCCCTTTCACCGGATTGTCAGGATAACCCTGAGGCACCACGTATTTGCATACGGTCGCCTTCTTATCGAACTCGGCCTTCGTTTTCGCTAGTGCACCGTTCGTGATACCGAAACATAAATCTATGAAATCACTGCTGAGTATCGGCAGCACGTTCATCGTCTCCGGGTCTCCGAGGCGCGCGTTGTATTCCAACAGCTTTACGCCGTCGCGCGTTACCATGAAGCCGCCATACATCACACCCACGTAAAGCTTGCCGTGCTCCTTTTCGATGGCCCTCGCGAAAAGCTCGGTTATGCGATGCGCCTCCTCAAGGTCGCTTTTCCTGATGAACGGCAGCAGATGGTCGGCGCATGAATATGAGCCCATGCCGCCCGTGTTAGGGCCTTCGTCGTTCGCATATGCTCTTTTGTGATCCTGCGCGGGCGGGCAATCGAGAACAAAACGCCCGTCGGTGAAGCTCTGCAACGAGAATTCTTCGCCTTCGAGTTTCTCTTCAATTATGACAGACGCGTGAGAACGTAGGACGCTTTCGCAGTAGCGCAGCGCGTCGCTAACGTCTTTCAGATGCTCTCCGTGGACCATGACGCCCTTGCCGCCAGTCAGGCCGTCAGGCTTGACGACGAAAGAATCCAGCGATTGCAGAAATTCCTTTACACCGTCCATGTCCCTGAAAATTTCGAATGCAGGCGAACCGGGTATTCTGTATTTTCTGGCCAGATTGCGGGTGAACGCTTTCGACGTCTCGAGTTTCGCCAGCTCTTTGACAGGTCCCACGGACGGCACGCCAATCTTCGCGAGCGCGTCTACCGCCCCGTAATCCAGCGGCGCCTCGGGGCCGACAACGCAGACGTCCGCTCCGACGTTTTTCGCGAACGAGGAAAGCTTTTCCATATCATTGTAATCGCCCAGCTCGCATTTCTCAGAGAGCGTGCGAATCCCTGGGTTGTTGGATTTCATGAAAGAATAAAGTTTATGCGGCTGCGGAGAACGGCGTATAGCCTCCGCAATCGCGTGTTCCCTCGCACCGTTGCCGATAAGCAGGACCTTTATCATAAAACACCATACAAAAGGGTTTTGATATTCCTAATTCGGTTCGCGGTTTTAAAACATTTTATTGGTCCTGCCGCCATGGCGGCCGCGTCCTTTGCGGCGCACCTGAAACTTCTGGCCGCCGCCTCTCTGCGGGCCTTGGCGAAAGCCGTGCCCAGACTTGTGGTCCTGCCTGCGTTTCGTGAAGCCGCGCATCGCGTCCAGCAGTTCCGTCTTTTGTTCCTTCTTGTCCCTGAAGCCGCGCGGCACGTATACCGGCTGCAACGTCTTCGGGTCCATGCCAGTATAATACATGCAGGTGCTCAGGCTCATCGGCGTGGGAGTGAAAGTCTGTACTATAGCGTCTCTGCCGACCTTCTCTATGAATTTCCTGAGCTCCTCGTTTTCCTTCTGCGTGCTGCCCGGATGGGCGGCTATGACGTAGTATTTCAGCGTCTGACCTGTGGAATTGTTTATCTCTTTGAAAATGGAGACGAATTTGTCGAGCGCTCCAGGAAGATGCTTGTTCATGAGCTTCAAAACGTGCGGGCTGCAGTGCTCCGGAGCGATTTTAAGATAGCCTGATACGTGATACTTCGATATCTCTTTTATGTATTGCCTCGATTCGAGGGCAAGGTCGTAGCGTATGCCCGAGCGCACGAATATCTTTTTCACGCCGGGTATCTGTCTCGCTTTCTCCATGAGCATGATAAGCTTCGCATGGCTGCGGTCAAGGTGGTCGCATACCATGCAATTGCGTCTGCATGCGCGGCAGTCCATGCCGTACATGTTCGCCGACGGTCCGCCGAGGTCGTCGATATATCCCTTGAAATCCTTGTGTTGTGTCAGCAAAGCAATCTCGCGCAGTATCGAAGCCTCCGAGCGCGAGACGATGCGCGTGCCCTGATGCAGCGCTATCGAACAGAAGCTGCAGTTGCCTATGCAACCCCTGTGCGTCACGACGCTGAACTGCATGCCCCTCAGATAATCTGCATTTTCGGGAATGTCGCGCGAATATGGCAGTTCGTAAACATGGTCCAGTTCCTCCGTCGTATAACGATGGCTCTTGTATTGCAGGATGAACTTGTCCCCGGTTTTCTGCGCAAGATAGTCGTCATTGTTTATCATGATTTGCATCCTGCAGAATTTTTTCTTGTCTGCTGAGACTTCGTCGAAACTGGGCATGGTCTTGAAACCGTGAGGCGCGACGTTTCTGGCGACGCACGTCCCTTCGATGCCGTCGAGCGGCTTACCGCTTTCGATGCGTCTCGCTATCTCGACGACTGCATGCTCGGCGTTCCCGTAAGCCAGTATGTCCGCGCGCGACTCGGGCAGAAGCGAACGCCTGAGTTTGTTGCTCCAGTAATCGAAATGCGCGAAGCGGCGAAGCGACGACTCGACGCCTCCGAGAACGAGCGGCGTTTTCTTGTAGTTGCGCCGTATCATGTTCGCGTAGACTATTATCGCGCGGTCGGGCTTGCGCGGGATGTAGCGCCTGTGCTCGTCGTCCTCGCGCTCCTTTATCAGCGGCGTGTAGTTGTCAATCATGCTGTCCATCGCGCCGGCTGTTATGCCGAAGAAAAGGCGCGGCTCGCCGAGCTTGGTGAACTCGCTGTCCCTGAGCCAGTCGGGCGTCTCTATTATGCCGACGGTATAACCTTTGTCTTCAAGGACGCGCGCAATCACGGCCGCGCCGCATAGCGGGTGGTCTGCGTACGCATCGCCGGTCACGATTATGACGTCGTATTGCTGCCCTTCAGGTAATGGTTCATTTGAAATCATAAGCTATCGCTCTTTAATGTATGTACTATACTGTTTATAACTTGTTTCCAGTTCACCTGCCGTACCTGAACTCCATGTAAAGCAGTGAACCGGTGAGCGCTATTTCTATTACATTGGTTATCATCAACGGTATGCTGGTTATGCCTATAGCGTATATCTCGAAAAACACGAGCCCCGCCAGATAGAACAAAGTCCACGCGACAGAGATGTCTTTGGTGCATTTGGTGCGCCACGATTTTATGACCTGGGGAATCAGAGCGACGGCTATTATACCGCCCGCGATGTAGCCCAGGATTTCGATTTCAAGCGGCGTCATATTATCCTTTTGGCCGCGCCCTTTTTTATAAGCACGGAAGACAATTGAGATTCATGATTTGCTTGGGCATCGAGGCGACCGCGCACACGTTCGGCATCGGCATATGCGATGATAAAGGGAAAGTGCTAGCTAACGAGCGCTCGATTTACAAACCAAAAGCTGGCTGGGGCATAATACCCATGGACGCGGGCAAGCATCACGAAGAAGCGAAGCATTCCGTCCTCAGCGCGGCGCTGGAGAAAGCGAACCTGAAAATCGAAGACATCGGGCTGATCGCGTATTCGCGCGGGCCCGGCCTGCCGCCGTGCCTGCACAAGGGAGCCGAACTAGCAAAGGAATTGGCAGAAAAGCATTCGGTGCCGCTAGTGCCTGTCAACCATTGCATAGCGCATATTGAAATCGGAAGGCTCACGTGCGGCTTCGAGAACCCGGTCGTCGTTTACGTTTCCGGTGGCAACACTCAGATAATCTCTTTCGCGGAAGGCAAGTACAGAGTCTTTGGCGAATGCATGGACATCGGCGTCGGAAACGCGCTGGACAAGTTCGGCCGCGAGGTCGGCCTCGACTTCCCGCAGGCGCCGAAGATAGAGCAACTCGCCAAGAACGGCAAATGGACGGAGCTCCCGTACGTCGTCAAGGGAATGGACCTTTCCTTCTCCGGCATCGTTACCGAATGCATAAGAAAACACCAGAAAGGCGAGCCACTGGAAGACATATGTTATTCGATGCAGGAAGTCTTCTTTTCCATGCTGACGGAAGTCACCGAGCGCGCACTGGCGCATCTCGGCAAGGACCAGGTCCTTCTGACGGGCGGCGTCGCGGCGAACATGCGCCTTCAGGAAATGCTAAATAAAATGTGCGAGGAGCGTAACGCGCGATTTAAGGTCGTGCCCCGCGAGTTCGCTGGCGACAACGGCGCCATGATTAGCTGGACTGGGATACTCGCTAATAAACCGGGACAAAAAATAAAGCCGGAAGATGCCGGCATAGACCCGCGCTGGCGCACGGACGACGTGGAGATATCTTGGCTTAAAAATTAACAGCCTATGACATCGTGTGGTTGTCCGCCTTCCAGTTGTCCTGATGCGGAGAGGCCT
Organism: Candidatus Aenigmatarchaeota archaeon; assembly: GCA_026397315.1. Taxonomy (GTDB): domain Archaea; phylum Aenigmatarchaeota; class Aenigmatarchaeia; order QMZP01; family QMZT01; genus JBGPQP01. Next base: position 90,777 of record JAPLVC010000007.1, on the reverse strand, counting down.
TTGGATTTAAATGTTTTTTCAGGCGATGCTTCTATTTCACTTAGAGTTGCTATTATTGTAGCGTCTGCCTCACAAACAACTCCACCAATTTGGGGATGAACTCCCATGTAACACTTTTCTGGGTTATAACCTTTCATTTTAAGATAATTTAATATTTTTTGAACAGTGACTTTCTCATTACTCATATTACATCCACCTCTTTTTTAGATCCTAATTACGTCACGGCGCAATTGTTTCTACTGTTTCTGTCTGAATTTCTTGCATATTTGTTTGTATTTTCGTCTTTGGCGGCCATCCGCCAGAAATATTTTCCGCTAAGTAATTGGATATTTGTGTCATGCAACCAGGTGCAGGCGAAAGGTAAGGATTCATTTCCACGGGTTTTGCAACATCCTGACCCTGATATTTTTTTACTGGCATAAGCATCCTCCTCGATTGTGTTATTATTTACTAATAGTGAAAGATTTATATTGTTAACTATCCGTGAAATTAGCACATCGCGGCATCCACGAATACATTCCTGCCCAACAGCCTTTTTACCAATCCCTGAAAAACGTCGCCTTCCTTGTCGATTTCCGGGTTAATTTCTACAATTCTTGAATTGGATGGCAGATAATTCCTTTTGAGCTCGGGCGGTAAATTTCCGGGAAGGCCTATTGTCGCGAGCGTTTCTCCCGTCTTCCAGTCCATTATTTGCCCTTCATCGTAATTTTTAGGGACGATTCCGTCCACGCCAGTGTAAATATATTGAGGGTTTTTACCAGCGCCTTTATACAATTCTATAAGAATCGGTACGACTCCGTTGGTATTGTCATCCGTAACTAATTTTACAGGCATCAGCACACCTCCGCTTTCTTCATTCTTGTGGTTAAATTTTAAATAAGCAGCTTTTCCCAGCATTTCTTCCCGCAATTATCAAATCAGAAATTTAATTAACAGAGTCAAATACATTCCATGAGAATCGCGATAATGTCGGATTTCCATTTCGGCTACGGAGCGGGCGGAGAACGGGCGAATGACCCGTACGACGCCTTCCACGAGGCGGTCGATAAAGCGAAGGACTGCGACCTGGCGATATTCGCGGGCGACCTCTTCGACACGCGCGACCCGGATGCCGAGACGCTCACAAAAGCGATGGAGCTGATGATACCCCTTCTTCTGCGCCAGAACGACATAAAGCTCATCCAAGGCATCGGCAAGGACATTTCCAAGGTTCCCGAGACCGCGCTGATGGGCATCCCTATCGTCGCGATACACGGCACGCACGAGCGGCGGACCAAAGGACTGCTGAATCCCGTAGAAGCGCTTGAGAAGGCGGGCTTCGTGGTTTACCTCCACTGCAACGGCGTCATATTCGAGAAGGACGGCGAACGCATCGCGATACACGGGCTTTCTGGCGTGCCTGACCAGTATGCGGAAAGCGTATTGTCCAACTGGAGCGCCGCGCCCGAGCACGGCTGCTTCAACATATTCGTCCTCCACCAGTCGATCGCGCAGTTCCTTTACGCGCAGCACACGCTGGACATGCATAAACTGCCGAAGGGCTTCGATTTGTATGTCAACGGCCACATACACGAGGCGAAGCAGGCCGATTATGCGGGAAAGCCGTTCCTCCTTTCAGGCTCGCTTTTCCCCACGCAGCTGAAGGAAGAATCGGAAAAGCCGAAGGGATTCTGGATAGCCGAGACTTCAGTGCGCGACATAACCAGCGACGCGCCGAAAGCGAAAAAAACGTTCGAGGCGAACGGCATGAGCATATACTGGGTCGAGCTGGAAAACCAGAGGAAAACGTATGTCCGGACGTTCGAGAATCCGACGCATGAAGCAGTCGAGAAGGAACTGGAGCGAATACTCGCGGAAAAGCACGACAAGAAGCCGCTCATAAGAATCGACTTGAAAGGGAAAGTCAGGGATACGCTAGCGCCTGACATGGAAATGAAGTTCGGAGGCAAGGCGATTCTTTCCATAAGAAAGGCGACTGTCGATAGCGAGTCGCTTCCGACTAAAACTCTCGAGGAGCATAAGCTCTCGGTCGAGGAGATGGGCAGGAAAATACTTGCCGAGAACCTAGTCAAGGCAGGCCTCGACCCGAAGACGTTCGATGGCGTGTTCGAGTTGCTCGTTGAAGGGAAAACCGATAGAGCTATTGAACTTGTTTCCAGGCTCCGGGAGAAGGAGAGCGGCGCCCAGAAAAACGCTAAACAGCAGCTTCTTTTCAGGCACGGCAAATGAGAAGGGGTTTATAAAGAGTATTTATGTGACTTATGCTCTATAATTAATTAAAGGTGCATTTCTATGGTAGAATTTCATATTAAAGTCGAAAACGTCGTGGCGTTTGCCGTTTTGGGCAAAAGAATAGTGCTCAACAAGCTCGTCGAAAAGATGGAGAATACCGAGTACGAGCCAGAGCAGTTCCCGGGCCTTGTGTACAGGATAAAGGACCCGCGCGCAGCGGCGCTGATATTCTCTTCCGGTAAAATCGTGTGCACCGGAGCGAAAAGCATAGCCATGTCGAAAGAAGCCATGAGGAAAATCGTTCTGGACATAAAGAAGACGGGAACGGCCATGCCGACCAAGTTCAACATAACCATCGAGAACATCGTCGCGTCGACGAAAATCGATGTCAAGCCGAGGCTCATGCTCGAGGAAATAGCCATGTCTCTCGAGGAAGTGGAGTACGAGCCAGAGCAGTTCCCCGGCCTCGTTTACAGGATGAAGAGTCCGAGAACGGCGTTCCTGCTGTTCGGTTCCGGCAAGATAATCTGCACGGGCGGCCGCAGCCTCGAGGACATCAACACTGCGCTTAACAACTTCAGGAAACGGCTCCAAAGCATCGGGCTCAAGGTCAAGCCGGCGAAAGATGATAAACCAAAGATCAAAGATTGAAAGGTAATAAGCCGGCTCGGCAATTTCTTAATATGGACGATTTCGAGAGGATAGTCCGCGACATAAAGGCCATAAATATCCAGGGCGCGGAGAGCGTTGCTATAGCGTCTGTCAGGGCGCTGGCATGCAGATTTTCGAATTCGAAAGCCAAATCGTGCAGAATACTTTTGTGCGAACTCGACAACTCGAAGCGCGAGCTTTTCGCCACCCGTCCGACAGAACCGCTCATGAGGAACGCCCTCAATTACATCACCAGTTCTCTGGTGGCTGGCAGCAAAGACGTCGTAAAACTCAGGAAAGATTTCAGCCGTGCCCGCGCAGAGGCGCTGGCCCATATGGAAAAAGCGCAGGAGGCGATAGCTGAAGAAGCCGCTAAAAAAATCAAAAGCGGCATGATCATTTTCACCCATTGCCATTCGTCGACGGTCATGCGCATACTCAAAAAAGCGAAGCAGCAGGGCAAGCGCTTCGAGGTTTACAACACGGAAGCGCGGCCGTTGTTTCAGGGCAGGAAGATGGCACAAGAGCTGTCCAAAGCCGGCATAAAGGTCACGCATTTCGTCGATTCTGCTGCGAGCGTCGCGCTGGCAAAATGTGACGTTGCTTTCATCGGTTTCGACGCGCTCACCAGCGACGGCGTATACAACAAGATCGGCTCCGGCATGTTCGCGTCCGTCGCTAGCGAACACAAACTGCCTCTTTACGTTTGCGGCGACGCGTGGAAATACGATGCAGACAACCTGCGCGGAAAAGGGGAAGGAGTCGAGTGCCGCAGTCCGAAGGAAGTATGGCCCGCCGCGCCGCGCGGCGTTAAAGTAGCGAATCCGTGTTTCGAGCTCATACGGCCTGACATGATTAGCGGCGTCATATCGGAACTCGGCGCGCACAAGCATGGCGAATTCATACGCAGAGTGAAGAAGGCGTATCCGTGGCTCAGCCGCTGATTTTTATTCTCGTTAAAATAATAAGCCTCTGGTGAATCTATTACTATGGCTTTCATCGAGCATGTGATGATAAAGAAGGACACGCTTGAGTCGCGCCTGTATCAGGAAGCGATACTCGGCCGCGCAGTCGCTAGCGACCTGCTCTGCGTATTGCCAACGGGATTGGGCAAGACTCCCATAGCGATAGTGCTGGCGGTATTCCGGCTGCAGAAGTTCCCCGGCTCGAAAGTTCTGGTCATGGCTCCGACAAGGCCGCTGACCGAGCAGCATCTGCATTCTTTCAGGCGCGTGATAGATCTGCCCGATGAAGCGTTCGTGCTGGTCACGGGCAAGATGAAGCCCGAGAGCAGGCAGGAGGTTTACAAAAGCGCAAGCATCATATTCGCCACGCCTCAGACGATAGAGAACGACCTGACCGAGGGGCGCATAAACCTCGCCGATTTTTCGCTCCTCGTCTTCGATGAAGCGCACCATTCGATTGGCGACTACGCTTATCCGTTCATAGCCAAGGCGTATGCGGAACAGGCTAAGAACAAGAGGATACTCGGACTGACGGCATCGCCTGGCGGGACGAAAGCAAAGATAAAGGAGATAATGGACAACCTCGGCATACGCGACGTGGAGATACGCACCGAGAGCGACGATGACGTCGAGTCGTGGGTTCAGGAGAAAAAGATGGAATGGGTATACGTCGATCTGCCCGACGATTTTTTGGGATTGCGCGATTCGCTCAAGCGCGCGTACATGGAAAGGCTCGAAAAACTGCACAAGGTCGGCTTCAGGAAGCCCGTCGGCATCATAAGCAAGCGCGACCTGCTAATGTTACAACAAAAATTGATGCAGAGCCCGACGCATGACTACACGAAGTTCTGGGGCGTCTCGCTGGTAGCGCAGGCCATAAAAATCGAGCACGCGCTGGGCCTTCTGGAAACGCAGGGCATAACGTCGCTATGGAATTACTTCAGGAAGCTGTCGTCGGACAAGGCCAGGTCGTCGAAAAGCGTATTGCGCGACAAGAAGGTCGAGAAAGCGATGGAGCTCGCCCAGGCGCTCGAGGCCGATGGAAGGAAGCACCCCAAAATCGGCAAGCTCAGCGAGCTCGTCAGCAGCCAGCTGCGCGGCAAGCCCGATTCCAAAATCATCATATTCGCGAATTACAGGGAAATGGTCAGGGAGATCGTGAAGTCGCTCGCTTCAGTCGAAGGCGCGGTGCCGGGCGAGTTCATGGGGCAGAAGGAGGGAATGTCCCAGCTCGAGCAGAAGCAGCGCATACAGGACTTCAAGGAAGGCACATACAACGTGCTGGTCACGACCTCGATCGGAGAAGAAGGTATCGATATCCCGGAAATGGAACTGGCTATTTTCTACGAGCCCGTGCCTTCCGAGATACGTTCGATACAGCGGCGCGGACGAGTGGGACGAACGAAGGTCGGCAGGATAGTCATACTCATCGCCAGGCGCACGCGCGACGAGGCGTATTACTGGACCGCGCAGAAGAAAGAGGGCGTAATGAAGCGCACTCTGCACGAGATGAAGGAAGAGTCTTCTGGTGCGAGAAAGCCGAAGCGCGGCCAGCTGAAAATAATGGACTTCTAGCCGGTTTCTAGCACAAACATCCGTTAAAAAACTTGCCGCAACCGTATTTTCGATGAATAGGAGAAATTTCATAAAAGATGTGGCTTTAGCCGCCGCGTCTTTAGCGCTCCCTTCCATAGGAAGCTACGGCCGCGATGCAGAAACCGGCATTTATGAGAGCGGCGCGAAAGGGTTCGCGGAGAACGCAATTGCCCTTGAAAAACGAAACACGCCGCGTGAGTTCGTTTTCGATGCTGCAATGGATAAACTGTCAAGATTCAGAGACGTCATACACAAGAGGTATGACCCGCACATCGGTTCGAAAAACCTCCACACGATTTACAGGACCCTCCGGGAAAAGCCTTTCAGCTTTGTTTTCAACGGTAGTGAAGATGGAGTGCTTCTTCTGAGCGAAGGTTTTGAAAAAGGGATGCTCGATTGCGATACCAGCAGCTTTTTGTACCTTGACGTCGCCGATATCGAACACATGCCCGTTTTTGGCGTGAAAACGAGAGGCACCAAAGGGCAGCATTTTCACATAAGATGGATTAATTACGGCGGCGGATATGAAGACTATCAATCCAATCGGGGATATTTTGGATGGGCGGGACCGCCCGGTTCGCCGACAAAAGCGGAAATGAATTCGCCCGCGAAAAAAGAAGTGAAATGCGGCGTTTATCGAAGAACGCTGAGCAGGCGGGAATGCGTTTCTGAGATTTACTATAACATAGGTTTGAACTGGGCGGGCTTTGGCAACACGGAATGCTACAGGAAGGCCGCCGGGTTTTTCAAAAAAGCGGCAGAATTGGATAGAAGAAACGTGAACGCGCATTTCATGCTTTCCGTGTCTTTGGAAAATGCAGAGGAATATGGTGAAGCCCTTGAAGCCGCGGCCAAATCCACGCTTGGACGCAGACCAGAATTTGTCAAAAATTACATCCGACTGTATCGCATCGCTAATATGGCTTACGGCCCCAGATAAGGCAATTTTTACAGTACAATCACCGGTTAAAAGACTTGCCGCAATCGTATTCTCGATGAAAAGGAGAAATTTCATAGGGACCGCATTGAAGCTGGCGGGCGGAGCTGCTTTGGGATTTGACATGCTCAGCACACGCGGCGATAGGGCATCGGTCATGAATGACTCCTTCTTGAATAATTTAAACGGTTTTGGCGAGAAAACGCTTTACATTGAGCGAACATGCACAGATTATGACTTTGACTATCATGGAGCGGTTGAAAAGCTGCACAGGCTCAGAAAAGTTTTTCATGAGAAATACAAGCCGGATATAGGGCCAGAAAACCTACCCGTCATATACAACATACTGAAAGATAAACCATTCAATTTCGTTTTCAACCCGGATGATGCGGATATCCTTATGCTTTCCGAAGGGTTTAAAAAAAACGCTCTCGATTGCGATACATCTTCGTATCTTTATCTCGATCTTGCCGACATTGAAGGCATGTGGTTGTATGGTGTCAGATGTAGAGGTAAAAGTGAATCACATTTTTACGTGAGATATATTGACAAAGACGGAAATCAATTTAATTTTCAATCAAACGGCGGATTTTTTGGTGCGCCAACTAAAGACGTAAATGAATATACGCAAAAAGAACTTTCGAATGGAATTTTTGACTTGCCGCTGAGCAACGACCAGCTTCTGGCAAACATCTATTTTAAAGTAGGCGTTTATTGGGACAATAAAAAAAATTATAAAACGGCCGCCAGGTTTTTCAAAAAAGCAACGGAATTGGATGATTTGAACATGCCAGCGTTTTATCGTCTTTCACTTTGTCTATCTGATATGGGAAAATACAGGGAGGCAATTCAAGCGGCAGAACGTTCCACTTTAGGCGGCAGAGAAGGCTATGTAAACCATTATAGAGATCTAAAAGCGGCGCGTCCTCTGTGATTTTAAATAAAATAATATTTTAATCCGGCGCGCGCAATATCTAATTATGTATTCCCATGAAATACAGAAAATTCTGGACCACGGCAAAATAAGCGTCGGCGACAGGATTCTCGTGGAAAAGGGAAGCAAGAGCTACGAGGGCCTGCTCATGCCGAAAACGTCTCACGGCGACGAGAAAACGGTTCTGGTAAAACTGGACAGCGGCTACAACATAGGCATCGACATAACGGATGCAAATATATCCAGGTCTCATATCAGGGAGCCAAAAGACGTCGCTGATGAAGCGAAGTACGAATTTGGCAGGACTAGCAAAGAGCTGCTTGAGATCGCTTTCGATGCAAACAAGCCGCACGTCGCTCTCATTTCGACGGGAGGGACGATTGCCTCGCGCGTCGACTACAGGACTGGCGGCGTATACGCCGTCGAGAACCCGAAGGAGCTGCTGCACAACATTCCGGAGCTTTCCCATATTGTCAATCTCGAAATGTTCTCGCCCATGAAGAAGATGAGCGAAGACCTCGACCCGGAGGACTGGCAGCACCTGGCGAGAGAAGTGGCGAAAGAGCTGAACGCGGGCAAAAAAGGCGTGATAATCACGCACGGCACCGACACGCTTCACTACACTGCGGCCGCGCTTTCATTCTTCCTGCAGAACCTGCACAAACCAGTCGTGCTCGTCGGGGCGCAGAGGTCAAGCGACCGCGGTTCCAGCGACGCGGGCATGAATCTCATTTGCGCAGCCCACGTTGCCGTGTCGGACATCGCCGAGGTCGGGACTTGCATGCACGGCAGCACGAGCGACGACTACTGCCATTTCATCCGCGGCACGAAGGTGCGCAAGATGCACACGACCAGGCGAGACGCTTTCCGACCCATAAACGAGCCGGCGCTGGCTAAAATTTATCACAGCGGCAGGGTTGAGATACTAAACAAAAATTACAGGAAGAGGGATGACAAAAAACACGTGGAAGTGGATGCGAAGATCGAACCCGAGGTAGCGCTGCTGAAAGTCTATCCAGGCGCGGACCCGAAAGTAATCGATTTCCACGTCAAGAACGGCGTCAAGGGCTTCGTGATCGAAGGGACGGGCATGGGCCACGTGCCGACGGACGTGGCTAAGAAGCCGTGGACGCTCGCCATAGGAAAGCATGCCGAGACTATCCCTTTTGTCATCACGTCCCAGACGATATTCGGTCGCGTCAATCCTTATGTTTACACGAACCTGCGCAAATTGTTCACAGAAGCGAAAGCCATTCCCGGTGAAGACATGACCAGCGAGACGGCGTACGTCAAGCTTATGTGGGTTCTGGGAAAAACAAAGAGCATGGAGAAAATCAGGGAAATGATGCTTACCAGCTACGCGGGTGAAATCACACCGCGCACGCAGGCGGATGCTTTTTCTGCAGAGGGATTGAATGAGTGAACTCGATTATTCAAAGCTCGGGCTGAAATGCGGCATCGAGATTCACCAACAGCTCGAGACTCAACACAAGCTGTTCTGCATGTGCAGGTCGCGCTTCTCCGAAGCGAAGCCGTCGCTGGAGGTAGCGCGCAAGCTGCGCGTCGTCGCCGGTGAAACGGGCGAGATAGACATCGCCGCGCTGGGAGAGGTCGCGAAAGGGGTCGAATTCGTCTACCGGGTTTATCCCGAAGAGTCCTGCCTTATCGAGCTGGACGAGGAGCCTCCGGGCAACATGAATTCGGAAGCGTTAGATATCGTCCTTACCGTGGCCGAGATGCTGAAATGCGAAGTGCCTGAGGAAATACACGTGATGAGAAAAACGGTCCTCGACGGTTCGAACACTTCCGGCTTCCAGCGGACGTCGGTCGCCGGACTCCGCGGCAAGATGAAGACGAGCTTCGGTGAAGTGGGCATCGAGAACATCTGCCTTGAGGAGGAAAGCTGCCAGATAATGGGGCGCGATGGAAATCGCGTGTTCTACGGCCTCGACAGGCTTGGCATCCCGCTCGTCGAGATTGGGACGTCGCCCGACATACGCACGCCGGAACAAGCGCGCGAGGTCGCTGAGATGCTGGGCATGATAGTCCGCTCGACTGAAAAGGTGAAGCGCGGCCTCGGCACGATCCGCCAAGACGTAAACGTATCGATAGAGGGCGGCGCGCGAGTGGAGATAAAGGGCGCGCAGGAGCTGCGCATGATTCCTAAATTCGTTGAGAACGAGGCGCTCAGGCAGGCGAGTCTGATTGAGATAAAGAAGGATCTGCATAAGGCAGGCTTCAAACCAGTCAAGCCGAAAGTCGTTCATGTATCCCATATTTTCAAGGATTCAGAGTCCAAGATAACGAAAGACAAGACCACGTACGCGATACTCGTCCCTGATTTCGCTGGTTATTTGAAAAGGCAGATTACGCCTACACGCACGCTGGGCAATGAAGTAGCCAATTACGTGAGGGCGAAATCGGAAATGAAAGGCATAATCCACAGCGACGAAGAGCTGGAGAAGTATAAACTAACGAAGGATTTCGAGAAGCTGAGGCATGAAATGAAAGCCGGCCATGGAGACACTCTGATAATAGCGGTTGGTGAGGAAAAAGCAGTCGAGAAGACAATGGCTATTGTCGCAGAGCGCATAAACCAGCTCGTTGTCGGCGTTCCGACGGAAGTGAGGAAAGCGCTCGACACAGGCGAGACGGAATACATGCGCCCGCTGCCCGGAGCGGCGAGACTTTACCCGGAAACCGACGTGCCGCCCATAAGGATAACGCACGCCAGGCTGGCCGCGATAAGAAAAAATCTACCGGAACTTTTAGAGGATAAAGGCAAAAGGATAACGTTGAATCTAACAGAAAAACTACAGATTAAAGATGGTGCATCAGTCAAAAAACTAAAGATAAGCGACGAGATATTAAAACAAATTATAAAATCTGGTAAGCATAAACTTTTCGAGAAACTTATAGATGATGGTTATGACCCAAAAATAGTTTCTACAATTTTGATTTCTACACTACCGTATCTAAAAAGAAGCGGTGTCGCTGTCGAGAAGCTCGAAGAGCACCATTTCTCGGAAATATTAAATAAGTTGAAGGATGGCAAACTGGCGAAGGAAGCGATTCCAGACGTGCTGAAAGCGATTGCGAAAGAGCCGGAATTATCGGCAGAGCAGGCGATCCGCAAGACGAAGATAATCGAACTGACTATCGAAGATCTGAAACTCATTATCATCAAGACGCTTGACAAAAACAGCGAGCTGATCGGCGACGAGCGCGGGGAAAAGATTCTTCTCGGCCTGGTCATGCAGCAGGTCCGCGGCAAGATAGACACCACGGTCGTAATGAGCGAGTTGCGCATAGCAATAAACAAGCATAAAGAAAGTAAATGATTTTTAACAGAACTTAACATTGCCTTGCAGGAAGTCCTGATATCCGATGAAATATAAGTATGAACCAGAATCTGTTTAATCAATAAGCTGAATATCAGCTGCGTTAATCGTGGTTTCAAATAAGCATTTTTTCAGCGCTGTGCGAGTAATCAATTCACCCCTGATCCTAACACTCTTGTTGACATAATCATCCAAATCACCAACCAAAGTTGTGTTTATCTCATATGGCTTTTCTTTGATTACTATGTAATACGCTTCACATTTGTTGGCGTCCGCTTTCTGATACAGTAATGTACCTTCATACGCAGAATTAATGCATCCTGATGATGACACCACCAAAATGACAAAAATAGCAAAAAATATCGAAACGAACATTTTCATGATTAAATATTGTCAGCATCCTATTTAATACACTCAGATTTTATTCGGGATACACCGGATAATATTGCGATAGTATCGTGATTTAATGAAATGAAAAGAACAAAAACTACTTTTCACACCACGATGGTCTCGTCCCTGCCCGGCCCTATAGACACTATGCTTATCGGGACGCCCGCTTTGTTCTCTATGAACTTCAGGTATTGCCTCGCCTGTTCCGGAAGCGCTTCGAGACCTGACCTTGCTATGTGCCTCGCTTCCTCGTCGCTCCATCTGGGCCAGCCGTCGAGTTCCATGTAAACGGGCTTCGCCTTCTCAAGCTCCTCGATGGTCGAAGGCATTCTGTCGGTTTTCTTGCCGTCGATTTCGTAAGCGATACAGACTTTTATTTTATCCATGCCTGAAAGAACGTCAAGCTTGGTGACGGCAAGCGCAGTGAGGCCGTTTACCATCTTGGCATATTTGAGCACGACGAAGTCCAGCCATCCGCAGCGGCGAGGGCGGCCTGTGGTCGTGCCGTATTCGCAGCCCGCTTCCCTCAGTCGCTCGCCCTCGTCATCCTTCATTTCGGTCGGGAACGGGCCTTCGCCCACGCGTGTCGTGTAGGCTTTCGTCACTCCCACGACGTTTGTTATCCTTCCCGGTCCTACGCCCGCGCCCGTGCATGCGCCTCCGGCGCACGTGTTAGAAGACGTGACGTAAGGATACGTGCCGTGGTCCACGTCGAGCAGCGTGCCCTGCGCTCCCTCGAACAGCACGCTCTTTCCATCCTCCAGCGCATGGTTTATGACCATGGACGTGTCGTAAACATAAGGCCTGATGAAATCGGCGTATTTCCTGTATTCCGTTGCTAGCGTCGTCTTGTAGTTCTCTAACTCTTTCGCTGCCTTTATGACGCCATGCTTAAGGAGCTCTTCTTTCTTGTTTTCGAGTATTTTCGCAAGCCGCGTTTCAAATGCGCCTCCCACGAAATCGGCGACCCTGATGGCGTCTGTCCGGTTGGCTTTGTCAGAATACGCAGGGCCTATGCCCCTGCCGGTCGTGCCAATCCTTCCTTTTTTATCACCGCTCGTGTCGAAAACCTTGTGATAATGCATGATGACGTGAGCGTTAGAACTAACCATGAGGTTCGGCTCGTAGCCCATCTTCCTGAGCATCTCAACTTCCTCTATGAGAATCTTCGGGTCGACGACCACGCCGTTCGCTATTATTATCTGCTTGTTGCGCACCACTCCTGACGGGATGAGATGCAGCTTGAACGTGTCGCCGTTCGCCTTTATGGTGTGACCGGCGTTGTTGCCGCCGTTGAAGCGGACGACGACGTCTGCTTTGTCAGCTAAGAAGTCGACTATCTTTCCCTTGCCTTCGTCGCCCCACTGGGCCCCCACGACGACAGTCGAATCGAACATAAGGGAACAACATTAGTTTGTAAACAGGTTTAATAACCTTGAAAGAGCCGTTTAAACTGCCAATCGCTAGAGATAGCACTTCATCTTCTGGCCCGTGACGCCGGCAAAAAGTTCGATGTACGGCTTCACGGGACTTGAGTTTATCTTTTTCAGCAAAACTTCTTCCACTTGGAAGAAACCAACGGGCGAGTCCATCTCGATCGTTATCCTTATCGCGCGTTTATCGCCCCTGTCTATCGTGACTTTCTCTATCGATGACGAAGAATACTTGTGGATGTCGCCCATCTTGCCCTCTTTCGACTCTCCGATTTTCATGGGGATGCGCGCGCGGCCCTTTTCCATGTCGCAGCCATCCGCTATAAGAATCACCCCAGCCTCGAGCGACTCTATTCTCTGGCCGCCCATGTGGCCGAGAATCCCCTCGATGACCATCGAACGGACGGCGATGCGCTTCTCGACGTCATCCTTGTATACCTGCGAAAGAAGCTTGTCAATGACAGGAAGGGCGAACATGGCGGAAACGTTTTCATGCTTTTCTCGCCCGACGCACATGCCTATGTCGTGCAGGAACGATGCCAGCATAACTGCGATTTTGCTGTCTTCGAACGAGCCAGAGCCTTCCTTCTCGCTGTTCAGCTTTATGCCCGCCTTGTTGAGCAGGTCCAGCATGGCCAGCGCGTTTATGACGACCTTTCTCATGTGGACCGGGCCGTGGTCGTTGTATCCAAGCCGCTTTATCGAGACGGTGTTCGCGTAGTCCTGCATGCAGTCTATTTCGCCGTCTTTGAGCATGAGCTGCGCGGCCTTCATTGGCCTGCCGCTGCCTGCGAGCATTTTCAGAATCTTCTCGTCGAGAAAGGTTTCCTTTGGTGATGTCATATTAATACATTTCCTTCCGGCAATAAAAGCAATCAGACCTCGGGGCCGCTCCAGTAGTTCGGCGCCTCGTCCGTGATTATGACGTCGTGCGGGTGCGACTCCTTGATGCCCTCTTTGGTTATCCTTATGAACCTCGCTTTCCTGCGCATCTCGTCTATGTTCGCGCATCCGCAGTAGCCCATCGAAGAGCGCAGGCCACCGACCATCTGGAAGACGATTTCAGAAACAGTCCCCCTGTAAGGCACCATGCCTTCCACGCCTTCTGGCACGAATTTGCTAGCGTCGGCTTGCGCGTAACGGTCTTTCGAGCCGAGCTTCATCGCATTGATGGAGCCCATGCCCCTGTATTTCTTGTATTTCCTGCCGCCGCGGTAGACGACTTCGCCAGGCGCTTCCTCGGTGCCGGCGAAAAGCGAGCCTATCATGATGACGCGCGCGCCTGCTGCAATCGCTTTCGCAATATCGCCCGAGTTCTTTATGCCGCCGTCCGCTATGACTGCAATCTTGTGTCTTTCCGCAGCCTTGGCGCATTCCTGCACCGCGGTTATCTGCGGAACGCCTATGCCCGCGATTATCCTGGTCGTGCATATCGAACCGGGTCCCATGCCGACCTTGATGGCGTCGGCTCCGGCTGATATCAGGTCAAGCGTCCCTTCCCTTGTGGCGACGTTGCCCGCTATAATGTCAATATCATATGCCTTTTTCAGCTGTCTGACAGTCTTTATGACGTTCTCCGTGTGGCCGTGCGCCGTATCGACGGCTATCAAGTCTACGCCTGCGTTCACCAGCGCTTCCGCGCGCTTCATGTCGAAAGGTCCTATCGCGCCGCCCACAATCAATCGTCCCTCGCGATCTTTCGCAGAGTGCGGAAACTCCTCGCGTTTCTTGAGGTCGGCTATGGTTATCAGGCCTTTCAGCCGCCCGGCAGCATCAACGATGGGAAGCTTCTCTATCTTGTGCTGGTTCATTATCATGATGGCGTAATCCGTATCCGGCTTTTGTATGGTTATCGGCTTCTTCGTCATTACGTCGCGCACCTTCTCGTTCGGGTCGTTCCTGAACCACATGTCCCTGCTGGTGAGGATGCCGACCACTTTGTTCTTCTCCACTACGACGAAGCTGCCGATGCCGGTCTTGTTTATCATCTCTCTGACCTTGCCCATCGTGTCTTCGGGTCTGAGCGTGATGGGGTTGCGTATGACGCCGGACTCGAACTTCTTGACATGCTCGACCTCGGACGCCTGCTCCTCAACAGACATGTTCTTATGTATGATGCCCATGCCGCCCTCTTTGGCAAGCATGATGGCCATCTGGGATTCCGTCACCGTGTCCATCGCGGCGCTCATGATGGGTATGTTCAGGCCTATGCGCTTCGTGAGTCTCGTACGAGTGTCCACGTCTTTAGGTAGCACAGCCGACCTTCTGGGCACTAAAAGGACGTCGTCGAATGTGAGCGCCACTTTCTTTTTCAGCCTGTCCATGCGTTTACCCCAAGCATAAAACTTATTCTATCGTCTCAAGTCTAATTTGCTTGAGAGAATTATCGGGCCGGGCAATTTAAAGTTTTCGATGCGTCATATGCGGCGGGCTTTTTATCGGCCGGCGGCAAAATTAATACATGAGCCTACTTTTCGTGCTGCTGGCTTTTGCCATCGCGATTTTCTTCATAGCCAGGCCAGTATCATTCCGTCTGCCTCCCGGCCTGCCGTTTCTCGGCGGAAGAGAAATAACGCTGGATTACGTTTTTGGCAGCGTGCTCGGCGTGCTCATAATACTGATCGCAGGCGTATTGACGCCGGGCCAGGCTTTCTCGTCGCTGGTCGGCCGCCCGGGCTTCAGCCCGTTCACGATAATCGTCCTCTTCATGGCAGTCGCCTACATAGCGATATCGCTCGACAGCACCGGTTTCTTCGAATACCTGGCGCTCAGGATAGTGCTGCGCTCGGGAGGCGACGGACGTAAGCTGTTCTTTTACTTTTACTTCCTCAGCGGCTTCATCACGCTTTTCACATCAAATGACATAGTCATCCTCACGCTCACGCCGATAATCTTCTACTTCGGAAAGCATGCGAAGATACGGGTGCTTCCTTACCTCGTGGCGGAGTTCTTCGCCGCGAACATATGGAGCATGTGCCTTTACGTGGGCAATCCCACGAACATCATAGCCGCCTCGGCGAGCGGCATCGGCATCATCGAATACTCTGCATGGATGCTGTTTCCAACCATAGCTGCCGGCCTTACGTGCCTGGCTCTCCTGTACCTGGTCTTCAGCAAAAGCGTCAGCATAAGGTTCGTCATCCCGAAGGACATAGACCCGAAACATTTCCTGAAGGACAGGAGATGCGCCTACGTCACTTTCGGCACGTTCTGTCTTACGCTAGCAACGCTTTTCGTGTCGCCGTTACTCGGGCTGGAGATGTGGGTCGTCGCTTTGTTCTTCGCGCTCGCTCTGTTCACTTATGACGCGGCCATAGCTTTCGATGAATATTCCAAGGAGCACCTGACGTATTTCCGCGTGTTCAAGCATTACGTCCACCGCCAGGCGACGAAGATATACGAGTTCCGCCTGCACTTCATAGCGGACCACATACCGTGGAAAATCATCCCATTCCTCTTCTGCTCATTTATCATGGTCGAGGCGCTCGTGGTCGCCGGCGTGACCGACGCGGCCGCAACGCTCATAACCGCGCTTTCTTTCAACGTATTCGCCGCGACCATCTCCATGGGCTTCCTTTCAGCGTTCACCGCGAACCTTGTCAACAACCAGCCCATGACCGTGCTTTTCACCAAGATAACCGAGAGTTCGCAGTTCGCCCTGCCTGCCAGCACGAAGCTCGCCTCGATATTCTCTCTCATAATCGGCAGCAATCTGGGCGCGAACATCACGCTCATCGGCGCCCTGGCAGGCATAATGTGGATTAAGATACTGAGGGACAAGGACCAGCACATCAACTACCGCAGCTTCGCGAAACTGGGCCTCATAGTCACGCCGCTAGTCCTGCTCGTTGCATGCGTTACGCTAGCAATCGAGTTCTTCCTTTTCGGATAAACGGACAGAAACGGCAAACTGACGCCTGGATGGTATAAAATAAAAGAAAAAAGAAAGGGTTTGATTGTTTTGTTTTTCCCCTTGTGCATTTACTTGGATTTGGTTATCGTGTAGACTTCCTTGAGTGCCACTATCAGTGCTGCGCCTGCCACGAATGAGACGAATGCCGCAAGTATATCCGGCACCAGCGGAACCGTGGCCATCACGGAATGAAGACCCTGGCCCACAAGCATAAGCGCAACCGTGCCTAAAAGGAACTTCTGAACCTCTTCGCCCGTCACGTTAAGGAACCCGACTATGAGTCCCAGAACGACAAGAGCTGCAAGGCCCGTTGTCCCAAGGCTTACGAAACCGGCTATCACTGATATCACTAATCCAATGATAAATGCATATCTACCGATTGTTTCCTTGTTCATAGAAATCCTGTTATATAATTGCCCGGGCCTATATATATCTTTCTGGAAGGGGATTTTTATAAAATCAGAACGGCAACTAATGTCATGGAGAAAAGGGTCGTCATTGAGAGACGCGGCCTCTACGTAGAGCCCATATCCGCCTGCAATCTGAAATGCAGGATGTGCTATTCCAACGTCATTAACGGCAAGGGGCGGAAGGAAATATCGAAAGATGCGCTTGTCGATTTTGTCGGGAGATTCGGCAGGGAAAGAAGGCTCGGTTTCGGCGTTTTCTGGTGCGGGACCGGGGAGATCTTCCTGCACGCCAAATTCCCGGAAGTCATCAACAGCCTGAGCGCTTGGTTCATGAAGGGAGTCGTTGGCCGGGGAGTGAAGCACTTCATCGTCACCAACGGGACCATAGACAGGCTGGACGAGTTCGAAAGGCTGAACAACGTGACGTTCCACGTTTCCATAGACGGCCCCAAAGACCACCACGAATGGAACAGGGGCAAAGGTACGTATGAGAAAGCAGTCGGGTTCTGCAGGCGGGCATACGAGCTCGGATGCGAAGGGGTGAAGGTCAGAACGATAGTGACCAAAGGCAATGCGAACAGGCTGGCTGACTTCGAGGACGAGCTGAAAAGAGACGTGGACCGCAGGATAAGGCTAAATCTGACCTTCCCGTATTCAAACAGGGAGATGAAAGGCGCCATGACGCTTTCAAAGACCATATCGCGCAGGACGATAGACGACTCGCTGATGCTGCCCAGCGAAGAAATGAAGAGGATAGTCGCGGCAAAATACGGCAAAAGGTTCAGAGACGAGAAGAAGCTGGTGCCATTCGGCCCCGGCGACATAAAGACTTACATCTCACTGAACCCTTACGGCGTTTTCAGCTGTTGTGAAGGCATTGTAAAAATCGGCGACCCGCGCACGAGTATGAAAGAGCTTTTGACTAGAATGGAAACGGCAAAGGACAAATGTCTGGCATGTCCGCTGAGCACGTTATGTTGAACAGTTTTTTTAACCGTTTTTACAGCAGAAGCGCTTGGGCGTTCTGGATGGCGAAGACGACAATCCCCAGGAGAATGAGCTCGCCTTCCGATATCACGTCCGTTACCCCTTTGACGCCGAAGCGGTTTATCATGAACATGTAAAGGAACGACCAGATGATTATCAGGTTCGCCGTGATGGGCATGTTGCTGATGTCAAAATTCCACGCGAGCAGGAAGAACACTATCATGAAGATGTTGAGCGCGTGGCATATGGTCTTGACCTTGGTGATGCCGAAGGTGTTGGCTATCGTTCTTACTCGACTGACCTTGTCGCCCTCCACGTCCTGGGCGTCGAAAGCGACGGTGTCTATGAGCACGCGTATGAAGAAGAACATGAACACCGACATGCTCAGCGGCTCGAAATAGCTCACAGGGTGCGTGTAGGAAAGCGCGAGAAAAGCGACCATGGCCCAGCCGAAGGCGACTATAAGGTTCTTGAATATCAGCAGCTTCTTCAGGCGGATGACGCTGTAGGAGAAGACCAGTATGAACGGCGCGAGCGCTATCATGAAGCTGGCTATGCTGTTGGTGAACGCCAGGTAGAGCGAGAACGCGTAAAGGGCGGCTGAAAAGTAAAAGACTGGTTTGCCGCTGCTCTTGATGAACTTGACCCTGTCGGGGTAGTTTATCCTGTCTTCCTCCATGTCGGTATATCTGTTAAGGCTGTAGAGGAAGAACGTGACACAGAACGCGATGACCATGGGCTGCCAGTATATGGGCATGCCGAGCAGGACCATGCAGAGATACGCGACCGCGCTCGCGCTCAGGCCAAGATATATGTTGCTGTGGATGAGAAAATTCAGAACCTTGTTCATAATAATATACAAATAGTCTATTCTGATATAAAAACTGAGTCCAGCCCGTCAGTAGTCGCGTTCGTCGCCATGGCCGGACCAGGCGGGATAGGCAGGCTTTAACCTTTATAAATATGCACTATATTAATTAACAAAGCACAATGCGAAAAACGGCGTTGGGATCATCCGCCTCTTGGCGATGAATACTAATTCTGTTTTCGTCTTTGACAACTGTAAACCCAAGTAAACAACGTTTACTGCAAAAAGTTTACATGCTTAAAAGGAGTGATATAGATGTCATTTGAAAAATTAGGAATAGAACCGAGAATACTTGATATTCTCAAGAAGGCGGGCTTCGAGAAGCCGACGCTTATACAGAAGGAGTGCATACCCCTCATAAAAGAGGGGAAGGATGTCATAGCCCAGTCGGAAACCGGCTCCGGGAAAACGCTTGCTTTTGCGATACCCATCATAGAAAAGGTGGAGCATGGCAAGGGTGTCCAGGCGCTGGTAGTAACGCCGACGAGGGAGCTGGCAAACCAGATAATGAAGGAGTTCGTCAAGCTGACGGACTACAGGATGGCCGAGGTCGCGAGCGTCTACGGAGGCGTGCCCATCGAGTCGCAGATACAGGCGCTTAAAACAGCGAGCATTGTGGTAGGAACGCCTGGCAGGTTACTGGACCACCTCGAACGCAGGACTATAAACCTGTCGCACGTGAAATATCTCGTCCTCGACGAAGCGGATCGCATGCTGGACATGGGTTTCATCGACGACGTCGAGCGCATAATCCGCCACACGTCGCGACAACGACAGACGATGCTTTTCAGCGCCACGATGCCCGGTCCGGTCTTCCGCATAAGCCAGCGTTACATGGAGAAACCGGTCAGCATAGAGACCGAACGTCACGTGAAGCCGGAACTGCTACACCAAATATATTACGATGTGCAGGAGAACGAGAAGTTCTCGTTATTCGTGCACCTTTTGCAGCATGAGAAGCCGAAGCTCGCTCTCGTATTCTGCGGAAGGCGACACACAGCGGATGCTGTGGCGAAGAACCTGCAGATACAGGGAATCGACGCCAAAGTGATACACGGCGGCCTCGAGCAGAACAAGCGAGAGCGCATAATAGGCGAGACGCACGCAGGCCAAGTGCAAGTGCTCATCGCTACTGATGTCGCCTCCCGCGGCCTTGATATAAAGGGCATAACGCACGTGTTCAACTACGACGTTCCGGAGAAACGCGATGACTACATCCACAGGGTTGGCAGGACCGCGCGCGCAGGCAAATCAGGTCTCGCGATAACGATACTGTCCGACGGCGACTACGATAATTTCCGCCGCATATTGCGCGAAAACCCGGAGATGAACATAGTTGCTGGCGAGCGACCCGACTTCAGAAGGATTCCGTTCAACCCGCACGCAGGCCGCGAGCGCAGGGAAGGTCACCAGGGCCAGCGCTACGGCCAACGCAGCAGCGGATACGGTCGCGGAGGCCACGAAGGCCATCGCGGCGGAAGCCATGGCGGCTACCGCAGCCCGTCAGGCCACAGCAGAAGCGAAAGTCGCGGCAGAAGATACTGATTTGATTTACAGAACGCGCCATTGTTTTCCGGCGCTTCACGCTTTCTTTTTTGAGAAGCAGACGATTTTGGCAGGCTTGTCGCTCTTCCTCGCGAAGATGACGTCATTCTCTTTTATGCGGGAGACCTGGTCTTCCTGGCCGTCGAAGCAGACTTCGCCTTCGTCGTTGAGACATGTTATCATGACATGACCCTTGTCCAGGACGATGTTTTTCTTCAGTCTTCCGGCGTACGGAGCGATTGCAGCCACGCCGAAATGGCCGTTCGTGCCCAGTGGCTTCGCACCGGTTGATTTGGCGAAGGCGTTTGAGCCGCTCGGCGTGTAAACCAGTATGCCCGAGTTTCTTTCGAACGATTTCCTGCCACCTGTTTCCAGGCTGGAGTTCAGCATTCTCCTGACGAATATGGGTGAAACGAGGATTTCGTTGAGCGCTCTGAAAGGCAGAAGCTTCCTGTTCAGCATTGCCTCTATCCTGGTGAACTCCCTGATGAAATAGTCCTTGCCCTCTTTCCCGTTAAGCAGCCTTTTCAGTTTAGCCTCGAAGTCCCTGGCATTCGCTGTCGTGTAAAAGCCTACAGACTTGCCCGGGTTTATGCCGAGAATGGGACATTCCAGCGATGACTGGAACATGAGAACCGTGCCGTCGCCGCCGACCGTTATCGCGAAATCGCAGTCTTCCGGCTCGTGAAACGCGTATGGTACGCCCGCTTCGCGCAGTATGGAGCATACCCTCAGAACAATCTGCTCGCCGTAATCCCTCTTCCATGCGATGAAAACCTTTGAGAACATACGCCTCAGATAACCTAATTTTACCAGTCTTTGTATTTATTGGTTTTTACGTCACTTTCAATCCGGCCTGTTGGGCAGGAGACGTTTCAGGCCAAAATTCTGTCGATGATTTTTTTCACGTCGGCAAAGACGTCCTCTTTCGTCCGGTTCCCGTCGACGGTGAAGAAACGCTCTTCATCCATCATCTTCTTGTATGCTTCCCTGACCTTAGTAAGAAGTTCGACCTTCTCCAGCCTGTCGTCCGGGCGGGCGCGTCGCCGCTTGAGCGATATCTCCGGCGCGATGTCGATGAATATCACGACGTCCGGCCTGCGTGCCTTCTCGTGCAGCTCGCGTATCCATTTCGGGTCGACGTTGAATATCGCCGACTCGTAGGCGATTGTCGAATAGAAGTATCGGTCCGAAATCACCGTCATGCCTTTTTCCAGCGACGGCAGTATCGTTTGTTTAAGATGTTCGTATCTGTCAGCAGTATACAAAAGCGTTATCGCCTCGCCGCTCTTCAGCTCGAACTTTCCTGCCAACCAATCCTTTATAGCGCGCCCGGCGGGGTTGTCCGCAGTCGGCTCTTCAGTATACATCACCCGCTCTCCGCGTCTGCGCAGGTATTCGAAGAGCATGCGCGATTGCGTGTGCTTGCCCGACTTATCGATTCCCTCAAAGACGATGAACTTCCCCTGCATAAAGACAATAATATTTTACAATCGTGGTTAAAAAACAAATTGAATAACGCATAAATATTTAAACAGGAAGCGCTATTATGTGTTTATAACGAATTTAACTTTTGGATTATATATTTTGGAAAAATAAAAAATCGCTATTAGCCGGAATTTATTGGTCGATGCATATCGTTTTTTACTTTAAATGCGTTGTGTTTTATTGACCAATAAGTAGTCAGATAAATATATATATCACATCATATAATTATCTCTGCTGACAGGACATTTCGGTTGTCCTGAAAAGGATGTGTCCATATAGGCCTCTGTCAGGCGCTCAGCCATTAATGTGGTGTCTGGACTATAACTCACCGCACGAAACCTGCGCTTGTTAAGCTTCTGTATGGCGCGAATGAGATCACCTCTAAAGCACGTCGGTAGGTTAAGAATGCAATCGATGGTTGTTTGAGGAACTCTTTCACCGAGTCCAGTTGTCAGCTATTTGTTTATCAGGGATGCAGATGGTCAAAAGAAAAAAAGTTTCCAGGAAACCGCTGAAGAAAAAGGTGCACAAGACGCATAAAAAATTAAAGCACGTGAAGAACAAAGGCAGGGGCCCCAGCAACAAGAGCAAGGCTTCCAAGGTCAAAAAATTAATCAGGCTCGCAAAAAAGAAGTAAATTGAGTAATTTTTTATCTTTCTAATAAGGCACGTTCTTGAGCTTCAGTATGTAGGCTATCCTGTTCGCCAGCAGGTGGAAGACCGGCGTCATTATCGCCAATATCACGACCCATTCCCATTTCAGCGGATACACGAACGCCAGCACAATCAGCATTCCCGCTATGAAATCGAGCTGGTCCAGGATTGGCGCTGGTTTGCCTCGCGCGATGCCCAGGCGTCGCTTTATGAACGAGCCGCCTATGTCGCCGAGCAGCGCGCCCAGGCCTATGAGCGCGCCCGTGAGCGGCGTCATGGGGACCAGCGAAAGCGCGACCGGGGAAAGCTCCCATGGCAGGAACGGGTAAGCGAGCATCTGAATCGTCCCGACGAGCGCGCCAACGAACACGCCGAACAGCAGACCTTCCCATGTCTTGCCCGGGCCAAAAATCTGTTTGCCGCGCCACATGCGTCCGCCATCGATGACCCGCTTCCCATGCGCGAGCATGCACAGGCCGTTCGCCCCGTACGCCGGCCACAGAATCCACACGGCCTCGACGAGCGTGTAAATGTCAATCATAAGAAAATATTTTGTCGTTCTGGTTAAAATACGATTTAATTATCAAATCTAACAAAATGTTTTTCAATGGGTGTTTTTTATCTTATTATATTTTTTTAACGAGTATACCGATTAAAAAAACAAATATTGCTGCAAACAAAAATACAGGCCAAGTATTATTGCCTAGACTTGAAAGAAGAATGCTACCAAGTCCAAGTACAGCTGCGAGTCCTGTTGCTATAGCGATTATTTTTATCATGATTTCCTCCCTTGATATATTTTTAATATCCTCTTTTCTTCATTTTACGATTGATACTTTGTCTTCCACATCTGACTTCGGCGACTACTCTTCCATAAACGTCCCTTGCTACAGGAGTTAGTGTTATCGATCTACCGCCTACAAGGCCGGTTAATGTTTTTGTCGCTGTTCTTCCACCAAATTGATGCCTTTCGGGTGCGTTTACATTGGCGAGTCTTACAAATCTAGTCCCATTTATATTACGATTAACTTCCAAAGTATCGCCATCCACTACTCTTTTAACGATTCTTCTCATTTTTACCTCCATTACTATACTCAAATAACTATATAGTATTTGCAATTAAGTATATAAAGCTTTTATTCATTCTACTTATTTAAAATTAGTCTATGCTGATATGGTGATATTTAAATATGGTTACCAATATTATTAACATGACAACTGGCAGGGGTAGTGCCAAGAAGACCAGCCGCGAAGTTGTTCAATCTGTCATCGAATCCCTGAAAAAAGGCCCCAAATCTATTTATGAAGTTGCCGGCGAAACCGGAACGACATGGGATAGTGTGCGCAAATATTTGGAGATGCTAGAAGAATCCGGAATCGCTGTTGAGAGAGCAGAAGGAAACAAAAGAGTTTTCACTTTGAAATCTTGCACAAGTTCTCCCGAAAAAAATTCAGGAACGCTTTTCGGAATACCGATTAAGTCGGAACAAGATAATTTAGTAAATTTCCTTTTTATGAAAATTAGAGAAACTTGGAAAGAGAAGACGACTTATTATCCTAACAAAACACAAGTTCAAAAATTACTTGTAGATATAGTACAGGAATGTAATCTAGATGTACCATTAGTTTGGTACAGGTTCGGTGAACTTTGCTTAAAATTATATGACCCAACAAAGGATTATAGTTACACGTCCGTTAAAAATGAGAGTGAGATAAACGAATGCATAAATAGAATAGTTGAGAAAGAAAAAGATCACAATTCGGTGTATATGAGAAAGGGACAATATATAAAATCTAAAAATTTACTCTATCTCAGACAGTTTGAATTTGAGAAAAATTTTGGTATTATTGAATTAAATGATGAAAACAAATTGAAAATAAGAGATATTCTAATGGAGATTGGATTTAATTTTAAATTAAATGAGGAAACTGAAAATGCTGCAAAGATATTGAATGATTTTATTTCAACTACAATTTACATGCTAAAAACTATGAAATCTGATGAAATAAACGAATTGAGGACAGAAATACTAGACACTATGCGAATTGTGTGGGATATGATAACCACATATAATCTTTTTGAAAGTCTTTTAAAAATTGGTTATGACAAAAACACGCTCAAATCATATCTTGATATTTATTTCATAATAAATGAAAGGTTAGCGATTGAATACGTTTCTTATTTGAGAGATCTGTGCAAAGTTGATGAATTGAAAGAAACTGAGTTTAAAGAATTTGAAAAATACAGGACTTTGATGAAAATAATTGAAGAGAAGAAGACTACGAAAGATGAAAGAAGAAAAATAGCTGAAGAATTTGCGAAGGAAGATACATCAAATATCTTCAGGAAACTTGATATCTAAAAGATGCCTACAACAGTTGAAATCTTGTACATTTCTTGTTATTAATATTTCAGCGCCACCCTTCTTAGCGAGAATCACATGTAATGGATCTTGAAAATGATCCGATGATATTTTTTTCGCATCGTCTATGTCCTTTGGTTTTTCTGTAAAAATTGTAACCAATTTTTTATTTTCAGAAATTCTACTGAAAAGTGTTTTCATTTCTTTTGAACCAATTCCATTAAGTTCAAGTTCTCGCAGAACCCAATCTGAAACAACTATTTTGAATTCACAATTTGGTGCTCGAAAAAATATTATATCAAATGCTCTTTTAGATCCATGTCTATCAAAATAATAATCTAGATAGATGTTGGTGTCGAGATAAATTATCTTGGTCATTAATGATTTCTGGAATTGTAGTAATAATAACCTATGTTTAAACATGTAGTCAATCAATTTTTTTAAAAACAGATATTTTTAGAAAAAGTATTTACCAACTTTGTCATTCTTTCCTGAAAAGCAGCCATTCCTTTTCGTCGGCTTTTTTGAATTTCAGCAGGACGTATTCCCCGCGCATCTTCCTGCCGCTAATCTTGAAAACGATTTTATCAGGTTTCTTGTCCACGATTTCATACGTTCCATTATCCCAGATTTTCACGGTGCCGGCACCATACCCTTCTTTAATGACACCTTCGAATTTCCCATAAGAAAGAGCGTGGTCATCCACCTGTATCGCGAGGCGTTTGACATTCGCTTCCAACGGCGGCTCCTTCGGAACGGCCCACGATTTCAGCACGCCGTCCATCTCCAGGCGGAGGTCCCAGTGGAGGCGCGAAGCGTTATGCTCGTGGACTACGAAAACGGGCATAATTTAAGTTATATATACTGAATAATAAGATAATGTTTGACACGGGCTCGTAGCTCAGTGGTAATTTCGATGGAAGCAGGTTCGCCTGCTTCAGTCGCTAGAGAGCGCTTGGTTCGCATCCAAGAGGCCTCGGGTTCAAATCCCGACGAGTCCACTAATATCTCAGTTGTGATTCTATGACGAAAATTCTCTACGTGACGGACGTCCATGGTATCGTCAAGGTATACGAGCGCGTGTTCGAGCTTGCGAGAGCTAGCGATATAGACGCCATCGTATTCGGCGGCGACATCACTTCCGGCGTGAACCCGAGCGGCCAGGCATTTTTCCTCCAGTTCTACCTGACCCCGCGCCTGAAAGAATTCAAGAAGCAGGCCAAGAAGCCCGTCTTCATCATGATGGGCAACGACGATTTCGAGGCGAATTTCAAAATATTGAAAAAGGCAGGCAAGCTCAGGACGGCGATGCTGCTTCACAGGAAGTCTTACAGACATAAAGAATGGACCATCGCAGGATATCCTTACATAAATCCCACGCCGTTCCTGCTGAAAGACTGGGAGAAAACCGAAGAGGAAATATACACGGAGCTGAAGGCGATGTCATCCAGGCTCGATATGGAAAAGATGATATTCGTCTTCCACGCGCCGCCGCTGGGGACGAAGCTGGACATGCTCCACAACGGCGAGCATAAAGGCAGCGAAGCTATACGCAGGTTCATCGAGGACGCGCAGCCGATGCTGACGCTGCACGGCCACATCCACGAGTCGCCGGGAGTTTCGAAAAGCATGAAGCAGAAGATAGGGCGCACGCTGTGCGTCAACCCGGGGAACGCGAAAATAATTTCCATAGACCTCGGCACGCTCGCAATAAAAGTCATCAAAGACGAGGAATGATTTTTTAAGCCGGCGCGCAAAGAAATAAAGGATTGTTTTCATGAGCCGGGAAAAAGCGTTGGTCGAGAAGAGGATGTGCAACAAGTGCGGCATAGTTTTCAAGCCCGCCAGCGCATGCCCGAGATGCGGCAAGAGCGACGCTCTCAGCGTTTATTTCGAGTTCTGACGCTCCCAAGGATTTAATTCCCCGGGACAAAAATAAACATGGCCTTCGAGACGCTCAACAGGCTCAAGTGGACAGGCGCGCTCGCGAAGGCGGAAATAACGTTCGTCCATAGGGGCGCGCCCGGCGACGTGAAGACGGTATCCGGCGCGAACGTGACGGAATTAAAAAGGTCGCACTTCCACTATAAAGATAACGGCCGCGAGACTCACATACCGAACCACAGGATTGTTGAAGTGCGCATGGAAGGTAAAGTACTATGGCAGAAGAGGACAAATACAAGAAAAGAATGATTTCATGCTTCCGCTTCCCTGAAGAGGGATTGTCGCTGAGCGAGTGGGGCAAGATACGCAATCCCGTTCGTGTTCTCCGCAACTTCATAATAATAACCGCGTGCAAGTACATGCCCGACATCAGGCTCAAGAACAGGCTCTACAGGAAGGCCGGCATCAAGATAGGCAGGAACGTGCGCATATACGGCACGAATTTCGACATTTTCTTCCCGGAGATGATAGAAATAGGCGACAACTGCACCATAGGCTCTTTCACGACCATAGTCACTCACGAGTTCCACCACAATCAGTACAAGAAAGGCCGGGTAAAGATAGGCAGCAACGTCCTTGTCGGCTCGCTCACCATGATTCTCGCGGGCGTCGAAATAGGCGACGATGCGAAGATTGCAGCATACTCGCTGGTCAACAGGAGCGTTCCACCCGGCGCGCTGGTCGGCGGCGTCCCTATAAAGGACATAGGTAAGGCATGATGCAGAAGCTTTCGCGTTTTTCAGAGTTAGTCTTCAGTGACAAGCGTGCGCTAGCATTTCTCGTGTTCGCCAACGTCCTCGGCTTTTTCGTCGGTCTGTGGTTTTACTGGCCGCAGCTCATGAATTCGAATCCGTCGCTCTGGATAATCATCATAGATTCGCCGCTTTCGGTGCTGATGATCGCGATAGTGTGCGCGCTTTTCTATTTCCGTCGTAAAGCGCCGGAATCCCTGAAATGCCTTGCCGGAGCGTATCTCATCGAATACGGCCTCTGGACCGTGGCGGCGATAGCGCTTTACTGGAAAAGCTACGTCACGTCGCCGGACCCGCTCGACCCGTTCATAGGCGTAATCAACGTCTTCCTGCACCTGGGCATGGTCGTCGAAGGCGTGACGCTCATCCCCCAAATGAGGCCGAAAATAAAACACGCGCTCATTGTGATGGCGATATTGCTGGTGAACAATTTTTTCGATTATTTCCTAGGCACGTTGACCAGGGTGCCTGACACATACAAAAACATTCTGGCCGTAGAAAGCTTTACCGTGACGCTAGCTCTAGCCGCGGTTATTTTTATTTTGACGCGCGGCCGGAACAGGAAACCCTGAAATTCTCGCCGTTCTCTTTGGTGACGAATTTCGAGCCGAGGAACTTTTCGCAAAGCCATATGTTCGTCTTCACGTGATCCGTAAGCTCCGGCACGAGAATTTCTGATTTGCCGGACGCGAGCGCCATGAAGGGAATGAGCTGGTCCGCGAGCTGGAAGCCCACGGTCGATTTGTAATCCATCTCTTCTTTCAGCTTGAATGCCGCTTCTTCTCCGGCGACTTCGGCAGGCTTCTTCTCTTCGCCCACGTGGTCTCCCGACAGAATGCATCCGGTCGTCGTTTTGGCCCAGACAACGAAAGCCGAGCCGGTCGAAGCGGCGTTAACGTATAACGGTTTTATGTCGACGCCTTTCTCCTTCCTTATTATCCTGCGGTAGCCGGCGATTTGCCGTTCGGCTACGTTCCTGGATTTCAGGTCATTCGATGCGATAGATAAGCCTGTTATCGTTTCGACGTCTCCGGCTTCCTTCATGACTATGGGAGCGACTTTCTTCGCGGGGCTTATCTCGAACACGACGTCTGCTCCGCCTTTGGGGAAAAAACCATGCATGTTTATGGTGAATTTCGCGTCGATTCCCATCTTCGCGAGCGTCGGAAACAGCACGTTTTCCATGTAGTAGACCGGCGGCGCCCATAAACTAGCGGTGGACCCGCCCTTTATCCTGAGAATCGTTTTCCCGGAAGCGCAAAGAGCTGGAATCATGACAGCATAAGCAAGCAGGCCTATGGAGCCGGCAGTCTCTATCGCCACGTCAATAGTTCCGCCCTTCACTTTCTTTGGCGTGAACTCTATTTCCTTTGAGCCGACTTCATCGCCTTTCAATTTTCCGCCGCTCAGTTTCGCTATCGCCCTCAGCGCTTCGATATGCTGGTGGCGCAGGCCCGGGTTCGGACGCTTCGCGCGTATGTCGGTTATTTTTATCGGCTTTCCGGTTAGCGCAGAAAATGCGGTTGCGAGCCTGACTATCGTTCCCGACCCGCTGCCATACTCACCAGGAATTACAATCATGTTTAATATTGGCCCGCTCGAAATTAAATAGCCCGATGCAAAACCATGTCAATTTAAAGTTAATTTCGTATCTATTTCACAGTAAACTAAGTGATGAATTATGCTATCAGATTATTGCAAACTGTGCCGATGGAACGAAAAATATAAGATAGCATTTTGTTCGAACAAGGCATATGCAGGCCCGCCCACTTGCGCTGATTTTTACAGTTTTTTCGTTCTAGGCAATGAACTGCCATTGATTAAAAATGAGGCAGACGCTGTTTATATATCAAAACTCTTGGAGCACACGGTCAAAGTGATTCAAGGATTTTCTGTAAGAAATGATTTGGGTTTCAACAAGAAAAATGCGGAAAAACTGATTCCCTTCGTGAAAAAACACGAAAGGGAAATTGCCGAAAACATTTTAAAAAACATTAAATATCCGGACATGCAATCCCCGCCTTTCGCAGAAGCCCATGCAACCTGCGCCATAGAATATTTGATGAAAAAAATTTCACGCGGAGACTTCCCACACGATTTCCTTGTTGGGGAAGAACAATTCGGCTCTGAAGAACTTATTGTGCCGAATCCTTCGTAAAGTGATCAGTCTATCCTGAGAGTGTCGCCGTTCTTGGGCGCGACCGCGTTGAAGCCCATGCCGTTCAGCTCTTTCGCGAACTCCTCGGTCTTCTCGCCGTGCACGAGGACGATTTTCTTCGGCCTCACCTTTTTGTAAAATTCTATGAGATGGTCGTGGTCCGTGTGAGCCGAGAAGTCAAGGAACTCTATGCGCATCCTCGGCCTCACGTCGATTTCGCCGCTCACGAACCTGCCGGTTTCCATGAGATTCCTTCCGCCCGTGCCGGGCACCTGGTATCCGGTCATGACGAGCGAGCAGTCCTCCCTGCCATGCAGTTTCGAAAGGTAGCTCAGTATCGGGCCGCCGTTGAGCATGCCTGCTGTCGTGATGATGGCGCACGGCTTTTCTATTATCCTGTCGCGTTCGCTGCCTCTCGTCACCTTGTGGGCACGCGAGAACGCGTTGCTCAGCTTTTTGTAATCCTTGATGCTTTTCGCGTGGCGCAGTATCGCTTCAGTCGCGCGCACACCCATGCCGTCCAGATATATTGGGACGCCGAGGTCGCTAAGGTTGAGCAGTATCTCCTGCGTCCTGCCAACAGCGAACGCCGGTATCAGGCACACGCCGCCGCCGTATATGGTTCTCTGCACCGTTTTTCTAAGACCGTTCTCTATGACGGTCCTGTCGGGATGGTTCGTGTAGGAGTAAGTCGATTCCGAGATGAGCACGTCTATGTTTTGGAAATTGGTGTCAGCGCCGTTCATGAGCTGGGTTCCCTGGAACTTTATGTCGCCCGTGAAGAGGACGCGCTTCCCACGGCTCTCGAGAAGAGTTGTGACGCTCCCGGGAATGTGGCCGGCGTTGTGGAAGCTCACGTTGGAAAGCGTGAAGTCCTGCGTCTCGCCTGCCTTCAGGAACGATGCGTTGCGCTCGAGGTGCTTTATGTCTTCCATGAAAAAATCGATGTCGTTGCATTCGCTCTTTTGTATCTTCAGCGAGTCGCGGAGCAGTATCGATAGCAGGTCGATGGTCGTAGGGTCACTGTAGAGCATGCCCTCGTATCCCTCCCTGTATATCTGCGGCAGAAGCCCGGAGTGGTCTAGATGCGCGTGCGAGACGAAAACTCCGTCGAAGTTTATCTCCGGCTTTATGGGCTTGCCCCAGTTCTCCACGTTTATGCCGTATTCCCACAGGAATTTTTCGGCTCCCGTATCGACGAGCATGCCCATCCTGCCTACTTCCCTGCAACCACCGAGGAAACGTATATCAATCATGCAAAACACATCATTACGAATCGGAACAGTTAATAATTGGCTGAATTTAGTTAAATGTGCGCGCGTCTATTTAAGCTGCTTGCTCTTTCTGGCGAACCTTGTCGTCATCTGGTAAGCAGCGTCGAAGCATACGATGCCCGAGAATATTATCCACTGGCCTGTCAGAAGCGAGACGGCGAAAGCGACGGGCTCGATGAACATGAGTCTCGACTTGAGCAGCTTCGCCGGTATGCCTTTGATTTTTCCCTTGTCCGCAAGGCTGTTGCCTATTTCATCGCCGATGCCTGCGAGCAGGAATACCGCTACTTGTAAAACGTCCGCGCCGTGGAAGCCCATCGCGACCAGGCCTGCGGCCAGCGCGGCTATACCCAGCGTATGAGGAAGTCTGTCTATCTTGCGCGTTATAATTACTGCGAGTGTCAGGGCAACCCCTAGCGGAGCTAGCGATGGTTCGGTTGTCATCACGTATGCGATGGCCAGGCCGTAAAGCGGTCCGGTGACGTAAGCGATGCGCTTGTCTGCCTTTATGTCCTTGTCTACTATCAGGTCGGTGAACTTCGTCAGAAAACCTGCGGCCAGAGCCGCGAGCAGAATAACCAGCATACAAACAACCAGAGTCCGATCAAATCAACTCGTGAATCAGCAGAGGGAAAATTATCGTCGCGTCGCCATCGATGGTCACGTGATTCCTGGCGGCTTTGCCGCTCTTTATCTTGCCCCATGAGACAGCTTCGTTAGTCCGCGCGCCGGAAAGCGAGCCGTCCCAGGGCGATGAAGTCGTTACGTAAACGGCGTAGTCGAGGCCGCCGCGCATCAGGTTCGCGCCGAGAGCGTGGTGCTTCGATATGCCTCCGCCAAGGATTATGCCGCCCGTCTTCTTCGCGTTGAGCGTTATGTCCGCTAGCGCTTTCATGTCGCCCGTGACGTCGATGGCGAAGTCCGGATGGTCCTGCTTGAAGAAGAACGTCTGGAGTCCGATTGCAGAATCCGTGATGCCTGGCGAGAAAATCGGGATGCTGTTTTTAGCAGCCCAGTAAAGGAACGAGTTCTTGTCTTTGGTCATTGTTCCCAAACGCCTTGCTATCTCGCTCGGGCTGGTTGATTTCTTGTGCTTGTACATTTTCGCGAAAAGCGGCTGGAGCTTCTTCTCGAGGAAGACGTAGCGCTCCGTCGGGACGATGATGTTGCCTATCCTGTTCATTCCCTTTTTATGCAGCTGCACGTCGTCCATGTTGAAGTCGCCGAGCAGGTAAGGCCTGAACGAACGGATGAAATCGTGCTCTATCGCGCCGCCCGTCGTTATTATGACGTCGACCATTTTCTTCTCGCAGAGTCGCGCGAACAGACTGCGAAGCCCGCTGGCGACCATGTTTGCCGTAAACGTCAGGAATATCGTCGCCTTATCCTTGCGCATGAGCCTGATTATTTCGACTCCTTCGGCGAGATGCGTCGCCTGGAAACCAGCGAAACGCATCTGCTTCACGAGCTTGCCGAAATCCGCGCCTTCGATATTATAATCCTTTACGCTGTCCATACAACACAATTACCCATGCGGTTTATAAAATCTTCATCCCGGAGCGACTTTCCAGAATTTCCATGTCGGTTTGCCGAAGAACGAGAGCGCCAGTATCATGATGAAGAAGAACATCACGACAAGGAATATCGCAGCCATGACATACGTCGTCACGATAGCCGCGGCTTCGCCCACGGAGAATATGAATATCAGCGACGCCGCCAATATCGAGACAATCACGAACAGCGCCTTCTCGTATTTCTTGGGCTCGCGCTTCTTCGCTTTCCTCAGCCAGTTGAACAGCAGGAAATAAAGCAGCGTGAAAACCAGCAGCGCGGTCAGTAGTGCGAAAAACCCGGCCTTATACAAAAAGTCTATTGCAGTCTCCCATGGGCCCATGATAAATTATTGCACGGGCGATTTTAATAAACCGGTTTTGCTCCGGCTTTCCCTGCGCGGCGCGCTTAAATAGCTGCGATGCATGGTTGTTTCATGAGCAAAAATTCGCTGGCTAAAAAAATAGCATTCCCTGTCAGCGATAGCAGCGAAGACTTCTATTCGTATTTTATTTAGGCCTGATTATTGGCCGGCAAAACACTCATATACAATTTCAAGTTCAGTCCAAAAATATTAACTAATCAAACAAACTATTAAGTGACTGCATATGGATGTCGAAAAGCGCTTCGAGCTGGTTTCGCAGGTAGGCGAAGGCGGGGAGATAGTCACTCCTGAGGAGCTGAAGGCGCTGCTCGCGGAGAAAAAGCATCCGATAGCGTATGATGGCTTCGAGCCGAGCGGGCACGTCCACATAGCGCAGGGCCTACTGCGGGCGATAAACATAAACAAAATGACTTCCGCCGGCTGCAAGTTCAAGATGCTGGTTGCCGACTGGCACGGCTGGGCGAACAACAAGATGGGCGGTAATCTCGAGAACATACAGACGGTAGGCAAATACCTCATAGAGGTCTGGAAGTCGTGTGGCCTCGACGCCGATAACGTAGAATTCGTTTGGGCCTCAGGGCACGTGAAAGACGACGACTACTGGAAGAAGGTCATGCAGGTGGCGCGCAACACGACTGTCAACAGAATCGTCCGCTGCGGCCAGATAATGGGACGGAAAGACGCGGACGTGCAGCAGGCGTCGCAGATTCTCTACCCGTGCATGCAGGCCGCGGACATTTTTCATCTGAAGGCGGACATATGCCAGCTCGGCCTGGACCAGCGCAAGGTCAACGTGCTCGCGCGCGAAATCGGCCCGAAGCTCGGCTACTGGAAGCCGGTCATCGTCTCTCACCATATGATGATGGGATTAGTAGAACCTGTAGTTAGTTTAAGATATAGTCTAGATTTAGATATTTACAACAAAGCATCTAGGTTTAAATATTATAGAGAAGCAGATGAGTTCTTTTTGGAAGATGTTGTAGATAAACAAAAATTCTTCATTAAAAAAAATATTAGTGAGTATAATTATCCAGATGGCTCAAAAATCAAAATATTATATGATAAATTATTCCCCGGATCTATAAAAATTGAGCATGTGATTAGTGCGACTGAACGTGCTATCGACATGAAGATGAGCAAATCGAAGCCCGATTCCGCGATATTCATGACCGATTCGCCGGAGGAAGTGAAGCGCAAGATTTCCAAGGCTTACTGCCCGGAGAAACAGATTGCAGAAAACCCGATCCTCGAATACTGCAAGTTCATAATCTTCGAGAAGTTCAAGACTTTTGACATCAAAAGGCATGAGAAGTTCGGAGGCGACGTGTCTTTCGAAAGCTACGCGGGACTGGAGAAAGCATATGCCGAGGGCAAAATTCACCCCATGGATCTGAAATCGGGAGTGGCGTTGCGCCTGAACGAGTTGCTAGAACCGGTCAGGCAGCACTTCGAGAAGAACGCGAAGGCCAAAGATCTTTTGGAAGCGGTCAACAAGCTAGAAGTGACGCGCTAGCTCACAACATATTTATGTTAAAAAACTTATTCTGTTTTTAATTTTGCATGAACAAGGATAATTCCTAGAAGTAAACGCTCTCGGTCTTGTCCCATTTTGCAAAACCTTTCTTTATGATGTAGAACGACAGCAGCATCAAAACAGGGCTGGCGAGCAGGTATAGGGGATTGATTATGGAAAGAATTATCATGGGCAGCAGCACCGGTGAGGCGGCGAACAAAAACATGACGAATATCTTCGCGCTGTACAGGAGAATATTAGGATATAGGCCTGTCAGGTATATTTTGATGGACAGCGTGAACGAGGAAACAGACAGGAATGCCGCCATGGCGATGACCAGGTCCTGAAGCTGATTAAGCCATATCGCCGTTAAAAACAGGATTGAAAGCGGGACGATGTTGATGATGGCGTAGCCCTTTATTTTACTTTTCATTAGAGTCGAAACTTTCACCGGAAGGAAAACATATGAGGTGAAAATGTCAAATTCCGTGAGCCATTCGTAAATGGAAGAGGCCAGCACACCCAATAGAATGGAGAACACCAGCAGGAAATCGGCGATAGGCACGAACTTCAGGAAAACAAACAGAAGCACCCAGATAAATGCTACTGGAAATATGAAAGCAAATAATATTTTTCCAAGGCCACCCTCGCTTCTCTGCATGTCAATGATGTCTTTGGAGATGAAGTGAGAGTTCCCCAACAAGTCAAGTTTTTTTGAAAGTCCTGCTAGCGAGTTTCTGTACATTCTCTTCTTTTCCGGGTAGTCCATTTTCGGGAAAGCCAGGGATACGGCTGAAGGGACGACTATCAGAAACAATGCAAAGGCAAGATCTTCCCATGAGCGCGATACGAAAAATGAGAATGAAGGCAGCGAGCTTGGCAGGTCAACACCGAAATATAAACCCAGAAAAATTAACGGAACCCCGATTATGGCCAGCAAGCCGAATAGAATCCGGCTTGAGTGCGCATAAAGCGTTGAGAGCAGAAACATGGCGGAGAGACCGATGAAAAACGAGAGCGAAAGAGTAGAAAAAACGAGCAGGTAATCTAGGCTGACGGTCATGAAAGGCAGCGCGAAAGCGAGGCCGGCCATGAATGGCAATATCCAGAATGTGAAATAATAGATGACATCTTTTACGCAGAAGTTCATGAATATTTTTCTTTCGGATACAGGCAGGCTTTTTGAAGAGTACGCTATCAGGCTGGCCTGGCCGAAACGCCTGTTGATGATTTCCCTTCCGGACAAGCCGAAAGCTCCGACGCTCAGACCGAAGATGACAAAAGTATAATGAGCCAGCAGGGCGATTTTGTCAGCCGCCAGTATAGTCGTGAAAAGCGGCAGGAATAAAGAGCCGGCAAATGAGAAAATGGCAATCATTACGGGGAAAAGGGCAAACATCATGCTCCCGAACATCGTCGAATGCGAGCGCCACTCCTCCTTCATCATGCTCTTTAATAGTTCGAACATTCAGGCCTCTTTCACCATTTTCAAAAACAATCCTTCGAGATGCTGTTTTTTCCTTTTCAGGTCTTTTATCCGGCCTTCGTAAATGATCCTGCCCTTGTCTATTATGGCTATCCTGGTGCATATCTCCTCGGCTATCTCAAGCACGTGCGTGGAGAAGAATATCGTCCCGCCCCTTTTCACGAAACCCTGCAGGAAATCCTTCACTTTTCTCTGTATTACCGGGTCAAGGTTTATGAGCGGCTCGTCGATGAAGGCGAGCTTCGGCTCGTGGATGAAAGCTTGGGCGAACATGAGCTTCTGCCTCGTTCCCCTGGACAGGTCTTTGCACAGGACGTCTTTCTGGTCCTCGAATTCCAGGAATTTCAGCCATTTTTTGCATCTATTTTCCGCGTTTTCGATTTTCCTTATTTTGCACACGAAATTAAGATACTCTTCCGCAGTCAGAAAACTGGGTGGCGTCTCCTGCTCCGGGATTATACCTACAAGCTCCTTTACCCTTATGGGGTTTTTCAGGACGTCTACATTCATCACTCTTGCACGGCCATCCAGTGGTTTCAGCTGGCCGGTCAGCAGCTTTATAGTTGTCGTTTTGCCTGAGCCATTTGGTCCGAGTAGGCCGAACAGTTCGCCTTTTTTGATTGAAAGTGACAAACCATCGACGGCCTTCAGCGCGCCAAATTTCTTCGTCAAACCAGATGCTTCAATAACATATTCCATAACACCACCATACTAATCGAGGTTCCACGGCACGAAGACCGCGGCTTCTTTCGCGCCCATCTCCCACTTGAGCGGTTTCGCCTTCTGAGGATCCTGCTTTTTGGGATATATCCAGTAAGCCGATACCAGTATGTCCCAGCCGACTTTCTTCTGCGTCCTCACGTAGCAGCGCAGCTTCTTGATGTAGTCGCAGATATACCATTCTCTGCCGCTGGGCTTGGCGTATTCTTTCCTTTTTATCGAGAGAAGGATTTCCAGCCATTCGTTGGCGACGCGCTTGTGGCCGACTTTCATCATGGCCTCTATGTCCTCTTTTATCGACGCAAAATCGCCCTTCGATAGCCTGACCTTGAAATACGGGAACGGGTGAGAGTGATAGCCGCCTATGATTTCAGCGTCGAACGAGTCAATCGTTCTCAGCACGCGCTTGAAGGCGGCGACATTGCCATGCACAACCTCGGATGGTTTGCGCTCTTCCGTCTGGAACGGATATACTTCCTTTATCGTGATCACTTTCTTTCGCTCGTCCTTTATCGCCTTGACGGTGTTACTGCCTAGTATGACGCCATTGGTCTCGCGGTTGTAGACCTCTATCGCAGAAGTGATGAGCGTCTTGAAAGCGCGGCTCTCGATGAACACGTCCCTGAACTCCGGCCGCTTGTCCGGTTTTACAAGTTCGTTTTGTTTCGTTCGCTTAGGCCGTTTTTTCCCGGCGGGTTTTTTCATGCTTAATATTTCGAGGTTTCCGTTAAATATGTTGCGCGGAGCCTAGCGAATGGTTTACTCCAGAAAATGCTGCACGCTGCGTTTATAAAACATGGCCCGCAATAAAATATTATGCAAACATCGACCGTACTCGGAAATGAATTTTTGATTCTTTCAGCCCAGAGTATGGCCGATTTCAGGTATTCGCATTTGATGAAGTTTTGGATTAAGCGCTAAAACTTCATCCCATTTCTAAATCGAATTCCTTCAAAAAGAAGGTGTTTGGGATGATTTTTAATTACACTTCCGGGCTGAAAGAGGATTGTGGCGACATAAGCGTGAACGAGGTTCTCGACGCTGTGGTCAAGCTTTCGAGCAAAATACTCAACTCGAAGAAAGTCGAGATACTGAAGGCGCTGGACGCACAGCACGGCTCCAGAACGATTACTTCCGCAGTAGATGCAATATCGCAGCAGCTGTGTTGTCCCAAATCGACTGTATGGATGAACATCAACTCGCTCAAGGAAGTGGGCATGATAACCAACGGCTACGGCAAACCTGCGAAGGTCACGGCCGTCGGCAGGATTGTGCTTACCACGATAGCGAAGGAGAAAGCATGAGACGCAAAAAACACATGGGTTTCGGGAAGTATGGTGCAAAAAAACATTCGGGAGAAGGGGCTTCTGTTGAAAGCCCTGGAAGACGGGGTAATGAAAGCGATAGAGCTATCTGCAGCCGGGGTGGTTGTGGGGCTCGAACCGAACGTGATATTGCTCTCTTCGGCCGCAGTTTTCGCTGGTTCGCTTACATACAAGCTGCTGTCGGCGAAGATGAAGGAAAACTAGGGAGGTCAGCGTATGCTGGATAGCAGGAAAGTCGAGATAGCCACGTCGAAGCATATCGATTTCGGCATGTACGGGTCGGACACAAGGTTCATGTTTACCGGAGCAGATGGCAGGACCTACATACAGGGTATAGACTTCGACAACGGCAGGTATAGCGGCAAAACCGTGAAGGAAAACGGGAAACTGTTCTTTCACTTCATGAGCAATAGTAGAGACATTTAAGAGGAGGTGTGAGTATGAGAGAAAACGCTATCAACGAAAAAAATATGAAGGGTGGCCGACTCTGGCTACAGGGTCGACCTGTGTGAGGAAGAATTGCCCAGATACTTCTATAACATCCTGCCCGATCTGCCCGAGCCGCTGCCGATGCCGCTGAACCCGGCCAACGGCGAGCCAATCAAGCCGGAAATGCTGGAGCCTTTGTTCTGCAAGGAGCTGATAAGGCAGGAATTCGCTGAAGAG
This sequence comes from Candidatus Aenigmatarchaeota archaeon, assembly GCA_026397315.1. Taxonomy (GTDB): domain Archaea; phylum Aenigmatarchaeota; class Aenigmatarchaeia; order QMZP01; family QMZT01; genus JBGPQP01. The sequence goes on along the minus strand of JAPLVC010000007.1, from coordinate 52,293 downwards.
CGCTTTGTCAAAATTCCCCGTGAGCTCAGGGAGCTGTTTCTTAAGATAGGAAGGCCGCGACCGCTGTGCAGGGCGACGAGGCTTGAGCGCGCATTGAAGCTGCCTGAGGACGTGCGCATATTCTACAAGCGCGAGGATTTGTCGCCTGTTGGCTCGCACAAGCCGAACACCGCTCTTGCTCAGGCGTATTATGCGACGAAGGCGGGGGTGGAAACGCTCACGACGGAAACTGGCGCAGGCCAGTGGGGCTCGGCGCTAGCGATGGCCTGCGCTTTCACCGGCATGAAATGCAAAGTATACATGGTGCGCGTGAGCTATGAACAGAAGCCATACCGCAGGATGCTCATGCGCATGTTCGGTGCAGACGTGGTCGCGTCGCCAAGCGACACGACAGAAATCGGGAAGAAAATCCGCGAGCGTTTCCCTGACACCCCAGGCTCGCTGGGAATCGCGATTTCGGAAGCGGTAGAGGTCGCGGCGAAGGACGCGAAGACGAACTATTCGCTGGGTAGCGTGCTGAACCACGTGCTCATGCATCAGACGATGATAGGGCTCGAGACGCAAAAACAGCTGCACAAAATCGATGAGAAACCCGACGTGATAATCGGCTGCGTGGGAGGCGGGTCGAATTTCGCCGGCCTCGCCTACCCGTTCATTGCTAAGAAACTGGCGGGGAAAAGTGATTGCGAATTCATCGCAGTCGAGCCGGACGTCGTGCCGAGCATGACCAGGGGCGATTACAAATACGACTTCGGCGACACGGGCAAGCTCACGCCGTTGCTGAAGATGTGCACGCTGGGATGCGAGTTTATCCCGCCTGCGATACATGCCGGAGGGCTGCGCTACCACGGATGCGCCCCGACGCTTAGCTTGCTGGTGAACAAGAAAATAGTCAGGGCAATGGCATACGACCAGAAGGAGACGTTCGAAGCCGGCCGCTTATTCGCGAGGAGCGAAGGCATAATACCGGCGCCAGAGTCGAACTTCGCGGTGAAAGCGGCGATTGACCAGGCGCTCGCGGCGAAGCAGACGAAAGAGGGGAAAACGATATTATTCAACCTGAGCGGCCACGGTCTGCTCGACCTTCCGGGATACCATGAGATGCTCGGCCTATGAGTTGCGTCAAAGAAAACTTAAGGAGGTGTAAACATGTTAGGTGATAATAACAGCAATAACGAAACTTTGCAGATGCTTGAAAGGCGCGGTTATATCCAGGGAAGGTTTATAGTGGAAGGGCCGACCGGACGGAAACTGGAAAATTACCTTGCGGAGTTGAAAGTTATCGAAGGCGAACTTGGCAGAAGAGGAATTGACATCTCCAGCTTTGGCGGCTATGGCATATTCCTGGATTGAACGGGCAGTTATTGAAACGGACCGTGAGAGAATATATACAAACGAATCAAAATATAGATTATCTGTGATGACGGCAAGTGATGAAAATGAAAACTGAAATAAATCCATGGGGATCAATGGAAGTGAAGGATTACGCCAAGCTGCGCGACGAGTTCGGCATCCAGCCGTTCGAGCCGTTACTAAAGCGGATGAAGGAGCCTCACTTACTCATGAGAAGAGGCATCGTGTTCGGCCATCGCGACTTCGACAAGATTCTCGACGCGCTCGCGAGAAAAGAGAGTTACGCCATGCTCACGGGGCTTATGCCTTCGGGCAAGTTCCATCTCGGTCACAAGATCCTGGCAGAGCAGATAATCTACCATCAGAAAGTGCTCGGAGCGAAGGTGTTCATCTGCGTCGCCGACATCGAGGCATACAACATGCGCATAGACGACATGGATAAGCTGCGCGAAATCGCGATAAACGAATACCTGGTCAATTACATAGCTCTCGGGCTCGACCCGAAGAACTGCGACTTCTACTTCCAGAGCGCGCGCTCGAAAGACCCGGACAAAGCCAACGCGTTCTACCGCCTGTCCGGCATGGCCGCTAAGAAGGTCACGTTCAACGAGATGAAGGCCGTTTACGGCGAAATCACGCCGGGAAAAGTAATGTCGGTCATGACGCAGGTCGCGGACATCCTCCATCCCATGCTGCCTGAATTCGGCGGCTACAGGCACGTCGTCGTGCCCGTCGGCGCGGACCAGGACCCGCACATACGCCTAAGCAGGGACATCGCGGCGCGCTTCGAGAAGGAGCACAATTTCGTGCTTCCATCGTCGACGTATCATGTTTTCATCAAGGGCCTCAAGGGTGGGAAGATGAGCTCTTCGGACCCGTATTCCTACATCGCCCTCACGGACGACCCGGCCACTGCAAAAAGCAAGATAATGAAATACGCCTTCTCCGGAGGGCGAGACACGCTGGAGGAGCATCGCAAGAAAGGAGGCGTGCCGGAAATCGACGTCGCCTACCAGTATCTCTACTCGCAATTCGAGCCCGACGACAAGAAGATGCAGCAGATTTACGACGACTACAAGTCCGGCAAGCTGCTTTCAGGCGAACTGAAGCAGATTCTCGTGGAAAAGATGGAAGCGTTTCTGCGCGAGCACGCAAGGAAGAGGGAGCACGCGAGGAAACAGGTAGACAAGTTCTTAAAGTGAGCGCTGGCGAAACTGCTTTTTATTAATCCGGATTAATTAATTCTAATTGCGGGGGTTCCCGAGTGGTCAAAGGGGCAGGAAAGACAGCGAAAGATAATGAACAAAATCATTGTCGAACTGTCTTTGCCAAACTTAAGGTAGGACTTTAAGTTGCGAGACCTGGTGTCTGTGAACAAAAAGCCTCATAAGCCATCCTGTGGCTTAGTGCCTTCCGGAGTTCGACTCTCCGCCCCCGCACTTTCTTTATTTTCGCATCGACAAAGCTTTCGCTCAAGGCGATAAAATAAAAGAAAAAGCAGTCGCTGGTTTACTTCACGAGCTTTATGTCGATGGTCGACACGTTGATATCCATGTTGTTCTCCGCGTGCATCTTCTCGGTGCCTATCTCTATCGTGTGCTTCGCCGTGTTGACGAACCTGTTCTTCACAACTTCGACGACGTCCACCGCTCTCGAGATAGAACGCCCCCTTGCCTTGATGTGCACTTCATTCGTCCCACCGGAGAACTGGGTCATCACTGCAAGCACGTATGACATTGTCGGCTTACTCCCGACGAATATCACGTTGTCGTTCTCTCTGAACCTGTATTTGCTCTCTTTCGCTTCGCTTCTTGTCTCAGCGTTTTCCTCTGCCATGCTAAGCACCTCCCAAGTCATGCGCGTCGCTTTTTTGCCATGATGCGTTGCCTGTTTCCGCCAGTTGGCCTGGCTATTTTATCATTAATTCGGCGCTTTTAAAAGGTTTGAAACGTGGTTGAAAAACAAATCTATGCGCGGGACGTTCCCAGCGCTGGCTGCATTACAAATTCAACATTAAAATCATGTTAACCGGCTCGAAAGATACGGAACGTCCGTTGAAGACAGGAACTTTTTTAGGATTTTCTTCCACCACCGAGACCCTGACTTTAGCGGAGCATTCAGGGTTCGTCGTCTTGCTCACGATCTTCACTTCAGTTTTAAATCCGCCTTCAGTTTTCGTTTCGTCTTTTGCGGCATCGCATCCTTTGCTTTTAATGTCGTTGTATACGCTTTTTGCTTTCCTGTAAATGCCGAAGGCATCTATATCGTATATTTTTTCCATGTCGGACGATGACGCTATGTCAATGACTTCATATTCATCTTTCTTTGATATTTTTATGTTATCCCCGCTGAGCGAGACTTTCAATCCAGTCCCGGATTCGGAAATCGTAATCTTGTCGGTTTTGTATTGCGGAAGACCTGTTATTGGAAGGTCGAGGAAGACGTATCCTTTTGACGTGTATGAGTTCATGTTTTTTACGATCTCATTCTTGATGTTACTTTTGAACTGGTCTTCTGCGAGTTCCGTGCTCCATACGGCAGAAAAACTGTTCGTGCATCCGTAAAAATAATCCCCGCAGTTATCGTAAGCAAAGGATTCTTTCAGCTTCTCCGTCGTGGCGTCGTCAAGGAAACCGCTTTCAGTAAGGCCTTTGTCTTTCTGGAATTCCTTGAGTTTTTCCAGGCTGCCCTTGCCAAACTTGCAGTCAACGGTAAGTTCGTATTTAAGGTCTTTTAGCAGGAATTGCAAGAGGCCTACCTGGTAACCTTCGTTTATGTAAGCATCTTTGCCGTCGCTGTCTGGGCATCCGTATTCGCCGGGAACGCAGCCGATTATCTTTTCCGGCTCACCGATTCTTTTGTCGGTTTTCTGGCATGATATGACAGGCGCCAGAGCGTTAGCGTATGCGGACTGGCTTTGGGCGTCGCTAAACCCTCCCTTTCTCGAAACGTCGTAAAGCGCCTGGTAAACAGCATAATCGAAAGACGCCCTCAAATAGACTTTGGACGAATCTAGGGCGTTTTTCATGACATAGATATCCGTTTTCGCGTATTCAGACGAATGCGGCTGCGATAGCGGGTTGAGGAACGCATAAAGAATCACGGAAACGAGTATTATCAGGCCTACGCTGAGGATGTTTATCGTCATGCCCTTGAATTTTACCATAGCATCAGCTCCACGTAGCCTTTCTTTCCGCCCGGAACAGGTATGTCAAACCTGTTCGTGACGACCGTCATATCAGAATCGCATGAGTCCGGATTCTCGTATACCGGGCATTTTTTCATGCAAGTTTTTGAGTCGACAATGCCGCCTGACGCGCCTGTGAGATACGGGCAGAGGTTTACCGACTCTGCGTCTGGCGCTAAATTGCCGTCGCCGTTTTTGTCTTTTCTTATCTCGAAATGCAGGTGCGGGCCCTGTGATTTGCCGGTGGAGCCAACTTTCCCTATCTCCTCTCCGATCTTCACACTGTCACCAGTTCTTACGGAAAAGCCCTGCATGTGTCCGTAATAAACGTAATACGGCGTGTTCGTCCTTTGTGATGTGTATTTTATAACGACAAAATTGCCCAAATCCGCATCATTGTTTACCGTCCTGTATACGGTTCCGTCCGTTGCGCTGTAAACGGGGTCTCCCAGATTTCCCGGTATGTCTATACCGCCGTGGAACGAGTCCTTGCCTGAGAATGGGTCTTTTCTCCACCCGAAACCCGATATTATCTCATAGTTGCTGGCGTCCAGCGGCCATTTTAGCAGTATGTCCTCTCCGCCCGTTCCCACGACGAGCGGCGGATTGCCGCTTTTCTTCTCATACACCACTTTACCCTCCGGGCTTATGACGGATATGTAGAAATTTTTCTTGTCGGAATTCTTTATCCTTTCGATGCTTTTTTCCACATTTTCCATCTGGGCTTTAAGGTCGCCTCCTATCTTGGCTCCGGATCCCACGACGCCGAGAATTTCCATGAAATCATAATCGCCATTTTTGGCTTCCAGAAAGCTGAACTCGCTGCCTTTGTCGTCAAGGTTGACGTAAACGTCCACCACTCCCTTGACTTTGACTAGCTGCCTACCCTGGCCAAGCACCTTTCCCAGCCAGCTGGCAACGAGTATGAGCGATACGACCGCTATCGCTATCACGACGAACAACGCAAAGTCCGCTATCCCCTTTTTATTTTTAGAGCGTAACATCGACGTTCAGTCTCCCTAAATGAATTTCTTTTACCCCCGTAAACATTTTCACGCAGGCCTCGTGGGAAAGCAGGTCGCCAACCGAACTGCATTCTTTGAGACTGTATTCTGACGGGATTATCGCCATTATGTTCATGCCTGTCAGGTCCGCCTTCTGCGTGCCTTCGGGGTTGTCAGCATCAACCAGCTTTTCTATCCATTCCCTGACTTTGGAAGAGGTGACGCTTTCAAGCTTGCTTGATCCGCCCGGGTAAAGCGCCGAAGGATATAATTCCAAAATGACGTCGTTGGCTTTTATGTTAAGCACCCCGACGCCTAGCCACTTCGCATGTATGACATATTCTCCGCTTAAAGCGTAATTGACATCGGTTATTTCCTGAAAACCTGTGTAAGCAATCGGAATCCAGACCGAGTGGTCCGCTTTGCTCAGACTCGAGCTCAGACCCCACTTCTGGCCGGTTTGCGTGTCAAGGACGTCGGCTTCTGTACCCGGGTCCTCGAAGCCGCACAGGTCGTCTATGTCCTCGCCGCTGTTCTCGTCGAGAAAGTCCTTCGTCACGTAAGGCTTCCCGTTAAGCAGGCACCCGCGCACGGCGTTGGTTGCTTCAAGCGCTTTGAGCCTTTCCGGCGGAGTTTTCAGAAATGCCGCGTAATCGATATAATACGAATTGAGGAAAAATGAACCAGCGACGATGACGGCCGCGAATATTATGACTGCCCAGATTGTCCATGGCGATTCACTTATGCCGCCTTTCATTTTTTTAAGCATATTTCACCAGTTTCCGCAGTCACTGCTTTTAGGGCACGAGCTGCCCGTGCCCGGACTGTTGTAGCATTCCGGGTTTTGCTCGTAATATTTCACGCATGTCTTTACCCTGTCCACGTAGTTGTAAGTTTCCTTGCCGCCGCTGCCCTGGCACTCCTTCTCACGCGTGAACTCCCTGACGGCCTTTTCCCAGCAGCCGATGTATATGTTCTGCGCGTCGCAGTTCTGCGACACGAGAGTGCCTATCTTGCCGCAGTTGTAACTGGCGACAGCCAGCACGTATTTGTCGTCGTAGGATTCGTATTTTTGCACGAGCTTCCTGTAGTATCTCACGCCGCCATCGATGTTCTGCTCAGGGTCGAACCTGTCGCTTATGCCCACGTCCCTCGCGGCGATTTCCATGAGCTGCATGAAGCCGAACGCCCCCACGGTCGAACCGCTGCAATGGACATAACCGCTTTCAGTCATTATTATCGCCTTTATCCATTTCTGTTCTTCCTTGTCCGGCGAGTATGTCTGGATGTAATCCTTTATTTTCTCAGGCGTCGGCTCTTTGCAAAGGGCGTCCGAGAAGCGAGTTTCCGTGGTCTTGACTATCCTGACAGGCTTGCCGTAGCTTTTCGTGAGGCTGATGTACGTGACGTTTACCAGTTTTGTCGGGTCTTTGTCCAGCTGCATGTCGCCTATGAAAATTATCTTGTCTATAGGGCTGAGCGGGTTTCCTTTTCCGTAAGCCGTCGCCCTTATGTAATAATTCTTCAGGGGACCGTCAGAATCCTCTTCCAGGCCTATCTCGATGTCGTAGCTGCCGTTGAGATATCTTGTCATCGAGCCTTCGTCCGCTAGCGACAGCCCGCTTATAGAATATGATATGCCAGTCGCCACAGCAAACGCCCCGGCGCTGGTGCCGGTAAAACTACTGGGCATTATCGATACGATCAGCACTATCAGGCCCAGGACAACTATTATGACCATCGCGAGGGCTTCGAGAACATCCTCTTCAGTTTCTCCCAATCTAACACCCGCCTTCCGTTATAATTATTAAGATTTGCTTGCTCCGGCTCCGCCCGATGCTCCTCCTGAAAATGATGCAGAGCATGCGCCTTCCCTTATGCTTACATACTTGTCGTTCGAGTCGGTGCTGCCGCTTACCCGATCGAGCTTTATGCAATAGCTCTTCTTGCCTTCAAAAATATTCAGGCTCATGGTGTTCAGCTTGTATCTGTATCCGACGCAATACGTTTCAAGCATGGTCTGGGTTATTTTCTTGCCGCCGCTCTCGATTATTTCAGTCACCTTCACGTCGCTGTTAGGCCTGATTATGGCAAAAGAGAAATATTCCGGGTCGTTCCTCTTGGCGCAGCTGAATATGTTCACGTCCTGAGCCCTTAGGGCGTCAAGTCCGTCTTTGGGGACCAAGTAGGCATTGACTATGCAATCGCCCAGCACGATGTCGTTTTCCCCATCCTTCAGCTCCTCGAAGGCGTATTTCGCCTGGCTCCAGCAGGCACCGTATACCTGCTCGTTTATGCCTCTGATGAGAAGAACAATCACAAAAATTCCGAGGATGAGGGATATAACCAGCCTGAATGTCATGATGGATGACGAAGAGGCTTTTTTCATAGTTAATAATTGTATGCAATTATAATTATATCCGTATTTGACTGATTCTATTTTATTCCCAGTATGCTCAGGAAGCCAATCCTGTAGCCAGAAAGAGCGTCTATGACCGCTATGAGTATGAACGTCAGGACTATCATGAGCAGGATTTCGACCCACATGTTGAGACCCATGAATATTATGAAGCCCTTCTTTTTCCCCGTTTTGCCGGTTTCCCTTTCCAAGTTTTTCACCATTTCATCCGCCGCCGAAAATCCTCACGGCCACCAGTATGATAAGGACTATCAGCACGACCATCGCGAATATGGGCAGGCCTGAGGCCACGATATCACTTTGCCCTTTCATCATTTGCATCATCTCACATTCCCGCTATCAGCCGCAGCACGCTTTCTTGGCGGGGTCGGCATCGCATGTCCCTTTTTGCGTCTTGGGTGCAGTGCACGAGGCCTCGCAAGTGTATAATGCTGTCGTGCACTGTGTGTTCGTGGTTATCGTCGTCGTTCCGCCTGTCGTCGCGCCGCCTCCGGTCACGCCAAATTTACTGCAATCTTTGTAGGCTCCCTCTGTTATATCGTCGCAGCTTTCCGGTGCGGTCTTCCCTTCAACGGTGACCGTCGGCACAAACCATGTCGGAGGCAAGACCTTCAGCGACTTGCACGAGGCCGAGGCCATGGTAATGCACTGGTTCCTCGCGTCCGTCATGTCGACGCCGGCACGCATGCCGTTGGCGAAAAACATGAGTACCACAATCGCCACGACAAGAAGTATGATAGTCACGACCACAATCTCAAGGGCCATTCTCATAAGTAATACTTGTAATAAATTGGTATAAATAAAAGAAAGGAGTTTGAAGTTTAGGTGCACGAGGCGACGTTATTGATGCATGAACACTTGGCAAGAGTCGAGCACGCTTGCAAAACCCCTTTAGAGTCCTTGTATTTAGCGACTCCCCAATCCACAGGATCATTACCAGTAGCTTTGCACGAAGAGTCGTATTGTTGTATGCATACATTTTTGTTGCTTGTGAAAGCACCGAATGGTGTCATGCCAGTTCCGAATATCGTCAGAAGAACCAGCGCCACGACCAGAAGGATGATTGCCACGACCACGATTTCCAATGATGTGTTCATAATGAATATTTGGGGCTAGGCTCTATTTAAACTTTGGTTATTGTTGCGGCGCTGGCGGGGCTTTTGGCAGTTCGGATGCGCCCGTATCAAACCAATATAAAGAAAGGCTGCACATACATATTCATGGGTAAGAGGAAGGGAGACAGTTTCATCGCCCAGCCGCCTTTTGAAATCCTAATCGCCCTGGTTTTCACGTTTCTTGTCATAGGCTTCATCATCGCCCAGTCGGGCGGCATCAACTCCATACTCGACGGTATCTGTGACAAAATACCCGCCCTGTGCACAGGTAAAGTTTCGACAGTGGATTACGAAAGCGCCAAGCAGTCTACACAGATGTTGAAGTGTGCGATAGACACTGTTTTTACTGGCGATGAACAATGTGCAGGTATTATTAAAAACTCACCTAACGGTGCGACTGTGACAGGCAATGCTGCCGCGGATGCTACCGCCACGCAAAACTCCCAAACTCAGACACAATCAGCACCAAGTGATGCATCCCTTTATTGTGACTTGAAAAGCGGTTACCCTGAGTTAGAATATGATGAAGACTGCGGAACTTTAAACCCCGCATGTGATCACGAGAATGTTTGGTACGTATTCGATAGCGGTGAATGGAAATCTAAATGTCCCGATTGCGGCGAGAAATTTTATGAATACAAAACCGTTTCGAGTATGAATTCAATGTTTTCTGGTGTTGATGAAATACACCTGTGGATTGGCAATGAAATCGGCGCAATAGACAAAAATCAGCCAGAGAAAAGCAGATACAGTGCTGGCATTAAAATACTAGAGCAGGCAGTCGTGAGGGGAGGAGATGATGAAATTATAATTCATCACAAAAATGAAAAATCAGAAACTTTGACAATCGATAACATTAACAACCTCGAAAAAGTAGGCCTTGAAAAAGACGCTAAATGCACAATTAAAAATTTTCAACTTCCGCAGATAATTACCGATGAAAGTAACGTACATAAGGTTTTATTTGAAGGATTGGGCGACCCGCAGTTTATACTTTACTGGCAAAGATTCCCAGAAGGCGAGGATGTTGGATGGACGAAATTATCCACATGGATGGAAAATGCAGAAACAGTTTTCATGTACGCTTTGCCTGTCTCCGAAATTTTCGGTGCCGGAAAAAGGTTTGTTGTGGGTAAGGTGAAGGACCTCGCAAGTAAAAGTAAGAATATGGTTTCTAAACTAGTTTCTAAACTTATTGGCAAAAGCACACAAGAAGCAGAAGAACAGATAATAGTAGCTTATGGTAAAAAAAAGCTGGCCGGAAAAATAATAGGCACCAAAGTTATTTCTGAAGGTGCAGATGGCTTAGCGACCTATTACCTTTCAAAAGAAATTGGAAACTCTGTATTGGAAAAAGCGGTTAAGGAAGCCCTCGATAAAGGCGAAAGTACTGCAATAGCGAAAGTTTCAGAGCTTGTTAAAAAAGATTTTGAAAAACTGGATGTCGTGAAAAAAACTGGCATTTTAAACAAATTCATGGGAACAAAAGCATTTACACCAGCTTGGGAAGATTATGCAAGAGCGCTAAAGGTTACAGGCTTAGCGGCGGGTATTGATTTTCTTGGATATAAATTGGATGCAATAAATGACAAATTTTACGAAAAGCCAGGCTCCCTCGTATTACAAAAAAGAACTCTTTTCACCAATGAGGCAGAAGAATTTAAAGTTTCAAGATTCAACGTGCCAATCATACTTTTAAAGGATTACAGCTTCCTGCAAAAAGAAATAGCACCCGCGTACGTGCCTTTTTATCTGGCATCCCCATGCAAGGCCGATCTTCAGATAATTAAAAGTCCAAAACCAGTTCCTTGCGGATCATACAAATATGACATAGAATCAAAAAGTATCGAGTGCTTGCCAAGAGACTCCCAAGGTTATAGCGAGAGGATTGAAGAAGGACCATTTGATGTTTGTGAAAATTTGCCATTTTCACATGTAGAGATGAATAAATATACATCTACTGACAGTACCGGTTTAATCAGTATCAATAAAGATAATATGGAGAAAGATAAGAATCTGAAAGCTGAAATTGCTTCCAAGGAAACAACTTTGATAACGGACATCACTGCCGGCAATAAAATACCTATTTTACAAAATGATATTGCAGTTCCTAGTTATACCTTACCGGATAAATATATTCATATAAAAGAACCAGTGACAGATTTAGATTTCTATTACAATCCAAAGACGAATGCGATAGAATATGTTGGCAAAAATAATGAAGTACATGCAATTGATAAACCACCGTTTGATATAACCGATTTATCTAAATACGACATTTTCGAACTTGGAAATCTCGGCTCAGGCAATAATATGGGATTTGTTGATAAAAGCGATTTTATCTTATTTACTTACAGATTGAAAGATTTGAAAAGCGTTATAGAAATTCCGGATTATGGAGAAACAACGTATATAGTAATTAATATAACAAAATCAGAACAGAAAGTGAATTCAGTCGAATTCCAAAGTATAACCACACCTGACATTCTGACTATTGCTCACAAACTAAGCATTGTTTCGTGGGGTGATGAAGATGGAAACTTGGAAGGCATTGTTCATAAAAAATTAGTCAATTGCCAATTAAGAAGTGACGCTGCGAATGTCGAACAACCAATTTTCTTTAATAAAGATTGCAAAGAGGCTGAAACTAGGACATTTACAAAATATGCCAAATTGGGAACCAATTGCATTGTCAATGACGCATTATTGATATATGCCGACCAGAGCCCATACTCAAGTGAAAAGCACAATTACTGCTATACTAAACCTTCTGGAGCAGCAACTGCGATATTTGCAGGTACTATGATAGCGGATATTGTGCTTCAAATCGTAGTTAAAAAACCCGGAGCAAGGCTATTTTCATCAGTAGTGATAAACGCCATGGGCGGCACCGCGCAAGTTTATGCAAAACATACGACTGATTGGCCGGGCAATTAAAAATCAGTAGCGGGACATTAATTTACCATTTTCGAATTCAGTTATTAACCATTCATAAGTACGACCTTTAGCGTTGGCAATGATAACTTTATACATGTTTTTAAACCCTGGGACTTGTCTCATACCACGAATATGGGTTGCTGATATTTCTTCATCTGTAAGTTTTTTCTTTTCAGACACCATGAAAGGCTCGTCTATCCATTTCCCGTGAGATTTTTCGGCATATAGTTTGTTTGTCTCATTTATGTCATCTACAACCCTGTTCACAAGTTTATCGCTTCCCTTGTAGTCGTTCGGGTTAATCCATTGGTCAAAATCATTTGCTCCATAACTATTATTCTGTTTATTTCCCAGGTAAACAGCATTCTTCCCTAGACCGGTTTTCGCAAGCGCCTCGTCCCTGTATTGATTGGGATTGTCCATGACTTGGTTGTGGCTTGTCGTGTCGCCTACCGGCACATAACCGGGCTTGTGATCGTCATTTTTGAGCGCGCCTGACAAGAGAAGCACCGTGCCGCCGGCTGCCAGTATCCCGCCAGTTGCAAAGCCTTTCCAGTGCTTTTTCATAAAACTTACAGGCTCTTCAAATAACTGCTTCTGGTCAGGCAGGTTTCGAACCTGTCCTGGATGCAATATTGTTGCGTGCCCATTCGTCATACAAACACCTGAATATACTTGGATTTTGGGTTTATAAACCTTTCGTTTTTCACTACTTATAAGTGAAATACACGTTCACAATCCCAGATATAACCCCGTTATATTTGAATTTTTGGGCGGCCGGCTTATAAAGGTTGGTTTTGGGACTTTTGTGAAAAAACTACAGCATCCAATCCAGCGTGCTATTTCTTGAGGACGTCCTTGAGGTTGTCGGGTCCAACGCCGCTGAAGAAGTTGACTATGCCCGATGCCATGTCGCTCGACTGGCCCGTCCACACGGACAGGAGCCCTATTATGATAATAGTGACCACGATGAGAATGAATATTATCATGACGTATTTGATGGCTGTTTCCATGTATGAATATTGTCCGAGCTTCTATTTATTACGCAAAGTCGAGCGTGGAGAAAGTGACGGCAGAGCATTTAAAATTTGGCCGCCATAGATATTATTAATGCGTTTTGAGGTGTTGCGATGTCTAGGAAGCTGATTGAGGCCGCGCTGTTCATGTCGTCCAGGACGATGAGCGCCGACGAGATAGCGAAAGTGACCGGCGTCACCCCTAGGAACGTCGAGAAGACGCTGGACGCGATAGTCAAGGAATACGCCAGCGAGGGCAAGGGAGTCGAGGTCATCCGCAACCCGGAGGGCTGGGAGATGCGCGTCAAGCCTGAAGTCCTCCCGAAGGTCGCCCACCTGACGCCTTATTCCGACCTTAGGGACGGCCATAAACGAACGCTCGCGTTAGTCGTGTATAAAGAACCGGTCAAGCAGAGCCACGTCGTGGAGATACAGGGTAACAAAGCTTACGCTTACATCAAGAAGCTGAGGAAGAAGGGCCTGCTGAAAGCCGAGAAAGAGGGGCGCACGGTCAAGCTTTCAGTCACCAAGGAATTCGAACGTTATTTCGGCCTCGACAGGCAGAAGATAAAGGAGATGCTCCACAACGGCCTGCAGGCTGCGAAGGCGAAGGACCAGTCCAACGAGCAAGCGTCGCTCGCCAGAATGACGAAGCCTGAAGCGAAGCCGGCGAACCTCACGTCGTTCGCGACAGAGAAGCGGCCAGTCGAATCCAACGCTTCGCCAGTGACGCCCCCGACGAACTTCCAGTATGTAGAAACGAAACCTGCTGTTGCGAAGCCCGACATCGCTGGCAAAGTGCCTGAGGAGAAAGTCGTGTCAAGACGATCGAAGAAAGCGACGCCTGCAGGCAAGATAGGGACTAACAGACCAGTCGCAGAATAGACGAAAGGAAAGAAACTGCTTTTATTGTTTTGTATCGAATTATGTTTCATGAAAATTCCCATCGCCATCGTCGGCGGAGGGCCGGCGGGAGCGCATCTCGGCTACTGTCTCGCTAGCGAAGGCATAAAGGCGACTATTTTTGACGACTCGCACCCGCGCGAGAAGCCGTGCGGCGGCGGGATATCGGCGCTGGCTTTGAAGAAATTTACTTTGCTGCACGGGCTGCATTACGATGACAACGACGACTGGTTGAAGCTAGTATCTCCTGGTGGAAAAGAGGCGCTGGTCACGGGAGACGAGGAAACGTCTGCTTTTTCGAGAAAGCGCATGGACATGTTCATTCTGCACAAAGCGATTGACGCTGGTTCGAATCTTGTTGAGGAGAGGGTAGTCGATTTCGAAAGGAGCGGAGATTCCTGGAAAATAAAGACAAACAAAAAAACGTACGAAGCCGAAGTGCTTGTAGGAGCGGACGGGGTGAACAGTTTGGTGAGGCGAAAGCTCATCGGCCCGATACCTAAAGAGCACCTCGGCGTCTGCCTTGGCGTCTTCGCGAAGAGCCCGAGGCACGCTGAAGAAATGACGACCATACAGTTCCTTAAAGGCATGGAAGGCTACGCGTGGTTCTTCCCGCGCGAAGAGGACATAAGCATCGGTGTCGGGACCGTTCTGGAAAACGGAAAACACCTGAAGGCGGAGCTGGATAAATTCATGAAAAAATACGCCAGCCACACGAAAGTGCTTTCCACTTGGGCGGCTATGCTGCCCATGCCGAAAGACGAGGGATTTTTGCAGTTGCCTACATCGGGCGAGGACTGGCTCCTGATTGGCGATGCCGCGGGGCACGTCGACCCCATGATGGGCGCGGGCATAACTTATGCGATGTGGGGAGCCGAGCTCGCTGCGAAAGCGATCGCTTCAGGCGATATCGCAAGCTACGAGCGCATGTGGCGCGAGGAATACGGGCATTACATACGCGAGGGCATTAAGATGCGAAACCTGCTTTCGCACAAGACTATACTGGAAATATTCATACGCCTCTCCGCGAGAAGCAGGACTTTCGGCAACGTCATGTGCGGCCTGGTCGACAGCGAGCAGGACTACAGGACTGTGTGGAAAGTCATTCTGAAGAGCGCGCCGAGGATTTTATACGAACTCATTTAACCAATATAAGAGGGCTCGGCCAAGATTAACTTATGAGGAGTTGGATTTTAGCGATAGCGTTTGCAATAGCTTTCGCTGCGCAGCCTGGATATGCAGCCGCCCAGGGATGCGAGCCGCCCGCGACTGGAGATTGGCTGATTACGGAGAACATCGTCTGCTCGTCCCAGACCATAGTCCTCAACGGCAGCCTGCTGATTAACGGTGTGAGCAACCTAACGCTGGAAAACTCAATTCTCAGTTTTAACTCGAACTATAACGGCCAGTTCGGCATAGATGTCAACGGCACGCTTTCCATAGCCGGCTCGACCATACGCAGCGAATCGTCGTATGCATACACGTTCGTATCTAACACGGGCGCGACCCTCTCAATCCGCGACTCGTCCGTGAGCGGCTGCGGCTTCATTTCCGGCGACAACAAGATGAGAGGCGTCTATGTCAAGTCGTCCGGCACCGTCATTTCCAACGTTACATTCGCGAACAACTATTACGCCCTTCTGCTTTACGCTTCAGGCAGCAACGTGAGCGCCAGCACGTTCGCCTCCAATTACGTGGGCATCGAAGTCTCGGGCTCGAACGACATCATAACGGGCAACACGCTCGTCTCGAACAGCGGCGGCAACATCGCCGGCATGACCGGCAGCGGCATAACGCTCTCCTCGAACGTCATAGCCAACAGCAGCTCCACTGCGTTCCCGGCGTTCCTCATAAACAATTCTGTGATAAGCTCGAACATATTCTTCAACAACAGCGGGGGCGGCTTCGGCATCGCCGGCGTGGGCAACAACTTGACAGGCAACAGGATAGAGGCGAACAAGGGTTCCTACGGCCTCGAGCTGGCCAACTCCGCCAACAGCATCGTCACCGGCAACGTGATACTTGGCAATACGGGTTACGGCCTTTACATCGATACCACTTCGAACACGCTTCTCGCAAACAATCTGGTAAACGCGAGCGGCATATACGACCTGTGGATGAGATCCGCCGTTTCCACTACCATAACCAACACCACATATACTTATGGCATCCGCAAGTGGCAGCTTAGCGTACGGGCGATCGACAACGCGAGCAGTTTCATAAACGCCGCGCAGGTCGTGGTCATGAGCAACCTGTCCGGAATCGTGTTTTCAGGCAACACAAACGCACAGGGCTACATAACGTCTCAAGTGCTCAATGAAAAAATCGAGAACGCGAGCGGCACTTTCCTGTTCAATCCTTATTTCGTCAACGTGAGCAAAACGGGATACGCATCGAATTACACGGCGTTCAACCTGACCAGCGATTCGTCGCTGGCGCTAGCGCTAACCCCCATACCAACTAACGAATCGAACGCCAGTGCGTTCATCATTTCAATAGCATCCCCCAAGAACGAGACTTACATGAAATACAACCTGACCGTCAACCTGACGCTAGCGTTGTCCGTCTACAGCGACAGCGACATGAACTCTTGCAACTACACTATAGGCAGCATGTCCGGCCAGATGCAGGCGGTTGGCTCCACCATGTTCACCATGTACATTAACGTTTCCGACATGGAGGGCGGCGAGGAAGTAGTGTTCATCTGCGTGTCATCTGCGAATGTGACCAACACGACCAGCGTTTCTTTCACGGTATATCCCGCTTACGAATGCGTTTGGCCCGCCGACTGCAACGACGAGCAGACGTGCCTTGCGTGGGAGTGCCAGGATCTTGAGTGCAACTGCGGCTACGCTTCCGACCACCAGTGCGTCTATTACGACTGCTGCTCAGACAGCGTCTGCTCAGGCACGCAGGTCTGTGACCTAGCGACTCACGCTTGCAAGGCCGTCAGCTGCGCATGCCCGGAGAAGATAAGCAGCCACAAATGCGACATGGACATAGGCTACTGCTGCAGCGACCTGCAGTGCGACGAGAACGAGACCTGTTCTTCCGCGAACGAATGTGTCGAGAGGATGCTTTCCATGGCGCTGCCAAGCAGCTTCGAGGTGGGGCAGAAATTCGCCCTGAAGGTCGTGGACCAGAACTATGAGCCCGTCGACGGGGTCAGGATACTCGTCAAATACCTCGACACGGACCCGCTGGTAGAGGACGATTACGAGACCGACAGCAGCGGCACGGCCGCGATAGAGATAAAGCACGCCGGGCGCGTCGACTTCACAGCGAGGAAGGGCGGCTATTTCCTGGACATCTCCTCTGTAAATGTTCCCGAGCCTTTCGACTTCATCCTTTTGCTGGAAATAATAGTCCTTATAGCCTCTTGCGGCGGCATAGCTTTCGCCGCTCTCAGGATAATGAAAAGCAGGAAAGCAGCCGCTTCGCCGGGCGGGGTGACGATGAAGTCCGGCGGCGAAAAGCGGTTCTCGCTGTCGCTTGGCGGCGGCCCGCTGAAGCTCGAGAAAACAGTGAGCGGCCCGCGCGTGATGCTGAAGGTCCGCAACAAAACGAATAAGACGCTTGAAGACATAATCGTGCGCGATTCCGTCCCTCGTGGCGCTTTCATACGCTGCAACGTCAAACCCAAGATAGAGCCGTTCGACGAGTCGACAGAAACGCTAACATGGGAAATCCTCGAGCTCGCGCCTATGGAAGAAGTGATAATCGAGTACGACACGAAGACCGCCAGCAAAGGTTTCGCGGTCAAGTTCAACGGCAAGGAATACGTGGGATGAGCTTTTTCTGTTTCCCTAGCGAGCGCCTGAAACTTTTTAAATATATACATATGATATAATAGATACGCTAGTGACTGATGTTTACAGGAGTTGATGAAAATGGTGAAAAGAAGTCTGCGTTCAAGGTCTCTTAGAAAGCTAAAGGTAAGGGTACCCGGCGGCAAGACTGTTTTGCGTCACGAAGGCAGGAAAAACGCCTTCGCGAAATGCGCGGTCTGCAAGCATCCGCTCACAGGCATGACCAGGAAGACGGATGCGGGAACAGCGAAGCTTTCCAGAAGCGAAAAGCGCCCTGAAAGGAAGTTCGGCGGCAACCTTTGCTCGTCATGCTCCAGAAGGGAAATAAGGAAAAGGCTCTACGAGTCTGTCCAATAGGCGACTATTAGGAGGTTTTTGATATGTTCGAGATAGGAAGGATATGCATGAAAGTCGCCGGCCGTGAAGCCGGCAAGTATTGCGTGGTCGTCGCGAAAGAGAAGGACAAGGAATTCCTTCTTATAACCGGCCCGAAAGCAGCGACGCACGTCAGGCGCAGGAAGTGCAACTGCCATCACCTCGAGGCGACGCCCTACAAGATCGAGATAGCCGAGAACGCGACCGACGAGGAGATAATGAAAGCCTACGAGAAAGACGACATTTTTGCCAGGCTGAAGATTGTGCCGTTCACGGAAGAGCAGCTCAGGCTCTCGGCAGAGCGCGCGGCGAAGCACAAGGAAGCGAAGCTGGTGCACGTCCACCACGAGCAAAAAACCGATCACGAGCACGAGGCGCACAAAACGGAACACAAGGAAGCGAAGCATGAACACAAGGCCGAGCACACGGAAGCGAAAGAGCACAAACCTGAACACGCCGAAGCGAAAGCCAAGAAGCCACGCGCTTCCAAAAAAAAGAAAGAGTAAGCTTTTCACACCTTTTTTATTTTAACAAGGTTAGCTGAAAGAATAAATCTAAAGAATTAAAAGAAGCCTCAGGTCGAGACCAGCAGGCCCCCGCCTCTCATGGCGGCAAAGGTGTGCATTACTGACGCTATCGAGTTAAGGATTCCCTGCGCCTCGCCGAAGTCCATGGTTATCTTGTTCGGCTCGAGTATCTCTATCGCCGAAGGCCCGTAGTTCATGGACATGTAAATGAGCTTGTCGAAGCTCTTGGCCACAAGCTCCACGTCGACTACCTGCGAATATCCCTTCTCGATGTTGGGCAGCGGTTTTTTGATCTCTTCGGTCGGCTTGAATTCCTTCCTGCTTATGATCACGTCTTTCTCTTTTTCCATCTTCTCGACGTGCTTCTTCAGGGCGGACTCAGTCGTTTCTTTCGATATGGCCATCGCTTCTATCATGAAGCCGACCTTTATCCATCCGTCCTTCAGGCGCTTCTTTACTGCCTCTTCGCGTTTTTTCGGGTCCATATTAATTCATCCCGCTTGTTCAATTTAAGCTTTTCTGGCGGCTTTGCCAGTCTTCCTCGCCACGAATATCATCTTCTCGTTCTGCCTGCCCATGTCGTAGGGCTCGGACTCGTAGTTCGCGTATACCTTCATCACTTTGAATCCCGCTGCGTCCAGCATCTTCCAGGCCTGGTCGTGCGTGAGATAGCGCAGCTTGAACTTCTTGTTTATCATGCGCCTTTTGCCGCGGCCTTCTATGACAATCCTGAACCAGCCGTCGTTCACCTGGTTATTGCCGAAGACGGTCTTGCCGTATTTCCTCATGACCCTGCCTTTAGCGTCGACGGCCTCGGCCTGCAGCACGAACCTTCCCTGCACGTAATTCGGGTCGGCATCGAATATGTCTATTATGAAGACGCCGTTCCTTTCCAGGTGCATGTTGACATGCCTGAAAAACTTCATTATGTCGGCGTCGTTCTGCAGGTGGTAAAGCGAATTGAAGGCGATTATGCAGGTCCTGAACTTCTTCTGCATGGCGAAGTTTCTAATATCCTTGCGTTCGAAAGTTATGCGTTTACTGACGTTCCCTGGCAGCTTGCGCAGTTTTTTTTCGAGCACGGCCAGCATCTCTTTGCTCGTGTCTATGCCGTGGACCTTGAATCCCGCTTTAGCCAGCGGAATCATGACCCTTCCCGTCCCGCAGGCGCATTCGAGCACCGGCCCGCCGTATTCCCTCACGAGCCTCGTCAGTAAAGGTAAGTCTTTACTCTGGCCCTGCGCGGTGTAAAGCGCGTCGTAAATGCCGGCCCAGTCCCTGTACATTTTCATGCGCCGCCACTCCTTGTCCACTTCATGCCCTTCAGCTCGACCCGCTCCCCGCACTTCGGGCATTTGAAATCTAGCGAAAGCACGTCGAAGCCGGCGCGTTTAATAACCAGAGTATCGCACTTCCAGCACCACGTCGATTCGTGGCGGTTGCCGTAAACGTTGCCGGCGTAGACCCACTTCATGCCCTTTTTTCTAGCGATAGCCACCGCTCTTTCGAGCGTCGCTGCAGGCGTGGCCGGCGCGTTCGTCAGTTTATACTGCGGGTAAAACGCCGAGAAATGCAGAGGGACGATGGTCCCCAAATTCTTCCCAATCCACTCAACAAGATTCGCAATCGCTTTATCAGAATCATTATACCCCGGGATAATCAGGTTCGTCACCTCGACCCACACGCCGTTCTTCTTGTAGGCTTTCAGCGCCTCGAACACGGGCGCAATGCCGATGCCGCCACAGACCTTTTTGTAGAATTCGTCATTACCCTTCAAATCAACATTCACAGCGTCCAGATATCGCGCCATCTTTTTTATCGGCAGCGGATTCGTGTAGCCATTCGAAACCCATACGTTGTAAAGCCCCGCCTTCTTCGCGAGCTTCATGATGTCCAGCGCGTATTCATAGAAAACTGTCGGTTCCGTGTAAGTGTACGCGATGCCATCCGCTCCTTCGCTTTTCGCGAGCGCTACCACTTCGCGCGGCTCCATCTGCTCGCCGTTTATCGCGCCGTATTCCTGAGAGATGCTGGCGTTCTGGCAGAACTTGCAGCATAAATTGCAGCCGACCGTCGCTAGCGAAAGACATCGGGACCCGGGCGCGAAATGGAACAGAGGTTTCTTCTCTACGGGATCCATCGCTATCGTAACGGGCAGCCCATACACGAGAGAGCGGAGCACGCCATCGGAATTCATGCGCACCCTGCAGAAGCCAGTTTTCCCGTTCACAATCACACATAAGCGCGGGCACAGCTCGCACTTCACAAGCTTGTTTTTTCCCGCGAGTTTTTTGTAGAACAGGGCTTCCTTCCTATCGCTAGCGGTCATTGATAGAAATTGGAAACTGGCTTAAAAAGAGCAAAATCAGGAAAAATGTAAGAAAAGTAAAAAACGGAGCCCCGGACAAATCAAACCTGTATGACAACCGGGTCTATAATTATACTTTCGCTTTCCATGTCTTTGTTCAGTTCATTCACAATGGGTGCGAGGGCGTCGGTCATTTTAGCGGCTGAAACCCTGTTTCTCGCCATGGGTATGACGACAATAGGTTCATCATCGCTTATGAACTTGCCGAAGCCATGTCCTTTGTCCGTGATTATGCCAAGGGCGACATTTGTGTAATCCGCCAGGGTCTTGTTGTCCGGTATGTATTTCCTGCTCAGCGCCATGCCCGGCGGAAGCTGGCCGTCCATGAGTGCAATGTTAAGGTTGCCCACGTTGTCTATATAGACGACTCTCGCTATGTGGCGGTCTTGCGGGCCCTGCATGTGCCCGCTCTTGAAGTGGATGTGCTTTGCTCTTGGCCCGAGCTTCGCAACGTATTCGCTTATCATTTTGTAGGCGATCTCGTCGCCTTCGGATGCGGCGCGCCCGAGCTGGAGAGCCTTTATCTTTCCGGCGCCGCAGTTCTCGTGGCTCGTCAGTATGAGGTCCTCGCCGTCAGCTAAAGCCTGTTCAAGTACCTGCCTCAGCATTTTCATGAATTTTTTGTCTTCGTAAAGTATGCCGGAGCCAGGAAGCCTTACGTTGCCTCGAGGCGTGCGCTCGTCCATGCATGAGAATATCCAGCCGGTTCTGGTGAAGGCGTTTTCAATGCCGGGGATGCTCAGTATGTATTGCGAGGCTCCTTTTGAGTAAACCTGGTTCATAATGCCGTTCTGCTGCTGATAATCCTGCCTCGCTGCCTGCAAAACATCACTTTCATGTTCGTTCATGATATTCCTCCTTTATAGTCGAATTAAATCTTTCAGGCTCACACCGGCGCCACGAAGCCGTCGACGATGACCTTACCAGCGAATTCGCTAGCGACGGCGCTGGCCTCGTCCATCAGCTTGTGCAGCGAGAAGTCCTTGTTCTTCATCCCGACGACCAGGAACAGGAAAGGCGCCTTCTCCTTTATCAGGCTGCCGTAGCCATGGTCGCCCGTCGCGATTTTCGCGGCTATGCCCAGCTCGTTCTTCGCATCCGCCGCGTCGTGCCAGCGCCTGCTTATGACGAAGCACGGCGGCAGGCCGGCGATCTTCAGCTTCCTCTCGGAGTTGTCGAAGTTCCCGGAGCCGTCGTATACGGCCATCCTTGCAACATGAAAATGGGGATGAGCGGGCAAATGGCCAACATACGGGATGCCTGCCTTCTTGGCGAGCTCTTTCGCGTAGAACATGCCGTAGTTGTCCGAGTTGACGTAGAAGTTCCTTTTGCTCTCCTCGACGTTCGCGAAAGCCAGGCCGGCAGCGCCGCAGCCGTCGTGGCTGTATAACCCCTCGGCCCTCGTGGTCCTGAGCAGTCGTATCGCCTTCGCCTCGTCCATCAGTATCAGCGGTCCGGCCGCGTGCAATCCGCCAGGCGTGCGCTCGTCGATGCATCTGAAGTGCCTGTCGTTCAGCTGGAAAAGCAGCTTTATGTCCGGCAGGCTCTCGATGAACTCGCCCAGCTTTCCCTTCGCGTGCAAATCGTAAAAATTGCTGAATATCCTGTCCTGGCTCCTAAACTGCTCCAGTACCGCGCTAATGTTGTGATCTTCCATAAACATCCATCAGTCTCTCAAGAGTCTGTCAAGAATTAAACTACAGCGATAAATTATAAATTACTTTCGGTTGCGTACCAGCGTATTCAAGCTGGCTTCAGCTTTATCCTGTTGGTGAGGCCGTGCCTTTCCTTCAGAATAAGGCCCTTGCGCTCGAGACTCGAAAGGACTCTCGTCATCTTTACTTTAGACATGCCGGATTTCAGCACGAGCGCGTTCTGGAGCATCTCACCGTTAGAATCGACGAGCTCCTGGAAGACGGCTCTTTCCTCTTTTCTCAGCAGCGGGATGACCATGCCATACCTTTCTTTCATGCCGTTCTCCTTCCTGAAGGATTTTATCACTTCCTTCGTATCCGAGTTGTAGAACAGGTAAATGGTCACCGAGCCTATCAGGAAAGAGCTTGCGATCAATAGCAGCGCGTCCGTCAGCGAAAAATAGTCTGAAGTTAGCGTATTAACTTCCTGCCCCGTTTCGAGTATTATGGTGATGGGTTGCGAAGAGAAGAGCTTGCTGAACAGGAGCAAAACCGAGACAATGAGTATGACAATCGAGAGAATGACCTTGAACCGGTTCATGCTGTATTTTTGCCAGGATGTCTTATAAAGATTTTTCCCGTTTCCGGCCTGTGGTTTCAGTTATATGAAACCAGTTTCAGCAAACCTAGATAAATGGTTTCAGCCATAGTCTACTCAATCGATGCTGATTGAACTGCGCGGGAGATGTGATATTACATGAAAAAAACAAAAACGATTCCAATTGCTGATGAAAATAAAAAAATCCAGCCAAAAGGCAAGGAAAAAGGCATGGAAAGAATGAACATGTGGAAAGTCGTAGCACTAGTATTTTTAGCGCTTTTCGGCCTGGCGGTGACCGGGGGCTTGTTCAGAATATACACTACACACGCCGGGCCGCCCATGAACGTCCCGACACAGGAGCAGATGGATTCGGCGAGGAATGTCGTGGCCCAGGAGCTGGCTAAAAGCGGCGATAATATAAGCAACTACGAGGTCACGGTATCTTCCATGATCATGAAGCTCGACAGGACGCCGCCGATGTTCAACATGATGGAAGGCCCTGAGGATCAGAGATTCGATGAGAACATGTCATTAGGAAATACGATTCACGTTTCCCTGGAGTCGGATACGAAAACCCATTTTTACCTTGTAAGCATAGACTCCGGGAAAATAATCATGCATTCTTTTACGGAGTGGACGGGAAATGGATAAGACTATCATAGAACTGAAGGACGTCTGGAAGATATACCAGATGGGGCAAGTCGAGGTTCCGGCCCTGCGCGGCGTTGACCTGAAGATAAGCAAGGGCGAGTTCGTCGCGATTGTCGGCCCAAGCGGCAGCGGAAAATCGACTATGATGAACCTCGTCGGATGCCTGGACCTGCCGACCAAAGGCGGAATTTATCTCGACGGCCACAACATCGCCAACCTGGACGAGTCCAAGCTGGCCCAGATACGCGGGCAGAAAATCGGATTCGTGTTCCAGCAGTTCAACCTGATTCCCAACCTGACAGCCCTCGAGAATGTGATGCTGCCGCTGGCATTCCAGGGCATCGACGACACCGTCGCGGAAGCGAAAGCGATGAAGTTGCTGGACATCGTCGGCCTTGGCGACAGGGTTCGCCACCTTCCGACGCAGCTGTCCGGCGGCCAGATGCAGCGCGTTTCGATTGCGCGCGCGCTGGCGAACGACCCGGAAGTCATCCTGGCAGACGAGCCGACGGGCAACCTCGACAGCACGACCGGACGTTTCATCATGAATTTCCTCGGCAAGATACACAAGGGCGACAGCAAGACGATAATCATGGTCACGCACGACCTCAACCTTTCGAAAGCGGCTGAGAAGGTCGTGCATATCAAGGACGGCAAGGTAGAGAAAATAGAAACTATACGCAAGAGAGGAAGGGAATGAATATGAAAAAGGATATGATTTCGGAAATATTTCAGGAGGAGGATTTAATATGAAAACTAAAAACATGAAGACGAAAACTCTGATGTTTTGTCTTTTAGCGGCAGTTTTATTCGTGGCGATGGCAGGCGTAACGGACGCGGCCGTCGGCAGCCCGAGCTCCGCGTATCTGAACGTATCGCTGGTCAGCCAGATTCCGGACCCCGCGAGAGCGGGAGAAATGGTCGAGCTGCGGTTCATGATAGAAAATACCGGAGGCCAGGCGACCAACGACCTTAAGCTCGAACTGCAACCAGCGTATCCGTTCGTTGAGGTCCCGGGCGAGGAATATGTCAAAAGCGTCAGCGCGCTGCGCGCGTACCAGACTGGCGCGGACGCAGTCCCTGTCAAATACAAGGTCAGGATCGACAAGGACGCCATCAAAGGCACGAACGAGATAAAGCTGAAGGTCAGCGAGGAGGGCTCGGACGTTTCCATAATAAAAGAATACGACATCGAAATCACGGGCTCCGATAACGCGCAGACCATATACCTGGACAAATCGCTGCTCACCCCTGGAGAGGAGACGCCGCTCAAGTTCACCATAACCAACGCCGGCTCGTCACCGCTGCAGAACCTCGTGTTCTCGTGGAGCGAGACGAACGGCTACATACTGCCGGTCTATTCGGACAACACCAAATACGTCAAGTATATAGACGTCGGCGCATCGGCGGACCTGGACTACACGGTCGTCGCTGACGTGAACGCGGACCCGGGCCTTTACAGGCTGGATCTTACTCTCACGTACGAGAACGACCAGGGCACGTCACAACAGCTGACGATGAAGACTGGCATTTTCATCGGAGGCGAGACTGACTTTGACGTCACGTTCTCGGAAAGCACGTCAGGCACGACATCGCTTTCAGTCGCGAATACGGGAAACAACCCGGCGCTGTCAGTGACCGTGAGAATCCCGACACAGCAGAGCTACTCGGTGACGGGAAGCACGTCCTCGATAATAGGAAACCTGGACAAGGGCGACTACACCATCGTGTCGTTCCAGATAAACTCGGCAACCGCACTCGGCAGGATGAACAGGACCATGGACCAGACGCCAGCGCCGCAGGACAACAGCCTCAAGGTTATGATAGACTATACGGATACCACGGGCAAGAGGCACACCCTCGAGAAGAGCGTGCCCATACAGTTCAGGTCAACCGATTCGACAGGTACAGCAACGTCAACATACGGCACTTTCAACTCGAGCAGGCAGTCGAATGCGATAGCGAATAACCTGCCGTACATAATCGTCGTCGTAGCAATCGCGGGCGGCGTATGCTACTGGAAACGGGGCTTCATCCGCAGCCGCATCGGAAAGATAAGAAAGAAGAAAGAGAAAAAAGACTGATGCAGCAGGACGTTAAGGATTAGGAAAAGGAACATGAAATCATGAAACCCTCGAAATCATTCAAGCTGGCGCTGAACATATTGCGCCACAGCAAGGTGAGAAGCTGGCTGACTATCATAGGCATAGTCATCGGCGTCGCATCCGTGGTCGCGATAATGTCCATAGGCACCGGAATGCAGCTTTCGCTGGAAAGCAGCCTCGGCGGCCTGGGAGCAGACATCATCACAATCAGCCCCGGCGCTTCGAGAACCATGGGAGGCTTCAGGGATTTCGGCAGCGACCAACCCAGCGCTTCATCGTCGACTGCGAAGAACCTGACCATCAAGGACATACAGGCGCTCAAATCCGTGGAAAACGTCGACATAGTCACGGGCACGGTCTCGGGAAGGGGAGAAGTATATTATCTGGCTGAGACGACGACAGTCTCGATCACGGGTGTCGACCCGATAGCATGGAACGAGATAACGACATCGACTCTCTCATCTGGACGCTTCCTAGGCGCCAGCGACTATAGCGCGGTCCTTGTGGGAAACCGATTGGCCACAAGGTCGTTCAAACAGCCGCTTTCCGTGAACAGGGTCATAACCATCGAAGGCGCTAGCTTCAAGATTGCAGGTATACTAAACGAGAGCGGCGGCATGATGGGAGGCGGCAGCGACAGCGGCATAATCATGCCCATCGAGGCCGCGAGAGCCGTGCTTGACGACGTGGGAACCGACGAGTTCGACTCCATCATCGTGAAGGTGGCGGACGCGGACCTCGTGGAGCAGACCATGTCGGACATCGATGCCAGGCTCATGCTGACCCGCCACGTCACCAACAGGACCAAGGACTACAGCGTTTCGTCGTCAGTCGCCATGCAAGCGACCATAAGCTCGACCCTCGAATCCGTGACCCTGTTTTTGGGCGCTATAGCGGCGGTCTCGCTGCTCGTCGGGGCCGTCGGAATCGCCAATACGATGTTCACGACCGTTCTCGAGCGCACGAAGCAGATAGGCATAATGAAGGCGATCGGGGCCAAGAACAGGGACATAATGATGATATTCATGATGAACTCGGCGCTGGTCGGCCTGGTGGGCGGGGTCATAGGCCTCGTCATCGGCTCGGTGGCGTCGCTGTTCGTCGCGATTCCCATGATGGGGATGGGCGGCAGGGGCATGGGCGCCGAAAACGTCGTGACACCTCAGTTGCTCGTCTTCACTCTCAGTATCGCCGTCGGCATCGGCATTGTCGCTGGCCTCGTGCCGGCTTACAGGGCATCAAAGCTCAGGCCCGTCGACGCGCTCAGGTACGAGTGAAGCATTCAATGCCCTTACCCCATCGCGTAGCCTGCAAATATAAAGCAGAGGGCTGCATAATATTCAATATTCTAAAGAGTTCCTAGGGAGTTTGTGATAACATGGCAGGTTCAAAAGATTCAAAAAATCCAAAGGTTGCAAAGAAAGGCGAGAAATCGAATGATGCTCAAGCCGTCAAGAAAGGCGATATAATCAAGGTCGAATATGAGGGCTCGCTGGAAGACGGGACTGTATTCGATTGCACGGCCAACCACAACTACATGCCCATCGAGTTCGAGGCGGGCGTCGGCAAGATGATAAAGGGCTTCGACGAGGCGGTCATGGGCATGAAGAAGGGCGAGGAGAAGAAGATAAAGCTCAAGCCGGAGCAGGCGTATGGGCCGGTTCATGACGTCCTCATCCAGAAGATGCCAAGAGCCCAATTGCCCAAAGAGGCCGAGCCAAAGCCCGGCATGATGCTAGTCGCCACCCTCCCCACAGGAGAACAAGTCCCGGCCAAGATCGTAAAGGTCGACAAGGACACGGTCACCATGGACTTCAACCACCCATTGGCAGGAAAGTCCCTGGTCTTCAAAATCAAGGTCGTCGGCATCAAGTCGAAGTAGTTGACATAAATCCGGCAAGAAAACAATATTATGGATAATCTATGCACGAATCAGTGTTATCATTTGTACATCTTCTGATCCTTCTATATGTTAATAACCATCCTTTCAAAAAACCATATTTTTCTAACGCTTTTATGGCATAGTTTGAGCAAGACGGATAAAATCTGCAAATTATTCTTCCCTTTTTATTATGATTTCTACCAAATTTACCATGCCAAATTTTCTTTATTAAAACAACAGATAACCAAATTAGAGGATTATTTTTTTTCATAGGTTATAATCTCTTCAGAATAATTTGCCGATCCACATTGAGGGCATTTTTTTAAATCTTGGAGCGTCATCTCTTTAGCTTCTCTGTTTCTTTGAGATTGTGTCGCTGTTTGTAAATCACCACCACAAGCAGAAGAACCCTGAACACAAGCATCACACTTGTTTTGCTTCTCTATTTGTTTTTCTCTTGAAACTAGAGAATGCCAAACCTTACCACACTGATTGCATTTTCTTTTATATTCTTGAACATGTTTTTCCGGATTAAAATCTCTTTCAGAAATTTCTGTCATTATGTCACCTCATATTATTTCTTTATAACTATTACTTGCGGGTGTGTTTTTTTCAAACCCTCAAGCCAATCTTTATAGCGATATGAATTTACATTCGTGTTGAAAAGAACAACTATAATGCCTTGTTTGAAATATTTTGAATATCTTAAACATTTGTCAGCTATTGTTCCCAAATCTCTATCTGCTGTAGGGCCTTTAACTTCTATGGCTATTCCACCAATAACTATATCTGGTCTAGCTGAACCACGTTGTTTTTCTATAATCAGATTAGGGAATTTGCTTTTCAAAAAACCAGCCAATTCAACCTGATAAGGCAGTTCATAATCATAATTTTTTAAAGGATTAAAACTCGAAATCTCATTTGCTAAACTCATTATCATTTCGTTCAAACCAGTACCTTCTGACATTGTTTTCATTTCCTTTTCTGCTCTATCTTTGTCTATTTTTTCCGTAATATCTCTAATCGGTACACCCTTTCTTCTAGCAAAATCTATTATGTCGTCTAAGGATACATGCATTACGATGGCTCGCCTATAGTCATCGATTGAAGGTCTACTTCCATCAATAGCGGTTGGTTTCAATCCTTTTTCGTGTGCTAATTTTTTGATTACGCCGGGATACATTTTATTAAGAATTTGATTCTTCCAGTGGACGTTTTGCATCTTATTTTTAGTTTCATTTGCAATGATTTTAGTTCCTGTTATAATG
This sequence comes from Candidatus Aenigmatarchaeota archaeon, assembly GCA_026397315.1. Classification (GTDB taxonomy): domain Archaea; phylum Aenigmatarchaeota; class Aenigmatarchaeia; order QMZP01; family QMZT01; genus JBGPQP01. The sequence goes on along the minus strand of JAPLVC010000007.1, from coordinate 23,139 downwards.
CTTTTGCTTGTCACAGTTCCAATTCTTTTTATGGTGCCTTTCCAATCCACCATAGTTCATAATTTGAACTTTGCCTTAAAAGGCTATGTTTAAACTTTTTTATTTTTTCTCTTATATAAGAAAATTATAATGCTGGCCGCCACTATTATTACTACACCGATTATTACTGTAATGGAAGACTGAAAGATGTTAAATTCTGGTTTTTTGCATTCTACGTAACCTATGTATGAACTTGTAATATTCCCTTTGAAGGCAACCGTGTAATCATCTAATAGTTCTCCGTTGTGTGAAATAATTTTTGAAGGCATTTTTAATTTTGTTATCAAATAAGAAGTCACATTGGTTTCGTATCTTATATATTGACCATTCTCTCTTTCTATTATCTTTACTGGGTTTTCATTGTCACCATAAGGTAAATTGAGTTCGATTATTATTGAAGATTCTGTTTCTCTGCAAGAACGTTCAAAGGCATCCAACTTTGCAACGCTTATGTTTTGATTCATTTGAATTAATGATTTCAAGGACTTACAGTTCGCGGTCGCCAAAATTCCTGTTTTGTCAATCTCTATAAAACGGTATATTGAGCCGTCAGCGTTTACTGTATCTGTCATTGTTCCAGAAATACATCCAGAACTTACCAAAATAGCAATCATCAATATGGGAATGACGAGAATTTTTGAATTCATATTTTATTACCGCACTTGTTACAAAACTTAACACTTTTTTTTATTTTATTGCCACATTTTCGACAAAATTTTATTTCAGCACTATCTTCCTTTTTCAATATTTTAATTTCATTCTTTTCTGTTTCAGATCCTTTTTCATGTGTAAATGGTATGTGTTTTTCAACTTCCTTTATTATTATTTTTTCTCTTTTTTCACCAACAGCAAGACCAATAACAAGTATGATTAAACCTAAAACGTAAAGGTAAAATTCATATTGGATGAAAGGCATAAATGTTTTGGCCTTTTCGCATGTTCTAACAAGTTCAGGCGCAACATACTCTGCAATGGCTTGTCCAAATTGACCTATATTGTAACCGCCAATTTGAAAATTGCAAAGAAAATCCGCGCTTTTAAGAACAGAAATTTCCTGCGGCGTGAACATTATATAATTAACAAAAAAGGTAAATCCCACAACAAGAATTCCTATAACAATCAACGCTTTATTTGTCATTTAGACTTTCCTCCCGCACTCTGGACAAAAGGCATCACTATTTTCCAATTTATTTCCACAATATTGACAGAAACCATTTCCAGATTTTTCTACCTTATCTTTTCTAATTTTTCTCTCCAAATGTTTTGGTTTACCTGTGTTGGTTTTAGATTTTATTAGGAAACTTATGTACCCTCTACTGTTCAAGTAATAAATTATTGGTCCAGCTAAAATTATTATCATTAAAACAAAAAACGGAAATAGTTGATTTATTGCTTGATAGTTTGAAGTTGATGATTTATCATAATCTACATTCTCTAAGCCCGCAGTTCTCTCAACTATCTGACTTTCCGCTCCACAAGAAATTTTACATTCACCAACAATAGGGTTTGTTGGATGACAGCATTTGAGTCCAGATGAACAAGGTTCGATTTTATAATCACCGCCTTCTTCGCAGCAACTCCCTGTTGGGCAATTTAAAAGAATATTTAAAGATTTACACTGACCTTCTATTTCATTGTAATATTCACTTGTGGTACAATCTTCCGGGCATTGCAAAACCGATCTAATGTTTTTTTCACATGTTCCTTGATGACTTCCCCATTTTTTATTTATGTTGCAAGACCACTTTGTTATTTGTTTATTTTTACATACACCTTCCCCAAAAACTTGTTGACAGTCTAAATCAGAGTCACACCATCTGGTTTCTTCGCACTTCCAAGTATCTGGATTGCAAGTATAAGTTGTTCCTTTAAAGGAACAATCAGCGGGAAAACAACATTCTATCGAAGAATACTTAATTGATGTTGGAATAGAATAACATTGCCCTGTAACAGCTGTTATTTCCTGTACATTGTATATTTTTCTACTTCCAATGTTACCTCCGCACCAGAATGCGTTATTATTTTTATCATATGTAAGAGAAATATCAGCTATTCCTGTTTCCCAATCCTTTACAAACACGTAATTATCGGATATTCTCCAATTAGTAGGCATAACGTTTGTAGAAGAGTATGTGCTTGTGGGATAAGGATTATTCTCGATTGATCCTGTGGATGGATTTACCCAACTATTCAAATTTAATGTTTCTCTGTATTGGTCTACTATTGTGTTTAAACTACATCCTTCAGTTCCATCTATCGGTTTTGTTGGTAAAGAGCCTCCCCACCCCTCATAAAGTTTAATTAAATCTTGTTGAAACTCCACATATGAGGATTCGATATTGAGTTGACCGCCTATTGAGCATTTGGTTCTTATAGAAAGTAAATCATCTCTGTTCCAATTAATTTGAACATTGTCATTGTGGTACGGCCAAGCTATTTCTGTCCAGTTAGCTACACCGTTTGCCTTTTTCCATATCTCCCACGAATATACACTCCCGGTACAACCCGATAAATGTATGTTGGAATTTGCTATTATTTCACAGTTGGATAGACAAACTGTATTTTGGGCATAATACCACCCATCCCGATATTCAAATTTTCCGGTTAATGTTTGTTTTTGTCCCGTATTTTTACATTCAACCACACCAAATCTCGGAACAGCTATTTGGCAGTTAGATTCCGCAAAAACGAATCCAGAAAAATCTATTAAAATAAGAGAAATTATCGCGAGAATCAATAGGATTTTCGCCTTCATGTTTAGAATTCGAAAATGGCCTTAAAAGACTATGTTTAAACCTACAGAATGCCGCCGACCAAAAGCAAAACAAAAACCGTCGCAATTACGATTAGGGCTTGGAACACTTTCTCTCCTCTCGACCCTGTCGTAATCTTGGCTTTGCCGCCCACGAGGAAGTATGGATGACTGCTCTTGAGCGGGTATAGGGGATAGACGCCCATGGGCGTCAGGGCGTCGATGAGGACATGGCTCATGAAGCCGAGCGCGAACGCCATCCCGAACTCGATGCTATTTGCTACTAGAGCTATTATGATGCTCGCGAGCAGCATGACCCAGATGTTATGGGCGAGCTTTCTGTGATAGACTGTCAATCCCTTGCGGTAATCGAGGTCCGGGAAGACTGAGCCTACCGCTACCAAGGCCGACAGGGCGATATCGAGCTTGAATGCGGCCCAGAGCAGTACGAATAAGAAGATGCCGAAGATTATGTGCGTGCGTCGCTCCATGAATATAATTTGGCGGCTGGACTCTTTTATGCATTGGCATTGCAAACAGTGAACAATATCATCATTTAAAGTTTTTTCCCAGTTTTATATCATGTCTGATATCAGAACGATGAGGATTGGTATATCTGCAAATTTTTCGCCATACATGTTCAATCAAATGCAATATGCTATTTTGGACAATCTCGAAAGCAGGGGCGTCAGACTAGGCACGGCTTACACTACCTTTCCACAACCCTCCGGAAAATCAGTTTTTAACATTAATTTCAGAGGGTCTGTGACACCTAGCGCTATGAATTACCTGAAGGCAATGCAAAGTTGCGGCGCGGAAGTCGAAGGCGTGCCGGAACTGGCAAAAATACAGGTATAAGCCGCCTTTATTTTTAACGGAAACCGGAATTTGCCTTACAGCGCATTTCCGACCCTTATATGTCCGCTCTGCCAATATATAGGAATAGGAAACGGAAATCATATGATTAACGCATTGGAAAGAGCGCCCGGCAGTTTTATGCGCAGCCTCATGAAAGACGTATGCAAGATGTGCGGCAAGGACTCGGCCAGGGCGGTGCAGCTTTACCCTTCCCAGGTGTGGGAGCATTACTGTGAAGAATGCTACGTCACTATGAAAAAGGCGCAGGCGCAATAAGCGAGACGCGGTTGTTTTTTGTCAGTTTGTCAGAATTTCAGGTCTTGCTTTCTCGCTATCAGATAGCGCTTACCATCGAAATTGAGGCTTTCGATCCTCATTTTGCCGATGCCCACGCGTCGCAGCGATACGACGTGGTTCCCCAGCGCCTCGAGCATCTTCTTTATCTGGCGCTTCCTGCCCTCATCGATGCCAATTTCTATCTGTTTTTCGCCGAGCCGCTTGATGGCGACGGCCTTGACGAAAAACGCCTTTCCAGTGTCGTCGTCCGTTACCTGAACGCCTTTGAGGAGGGCTGCGACATCGTCGTCAGTTACTGATGCGTCCGTCACGACGGCGTAGATCTTGATTATGCGCTTCCCTTTCGTGAGCAATTTCTCCAGCTGCCCGTCGTTCGTTATGATCAACAGGCCTTCCGTGTCGCGGTCGAGACGCCCGACGCAGAACAGGCTAGCCCGCGTTTTCGGATCGATTTCTTCGATTGATGATATGACTTCGTACACGTTTCTTTCCTTGTCGGTCTTCTGGCAGACCATGCCTTTCTGCTTGTCGAGAATGACGTATGTGAATGCCACAGGTTCAATGGGGCGGTCATTAATGCTTACGGTAGCGTTGGCCTTCACGGAGTGCTGCGGATTCGTCGCTGGCTTGCCGTCGACCGTTACCCTGCCTTTGCGGACCGCTTCCTCCGCCTCGGCCGAGCGGCTGAATTCGCCTGAGCGCATGAGTTTCGCTAGTAACCGGATTTTTTTCGACATAATGAGTTAATGAAATTCGGGGTTTTTATTTCTATTTTCACATATTATTCTCATCATGGTTGCGGGGGTTGGAGCATGAGAAAGTTCGCGAGAGAGAAAGCGCAGTCGGCTATGGAATATCTTATGTCGTATGGCTGGGCCATATTCATCGTGGTGATACTGGCCGCGGCGTTTTACGGTTTGGGCCTGTTCAACCCTCTGATGTTCGCGGGGCGGACGGTCACCGGTTTCCAGGTGCTGGGAACCCCGATTGACTGGGAGCTGAAAAGCGCCGACGGCAAATTCATATTGAATCTGGAGAACGGGCGGCTCTCGACGCCTCTGACGATACGCACGATAACGGCGACCATAGGCGACCAGAGCACCTCGTACAGCCCGGTTGACCTGGTACTGAAGCCAGGCGAGTCCAGGCAAATAGAGTTCGAGACGACGCCTGTGCTGAAGCCAGGGAATGCTTATTCGATAAAGATAGCGATAGTCTATAATTCCGGCGGGCTCGACCACACTGAGATAGGCACCGTAACCGGCCAGGTGAACTGATAAGAATTTCCTGCAATCGCATTGGCATTACTTATCGATTCAGCGCTTTTCTCATTTTCATGTATTCTTTCAGTATAAGCTCTATTGTCGGTCTTAAGTTGCCATGATTTTCATATGCCTGCAGGGCGGCATAATACTCTATCCTGTTTTGCAGTTCGATATTGACGGGCGGCAAACCGTGCTTGATGAGGATGTTGTTAAGCAGAAGGCGGCCGACCCTGCCGTTGCCGTCCTGAAACGGATGTACGTTCTCGAACTGGTTGTGGACGACCGCCGCTAGGACGATGGGATGATATTTTCCCTTGCTTCTGTCATACCATTTTACAAGTTCTTTCAGGAGCCTCGCGACCTGCTTCTGCGGAGCGCCTTTATGTATCACTCCGCCCTTGCTGTCGACAACCGCGACCTCGATGCCTTTGGACCTGAATTCGCCGGCAAAAGCCTTGGAATTTTTGAAAACAATCCTGTGGAGGCTTTTAATCAGCTCGAGCGACACATGCTCCTTGGTTTTGCGTATGAAATCCACGGCTTCAGCGACGCCATACGTCTCCGATATCTCCTCTTTTGACCTTCTCGGCGGCCACTTGTCCTCCCTGATTATCTCCCTGACCTCCGAGACGGTGATGGTAGAGCCCTCTATAGCGTTTGTGTCATAGGTGAAAAGCTCTGTGAACATTTCCCACTGGCTGTCGGAAAGGTGAGATATTTTCATCTCGCTGTCTGTAAGCATGGTTTTGACGGCTTTCATTTCCTCAGCGGACAAGACCGTGTGGAGCGGATCTCTTATCTTCCTGTAGTTACCCATCTGTTCAGTGATGGATTTTTCGGCCTGTTTCCTGGTTTCCGCTATTTTTTTGCTCGTCAAATCGGTGCCGAGATATCTTCTGATTTTTCTTACCCTGCCGTTATCCCTGAAGGAGTACGCCAGATAGTATAGTTTTTTGCCGCCTCTTTTGCGAATTTCGATGTGCATGATAATATTATGTGACTACATATTTATAAATTAATTATTTATGTGACTACATTTTCAATTTTTGTAGTCACATGGATTAGGGGTTACGATTTTGCATGCCGGTTCTCACGTGTACCCTGTAAAAGGATGGAAAGCCCCAAGAGGACGTTAGAACCGAATTCTCAGATAAGGGGTTTCTACCTATTTATTATCAAGAATTACGTGGACGGCCAGCTTCAGGTTTAAAAGGGTAGTGTTTTTTAATAATTTACATGTAAAAAGGAAAGGGGGCAATGCACCCCAAAAGCAAACGAATTTCTGACTTACTGTTTTTTGAAATTCCTGGCGGCATTAGAGACTTTTTTCCCTTCAGTGTCCAATACTTCTAGAACCCTTTTTTTAATATCCGCACTTCTCACTTCATCTCTGCTCTTGAAATGTTCCTCAACGTCTCTTACAGCACTGTTTGCTATTTCCGTGGCCCTATTACTGGCGATGTTTGCGTCTGCTGCCGCCTTTTCAATAGCTCTTCTAAGTTTATTACTGTCGAAGTCCTCTCGCGTGTCATTTCTTTTTACAATTTTCATAACAAATACCCCCAAGTGTTAAGTAGTTGGAGATTAATCTGATGGCATATAAAGTAATTCAGGAGGGGCTATGACGCATCAGTCCTTTTCCTGTTGGCATACCTCTCCAGCACATCCTTTTTTATGAACCAGTTCCTGCCCAGTTTGACTGCTTCAATTCTGTCTTTCCCGACAAGATCGTAATTCAGAAACCGGGTTATAATTTCATGGTTGTTTTCGCTGGTAGAACTAAGCAGGGTTTCCTTACATCTTCCATACTCGGTGAGGACAGAAGACCGTGGACTGAGTACATTTGGGGATTTAATCCCCAGGTGTAAAGCCCCAGGAGGACGATAGAACTTAATTCCCAGTTAGAAGGTTTCTATTATATTATGAAATTCTTGTTTTAAAAGGATTAAAGTCCGTTGTTCACCCAGTTTTTACATTTTTTGTAAAGCGTATACCTTCAGGGCATTCATTGCATTTTAGAATCATAATAATTTCAAAATCTTTATCCTTTTCTAAAGTATATACGGTAGGAAAATCCATTATCACATTCCCTTTTTCCTTTGGAATATTAATTAATGAAGCAAAGTCAATTTCGTGAACGACCCGACCATCACTTATATCCTTAAACACAGCGTTTCCTCTAACGTTTGTAGCATCAACTTTACCTGTATTGAAAATTTTAAAACTGCCGTTGAGGGTCGAAGGTGTATCGTTGTATCCATCTGGAAGATTTTCATCTGGGGGATTTTTTTGACCGGGTGAAAAGGAAAATGTAAAATTTTTTAATTCTAAAGATGGTTTCGGTCTCATTTTTTCTTTTGCCGTAAAAAAATAATTATAATAAGTGAACAATATTGCTGGCACCGATAGTGAGATAGTTAATACAGATTCGATAGTAAGCGACGGCAAAGCATAAGACAATAGATAAAATAAAGCAATTATGCCTATAACTGGGGAGGAATATATCACGCTATTTTTTAATTTTTCACGCATTGTTACACTTCTTTTTTATTCGTTCAGCCTTTAATTTAAAGTATGGCGCTTTGACACCTTCCCAATCCTTGGAAGGTGTGTCTAATGTGATGGGTTGATCTGGTTTAATTTTTTCCCCAGATTTAGATTCATATTCACATAAGAAAGCTTTTGTTTTTTTACCTTCTTTCAGTATTAACATCATCTCATGTTGTGTCTTATGAAGCTTGTGAATTCCGGCTTTGATTTCATAAAAAATTAATTCCTTTGTTTTTTTATTAAACACAACCCGATCAGGAAATCCCTTTTGTCTTATTATCCATCCTTCATTCTTAGGATATAACTTTCTGTATGTTCTCTCCCAACTTTCAATAGACGCTTTATCTTCTGAAATAATTTCACCGTTTTAAAGTATTATTCCGACGTTGGTCATTAATTCTTTCCTTGTTCTTATGGTAATATTCCAGATGGTATTTCCTATACCATTCCTTCATTTTTTGTTTGCGTTTCTTGTCGGCTTCCTTGATTTCTAGTTGTTTAGTGTATTTTTTAAGGTAAGAATTCTTCCTTTTTTTGTTTTCAGGCTTTGAGATGTATGCCTTGAAATATTCTTTCTTTCCTTCCTTGTGCTTCTGGTAATAAACCTTGGATTTGGCTAGGAGAGTTTCCCTGTTTTTCTGGTAATACTGCCGGCAATATTCAGTTCTGTTTTGGGTCATATTTTAGAATTCTAAAATGTGACTTAAAAGATTATATTTAAATAATTTTGTTGTCAAACTCATTTTCATAATTTTAAAGATGCTCAAGTTCTGATATCTTAAACCTATCTTCATGAACCCAATCAACACCATCTTCTATCGCCTTCGCTGCTTCTTTTAGGTCTTTGAGACAATAATTAATAAAACCGAAAAAAGATACCTCATCTAATTTTGCTAATAACCAATTTTCTATTAATAATTCTTCCAAATACTTTTTGTCTGCATCGAGATGAAAGGGGAAACCAGTCCAATTCGAACGACGTTCAGTCACGTTTATGAATTTAGAAATAAGTGAAGGATATACAGAATTTATTTTTTTGAAAATATAAAGCAAATCAATTGCAGAACTCTGATTTATTAATTCAAACTTTTTCATTAAATCATCGATATATTTTTTGACTTCAGAAATTTCAATTCTGTCCTTTTTTAAGAGTTCTGTTTGGTAAGCGTCTCTTAAAAATTCTAAATTTGCATGTAATTTCACTGCTCTATCCTTTAAAATCCACCAATCTCGCAACTGTTCGGTTTTTAGTTCGGTCTTTTTTACTTTTTTTGATTTATTTATTTCTTTTAGTGTTTCGATAATTGTTTGAATTAAATCTGACGACAAGAATAACAATCTGATATAACTGGGTATCTCAGTTTTCAAAAAGAATTCATGTAATTGTTCGGCATTCCAAAAATTTATCTTTTCTTTATAATTTTTTATTTCTTCATCGAATTTTCTTGATGGATCTAAAACATAAACATATATTTTTTTATCTGCTTTAGATCTTGCAAAATTTTTTAATTGTTTTATATCGGATGAAACAGGTTTGAGTTTTGCTTGTATATGTATGATCTCTTCGGCGTTTATACATTCCAAATCTATACCGTTTTCATGACTTCGATCACTTGCGTGAATATTATTTACTTCGTATCCTAACTTCACATAAGCCTTTTTTAAACAGTCGTGTATATCTTCCTCTTTCCGTTTAATCCAAATTTTTTGGAAATTCATAAGAAAGTTTCATTTTTATGCTTTTAATAGATTTATTTTTTATGAAATCAGGTCACTCTACCATTCTTTCATATATTGTAAAAGGTTATGATGCTAAATCTTTATCTCAACTTTTTGAGGAAAAGGATGAAAAAATAATAAAGATAATTAAAAGTTTAATCAGAACTGGTTATATTCAAACTAAAAATAAAAAATTTATCTTAACAGTTAAAGGATTTAATGCATTGTGTAAAGAGTATGAGAAGATAACAAAATACAAAACTATCGATGGAAATAAATTTTTCAATTATAAAAATTATGCTATAAATGAAGATATTATTTTTTTACCAGATTTTCCATTCGAGACGCATTATAATGTGTTAAGTGATTACATTCATTATCGTTTATATAAAACAAAATTTGATTTAAAAGATCTAGACTTGAAAATCCTTTATGGGTTTGAAAATTTAATAACATCAAATCTATCCAGAAAAAGGGATGGATTCTGGCTATTGAAATCAAGAAAAATAAAATTTTGTGGCCACGGCATAGAAAACTTTTATTCTTCTTTGAAAAACGTAAAGGAAAATAATTTCACGTTTAAAATTGTTTATTCTGGGTCTTTTTACATACTTATTTTATCAGGTGATTCCACACATAAAAAAATAAAAAATATCACCTTTACCCTGTATCTCAGTAATTGGGCCGAACGTCCATACATTGATTCATTAATGATGTTAGGAACAGAATTGAAATATTTCCTTAATTTTGTTGGGATGAAAGAAATACCAAAGGGTCATGAAGTGATAATTAATAATTCATTAGGTAAAGATTTTACTAAAATAAGATATGGAAGAAAAGAGAATTTTTTACCTGAAATTCAAGGTAAAATATATTTCAAATTTAAATTTGAAAAAAAAGGGAGGTATTACCCTTCGATTATAGCAATTAATCCGCCAAAAATCAAAAACTTTTCTAAAATGACTAGAATCTCCCCTTGGTTTGTTTGTTGCCGAGGTGGTTTTTTGGAGAAAGATTTCAGAGAAAAAAGATCTTTTTATTTTTGGTTATTCACATTTTTTCATTTGCCAGAAATACTTATTTTTGAAATTATGTTAGAACCATATTATGAACCATCACCTCTGGATAAGTGGATTGAATTTTTAAATTGCAAATATTCAATCTCGTTTTTTCCAAAAAAATCCGGCATCGGCCTTTAGCCTTTCTATTTTTCCGTCCCTTTCGAGATCCATGAGAATCCTGTATAGGACATGCCAGTTGATTTTCTTGCCCGTTATTTTTTCGAGTTCCTTGAGAACCTGGTTCGTGCTTTTGATTTCGTTTGTTGAGAGAATTGACAATACGTCCGGTTCGTGCTTGCTGGTCATATAAACATTTTGTATAAACGTTCTTACAATCGAGTATCCAAATGTTTTATACAAACATTTATATTATAAATTCATAGTTCAATCATGGAAAACAGCCTCCATCAACATTTCAGCATTTATGAAGAAATGACTGCGGAGGAGAAGAAAGTAGCGGAATTCCTCAAATTCAAGAAACTATGGTGGGTTTTTGAACAACCGCTATTCATCACCGACCACAAGGACAGACCGAGGATATGGACACCCGACTTCTTCCTTTCCGAATTTGGAATTTATGTCGAGGTGTGCGGCAACCCAAACATCGACTATTCTTTCAGGCAAAAGATATACAAGCTGGAAAATACGCCAATAATCTTCGTTCACACGTACAAGCCGAAGTGGAAGTTTTTTCTGTTGCAAAGAATCAAGGAAATACAGAAAAAAAGAAGCATTCTGATTGAAAAAATTCAATAAATATTAAGTAATTTTGAAATATGCTGAATTTTTTATATAATGAAGATAGTAAATTGGAAACAGAAATTTATAAGGTCAAAAATCATCTATTTTTTATGTCTTTGAAAATTGCAGAGGAAAATATTAATTTTGAAACTTATAGTGAAGTTCTTTCCGCAGAGGCAAAGGAAAAAATAAAGAAAAATGAACCATGTATTTTCATAACTCCTAATAGAGGATGGAGAGCTAATAAAAATTGGTTATATCCAAAAGAAACAGCTGATTTTGTAAAATACGTAAATCAAGAAACGCAACAAAATGCCACTTATTTGTCCGACCCAGAAGAAATATTGAGTTTAAATAATATAGATTCTTATCTACCTATCATCACTTTAGGAATAGATTTTATTCTAAAAGTAGGCATTGAGAGTGTAGTTGATATAGTCATAGAATATCTAAAAAATAAGTATCCAAGAATTTTTTCTAATTCTAAAAACCAGATACATTTCAAAATTCAAATAGAAAAACGTGACAAAAAAAGTATGCTAAAATTAGAGTATGATGGCCCCGCAAACGATATAAAAAATACTTTCACTGGAGAAAAAATTTCTGAGATAATAGATAGGTTATGAGAAACATTGAATTAAAGGTTGATGATGATTCTTTTTGGAATGATAAAGAACAAATAATTAAATACATTCAATTAGAGGATTTTGAAAATGCTAATACATTAATTCAATCTAAAATTAAATTTGAAAATAATATGATAGACAAAAACGGAGATAAAAGTGAACTTGTTTGCAATCAGCATTTTATTTTTAGAGCTTATTGGCATTTATTTGAACATTTTATTAAATGCTGGACTCATTTGAGATCATCACCAGATGACTCATGGAATCATTTACAAGATTGCCTACTTGCAATAGATGTTTTGGATTTATCTGTTAACGGTAACGATTTTTTTGATTCAAATATGCTATATAATTATTTACTAAAAATTGAATCATTATTTCCATATACCATGTTCAACAGTGTTGAATATGTGACAAAAAAAGCGACATGCTCTATATGCGGAAATAATCCTTTTTCAAAGGAATGTAATCATATTAAAGGTGATTTATATTATGGTAAGAGATGTTATGTAACAATCGACGAAGCGAATATAATTGGAATGTCTCTTGTTGAAAATCCTGCAAACAAAAAATGCATCATTTTTGTTGAATATGATAAAAAAAATGTAAAATATAGCCCATTTGGATTAGTGTGGCAGTTGTCTTTTTTGAAACCATTATTTGATTTTACTATAATTTATAAAAATGTATCCATGACACGCGATAAATATTTAAAGTATTTGAGAAATATCGAAAAAAATCCGAAATTGCCACCTAAAAGAATTTTTCAAGTAGAATACAAAAAAATAACTCAATTAAATAAAATTGGCTTTAAAATACAAAATACATAATTATTATCACGGCACCTTGTCCATAGACCCGAAATATTTTATCATGAAGTCGTGCTCTACGTATTCCAAGTGCAAATAAGCCAGCTCATTGCTTCCACATGTGCAACGTTCTTTGATTTTAAGTACCGACTTTAGTTTGTAAAGTGCCCCGATGGTGGAGAAAAGCCTTCGACCCTTCGTCATCTGGTAATAGTTGACATATGATGCAACCGATTCAAATTCTGGCGATTTTACCACGTATTTGATCAAATAGGCCAAGGCCTCATTGTTGTTGATTTTCTTGATATGAACGTATTCATAGCCGCTTATTTTCTCCCATATCTGGCTGAGTTCTTCCTGTGGAATGTAATAAGGCGTGTCGATTATGGCGTGGAAATGCAGATGGAATTTCGGGCTAAGCTCTATCACGACGAACCCCGACCTGATTTTACTGTCCAGCTTCCTCACCAGTTTATAGAAAAGACGGCGATAATACGACAGAACTTCCGGGTAGTTCAACGGGATGTGGCCTATGCTCACGGTCAAAAGGACGGGATGAACCATGTCCTTGACTGGTTTTTCATACTTCCTCATTATCATGGCGTATCGTATCGAAGAACATTGTGGGCACAAGCGGTTTTTGCACGTGCTTGGCCGTTCGACACGCCTTCCACACTCGGTGCAGATGTGACCAGAAGTGTTCTTGTGGCATAACTCGAAATCCAATGCCGCTTTGATTTCCCTGGCCCTCATCTCGTCAACTATCGCCTTCCTTGGAAAAACACCGTCACAAAACCCGTATTCCTTGTCAAGCAGCTTTTCAAGCCATTTCCTCTGTTGACTTGTTTCCATACAAAGAACTGAAACGTTACTATTATCTACATTACTTCTTTCTACATCACATACTATACAACGTTTGTTATATGCCGTATTGATGTTATGACAGCAATCACATTCCCAGTTTGTTGATAAGTTAGGCATATGTTCAAAACTCCTGTATTTTTCGATTTCTGCCCAGCTAGCTAGGCAGTTTTTCCAGATTCCTTTCTGGCCGTCTCAGGCCTCACCCCCATCCTGTACGGAAAAAGTGGGCAGCTAGCTAGCTCACAATTGCGTACCTCTTTGTATTGGTTGTTAGAGCATTCCACGCACTTCTTTCGTATCGCCTGTATCGGCGTTGATATTTCCATTTTTTCACCTCCTATGGTCGAAATGGAGACATAACGGCAAATCAGCAGTCGGGTTCGTGGATTGACGCCTTCCGCTCGCCGGGGACAAGCCCCTATGCTCGCTTTCGGCGAGTCAATCCTTCGTTATGCTCCAGATCAGCATCTCCCTCTTCGTTATAGGTCGGATGATTCTCCATTTCTCCATCCTTCTGAGTTTCATGCCGATGGAGTTCGATGGGAGGCCTGTGATATGCGATATCGTTTCAGCACTCGCGGGCCTTTTTCTGAGAATATCAATGATTGAGGATTCGAGATCATGCGCTTCGGTCATGCTCCCTCTCCTCGATTATTTTGTTCACCCTTTTCTGTACTTCTGCATCAACGTAATCCAGAAGTTCGGTAAGGGTCTTGAATTCCATGATAATATATGACAAAAGTGAAATTTCCGGATAGTTTGCCAATAGGGCAAATTGTTTAAGCACAAAATGTATATTTTCTTATGATATCAATCCCAGAACAAAGGCTTATGCTCAGAATGGGTGAAAAGGAAAAATACAATCGAGTATATAATAGAAGTGAGATTAAAGATTTTGAAATTTACAAAAATAACACTTCGTTATCTAGGGCTTTAACAAATTTGGAGAAGCACCTTTTAATTGAACGCCTGAATATAGAGAATCCACGGCGATTTTACTTTGGTGAACTGTTTAATCAGATGAGTTTTGGTAGAGAAGAAACAAGGCGAATCGATAAAGAATTAAGAAAAAAAGGAGTTTACAAAATAGAAAAAAAACTTCTGGCACATCCAAATGATGATAAATTACTTAAAGAATTGGATGAACTGGTTAAGGGCATCGAATTCCCAGAATTCAAAGCGGAAAGGAAACTGGAGGATGTTGTAAGGGAAAGATTGAAAATGATAAGCAGGATGAGAAAGAAGTTCAAAGATACTCCAAAACGAGGCAGAGTGAGATTTAGATTAACTGAATTTGGAATGCTCTTCGTCGTTAATTTGATGGAAGCTGAAAAAGAAAATTGGACTAAATGATTAAACAGAAAGATATTTCAGGCTTTCAATTGTTAAAATCGAACCAACTATGAATGGAGCGATGATAGAATATTCATTTGTTTCATCGATAGGACCGATAAACAATGTTAGATATTTGCCCTCCCCTTCATCGACATACCCTTCGGGTACTTTCATTTTTTTCAATGCGTTAATAATATCATCTGGTACTTGCTTTCCATTCCTAATGGTTTCGTGAACCTTTTTAGGTAAAGCCATGGTCAAAATTTTATCAATTATCAATCTAGGTATTTTATTGTCTGTCATCATGTTATGAGCGTAATAATTCCTAACTTTCATGATTACTTCTATGTTTCTTAACACATCGGGTCGTCTATCAAATAACCCTATTGCCTTAAGGATTGTAAACTTTTTAAAAAATGTACCCAATTCTCTATCATCAATAATCAATTCTGGATTTTTTACATTTTTGACAATTAGCTCATTCAAAAAATATTCCACATACTGATGGACAATTAGTGACAAAAATCTTAAATTGTCAATGCTCTTGAATTCCTTAAGCATCTTGCTTCTTAAATAAGATTCCTCTATTCGTATGTGTTTTTTCATCCTTTATGAATTGTATCTATGCTATTTATGTGCTTTGAATAACTTCAATTTATGTTCAAATCTTTCGTCTATCATTTTTTCTAAAATTTTCCTATTATTCAGGAATCCCAACAACCCGTTAATTTTTTCCTCATATTCGACCATTGACTGCTCATTGAGTGACAACATGCATTTTGAACATAATGCCCCCGTAGCCTCGTTTATTGTGTTGCACCTTGGGCATGTCTTGGAATGAAGCGTTTTGTCTGACTGGTCGGTTTCCGGCTTCTTGATGCCGCTCGCTTCGAGTATGGCATCGTCTATGTCCCTGCCGCTCAGATGAACATACGTTCCGGGCATTTCCGAGTCGTTGCCCCAGCCGAAGAACATGCGCATCTGAGGCTCTTTTAGCTTGTTCGCCAGGTACGACGCTCGCGAATGCCTGAAATTGTGCGGATTCACCTTTTTGTTTACCCCCGACTTCAAGGCAACGTCTCTCAGCATCTTGCCCAAAGTGTCGTATATTATGGGGTTGCTGTTGTTCCTCGTTCCCACGGAAACGAACAAACTGGCTTCTGGGTTGTTCTTTTCCGGATGGTTGTTGATCCATGATGAAAGGTAAGGAATGGAGAAAACGAGAGGTATCGGCCTATCGCCCGTTTTGCCCGAAACGTGTATGTGAACCAGACTGCCTTTGTTCTGCACGCTCTTTATTTTAAGGCCGAGCAGTTCCCCTGCCCTGCAGCCGGATTCGTATAAAACCGAGATTATGGCCTTATCCCTGACGTTGGATGCGTGCTCTATCATGGTTTTTACTTCTTCTTGTGTGAGCAACTCCTCGGCCATTCGCCTGCTCTGAACTTTGCCGACCTTTATCCATCTGACCTTTTTCGGACATTCTTCGCCGTCGCCCTCATACCATTTATAGAACTTTTTCAGTATCTTCTTGTAGTCGCTTTTTGTCCAGTCCTTGAAGCCGCTCTTGTTTATTTTGACGACAAGCGCCTCTATGTCCGTTCTCTCGGCTTCCTTGAAGCCCACACCCAGCCAGTCCGACAGCCTGTTCAAAACCGTCTCCAGCTTGTTCAAACGGCCTTCCGAAAGGCCTTCGCTGTTGCAGAAATTGATAAATTTCCCTATCGTTTCCTTGTTGGAATTCATATCCATCTATTCCACCTGAGAGTCTATATTGAAAACCCCTAAGTGGGAACTGAATTCCAAAGCCCCAGGAGGGATTTGAACCCTCAACCTATCGATATTCTAGCGAATGACGCATGCTGCGCATGTGTCGGCTTATCGAAGTCATTGGCTGCGCCTGCGCGCGGCCTCTTAATATCGATACAAATCGATCGCTCTGCCGGGTTGAGCTACTGAGGCGAACCAGCGGATGACACATGCTGCGCATGTGTCGAACTGTCCGGTATATTTTTTTGCTCTTGAATGTTTAAATTAGTGATTGAAGTCAAATAAGAATATGATTGGCAGGCTCGGCGGGCTGGCGAAAGGCATAGACGACCCGAATTACAGGCGGGCGCTGGTCATATTGTTCTTCTTCGCGCTCTTCTTTTCATTCATATCTTTCGCGCTGCCCATACATCTTTCTGCGATTGGCCTGAACGGCTACGAGATTGGCGTCCTCGTCTCGCTGTATGCGATAGCCTCGATATTCGTCACCTTCCCGACAGGCGTGATAAACGATAAATGGACGATTCGCCTGACAATGGTCGCCGGCATAATGATGCTCACCGTCTTCCTGTTCAGCCTGAGCCTGCTTGACAGTTTCATCATATTTCTGCCGCTGTTCTTCATGGGAGGGCTGGGTTACAACCTGAGCGACGTTTCGCTCAGAACGCTCGTGTACAAGACCAAGACGCAGGATTCGGAGGGCAGGAAGTTCGGCGCCTACAACCTTGTGAAATTCATCTCGTCATCTTTCGGGCTTCTGGCCGGCGGCATAATGGCGTACCTGATCGGCTTCAGGGCCGGCTTCATAATAATCGGCTTGGTTTACATCTGCCTCATACCTTTCGCATCATTCAAATCTCACTCGAAATACAAGATCAATCTCTCTGATTACAAGAAGGACGTCATAAACATCCGCGTGCTTTCACTGGGCGTAGTCATGTTCCTGAACGCGCTGCACTGGGGTGCAGAGAACACGTCTTTCGGCTTGTTCCTGAGAAACAACCTCGGCTTCGACATGCTCATGGTTGGAATGTTCACTGCATTCTCATTGCCCTTTCTCGGCATAATGGCATATGTTTTCGGAAAAAGAATAGACGCAGGCAAGAACAGCGTAAAATGGATATTGTTTTTCGGCCTGCTGTTGTCCGGAGTGTCTTTCATACTTCAGACAATCCCAATCCCATGGTTCTCTTTCCTTACAAGGATAACCCACGAATCGGGCGATGGCATGTATAACGTCGCTATTTTCTTCTGGGTGTCGAAGCTCTTCGGCGTCAAAAGGGTGGGCGGCGGATCGGGCATCATGTTCACGCTCGCGTTGCTCGGCCAGATTGCAGGTTCGCTCGTTTTCGGGCCCATAGGGCAGCTGATGGGTTATCATGTGCCGATGATAGTTTCCGGGATAACGACCATAATCAGCGCCTTCCTGTTGCTGGCTTTCGTTAAGATATTCAAAATAAGCGACAAATAGAAAGAATTAATCACTTCTGAGTTTTTGATATGTTCAATTTCTTCGCCAGCGCGTCTATCTTTTTGTAGAAGTCGTCCATCGAACCGTCGTTGCTGATTTTCATTCCTGCCAGCTTTATGGTGTCGTTTATGACTTTCTCCGTTTCCTTCTCCTCGATGGCCATGAATTCGTCCATGGTCATGTGGCCTTCGCCTTTCGTCCCGCGCTTCACCACGCGTTCATGTCGCTTCTCGACGTGGCAGCAGACCTCTACGAGAACGAATGCTCCGCCGAACTTACTCTTGAAGTAATCGACTTCCTCCGGGTAGCGCACGCCGCTCACTGCCCAGAGGCCGCTAGCCTCTATCTTGTCGCACAGGAGCTTTGTTATTATGTGCTTCCCACCTTTCGCGCGCAAGGCTAGGGCGAGCGCAATCAGATTCTCGCGGGTGACTTCTTTTCCCTGCCCCTTCAGTATGGGCGCGAGCACGTCGTTCGTGTATGTGAGCACGCGGAATCCATATTTCGCTTTCAGGTAATCGGCCATCGTGTCCTTGCCTGAGCCGCGCTTGCCCGTAAGGCCTAAAACGAGAAATTCCATTTATAGAAATTGTCTATCGGCTTAATAAATTTCAAGCGAAATTCTCGAGCCTGCGGATTGCCTGAATCCTTTCCTTGTTTCCAAGCTTCGCGTTATCCAGCGCACTGCGCAGCATCTGGTTGCTCTCATCGTACGCGTCGCGCTCGACAGGGAAAGGCGTGCCGTCTTTGCCGCCGCGCGAGAACGAGAACTGCACAGGGTCTTTCCAGCTCGCTTCCGTGCCGTAGACCAGCTTGCTCGTGAGCGCTAGGGCGCGTATCGTCTTGGGTCCGACCCCCTGGAACGCGAGCAGTTCTTCGAAGTTGCGCGGCTGGAACTCGTTCAGGTCGAGAAGGCGTTTGTACACGGAATTGTCAATCCAGTGGAAGCTGCCCATGACCAGAAGCTTCCTCACCTCGCCGAGGCCGTCTTTCACAAGGTCGACAGATGCTTTCCGCGCGTCCTTGCTTCCCTTTGCGGTCATGTCGAGCGCCCGTCCGCGATGGTCACAGCATATCGCAGTGTGCGGCTCGTTGACAAATGATTCAAGCTCCTGGGAAAGCCAGTGGTAGCGGCGGGCGTAACGGTTCGCATTGTTCATGCCCTGCTGAACGACTGCCCAGTTGCCGTTCTCCGCGAGGATGAAATTATGATGGTAGAGCTGGTAGCCGTCCTGCACAGCTGAGGAATCGACTTTCGCCGCCATGCGGCTCGCGTATTTCAGGAACTCGGTCTCCTCGTCCGTCAGCGGGAATACCTGGCTGGCTCGCTCGATTTCGAATGGCGTTTTTCTCGACGTGCCGCCCTTGCCGCCGAGGACGGCGATGCCGTGCTTTTCCGGGTCCAGCGATTCTTTGAGCGCACCCATGGTTGTAGTAGTAATTCCCGATGAGTGCCAGTCGAACCCAAGCACGCATCCGAAGGACTGGAAGAAATACGGATTCGCTATCCGTTTGAGAAACTCGTCCGTTCCGTATTCGAGAATTATCGCCTCGCTCACCAAACCAGCAAGCGTTTTCATGCGCTTGAACAGCCACGGCGGGCAGCGGCCCGGATGCAGAGGCAGGTCTGAAACTCCGATTCTTTTCATAGGTTCACGCTTCGCTAGTCTTACAATTAGAAATGATATTAACAAAAATAAAAATAACAGGAATCCGCCCGTTAAGAGCGGTTCTTGATTCAAAGACGGATTTCTGCCTATCCCCTGATCTCTTCATCGAACTCGGATATGTGGTGCTTCAAGGATATCAGTAGGTCGTTCGTCTTCTCGAGCGACGTTTGGGCAAGCTCTTTCTCTTTCTTCAGGTTCTTTATCTGCTGGTTAAGGGAAAGCTTGTCGGATTCCATGCCTGCCTTGTCCTCTTTGAGCGCCATGAGTTTAGACTTGAGCTCTTCCTCTTCCTGAACCTTTGACTTCAGCTCGTCCTGCATTTTGTCGCGCGTTTTCTGCAGGTGGCCGACCACTTCGCTGAGCTGGATTTCCTCGTCCTTGAGCTGCCTAACTTTCTTCTCGAGCAGTTTGCGCTCTTCCTTTATGTCAAGCGCTTTCGTAACATCCTCACTGAGAGTGTTCAGAACGCTTTCCAACCCGTCATGCACTTTCTGCATAGATTTCTTCGCCATCAAGACACCTCGCTTACTTTATAATAGCATTACTGCCCTATTTATTCTTTCATCCTGTGTTTCTCTACCATCTTCAGTATCTCGGCCAGCTGGTTGTTTATCGAGTCTATGTTTATCTGTGACGGAGCGAGTTCGATGCGTCCCTCGTCCAGCGCGCCCTTCTCCACCCAGCCGCCTTTTTCGTACGAATATGAATAAGTCTTCTTCATGTCTATGGTGAGGTTCCTGACCTTCTCCTCCATCAGCTCCACGAGCTTGACGAGGCTGTCGTTGTTTTTCAGCAGCTTGCGCTTCTCTTCCCTGAGCTTGTCGTTTTCCGCTTTCAGCTTCTTGAAAAGCATCTTGTCCTTTTTGAGCGTCTGGACAGGATCGCCCATTGTGGCTGCCGCGATCTTCTTCTCCCAATAGTCCATACTAATACTTTGAGTGCGCCCCTTAAAAAAAGGATAGAAATTGACGTCTGCTCGCTCGTCTCTTAGCAAAGCGAGTAGCCGGACACTATGCCGATGTCCCGCATGCACTTGCACATCCTGCAGAACTCGAGACCCGTCTTCTCCGGGCTTACATCGCCGTTAGCAATGTTATTCGCGGTCCTCTCCAGCTGCTCGGTGAGCCTCTGGTTATTGAGAAACACTGAGATCTTGCGTCCGCGCAGGTCGCGCCTGTACTGGGAAATCGCCGGCTGCGTCGTGTCGAGCAGCTCCGCGACTTGCGTTTGGGACATGCCATGGTCCTCGATGAGCTTCTTCGCGATGAGCGCGCGGAAGCCCGGCAGCATCTCAGATATCATATATTCGCATAAAGGTTTCACATAATCACCCTGAAATTCTCGAAACGGATTGATGTATTGACTGAAGGGTTTATAAATATAACGGCGTTATTTTATTGCCAGGAATTGTCATGCCATTTTTACAATTTCATACGCCCGCTTGCCCATGCCTATCGCCTCAGCGTATGCGGGCTGGACAGAGACTTCGATTCTGTTGCTCTCTTTGAAGAAGTCCTTGCCATACGCCTTGTTTATCATGTCTATCGACGCCTGCTCCAGCGCGACGACGTCATCCGAAGCCAGTATGCCGATGTCCTGCATCTTGACAGGGCCAGAGTCTGCGACGCAGTCGCATTGCGGCGTGATGTTGAGCAGGAAGTTGAAGTATATCGTCTTTATCTTTCCGGTTATACCGTGCGCGTATTCGACTATGCGCTCCTGTATCTCCTCGTGGGTCGTGCCGGACCATGGAATCCCGACCGCGCCGTAGGGACAGACTGCTATGCAGGTCGCGCAGCCGATGCATTTCGCCTTGTCCATCACAGCGTATTTCTCAATGACGATAGCGTTCGCAGGGCATGCGCTAGCGCAAATGCCGCAGGCCTTGCATTTGGCGCTTTCGAAGATTGGCTTGACCTTGGCGTGCATCTCCAGCTTGCCCGCGCGGCTGCCGAGGCCCATGCCTATGTTCTTGAGCGCGCCGCCGTAGCCAGCGGCGATGTGCCCTTTGCAGTGGGTGACCGCTATCATGATCTCGTAATCCTTCAGCTTCGCGCCGGCCTTTATGCTTTTGAAATGCTTCCCTTCGCTAGCGATGTTCCAGTTCTTGCCGCCATCGTCGCATATGACTACGGGCGCGAAATCGAAGCCGTGCGCTTTCGCGAGCTTGATGTGGTTTTCCGTCCTGAGCCTTTCGCCCCTGTACAACGTGTTGCATTCGATGAGCTCGGGCTCGCCGCCATGCGTGCGCACGATGTCGCAAATCTTTTTGGCGAACGCAGGTGGCAGGAACGTCGTGTTGCCTTTCTCGCCGAAGTGCGTCTTTATCGCGACGCGCTTGCCGTGCACGGCGAAATCGCCTGCTATTTTGTCATAGAGTTTCGGCAGCGCGTTCACCATCGACTGCTGCGCATCGGCCGGGAAGAAATAAACTTTCGACATTCTATCAGCTAAATATGGCTTAAATGAAAATATAAAATTAAAACAAAAGCTTGAAATAAAAACGGAAAGAAAAAGCGCTCACTTCTTCGCGACCTTCGGTTCCCTGAGTATCAGCTTAGCTATCATGAAGATCACGAAGGCGATTATCACGAAGTTTATTATCGCGCCGAGGAACGAGCCCCACTTTAGCGTTATCGGCCCGATCTGGAAAACCGATGCCTTCCAGTCGCCTGTAGCTGAAAGCGCGGGCGAGACAACCGGCATTATTATGTCGTTCACTAGCGACTGGACGAGCGTCGTGAGCGCAGCGCCTATGATGAATGCTATCGCGAGCCCCATCACTTTGTACTCATCCAAAAACTGCTTGAACTCCTGTATAATTCCCATCTGGACACCTCCATCTGTCCACATCTTGGAAAAATTACATATAAAACTTTTGATGAAGGCGTGTGACTTTAATCTGGCTTAGAACAGCTTGACCGGTTCTTTTTCTCCGGCAACATACTTCATTTCAACTATCCAATGTTCTTTGTCGCCAAAACTTTTGAGGTTCATGTCGATTTCATGGCCTTTCTTCAACCCGAGGATTTTTCTGTAAACCGAAGGCAAGTTAATTAGCAGCTTGGTATAGATGCTTTTGCCCTTCTTGCACATTCTGGAACCGACTTTGACTTCTTGTATTTTTACCCTCATTCATTTATTACTCAAAAAAAAAACGGCATATAAAGATATGTTTAAACACCCGTGTAGAAATCCTTTCTATTTTTTATAAGAGGGGATGGTCCCCAACTGTTAATTGTTGAGAAAAAACAGGAGGGGGTCCCCAGTGAAATCTGATTCTAACGTATTAATAAAGTTTGCAAAAGCCTG
>JAPLVC010000003.1 GCA_026397315.1 Candidatus Aenigmatarchaeota archaeon | reverse complement strand
TTGTGCCATGCATTATCAACTGTGCAACATGTAAAGCTTTCATTCTGGTTTGCGTTACCTCCGACTATCCTTCTGAATATATCCGTAGCGTCCGGGTCGCCATTATCGTTCTTGGCTATCCCGTAGCCGCTGTCGTTGCTCCGCCCTAAGGCGTATGTTACAGTTCCACCGGTCGAGGGTATCATCAATTTATATTTTAATACCCATGCGTCAGGCACTACAGTCCCATTTTTAGTCAAATAAGCTAAGTTGGTAGTTCCGTTTGCATAGCCAGATGAGAATGTCCATGTTCCAGCCAATACGGTCCAGTCGGAGCCGTCGTTATCGCTGAAGTCGTCATAAAAATTCCATGTCGCGGTCCCGCTCGAATTCTTGAATGTGTCTGACGCATTACAGAAAACCAGGAATGAGGACATATTCGCAGCGTTCGCCTGTATGAAAGCTGTGCATGGTTTAGAAATATTTGATTGATCGCATACATTATATGAAGTTTCATTCTGACTTCCCCCGTCACCATTAAGCCAATAATTTAGGGTGGTTCCGCTGTCTGTGTCGCAGTCCGTTCCGTTGGTGAATCTGAGTTCGTTGAAATTTGAGCCGCAGTCCGCATATGATATTTGAGAATTGTTAAACGTGAAAGGTATCTGATATCCCGACTTAAAGACAGAGCTGGTTGTATTCGTTATTTTGTAACATGAAGCATATCCCGAGAGCCAGGCCTGAGCGGATCCTGGCGCAGCTGCAGCGATGGCCACCAGGAAAGACGTGATAACGAGAAACACGTTAAACCGGACTGCCATAGTAGGCTCCTCCTTGCTGATCGCTCTGGTCGTCCTCGCCCTTGTCTGGCTTGATGATGTAAATTATCAGCCCCACAATAATGATGAAAAGCGTGTAATAGATTCCCTGCGCCATCATGTTGTTGCGTGAAATCGTCCCCGCGTCTGTGATGCCGGCATTGAGCGCTGCCGCGGCCAGGCTAAATACATAATTCAACGGTATCCATAGGAATGAGACCAGGACGATGGTCAGTATTCCCAGCACGAGGCGATATCCGGAACCCATGTCACCATACCCCCGGTTGATACGGCTGTGAAGTCGATTCCTTCTTCAGCAGCAGCTTGACGAAAAAATACGCGTATGGTGAGAGCACCAGGATGAGGCACGCGACGTTGAAGGCCGTCGTCGCTGTGCCGGTCTGCAGGCTGTACGCCGCCTTGTCCTGGACGAGCGAGCTGTCGTTGGCGATGTCGTTCATGATGGGAATGAAATATCCGCCCATCATCGTATTCACGACCATGTAAATCAATCCGATTGTGAATGTCCATGCCAGCAAGAAAATGGCCGTCCTGAAGTTATCCATCGCTATATCACCTTCAGAATGTCGGGAACGGGGTTGAGCTTGACGTCGGTCCTGTGCGACAGGTTCGCCAGTTTGATGTTGCCCATCCTCAGGAAGGGTACGAGTCCGATGCCTCCCATGAATTTGGGGCGCTTGTTCGTCGGGGTCGCAGGCGCAGGGATGTTCACCGGCTGGCTGGCGATCCTTTCGATTATTGGATTCAGAACCTGCATGATGGCGGTCTTCTGGGAGACGGTGATATCCTGGCCGGTTATCGGATGCGTGATGGCTATCCGTTCGACCGAGATTATCGGCTGGGTTTTGGAAGGCCTCAGGATGTTTGGAACGACGGTTAGAACTATATTCGCCGGGCTGACCGTGCGGCCCTTCTGAGCAGTGGATTCCCTGCGGATGATTTGCGGGACTCCGGCGACGCTCGCGATGTCGACCGGCTTCGCCGCTTTGTTCTCCTTAATCCTGAGCGGATAAGCGGTCGGGTTCACGTTCGCGACAATGCGCGCGACCAGATCTGTTCCGGCCGTGACCGAAGCGGTCGCTGGCTTGACATCAATATTCATCGTTGACGGTGGCGTCGGCGGAACGACTTCCGGCATGACTCTCTGTATTTTCGTTACGCCGCCTCTCCCGCCGGATCCTGCGCGTCCGCCCGCCAGGCTAACGTCCACCCATTCGATTTTGACGGCGGCCTTTCGGGCGATCGCACTGGCTTCCACAAGAGCGGTCGTGTCGCCGGCCTTCACCAGGAAGAGATCATACGTCCTGACTGCAGCCTCGGTACCCACACCGACGCCCTTGAATCTCCTGATCATGACGTCCTCGCCGTTCGCCTTCCCCGGCTTCTCGGATGTCTTCCTGAGTATCGTGGCTTCCTTGCTGGGGCCGACGAGCTCGATGTCTTCTCCGGGCCGGAATATCTTGACGGATGCGTCCATACCGGCGTTCGTTTTGCCGTACGCCTTACCGACCTTCTCGCCGATCACTACTCCGGTGTTCGCCGTCTTCCAGTATATTTTTAGAGGATCGGAAAGCGTGCCGCCTTTCGTGAACTGCCTGAAGACCTGCTCAGGTATCAACACTTTCCCAACTTTCTGCTCAGGGATGTGCGTCAGGACGTAGCCGCCTTTCTTCCCGGAGATCTGGGCCGTCCTTCCCTTGAGGCCTGTGAATTCGCCTTCAGTGATTTCGAACGCGCCGGTTGATGTGATACTTCCTTCTCCGAGCGGCCTGGTGACGCTCGCACCCTTCATCCCGGAGATTTCCACCTTGACCGGCTTGGCGGCTATGTTCGCCGCGCTGTAAACATTGTAAGCATGATATCCGGCAGCGAAGACGCCGAATTCTATGGCTCCGAACACGAGAGTTCCGAGCGCCTTTCCTTTTCCTTCCGATCTTTCGGCAATAGCCTGCAGACCTATCTGTGCCGCAGATCCTGCTCCAAGAACGTAGCCTGCAGCCTTTCCTGCGGTAGAACCAAGTATCCTTCCGCCGGCCGCTGTTGCACCGGCTGCTCCTAAAAGAGCACCGCCTGCATAGGCCATTTCAGCTTCAACGAACGGGTTGAAAATAGCACTGGATGATTCATAAGGAACGAACGTCGGTGGCACTACAATTTTAAAATTCGGAAGTCCTGGAAGTGTAATAAATGGCCGTCCGGCGGTTTCGTGTAGATGCTGCGCTGCATTATCAGCGAGCTCGTTTGTATTTTCCTTGACTAACTCATCCGGGGTTCGAATCCCTGGGGAAACGTAATTGATGGCCTTTTCAATTATTTCGCTTCCGAGTTGCACTGGTAAATTCAATTTATTTATCGGAAGGTTTTTGAAAAGGGCAATGCCTTGTATGGCATGCGACATGATCAGATGCTCGCCTGCAGGAGATATCAAAGTCCTGACGTACAGCGCGGCTTGCCCAAGAAATCCTTTGCTTCCACCCTGGAGGGCATCGGTCGTCTGTTCGTTTATTCCTTTCTGCCTTGCCTGCTCGATCGTCTCTCCTGATCGTATGTCCACGGACGCTTTTTCCGAGAGCGCGCTCCGGCCGGTAAGCTCCACAGTCAGGGTCTTGTCTGGATTCTGTATGACGTTCGAGACGCGGTATCCCTGCTTCTGCGCCCAGGCTCGCACGTCCTGGACCTGCTCCGGGTAATCGACGTTCATGTTATAAACATAATTCTTCTGCAGGTCGCTCTCAATCTTCGGGCCGCCGCCTGTGACAGGTCCCCATGATATCTCGTAATTTTCCGCCTGTTTCTGCGTCTCAGCTTGAATCAGGCGCGCCTTCTCGTCCGGAGTCAGCGCCCTGCGGACGTCGGGTACGCCTGGCCGGTTCGAATACGTCGTCATATAACCGGCGTTCTTGATTTGCGCGGCGAAGTCAGGCTCCTTCTTTCCGTACGCGACTATGCCCCACTTCCCGGTGTTGGGATCCTGCTCGAGACCCTTGACGTTCCATCCGCCTGCGACCATCGACTTGGTCGCGCCCTCGGCCTCCTGCGGCGACGAGAAAGAGCCGCTGACGGATTTGCCTGGAGCGGATGGCGGTGTGCCTGCGGCCCTGCTCTGGTCGACGAGCTGCTGGGCCTGCGCCTGGCCCGTATTGCTGCCGTGAAGAACCGTGTCGTTCGGCTTGACGTCCTGCGGCTTCTTCCAATATTGCTCGCCGTTCGGCTGCTGCACCAGGACGGACTGGCTGGGAGAATTAGAACCGCTTCCGGACGATTGCGTTCCTGCCATATTTTACCAGCACAAAATTACAATGACCGGGGAGAACCCCGGGCTCAGACAATGGGGGCAATGCTCACGCACCCGCGATAGACTGCCTGAGTATTCCGATTGCCGTGGCCAGCGCGACGATCACCAACAGAAGACCGATGACGGAGAAAACCGTTCCCACGGTCACAATCATCTGTTGCTGGACGTTCCAGAAAACCGAAGTGTTGTTGAGGGCAGTCGCTACGTACACTGCGTTCAGCATGAATATGCCGACGAATATCAGCACGAGACCGGTGACGAGCTCACCGATGACGAGACCGATGCTTCCTGGTACTCCGCAGTTCACGAGTTTGTTTACCAGCACCGAAAACACTGACTGCCTTATCGCTTCGCTTTTGTTGGCCATTGCAATTCTCAACTTGTTAAATGGCTTCATGATGAAGAAATGAGCGGGTCCCTTTTTAAAGTTCCTATTTTTTTGATTTTTTGCGGCCTTCTTTTAGGCCTAGCTTGCCGTCGACCTGATCGAGGACCTTATCGATGCCGGTATGCTTCTCTATGAATTTCAAAATCCTGGTGGCTATCTTGTTGATGATAAGCGAGCAGACCGAGGCACTCAGAACTAAGGCAACCGGATAAAACGTGTCCATGATTCCGTTCATAATTTTTCACTGCTGCATCGTCGATTCGATTGCCTCCATGCCGATTCTCTTGTCCATCGGCTTCGAAAGGAAGAGGCCCTCTTCGTAAGCCCACTGCTTCACCAGGAAGATCGCGCTCTTCAGCTGCTCGACCAGGGCGAGGCCGTTCTGCAGCTCGGGCTTGTTCCTCACCAGGACGACGGACGCGCCGTATTTCAGCCCGACCATCCTCACCGACGGCAGAAGTGGATTCCCGAAGACTATCCTGCGGATGTCATTCATCACGGGCCTGACCTTCTCGTTGTACCTGGCGAGATGGTTCTTCGAGAAGACCACCGACTCGATGAAGCAGTTCGCGTCTGCCAGCGCCTGGCGGACGTTCTCTATCGCGGGGCAGTTCTCCGCGGTCCTGAGATCTCGCATGACTTCGAAAAAAAGCTCCGTCAGTTTCTCCTCGTAATTCTTGTCCCTGTACGCTTCAGTCAGCACGTAATCCAGTTTGCTCATGACATCGCCTTTATGGAATTTATTGATTTACGGATCCCTTCGATCGCCCTCAGGTGGGCCCCGTCGACCGGGGATATGTGCAGCCGCTCCAGCTGGGCGAAGCTCATGTCCTGCTTCACGTAAAGGTTGTGCAGCAGGGTCTCGTACTGCGTCTTCAGCTTCTGGTACTGGACCATCGGGACGTAATTGTCCTCGTCCTCGTCCTTGGTCTGCTGTTTGTTCTTGACGTTTTTGATGTACGCGTCCTCGAAGCGCTGGTCGACCGGGCCGAACCTGTGCATCTTCATGAAGGAAGGTATCGACCTCAGGAATTTGAAAAGTCCCTTCGGATAATTTATTTCGATTTCCTTGTCGCGGTGCCTGACCTTGAAAGTCCCGTCCATCGAAAAGTTCTGGGCGAATATCGAGGCCTTCGTCGGGGACTCGAGCTTCTTCCTTATCTTCATTATTCCGAAGCGGTCGTAGGTCAGCGGGTTCGAGCTCTTGCCGTAGATGAACGCCCAGCTGCAGACGTCCTTGAAGCGGTACGGGACGATGACCAGGAGCGTCGCCATGTTGATTATCTTCGGGTCGAGCGTCCAGATGTCCGGCCAGCAGATCACCGTCAGGTTGAGCTTCGAGCCGCTCTTGTTGAAGAACTTGACGAGCTTCCTCTGGGCGCGCTTCAGGCTTTCCGTCGTATAGAACTGGTCCCCGCCCTCGTCATAGAAGTTGAAGCTCATGTAGTTTATGGATGCCGTCTTGATGGCCATGTTCCTGGTTATGGGGAAGTTGCCGTCCCAGCTCCATTTGAAATCTTTGCCTTTCGCCTGCTCGGCTTTCTTCCTCAGCTTGATGTATGCGCGGGTGAGCTTCAGGCCCCAGTTGGATTTGCCGGCGCGGCGGTCGCCGATGATGATTATGATTGTGTCCTTGCCGTATACCTGGCGGTCGATGACCTGCTCGGCGAGCCATTCGAACGTGAAGCGCTGGTAGCTTTTCCTTTCCGTGTCTTCAAAACGGACCTCTGAAAGAAGCTCCTCGACTGCATCAAGCGGCATGATATCACCCTGCCAGGAAGCCCTGCCTCTGCTTCTCGGAAAACTTGAAAATGTCGTTGTTGAAAATGAAGGACATGTAAGGCGCGCTGTTGTAGAGCTCCAGCGCCAGAGGGTCGTCAACTCCCGGGATCGCGTCATCCGAGCAGTCGGTCCTCATGCCGTTGTAGCAGGCCATGAAAAAAACGGTCCTGTTGCCGATGGCGCTGCACAGATGGCCGTACTTGTCATAGTCGAGGGTCCTGCGCTCCGCCGAGTACATGGCGCAATATTTCGAGGCGGTGATGCTCGCGAGCGTCACGACGTCCGAGCTCTGGTTGCCTGCGTGGAAGTCCGCGGCCATGGCGTCATAGAAGACTGCCATGTAAACGAAGTTGTTGTTAAGGAAAGTCCCGAATGAATAGACCGTCAACGCGAAGACTATGGACGCGACCGTGAAGATGGCTCCTCCTATCTGCAGCGCCAGCAAAACTTTTTTTCCGTTCATGTTATCCTTTCAATGTGTTCCCGCCCGGATTGACCGGGCTGTTGGGATTCGCCGGCGGCCCCTGATCAGATGGTTGACTTGTTGGCGGGGCTGCGGCCATTAACGACGATGGATTGTAATGGTAGAGTTCGGCCTTGCAGGCGGCGAGCGTCCCCTGGGCGTCGCCCAGTTCTCCCTTTACCCGGATGGTCTCATCCGATGCAGTCTTCCAGTTGAAAAAATTAGTGAGCAGGATATAAGCCATGAAGCCGCACACCCCAATAATCACCAGCGTGAACATCAGGCTCTTGACATCGAAGCCTTTCTTTTCGTTCTTCGCCCTGGCGATCTCTTCCCTGGCCATTATGTTGGCGGCGGTCCTGACGCGTATCTGGTCCAGGACCTTGTTGGCGCCGTACTTGATGAACTCCTTGAGGGACTCGACGTTGACCAGGGCCCAATATTTCGGGTCCTCGATGGCGGACCCTCTGCGATCCTTCCAGAATTTAAGCTTGTCGGTTTTCTTGACGTCGTTGATGTCATCGAGCATCTTGGTTTTTTCCTTCTCGTAATTTTTCTCGAGCTTTTCAATCTCCTTCGCCCTCTGCTTCTCGAGCTCGCGTAGCTTCTTTTCCCCGTCCTTGTCGATGACGCTTTTATCAGTCATGGTCTTCCTCCGTTTTCTCCACGGCCTTGACCGCATGCTCCTTCAGGATTTTCTCCCTGAGGGCGTCGAATTTTTCCGTGACCTCTTTCAGGGCGGCTTTATTTTTTTCGTCGAGGTCCATGAACTCGTCCTTGATGCCGAGGTCTTCCTTCAGATGCTTTGAAATTTCATCGAGCTTTTTCTTGGCCTCTTCCGGATCCCATTTCTTGGCGACTATCATCTCCATCAGATCGATGACCCCGATGTTCGTGGTCAGCGAACGGAAATCCTCGGCTACTCCCACGAGAACGCCTTCACAATATTTCAGCCCCAGGCCGCCCTTGATATAGTCGCGGCCCTTGGCGCTGCGGTAGATGTCCGCGGGGCCTTCGTTGTTCTTGTCCTTGCCGACCACGCAGCGGAAATATTTTCCCGCGTCCAGGAAGAAGACCGGCCTGTTCTCCCTCTTGGCCTTGACGAAGTGCTTCGCAGGGCTGGAACGCATGGGAAGAATGAAATACATGATGACGATGACGAACAGTACCGAGAACACCGCGACGACGATAAAGGTTATCCACATCCAGATGTTGATGCTCGCCAGGAAATCCAGCTCTGCCATTATATCAGCCTCCATCTCGATTTCTGCTGCTCGCCGGCGAGCGGGTTCTGCGTTCCCCTTTCCTCATAGAAACCCTTGGTCTCAGACCTCTGAGTGGTGAGGGCCTTGAGAAGATGGCCGTCCCTAGAGTTGCAGCACTTGATGTAAACCTTCGCCCGGACGTTGTCCCAGAGTTCGACTATGTTGTAGACCTTCGTGACTGCCATGAATAGCTTGCCGTTCTCGTCCTTGTCCCAGACAGTCTCCTTGATTGAGACGTCGTTCCACAGGTCCTCAGGGATGCCGAGCAGCATGTTGGCGAAGCGCAGGTCAACGAAGTCCATTATGTTCTGGAAGTCGATGTAAGTCAGGTTCGCGGTCATGAGCTCCGTGTTCATGAACTCCCAGATCTCGCTCATGACGGTCTGAGGGCTGTCGTCCTTGATGATGGTCTCGGCCAGCTGCGACGTTAGCGTGACCATCTGGTAGGTCACGGGCTGGGCCTGGCCGCTGTCAGCCATGCTGCGCCTCCTGCTTGTTGGTCTTCAGTGTGTCCAGGATGCCTATCCCCGTGATGACCGCACCGACGAACGTCATGAACCAGCAGAACAGCACAACGATTATTTCCTGGAACACGAGCGTCACGCCACCGGACGGGACCTCTATCTTAAAGGCCTGGAAGGCGAGCACGGCCCAGAGAACGGTTGATATCATTGTCAATAGCCAGCGCCTTTCCTTCTGAAAAAAACCGAAGTACAATGTCCCCACGGCCCCCGCAATGAATATCAGAAAGAAAACAACTAACATGATTGAGGTTCGAATCAGGACCTTTATAAAGTTCCTACATTCAAGCGTTAAACATGTCAGAGAATCGAGAAAGAGACATTTCCCGACTGCTCGGCCCGGGTTGGGCAAAAAAATTCGAAGGTTTCCTCACGGATCTCGCGCCGGTAGGCCCGGCGACTTCCAGGAAGTACCTGGCTGTTGTCAAATCGCTGCTGGGAAACCGGCTTTTGTTTTCCATGGACGACTCCATTAGAATGATAAAGAGAAAGAACCGGGTATATGTCCGGGCGGCGATCGTCAAGTTCCTAGAGTTTCTCGAGCATGAAAAAGTCCTGGGGGAGGACCAGGCCGTGGTGTGGATCGCCAAGCTGCCGGCTGTCAAGGAGCCTCCGGCGAAACCCCGGGAGATCCCGACGGTCGATGAGGTCTATCAGGTAATTGAAAAGCTCGAGCGCGAGGAGCAGAGGATCGCGCGTTTCATGTTCGCCACCGGCTGCAGGGTACACGAGGCTCTGGGCGTGAAGCTCAGAGACGTGGACTTCAAGACCGGCAGGGTAATTCTTTACGGAAAAGGCAGGCTGCAGAAAAAGCCAAGGCCCACAAAACTGCCGCTCGATTTCTGCGCGGAGCTGCAGAAGGCCGCGAAAGCCGACGGCATCCTGGACAACGAGACGATATTCTGGCCGAACTCGAAGGCGAGCCTCGAGAGCAAAGTCGACATCTTCAACCGTAAACTTAAAATAACATGCGAGGCCGTCCTGGGCAGGTCCACGGGATCGCATGACTTCCGTCGCGTGTTCGCGACAAAGCTCCTCGAGAAGACCGGAGGTAATCTGCAGCTGGTCCAGAGGATGCTGGGACACGAGAAGATCGAGACGACTCTGAAATATACCCAGTACATGGACCGGGAAAGGGACCTTAATACTACCAGGGATATCATGGAAAACATCTCGAAGGACTCTAAAACAGCTCATCGAAAGTTGTGAATGATGCCGGGAGGCCGTCCCCCTGGTCAATCCGTTGCATCGCAGTTTTTACTTTTCTCAAGGGACATGAATATTTTTTTATCGGTTACTTTAAGTAACTTTTAGTGACTTTTGTAAACAGGTAAAGGTCGGGTCTTCCTGAGCGTTGCCGGCGGAGCAGCTGCGGAATCCTGCAGGCCTGGTGCCGGCGACGTGCACGAGCTCGTCAGTATCTCGACCGATGCTGTTTATTTTAGAAGTGAAAAATCTTATAGAAAAAATCCCAGGGCAAAAGCAGCCAGGACGCCCGGGAGCAGCCAGGGGACCAGCCTCAGGGTTTTCCTTTTCAGGACGGCCGGCAATATCACCAGGGCTGTCAATGCTCCGAAAAGGACGAGACCCCAGAAGCCGGCGAGTATGGCTGCCAGCGTCATCGCGAGAGGGACAGCGACGACGTCGCCGAAGCCGAAAGGCAGGCGGTTTTTAAAAACGGCTTTTCTCTGTATGAAATAAACAATTCCCCAGATCGCAGTGAGGACCATGAAAGGCATGAAAAATACCTGCATGAAAATGTACTGGTGAAATATCCACTCGAGGACGGCCATGAGAACCAGGACGAGAATGTTGACCTTCCCGGTCCTGGCGTCCTGCACGGCGAGCGCGACGAAAGATACCAGGAGCACGACTTGGACGAGAGAATATTCCTGGAACGTCATCGACGCCAGGGCAACCAGCAGAACGACCCCGAGGATCGCGCCAGCCGCCAGGGCGATTTTCTGGGCCTTACTTTTTGGTTTTGATTTCATGGTCATCCTTTAATGCGTATCGAAAAATAAACAATATTACGAGCGGCCAGTATGCAAAAATTACGCCTCGTATCCATGGGCAGATCGGAGGATCTGCTGCACAGTAAATTCCGCAGACATGATTATATGCAGCAACCAGCAACAACCATAAAGACATGGTTATAATAAATTTCACGGCAAACATTGCGATGTCCAGGACCGTTCTAATTTTTTTATTTGTACCCTTTTTTTTCATAGTCGATTCCTCACTTTGGTTTTTGGCAGCGGCAGCAGCTCGACCTTCGCGATGTGCAGGTGGAAGCAGGCGTCGCAGCCCGGGCAGTGAAATATGAGGCCCGTGAAATCCTTGACGTCTTCCTGGTATTCGAAGGCTGGTTTTGGTTGGGGCTTCATGAGTCCTCCATAGACTTCGGTGGAATTTTCTTTATAGTCTCAAACCTCTCGAGAAATCTGATCGCCATGGCCGCAGTGTGCAGCGCTTCCTTTCGCATGGCTTCCTTGTTGCCGTTTTCAAACGTGAATTCAAGGGATGCCTGAAGAAGTTCGCCAGCCTCTTCACAAGGGACAGCGGCAGCCTGAACAGCACAGACCGGCCAGTAAGGAAATTTCTTTTTTGCGTTTTCCAGTTCCGCCTCAACCGCATCTCGGACGTCCTGATGTTCGGCCTTCTCAATCGTTATCCTTCCGCTGAAGCCACGCTTGACGAAATTATGCATTACTCCGTTGAACTCGCTCTGAATAATTTCCATCTGATTCAGTTCCTTCTCGCTGCAAATGACTATTACTCTCATTCAAACCATCTCCTCAAACATGCCTGTGCTTTTTTCTGTAATGGCAGTCGCACAATGGGCAATAGTTAAGATTCATGTTATTCAGTCTTCTCCTGATTTTTCAATTTCGATATCTCCAGGTTTCCGCGCTGGTTGATTGCGACCTGCAGCTCGTCGCCTTTCTTCAGGCCCATGGCCCGGGCCAGCGGCCGAGGTATTGTCACGGTCAGCTGGCCCGTTTTCGTCTCCTGGAGCTTCATGATGGCAGACCTCCGCTCCTGAAAGACGCCCGGGCCTTAAGGGGTGACAAAACCAATAAATCCCGGAGGTCGCCGTACGACCTTCCGGACTTGAGAAAACATTCCCTGCAGTGCTCCGACGCGCAGCCGAGGCAGTGATACTCCTTTCCGTGGCTGATCAGGATGGGCTGTCCGCTGAGCTTCCCTGCCTTCTCGTCACTCGTGGACCAGGCGAT
Organism: Candidatus Aenigmatarchaeota archaeon; assembly: GCA_026397315.1. Lineage (GTDB taxonomy): Archaea > Aenigmatarchaeota > Aenigmatarchaeia > QMZP01 > QMZT01 > JBGPQP01. Next base: position 93,486 of record JAPLVC010000003.1, on the reverse strand, counting down.
CACTCCCTGCTGTCCGCACATCGCGCATCTTCCTTTCTGCATAATTTAGGCACACTCCGAGCAGAGATCGGGCTTCACCCAGCTGCAGGGCTTTCCGTAGACGTCCCTGCATGGCTTGTCGTCGGTGCAGCCGCATCTCCTGCATTTCCACTTCGATGTATTGAGAGGTAGGAATTCGATGTTGAGTCTTTTCATGATGCTTCCTCGGCCAAAAACATCTTGCCGTTCTCTCCTCTGAATGTAGATATTTTGACGCTGTGATCGTGCCACAACATTCTCATGAAATCGCTTCCCGCGTCGGTCATGGCTGACGATATCTTTCCAATCTCGTAATCTGGAATTCCATTCATCTGAAGATGCTCCTGCAGGGATCCTAACGCGAATCCGTCCGCGTTTCCTTTCTTATCCTCGAGGAAGCCGGCCGCGATCTTGAATGCGTCAGCAGTCTTTCCGTTCTTTTTCTCTTTGCGGACGTCCCTCTCTTTCCTGGTCATGTGTCTGGGTGTCGCAACCGTGGAGGCCGTCTCCTCGGGCGGCCTCCCTTCTTTTCCGGTTTCCTTGTTGAGTTCGCCCAGGACCCTTCCGCTCACGCGGCCTTCTCCCCAAACCTTCTTGTATGCCTTGAGCGGCTCCATGCCGTTGCGCACGAGCTCCTTGGCCCTCTCTATGCGCTCACGCTTCGCGGCCGCGGCGATGGGCAGCTTTTTCCTGTCCTTGTTCCGCAGCTTCACGCCGACGAGTTCCTGCTCGGGCTTTTTCGGCTCGCGCTTTTTGTAGTGCCGCTTCTCTTTCTCGGGAGGCGCCGGGGAAGGGACTTCTATCTCTTTGCCGTTTGGAAATGCAATCTCGGCCTCGACGTGCTCAAGCGACCCGTCGCACAATTCGGTCAGCTTCTCGAGCTCATCGCTGTTCTCGACAGTGACCAGGATCTGCTTCGGGTATTTTTCAATCTCTCTGGCTTCCATGCGTCATCAACTCCTTAATATTCGTCTGAATATTCAGTTACTATTAATTTCTTCCAGGATGCTTTCTGGCAGGTCTTCCATCAGATGAAAACCGGCATCTGTCGCTTGAAACCCGGCTTTACAGTCGGGAAATAGCAATTTCCCGCTTGTCAGCATTTTCCGGCCTCCATTTCCTTGTTGCTCCGGACTCCCCAGGACGTGAAGAGCAGGTCGCTCTCCTTTTTTCCGCCGATGGCCTCGAGGATCGCCTCGACGTTCTTCATGATTATCTTCGGGTCCGTGCCGGTGACGTTCGAACACTTCCGGACCAGCTTCCGGTCGAACGGGATGTGCGGCACGTACTTCATTTTTTCACGGGCTCCTTCAGGGCTTCGAGTTTTTCTAAGATGTCCCAGAACGGCAGATCGCAGTGTTTATTGCAGGCCTTCGAATGGCTGGCTCTTTCGTCTTCGACAACTTTCCTGGCTGCTGATAGGATTTCGGAGATGGCGATGCCGGCCAGCTTGTCGTGATGAGCATCCCAATCTGAGCAGGACCAATCAACACTGAATTTTCCCTCGCACTTCGGGCAGTATGTTTTATTCCATATTTTCAAAATCTTCGCCTTTGGTGTTTCCGTCATACGAGCTCGGCCTCCTTCCACGTCACCACGTCGATGGCCTGGTCCCGAGCGAGATATATCTCCGAGCCGGCCTTCAGGTGATCGACCTTCCTGGACGCTCCGGATTCGTCCGTAAACGTGAAATCCCTGATGTTCTGGATTATCCTGACCCTGACCCTCTCCCATGGCTGCATGGCCTGCAGGTCGCTCAGAACTGTATCTACAGAGCGTTTTTGGGGAGCCGGTGTCCGGACCTCACTCAGGGCTTGTTTGAAAGAATCGAGCGCCGAAGTAAAGCCCTGCGCGATCCTGCCGACGTCCGCGGTGAGCGCGTTGTTCTTCTCGAAGGCGACGTTGACTTTCGCGTAGGTGTCCAGGTGAGCCTCAATCTCGGCCGCGTACTTCCCCATAATCTCGGTCTGCCTGGTCTGCAGCTGGAGCAGCTGGTGAATGGCGAGCGGGAATGCGCGCCAGGCCGCGGCGAGCGGCCGGTGGTTGGACTCGATCGTGCCGGTGTCCGGGCTGTTGTCGCCCTTGACCCAGGTCTCTTCCGGCTGATCGCCCGGGAGCATCTTCTCTCTTGGAAATCCGAGATACTCCGTGACTCTGGGCTCGGTGATTTCCTTGGCGTTCTCCCTGGTGACAACATTCGAATACGTGAACTCAGGATCGGAGCAGCGAGCCTTGAAAGGGTCGATGAAGTAGTTGTACTGGATGAGCAGCTGGTACAGGCGCATGACGAGCTCGTTGTAGATCGGGATGGCGTCCTTGAAGTCCTGCAGCCTGACCGGGCCCAGCTGGATGATCACGCTCTTCGAGGTCTCCCTGATCGAGCAGGTATAGTCGCCCAGGTTGACGTGGCCGTGCTTCTGGACGTTGTTGTTCAGCTTCAGGTTTATTTTTTCCCAGAACCCTTCCGGCAGGTTTGAGCCGGTTTTGTCGGCGATCGGGATTGTGATGAACACGTCCTCCATGCCGATTTTCTCGTCAATGTCAACGGTGGTCGTACTATACGAGAAGTCGTTGACATTGAGCTTTTTGGCCTTCTCGGTAAGCCGGTACATCGGGGGCCAGCTCGGCAGGATTCTTTTGATTAAACCGATATGCGCCAAACGTTTTTTGTACTTGGACATAACCTGCCTCGATATTTTCATTTCCTTCCCGATCGGGGCGAGAGAAAAGGACGCGTACGGCATTGTCAACAGTTTGATGAGCAACCGTTGACATTGACCGTTGACATTTCCCGCAGTGTGTCGGTTTTTTCCGTTGACATTGATTTTCTTGCCGTTGACATTTCCCACTGCATGTCGGTTTTTCCTTTCAGTGCGCCCCAGAGTCTTGGATTTAGCGTTTTCTGCAGGTTTTTCACCAGAAGTAGTCTCCGCGCCTGTTATGAAGCCCTCCTGGGGCTTGTGTTATGTGTTATTTAAGTGAAGCTGACAATTGATATTCATGAAAACGAGCCTCAAGCTCAAATCTACCATCAGCATGATTGTTTTCTTAGCATTGTTGGTTATATGTTTTTTGCCTGTACGTGAATTTTGCAACGATGGGATAAGTCCGGTGGGTGGTGGAGAAGAGGGAATGAAGTGTGATAAACAATCTTATGCGATCAGCCCGCCTTTGATATTAGTGGAGTTTTTCGGAAGCACTGGCTTTATGTTTAGTTTGGTGCTAATACCATTCTACTCTTATTTTATTGCACTGATAGTTGACAAAATAATAAGCCGCTTAAAGCCAAGACATAACGAGACTTAATAAATGGAACTTGTTTTTAAGCGGCTCCAAACAACTATATATCATGGCAAACAAAGAAAGCAAGGAAAACGGACACTGCTGCTGTCATGGTGCGCACGGATCCACACTGGGAATTGCCCTTTTGGTGATAGGTCTGCTGTTCCTAGCGCGCGATGTCGGTTTTATAGCGGGCGTGGGCAGTTGGACGATAATTTTCCTCATACTGGGCGTTTTCCTCCTGGCCAAGAAATGCTGCAGGTAGAGACGTTGTAGTGGGGTGGGGAACATGAAAGGCATCGGCATGCTAGTTTTGTTAATACCGCTTGTTATAACCGCAGTGTTCGGCGGGCTTTACGTGACCAACTTTCCCATTACTGAAGTCATGGGCGAGAAAATCGGCTTCGCTGACATGATCAACTTCATGTTCAACCAGGCGCCACCGAACCTGCCTGAAAAGGACATGAAAAGCGACGCGCAGCTATCGAATCTCTTGGAGACTCTGACTTCGTCCGATGCCGGCAGCTCGCTTAACATCCTGGCTAAGATAGGCAACCCGATAAAGTTCTGCGTGTTCAAGGACTACAACTACTGCCAGGTTTTGAAGATAGAGGGCGGAAAGATAACCGAGTCGTCAGAAACGCCGCAGCGCACGGTCTACGTCAGCTATGAGCTGGCGCTGGAGCTGAAGCAGAGGACCGACTCGCAGAATTACGAAGGCCTGGAGCAGCGCATGGTGCAAGCGGTGAAGAGCGGCGAAATAAAGGGCCTTAATCTTAATGATATAATGAGCTTGGGCAAGTAAACTGGCATTTATTTTTTTATTTACAGCTTATTCCTGCCTACATCGATGCCTCATCCCTGTCATCTGCATTCCCTTTGACGAAGCTTCTCAGAAATCCTGTTATCACGCATTCATTTTTGTTCCAGAAAGCGCAGTGCCTCTCGACACATTCGTCTGAAGCGTGGCTGTTAAGGCTGCGGATGGGGCACATCATAAAATATCACTTGTTTTATTATTGAGGCTGGAATTATTTAAGCTGGCGCCTTCAGAGGTGGACCAGCGGGATTCTAACGCCGGAAACGAGCCATATGTAAAGAAGCAGTATTATCGCGGTGAACACTATGCCTATGACGAGCATTATCCTCGCCATTTCCCTCTCCCTTTCCTTGTGCTGCTGCCAGGCGAGCCAGCCGCCGGCCACTCCGAAGAATACCGGCACGAACATCCACCACAGGGAGACGCTTTTCTTTTCTTCGCGTGTTTCTTCCTTTGACATGCTAAAAAATTGTTTTACGGGATTAAAAAGTTTCCGCATGCGCTAGCGAATGGCTTACATTTTTATATCGGGCATACTACATTTCTTTATGATTGTTCTGGGCAGGGACAGGTTTTCGGAAGGCCTTGCAAAAGAGATGAAAGCAGGCCACGTCAGGATAGAGAGCAAGGTTTTCCCCGACGGCGAGAGCAACTTCAAGATATCCGACCCGGAGCAGCTAAAAGGCGCCAAGGTCATTCTCGTAGTGCGCGGCCGCACGCCGGGCATGAACCAGGATAAGATGTTCACAGAGGCGCTTTTCGTCCTCGACACGATAAAGGAGCTGGGCGCGAAGAAGACGTGCCTCGTCATGCCTTACATACCATACGCGCGCCAGGACAAGGAGTTCACCCCGGGCGAAGTGGTGTCGCTGAAAAGCGTCAGGGCTGCGCTTTCGTCCAAGTGCGACCTCATGGTCAACGTTACAAGCCACGACTTCAGGCAGGAGGGCTGGATAGACAAGCGCGTATACAACATAGACGCCACTTCTTCAGCGGCGGACTTCCTCAGGGGCATGGGCTTCAAGAAACCCATCGTTATCGCGCCCGACATGACCACCAAAGGGAATGTCGAAATACTCGCAAAGGCGATAAAGGGCGAGACGCTCGCAGTCTACAAGAAACGCGATTACATAACGGGCGAGATACAGTCGTCCGCGGTCATCCCCGACCTTACCGGTAAGGAGCTCATAATCTTCGACGACATAACGTCGTCCGGAGGCACGATGTACAAGGCCGTGCAGATGGGCAGGAAGGCGAACGCTAAGAAGATAATCTGCATCGCGGTCCACGCGATTTCCGTTTATAACGGCCAGTTCAGGAAGGACTCGATAGACCTCATACGCGACGAGTCCGACGAGTATTACGCCAGCGACACCATCGAGACCCCGGTCACGAAATTTTCAGTGATAAAGCAGGCCGCGGACTTTCTTAAAAAGAATTTCTGATGATTATGCAAACTGAAATGCTTTACATGCGCGACTGTTACCTGAGGGAATTCGAGGCGAGGGTCCTCCAGCGCGGCGAGGACGGAGGACGCCATTTCGTCGTGCTGGACAAGACTGCTTTTTACCCGCTTGGCGGCGGCCAGAGCAGCGATACTGGAACGCTGAACGGCATTCGCGTGACCAGTGTTCAGAAAGACGCGGGCGTGGTCAAGCACTTCACAGAAGCGCCGGTCCACGAGACGCTCGTGAAAGGCGCGATAGACTGGGATAAGCGCCACACGTTCATGTGCATGCATACCGCGCAGCACCTGCTTTCGGCGATTGTGCTCGACCTATGGGGCTCCTCGACGGCGGGGAACCAGATAGAGCTTGATTATTCGCGCATCGACTTCAATCCATTAACGCCTCCAACGGACTTCATCGACATTCTTACCACGAAGTTCAACAAGGCAGTCGACGACGCGCTGCCGGTAAAGATATATTTCACCGCCCGTGATGAAGTGCTCAAGTCCGTCGATGAGAGGCGGAGGCGTTTGTTCGCGCGCCTGCCGGAATCGGTAAAGGAAGTCCGCATCGTCGAAATCGAGGGCGCGGACAAAGTCCCCTGCGGCGGCACGCACGTCGCGAACACGGCAGAAATCGGCCACATAAGGATAACGAAGGTCGACAACAAAGGCAAGGATACGATACGCGTCAGGTTCGAGCTTGAGAAAACTAGAGCCGATTAAGGAACATGCCGATTTTATAAAATTTTTAATAAAAATTCAAAACATGACTCTTTATCCTCTGCAATGTTTGATTGAAAGGAATCCTGTAGCTTTTTACTTGGACAGAAAGATAAGAAATCGATATAATGAAATATTGACAGAAATTCAGGGACGTCCTGAAGCTGAAAAATATAAAGACCTTGTCGGTAAAAGTTATGAATTTGTAGTGAATGCCGAAAAGGGTAAAATAATTGAGCAAAAATGTGTGCAAAATCTGCAATCCGGTCTTAAGTTGAAAGAAAATGCTGCAAAAAAAATATTTCAATTCATATGCAGTGATAATCGTAAATTACTGGAAATGCTAGCAATGACATATAATTCTTATATCCATTCTGAAAGAGGTCAAATGCATGCAATAAGAGCATTTGCCGAATATGAGCTTTTAGGTGACGGAATATTCAAACCGGAAGAACCTATGAAGCCGCCAATAATCAAGAACGAAGTTCCTCCACAAAATCCTTCGATTAGACTAGCTTTTGAAAAATTAGGGCTTTAATAAAAATTTTTTTATTTGCCGTGCTTCATGAACTGGGCCAGCAATGCCTCGAGCTGTATCTCAGGCGAGCCGCCCTGGTTCAGGCGGAACTCGAACTCGCCTATTTTCTCGGCGAGCTGTATCTTAGTCTCCTCGGCAAGCTTCAGGTCGAAGATTTCCTTGTGTATCCCCTTTATGACGTCCTCGCCGGAAAGGCCCTGGGTTATGAGCAGTTCGTATAGCTTCTTCCTCGCGTCCATGAATTTGCCGGCCATCGCGCTCTCTATCATGTTGCGGATGTCCTCGGGCTTCGACTGCGCCGCGGCATCGTATACGCTTTCCTTTGTGACCTTGCCCAGCGCCGAGCTCGACTGAAGAAGATTGGTCGCTTTTCTCAGGTCGCCCTCGGAAATCTCGAAAATCGCGTCAAGCGCGTCGTCATTAACCTGAATCTTCTCTCCGGCCGCGATGCGCTTCATGTATTCCTTGACGCTTTCCTTGTTGAGGCGTTTAAAACGAAAGACGGAAGTTCTCGACTGTATCGGGTCGATTATCCTGCTGGAATAATTGCATGAAAGAATGAAACGGCACGAATCGGAGAAGCGCTCCATCGTTCGCCTGAGCGCCTGCTGCGCCTCCTGCGTGAGCGCGTCCGACTCGTCGAGAAACACGATTTTGAATTCTGAGCCCATGGACTTCATGCGCGCGAATTCCTTCACTCGCCCGCGCACGATGTTGATGCCTCTTTCATCCGATGCATTTGTCTCCTGAAAATTGCTCTTCCAGTTGCTGCCGAAGAGTTCGCGTGCGAGGCATAGCGCGACCGTAGTCTTGCCCACTCCGGCCGGCCCTGCGAAAAGCATGTGAGGTATCGAGCCGCTCTTGACCCAGGCCTTCAGGCGCGAAACGACGTGCTTCTGGTCGATCACGTCTTCCAGCATCTTGGGCCTGTATTTCTCCGTCCATATCTCGAGATGCATAATGATACCCTGTCAACAGATAACAATCTAATGGTTCCGTGGTTTTTAAGATTTATGATTACGGCATTCAGATTTTTATTTTGCCCGACTGGAAGTTCTTTATTATCAGCCTGCACATGCGCTCAACATCAGGCACGCCTCCGCGCAAGAGCATGTGCTTCTGGAGAGCGATTTCTTCGATTGTCTTCTGCTTGTCTTCATGGACGGCGACGCCGAAATAGGCTTCTATCTTCCCGGGATGCCTGCGCATGAGCTCCGCGACCATGAGGTCCGGGTCGTGCACCTTGGTGGAGTCGATGACACTCATCGAGACGTGTTTGACAGCGTCTTTTTCCATGTAGGGTATGACTCCCGGCGTGTCTATGAAGTAAAGCCTGTTGTCGCTCTTTATGACCTGGGCGAACTTCGTATAACCGCTGAGGCTGCTGGTCCTGGCGGAGTGCTGGCCCTTCATGTAGTTGATGAGCGACGACTTGCCCACGTTGGGATAGCCGAGCACGCCGATGTTTATCCTAGCCTTCTTGCCGAAGCGTCGCTCGGCCTCGATGATTATGCGCTCCTTGAGCTTCGCCCTGCCTGTGTGGTCTTTCGCGGAAATGAATACGCACGGGCTCATCTTGCCCTTCTGCGACTCTGCCTTCCGCTTGCCCACCATGTCAGACTTTGTGACGACGTAAATGAGCGGCTTCCTCGCGAGCCTGACCTTGTCTTCTATCTCGATGTTTCTCGATTCGTCCACGAAACGCGCGTCAAGCAGGAGCAGCAGGACGTCGGCCAGGCGTATTACCTTCTTCACCGAATCCCAGAAGCTCCTCTTCTTGTCTTTCCTGAACATAGTATTCATTTGAAGCGCGAATGTTAAAAGCCTGCGCCGCCGCAGGATATAAGAGGGCTGGACAAACATTATTATATGATAATAGCCATCACGGGCACGCCAGGAACCGGGAAGACTGAAGTGGCGAAGGCGCTGGCGAAACGCCTGGGCTGGAACTGGTTCTCGCTGAATTGCATAGCCGCGGCGAAGGGACTTTACGAGGGTTACGACAGCGAACGCATGTCAAAGATAGTGGACATCGAACGGCTGAAAGCCGAAGTCAACCTTCTGGCAAACGAGCACAAGAATTTCATAATCGAGTCCCATTACGCGCACGACATGCCGTGCGACATGGTGATTGTTTTGAGGACCGACACCACCGTCCTTAGAAAGCGCATGCTGAAAAAGGGCTTCCACACCGAGAAAGTTGCGGAGAACATCGAGGCGGAAATGATGCAGGTCATTATTGACGAGGCGAAGGAAGCGCACAAGAACGTCCACGAGATTGACACGACGAGAAAAAAACCGGGAGTCGTCGCTAAGGAAATCGAGGAGATAATAAACGACCAGAGCTACGTGGAAAAAGACCTGGCCGTGCCCGAGCGACTGCTCATGGAATTCAGGATGCCTTTCGGCAAGCTCTATAAAGGCGACAAGATCGAGGCGACCAGAATGGTCGCGAAAGAGCTCAAAGGCTTCAGGGGCCTGCTCGTCGCCGTAGGCGACTCGGCCAGCTACTCGCTCATAAAAAGCGGCATAAAACCGCACATGATAATAGTCGACGGCAAGGAGAAGCGCGGCAAATTCAAGGATAAAATCCATTTCAAGGGAACCGAGATAAAGGTCAGGAATCCCAAGACTCGCATAACGGCCCGGCTATGGAAGGCCGTCGAGAAGTCGATACCAACGCTCAAGAAGAAAAAAGTCAGGATTACCGTGAGCGGAGAAGAAGACCTCGCTGTCCTGCCGTGCGCCATCCATCTCCCGCTCGGCAGCAAAATCGTCTACGGGCAATTCGACGAGGGTCTCGTCGTCGTCACGCTGGACGAGGCGAAGAAACAGAGAGCCAAGGCGCTTCTCGAGAACATAATGTTTTCCCAGTGAAGGGTCTGTTTAAAAAACTTGCCTTCAAGTAAAAACATGCTAAATAATTCATGGGAACTGTACATAGCCAAGCTCAACAATTTGAACAAATACGGCCTTTCTGAAAGTGACATAAAAACCATAGCTGGCCATTTTAACCTTTATGCCGTCGGCGTGGACGACAGCAGCCAGGAACTTGTGGAAACGCTGATTGAAGAGTATAAAAAAAATGCGGGCTTCCCTATTTCCCTATGACCTTCTTCCCGCGTTCCTGCGGGATGACGGTTTTTTTCGCCCTAGAAAATTTCTTGTCCAGTTCCTTGCTGAAGAAAATCCTGTCAAGAAAAACCGCCAGCGCGGCTATTTCCGAGTGCGGCTGGCTGGTGACGGCGACGTTGAAGTCTGCCATCTCATACATCTCCCAGGGGACTTTTTCCCCGCCCACGACGACCAGCAGCTTTCCTTTCCTGCGCAAGCCGCTGAGCTTCTTCTGGACTGGCATGCCGTACATGGTCAGGTGCACGATTGTATAACCCTTTCGCTTGTAATCTTTCACGACCTTCTTCCAGCTCTTTTCATAAGCTACGGAGAATTTCCCGCCCCAATCCTCACGGACGCGAGTCACGCTGTCGAGTATCGCCTGGTCCTGGTCGCCTGAATAAACGATGCCGTCCGCGCCCAACGCCCTGGCGACGAGACCGCAGTGCGTCGAGATGCGGTGGTCCCTGGAGATGCGGTGGCCGAGGCGGAAGACTATGACTTTCATGATAAGAATTGCGAAACGGATATTAAACCTTTTTGAGCTAATCGAAAATTCCGGCTTTCACCAGATTCGTGAGCATCATTCCCTTTACTTTCAGGTGCATGATGTTCAACCAGTCCATTTTTTTCCTGTAATCAGCAACTTCCATGTATTTGCCGGATAACGCCAGGACGTCGTTGATTTCATCGGTCGAGGAAAGCCCGGATATGCTCATGGCCAGGCTGGCCTTTTCCGGGGTATGGCTGCTGGAAAGGTCTCTCATAAGCTCTTTTTTGTAAATGGGCGCCAGGGTTTTTCCTATGCCAAGGATGTAGCCCAGCGAACCCCATACGCCGCAGCACTCCATGTTCTGCGAGAGCAGTGATTCCGAGGCTTTTTCGAGAAGCACGACCGCGTCGCCTTCCCTGCCTTCGCGCAGGGCCGCGTATCCATTCTCGTAAAACCTGTTGAGCGGGCATTCAGCGCATTTCGGGTTTCCGATTACTCCTGCGAACTCAAGAAGCGTCATGTAATTCTTTTTATTAAGCCCGTTCATGCTTTAAAATTAGCCGGAACTTTTAAATCCGGAGCCTATCCTTCAGGCTTCTGCCAGACGCCCATGAACTGTTCCTTGGGGTATTTCTTCTCTGCCTTTTTCAGCTTATCCACGACCAGCGTGGGGATGTCGAGGTCCAGGTTGTTTGCAAGGCTGATGCAGTGATTTATTACGTCGGCAAGTTCGCCTCGTATCTTCTCCACGACCTGCTCGTTGTCCTTGACCTTCGCCAGTTCGTCCGGCTGCATCCACTGGAATATCTCCAACAGCTCGCCGGCTTCGACGGCAATCGATATGGCTATGTCCTTCGGGTTGTGGTATTTCTCCCAGTCGCGCTCGCGCACAAAGTGCCTGACTTTTTCCTTGAGCGAGTCGAAGTCGACATATTCTTCCCTTTCCCGCTCGGCCTGCTCTTCAGAACCAATCGTTTCATCATCCGCGATATCCATGCTCTTATTTTGACTTTTGTGTATATATCATTTTTAAAACTTCTGACAATATCATTTTCAGGAAGTGATGTACGTGGGATATGCAGATTTGGTTATTGAAAACGTATCCCCGAACGCTTCCTCAGACGAAGAGCTGATAAATTTTTGGAAAGATTGTTATAAAATTGATCCCGATACACCTCTTCTTCTTGATGGCGGGGCTGAGTTTAAGTTTTACGCCAGATTATCTGCTGATACAGGAATGGTAGGCTATTCTTCGCTAAAAGAGCGTGATGATGGTAAATATATGATTGCCGCTTTAGTTCACCCAGAATTCAGAAAGAGGAAAATAGGTGAGATTCTAGTTTCACATGCAATAGATTTCGCTAGAAAAAATGTTGGTATTAAAGAAATTGACGCGCACGTGGAAGCTGGTTCTATCTCAGAAAAAATTTGTCAAAGACTAGGTTTTTTCTTAATTGGCACTGAAAATGGTAATGTTCCCGCAATTAAACACAGGCTGTATGGATTGTCTACAACATATTAGATTATCCAATCTGCATGATATTTTTAAATCGTACATCCCTATCTTAACCATGCTTGTGAAAAACCTCGTGGCTTACGAGGCATTCGATGGAAAATACGTCGTAAAATTCAAGAAGCCGGTCCAGAAATACGCCAAGGGTTACATGTTCCACATCCGTGTCGGCGATGCGTCAGGCGAAGTGCCGGTCAGTTACTGGGGCTCCGACAGCAAGGACGAAGTCGAACGCATATACAACGCCATAAAAAGAGACGGAGTAGTTTACGTCTCAGGCGAAACCACCATGTATAACGGCAAGATCGCTGTTAACGTCAACCCGCCGGTCGGCAAGATAGCAGCGCTCAAGGAAAACGAATACGACAAGGCTGCGTTCGTTCCAGAGAGCGAAAAAGACACGAAAGAAATGTATGCCGAGCTGACGAGACTGTCGGATTCGATAGGCAACCGCCACCTTAAGGATATAGTAGAGGCGTTCATAAGGGACAAGGCGTTCTCTGAGAAATTCGTGAAGCATCCGGCCGCGATGTACAAGCACCACGGATGGCTGGGCGGGCTTCTGGAGCATACTCTCAACGTCGCGAAAATATGCGACTTCCTGAGCAAAATACATCCCCAGCTCGACAGGGACCTCATGCTCACCGGAGCGATACTCCACGACATAGGCAAGATGCGAGAGCTGGAAGTCACGACGCACATAAAGCCTTCTAACGAGGGCATGCTTCTCGGGCACCTGGCCATGACCTTCGAAGACGTCTCGAAGAAGATGGACCAGCTCAATACGCCTGAAGAGCTCAAGATGAAAGTTAAGCACATGCTTCTCAGCCACCACGGCAAGCTGGAATACGGCTCGCCAAAGCAGCCGGCAATCCCTGAAGCACTGGCCGTCTACATGGCGGACGACATCGATTCAAAGATAACTGAAATGATAACATACATCAACAAGGCCGAGACGGACGACGATTACATCTTCCTGGGCAATTTCGGCAGCGTTTACCTTAAATAATTTGTTCGTTGTCCGCAACATAAATTTCTTTTTCGGCTGCGCCAAAAATTCTGCGCAGAAAACCCGGCTCTTTTGTTATCCGCTTTATGTCACCGCTTTTTAAATGAAATTTACGGCCTTCCATTGGCACGGGGCCTTCGGTGAAATCCGCCCAGTCCGATCCAATGTCGCTGATTCTCAGGCCGGAGAGCGGCGACTTCACCGCCACTTCGGTTTCTTCGGCATTTTCTCTAAATTCAGGAAAACAGAATCCCAACGGAAAACCGTTCATGGGATTTCCGTAAAATTCTATTCTGGGCCCCTTGTCGCGATAGGTGGTCGTTATTGCTCTGCAACTTTCATCGTTAAGGCAAACCGTATATTTTCCGAAACGGACAGCTGAAAAATAATCGCCCAATTCATGCCAACTGTGAAATGGCTTTTTCATTTTATTGATTATCGCAATAAAAAATAAAAACCGTTCGTTATCCAGAAACAAGCGCCTTCGCTTCCTCCTCTGTGAATTCTATGCCGGAGCTGTCATGCGTCTTTTTTGAAGAAAGTATGATTTTAATGAATGGCAGGTATTCGTTCCTGACGATCCTCTGCGGGCTGTGCGTGTACGCCGACAGTTTCTCGTAAATCTTGCCCATCTCCGCGTTCCTGAACCTCAGCTGCGCCAGCAGCGCGAATTTCTCAGGCGGCTTGTATTGTACGTACTGGTGCGTCCCTTCGCCCGCGAGCGATATGCCCGCGAGCATGTCGACCATGTGCGCCTTGAACCTCCAGTTCTGCTGGCGGTGGACTATTTGCCTGAAAATGTCGGCTTTTGAAAGCATGTCAAGCGCATTAGCCAGCGATTCAGCGTCCGTGAACTCGAACGGGATATTGTTCTCTATCCACCAGAACAGGTCGTCGGCATCCTTGTCGCACGTGTTTATGGCGTTCTTCGCGGCAGTGATGTTCTTGCAGCGGAACACGATGGGCAGGACGGAGAAGACGTTGGACTCGCGTTCGCGAAAGCCCAGGGCCTCGAAGTCGCGCTCGCTTATCTCCTTGCGGCCCTCGCACATCATCTGCAGGTCGTTTATCGCAGAACGCAAATCGCCGGATGACCAGCGCGCCAGGTTCTTCAGCACGTCGCCGCTGACTTCGACTCTCTCGGCCTCGCATATCTCGCGGAGGCGCTTCTCGACGGAACGCACGTCGACCTTGGAAAGCTTGACTATTTTCGCATAAGAGCGCAGGGGCTGCAGCTTGTGGATGTAAGGGTCGTTGGCCGTGACTATAATCGGGAAGCGCGATGCCTTTACTATCCTGACTATCGCCTGTATGCCGCCGCGGTCGCCGGAAGAGAGGCTGTCGACCTCGTCTATGAGAATTATCTTGCCACTATGGAAGAGAGGCTGGTTTCTCGAAACTTCTGTCAGCGTCTTCTCTACCGCTTCCGAGTTGCGCTCGTCGCTCGCGTTGACCTGCATGAGCATCCATCCTCGTTCGTTAGCGACCGTCTCGGCTATCAGAGTCTTGCCCGTGCCCGGCGGCCCCGCGATGAGCAGCGCCTTGCCCGGCTTCCATGAGGAAAGCCATGCTTCAGTCGCGCTGAGCGCGCTGCCCTGGCTGAGAATTTCTTTCGCCGTTTTCGGCTTGTACTTGTTCACCCACAGCTCCATGCTATCGTTTTCGTCCGCGGGGTTAAAAATGTTTGGAAAAGGCAATGAATTTAAAACTAACCACGAATACTAAAAATGGAACCCAGGTTATTGATGCTTTACAAGCCGTTAACGGCAAGCCATGAGTACATCGAAAAAAAACTTCTTGACCTGCTGAGGCAGGAAGGGCGCATAATATCGACAAGAACATGGGATGCAAGCCCAGATGAACTCATGAAAGAGCTTTATGCCGTACACAAAGATAGGCCGTTCTTCGATTCCCTGTGGAATCTCTATTCCGGCAAGAGGCTTGTGACAAATGTTTTTGAAGCGGGAGAAGACCATAAAAACCCTGCAAAATGGATTGAGCACATGAGAGACGACGTGATAGGATACAAAGACCCGATTAAGGCAAAACCCGGCAGTTTCAGGAGTTTTGTGTATGAAGTGACCGGTGATTCGATAGAACGGGTCAACAGGGAAAACAGGCCAATGGACAATGGCGTGCATCTATCGGATTCGGTTGAAACAGGAATAAGGGAAGGCGGCATATTCTTCTGGGACTACATATTAAACCCGCAAATAAAGAAGCTCTTCTCCAATTTGGAACAAGCACTGAAAGAAGGTAGCACTGCAATGAAACTCGTTAAAAGGGGGGAAGGAATATTCTTCGAAGAAAGACTTCTGAACGCACTGCTGAAAGAAAAACAGATAAAACCGCAAGAATTGGACTCAATCACGTCAATAACTGAAAATAAAGGTGTGTTGTCAATTTCTCTTGGCTACGATGACGAAAACGATAATGGCAATACAATAATTGCTGAATAAACAGCCCTGTTTTTAAAGGCACAAAAGACAATCTATTATAAGTGGCTTTATGGTCCTGAAATTCTACAATACGCTGACGCGCTCGAAGGACGAATTCGTGCCGCTGCACGCGGGCGAGGTCAGGATGTATTCGTGCGGCCCGACGGTATACGACTACCCGCACATCGGCAACCTGAGGGCGTTTGTCTTCGACGACCTGCTAAGGCGTTACCTCAAATACCGTGGCTTCAAGCTTACGCACGTCATGAACCTCACGGACGTCGACGACAAGACCATCCGCAACTCGAAGAAAGAGGGCATGACGCTGGCCGAATTCACGGAGAAATACGCGAAAGTATTCTTCGAGAGTCTGGAGACGATGAATGCGGAAAGGGTGGAACATTACCCGAGGGCGACGGAGCATATCAATGAAATGGTCGAACTGGTAAAGATTCTGCTTGACAAGGGCGTCGCATACAAGGGTTCCGATGGTTCTGTTTATTTCAACATAAGGAAATTCCCGGACTACGGGAAGCTCTCGAAGCTCGACGTGTCCGCCCTCAAGTCCGGCGCGCGCGTCTGCCAGGACGAATACGCTAAAGACGAGGCAAGGGACTTCGCTTTATGGAAGGCGTGGTCGCCGGAGGATGGCGACGTTTTCTGGGATACGGAGATAGGTAAAGGCCGGCCGGGATGGCACATCGAGTGCTCCGTGATGTCGTCGAAATATCTCGGAAGGACATTCGACATCCACACGGGCGGCGTCGACCTGATGTTCCCTCATCATGAAAACGAGATCGCGCAGTCCGAGGCGGCGTATGGCAAACAGTTCGTGCGCTACTGGCTGCACAACGACCACGTCATGGTCGAGGGGCAGAAGATGTCGAAGTCGCTGGGCAACTACCTCACGCTCAAAGAGTTACTAGCGCGCGGACATGACCCGCGCGCCATAAGATATGTCCTGCTATCGACGCATTACCGCTCAAAGCTCAACGTGACTGACGAATCTTTATGGGCGGCGAAGCAGACAGTCGAGAGAATCGATAATTTTATCGACCTTCTCAGGGAAGCGAAAGGCGAGAAGCCGCAACATGATGTGGACAAGCTCGTCCATGAGGCCGAGAAGGCTTTCACAGAAGCGATGGACGACGATCTTGACATAAACACCGCTCTCGCAGCATTATTCGACTTCATGAAAGAGATAAACAAGCTCATTGACGCGGGAAAAATCGGCAAGGCAGGCGCTGAAAAATGCATCCATGCCATGCAGCGCTTCGACAAGGTTCTGGGCGTGCTGAAGAAGGACGCTGGTCCGTCGAAAGAGCTGGTGGAGAAGGCGCTGAACCTTTTGGTGGAAGTTCACGAGACGCTAAAGACGAAGGATGCCGAGACAGCTAAAAGGCTGGACAAGGACATAACGCATCTGAAAGGCAAGGAATACGACCCGGAGAACTTCGCAAAACTGATGGCGGTTTTCATCGACGTGAGGGAAACGCTGCGCAAGAAGAAAGAATACGCCTTGTCAGACAAGATACGCGCGGACCTGAAAGACGCAGGCATAACGCTGGAGGACAAGGAAGGCGGCGTCAGGTGGAGAATCATCTGAATGCAGAATTAAACGGTTTCTTTAGGTATTTTCTTTTTGGCGACGAGTGCTTTTTTCGGTGCTGGCTTTGGCTTTGCGGCGGGCTTTGACTTTAATATGGGCTTTTCCTTTTCTGTTTTCGTCTTCGCCGCTTTCTTGGCGGGTTTCTTTTTCGGCTTGGTGAACTTGAAACCGCACTTGTAGCAGAACTTGTCATCCATCTCGTTCTCGGCACCGCACTTCGGGCATACGAATATCCTCTTTATTCCGGAAGGCTGTTCCGCCTGCGCCAACTGTGTCGATGGTTGCGCTGGCTGCTGGATTCTTGGCGTTTCAGCCGGCCTCTGCTGGACGGACTGAGGATATGATGGGTAAGCGGGATATGTAGGGAACGGCTGCATCTGCTGCTGTTGCTGTGGTTGCGGTGGCGTGTCCACCGGCCTGATCTGCAGCATCTGGGCAGGGTCGACCACGTAATCCGCGACCGCTGCCTGGCCAGCCAGCTTTCGTTTTCCGTATATCGAGCCGATGGCCGTGAACATTAGTCCCATGAGCATTATGATGAAGGGGTTGGTGCCCATGTCGGGTCTTGTAAGAAGAGTGATGAGTCCCACGACCGCGAGAATGGCGCCGAGTATGAAGAGCCATATGCATTTGAGGACGAAAAGAACGCCGCCGGAAGCCTGCTCCGGATACGCGCCCGTCTGGCCCGCAGGTGCCTGCTGAGGCTGGACCTGAGGGACTGCTGGATTTTGCGGTTCTCCGGAAGCTTCCATATTTACAATATAATTTACCCCAATATAAGTTTTGCATGCCGAGCCGAGCCTCAAAACTCGACGGTCTCCGGAATTCGCTCTTCCTTCCTCATCTGCCTGCCGTAGTTCAGGAAGAAGAGGGCGCTCGCGTCAAGCGAGACGACAATCGCCAGCTTGAAGAAGACGTTTGGGGTCACGGGCTTGCTGAAGAAGTCTATCAGCACGTTCGTCGAGAGGAAGCCGACCGAGAAGATGAGCAGCAGGCCGATCGCTATCGCCGTGCGCGACGTGCTTTTCCATTTCGTGCCTATGAACAGAGCGAAAGCCATGACGGCATAAGCGAGCGCGAAGAACGTGTCGGCAAAAAGCTGCTGGCCCTGCACGGCGACGGAGAAGACGAGGATTACGAAAATGACCGCCAGCATCTTGTAGTAGCCCATCTGCCCCATGCGCACCTGATTAAATCTTGGCCGGCCATCCTAAAAAATGCGAAATCTTTTAAAGCAGGCGCTCTTATATAATTTACCCGGTGATATCATGTGGCTTCAGCTTAAGATGTTCCTGCTCACGACTATACTTTTCGGCATACTTTACGCCATGATAGCAGCCGTGGCTGCATACATGGGCATCGAGGGATTTTTCTTTTACGGCGTCGTCGCGATAGGAATAATTTTCATACAGTACATGATCGGGCCGAAGATAGTCGAATGGTCCATGGGCGTGCACTACGTTTCGGAGAAAGACGCGCCTGAATTGCACAAAATGGTCGCCGAACTGGCCGAAAAGGCCGGCATCAAGAAGCCGCGCGTAGGCATCTCGGAGATAGCAGTGCCCAACGCCTTCGCTTTCGGCCGCTGGAAGAGCGACGGACGCGTCTGCGTGACGAGAGGCATACTCAACCTGATGAAAGAGGACGAGCTGCGAGCAGTCCTGGGCCACGAGATTTCCCACATAAACAACCGTGACGTCGCGTTCATAACGCTTCTTAGCGTCATCCCGATGATATGCTGGTTCGTGAGCAGGGGCACTTTATATTCATCCGGCAGGAACAAGGGCAACGCCGTGCTGATAGGCATAGCCGCTTTCGTACTCTATTTCGTCACGCAGTTGCTGGTCCTTTACGCATCGAGGATACGCGAATACGGGGCGGACAAGGGCAGCGTGAAGCTGGGCAACAAGCCTTCTTCGATGGCGTCGGCTCTTTACAAGCTGGTCTACGGCAGCGCAAGGGCCAACAAGGATTCGCTGAAACATGTGGAGGGCTTCAAGGCTTTCTTCGTGAACGACCCGTCCAGGGCCATAAGCGATTTCCAGAATCTCAAAGAGCTCGACAGCGACATGAGCGGTTCCATAGAAAAGGACGAACTTGCCAAAATAAGGAACTCCAAAGTACGGGTCAGCACAGGCGACAAGCTCATGGAAATCCTCAGCACCCACCCCAACATGCTCAAGAGAGTGCAGCACCTTTCGACGCTCGAGTGAGACGGTCGATGAAATGATAAAAAACAAATTTATCGCGCTTCTGATACTCGCGGTGCTTATAACCGGCACCGTGCTTTTCGCCTTTTTTCAGTCGCCTTTGGGGCCGGTCCTGACGCTGATAGGGATAGCGACTTATTTCATCTTCAACAAGAAAGACTAAACTGTTAAAATCAGGCTTTGAACTTGGGGAATTTCCTTTCTACGAACTGGGGGCATTTGTCCTGCGGGTATATGCAACACAGACAATTGTCAAGTTTGCATCTGCTTATTTGTCCGTAAGCACCTATGTTATTGTTGCATTTCTTCGCTATGAAATCACCTTGCATTTATTTAACACGATGCATTATAAAGGGATATGGAACTTGGAACTTTCATTTAAGTTCCAAGACTTTGCTTAGATTTTTTATCCTGTAATCCGGTGCTAGCGACCTGTTCCACGATGCGTCCAGCAGCGCGACCTTTATGCCGCAGTTGCGCGCGAAGTCCACATCCGAAGCGGTGTCGCCGACCATGAGTGTTTCTTTCTTGTCCGCTTTGACGCTTTCCATTATGCAGTCGAACTGGTCCGGGAATGGCTTCGGCCGCTTCACGCTGTCAGCGGTGCATATCTTATCGAAATAGTTCTGGATGCCGAAATGGGGCAGGAGTATATGCGCGTGCCTTGTCATCATATTGCTGGCCACAGCAAGCTTCACGCCTTTGCTTTTAAGTTTTTCCAGGGTTTCTTTCGCGCCCGGGTTAAGCCTGACCATTGACGGCCCTAAAAGCGCGTAGTTGTCCCATGCCTTCTGCGTAATCCTTTCCGCAAGCCCGGGCGTGTATCTGCCCGCTTCCCTGAGCAGCGTTTCGGCCCATATGCGGAAAGGCTTTCCGAAGAACCTGACTATGTCGCTTTCCCAGTCGTATGGACCGAGGTTAATCTCATTGAAAGCCCTGTTGAGGCTCTCGAGTATCACATTCTCCGAACTGAAAAGCGTCCCGTCGAGGTCGAAAATCACAAGCCTGAACATGCAAACACCGGAATAATACTTATTGCGCGCCGCCGATAAAAAGATTTCATTATTTTTCAACATACTCGACATATTGCTGCGGGGTAATGAGCCTGCCGCTCGTCGCCTCTATCGGTATTTCGGCGACCACCCACGCGTGCGGCTCGCCGTTGTAAAAGCCGTGTGCAATGCGCGTCTTGTAGCCCATGCCATTCAGCCGGTTTACAAGCAAGTTGCTGAAATCCACGCAGTTGAAATCGTCTTCGAGGTACACGTTCGACCTGGCGACGTCCCACGCGGCCAGTTCGAAATCATGGTGGGGTTTTTCGCACTTGTCAAGCACTATGCCTTTCAGCTCGCCCACGGAGTTCTCGCAGACGGCCAAGTCGCTTTTGCATTGCTCGGTGTCGAAAGTAGTGAAAATGATTTCAGGCTCGTTTGACTGCTCGCCGCCGGAAACGTCTGCTTTCTCGCTTACATTAGTCGTCATCTGGCCGGTGAACTGCGTGGGCATTGAGATGAAGAGACCTGCAGCAAAAACCAAAACTATGCACGTTAACGTTGCTTCCCTTTTCGAAAAGATTTACCCCACCCGGAGAACAACCCTGATTATATATTGCATGCGAATTTTTTTATCCTTGACAAGAATCACATTAAGACTTCATCCATAAGGCCGGTTTGGCCGATGTAATAAAAGAGATGCGTTTTTTTGTTGGGCATCAGCTTTTTGAATTTGATGAGTTGCCGTCTTGCTTCGCCTTCTCAACATCTTTCGTTTCGTCGAAAACCAGCGGGCTTTTTCTTTTGGCTATCTCGGGTAGGATGTCCATGAGCAAGTCTTGAATCTGTGTTTTAGAAAAATTAATCGCGCGTTTACACTGTGAGGCATTTTCCGTGGCTCCACAAGGTTATGTTATTGCTCGCGCATGCCAGGCATCCGTTGCTGTATGTGACACCGTTGTTTCCGCATTCGGGCTCGTATGCCGTTGTGCAGTTTTGTGCCGCCTTTTCTTCATCCGTGCATATGTGCCTGAACGGAGGGCATTCTCCCCTGTAATAAGCCCATTCCTCGCAGGAGAAGCCATCCTCAAAAGTGCACATGCCGCTTTGGCTGCCGTCTTCCGCAGTCACGATATCAAGCTTTCCGCCGTTGTTGATGCAGTTTACCGACGCAGGATTGGCCAGTTGCGTGCCTTCGCCCGGGCATGGCGTGAACGCACAGTTGTTGTTAGAGTCGCGTCCCACGTAACTTCCGTCGGGACAGAGCTTCGCTTCCTCGGTGCATGCCTTCGGCTGGCCGCTGACGCAGCCGGCCACGCCGACCGTTATTATTATCAGTATCATGAACAAGCCATAAACAAGAGTTTTCCTTTCCATAATAACAATCAGTTAAGCCGTCTTATAAACCGGCAGCTTTTTGTTCGGAGAAAACCGAAAATCTTTTTTAAATTATGAACAACAAAACTAGTCCATGAAAAACCTCACTGTCGGCGTTTTCCATGACGAGACGCTGGCTAACGAGATTGCGAAAAAGGGGACTGTAAGCGACATACGCATGTTCAACCGCAAGACTGACGACGCGATATTCACCTTTTTGCAGCCCGTGGACGACAAGCTAGCCGCGAAGGTGCAGATAATGGCGTGCATAGACGCGGCTATCGTCTCGTTCGCCAGCATGACCTCCGAAGTCGGGGAGACGATACTCATGCTGGACGCGATGGGCATAAAGAAGGGCATATGCATCGTGCCCGCTGGGACTGACATATGCCAGGCGATAAAGCTGACCAAAGACACGTCGCTGGAGTCGTTCGTGGTCAAGCAGCGCAACGCGCTTGAGATAATGGCCACGCTGGAAAAAATCGACGTCGTGAGGGACGTCGCTCTCCCGACGCTGGTCACGATAGACCATTCCTTCGCAGTCAAAGGCGTCGGAGAAGTCATACTGGGGTTTGTGAAGAGAGGCGTACTGAAGAAGCACGACAAGCTCATGCTCTTGCCAGCCGGCAAAGAGATCGTGGTCCGCTCAATACAGATGCACGACAAGGATTTCGATTCGGCTGACGCAGGCTCGCGCGTCGGTCTCGCGCTCAAGGGCGCGTCCATAGACGAGTTGAAAAGAGGCGCGGTCCTTTGCGTTCCCGGAAGCGTGAAAACCGGGACCAGAATTAAACTTTCGTTTGAGAAGAGCAAGTTCTACGCGGAAAAGCTCACGGAAGGGATGCTCCACGTCTCCGTGGGCATGCAGACCGTGCCAGTGAAAGTTTCTGAAATCACGGACAGCTCGCTGGTCATAGAGGCCGAGAAGCCGCTGGCGTACACGGGGAGCGACGTGTTCCTGCTGCTAGACCTGAACGCGAAGAAACTGCATCTTATAGGCAAAGGCCACGCCATCTGAGGCAACGGCTGGCTTAAAAAACTTTTTATCGAAAGCTTTTCATGGCAGTGATTTACACAGTTCCTGAAATAGAGAAGATAAAATACGCCATACAGACCTCAATGCCTTTTGAAGGGTTGAAAGTCCAGCTTGACATGGCGAACCCGGCGGGTCAGAGGAAGGCATATGGCGTCTTTAATTATCTTGTCAGACTCTCGAAAAGCGATCCTGAAACATGGGCAACACCGGAAGTCATGGAATACCGCAAGCTGCTCAAGAAATACTGGTATGATCACGAGGCTGGCGATGCCTATGGGCAAATTCGATATGCAAGACACAAAAAAACAAATGCCAACTGAGATGGGTGGTTTACAATTTTTCCAAAAACTCTTTTATCTTCTGGGCGCTGTCGCCTTTCCTGATTTCCGCTGCTGACAGGCCGAGAGTCGCGACAGGCGTTTTGCCGCAGACCTTGCTCATGTCCGGGAATATTTTGTCGTTCTGGCTGCCCGCGGTGTAGAAGAAGGCGACTTTCTTGAAACTATCCTTCTTAAGATGCAGATATGCTCTGACGGGGACTGACATCTTGCTTGCCCACACGGGAGTGCCTATTACGACGAGATCGTATTTGGAAGGGTCGTTTTTCGGCTCCACGAGAGTCGTTAGCATCTCCTTCTGGGCGTCTCGGCCAGATGACAGGTAATGCAAAATGCCCGCTCTCTTCTTGGTGTCCGCGAGTTCCTCAGTGTCGCAGCCAAACACTTTCGCTATTTCATCAGCGACTTTTCTAGTGTTACCTGTGCGCGAATAAAAAATGACCAAAGTTTTCATGAAATAATTATTGAGGACCGATTATTTAAATGTGGCGCATCAGGCGAAATCGAAAAGGTTGTTTTTCTTTTCCGTTTTGTTTGCCTGCTTCTCTTCCTTATGGTTCAGCTTCTCCGCCCACTGGCAGAAACCGCATTCCTTCGCCGACGGCGGCTCTGCCCCGTTAAGGCATGCGACCGCGGACAGGAAAAGCTTCTCGCCGCGCGCGCGGTCTACCGCGACTTTCACAGGGTCTGCGTCAAAGATGACGTTATGCCGCTCGTCGACGCCGGTCGGGTGGAAGAATATGAGGATCGCGAAATCCGCAGGGACCAGCGAATTCTTCTCCAGCAGGAACGAGTATATGTCCATCTGGTGCTGGTAATACGAATGAGTATCGTCTTTCCTCGGGTAGCCACGTGTCTTGAAGTCCAGCGGCGCGTATTTCCCTTCGCTGGTCACGAAAAGATCGTCGAGCGCGCCCATGAGCGTGGCGCCGGTCCGCTCGTCTTTGTAGCGCAAGCCCTTGTAGTTGTTGCGCCATATTTCCAGGAGTTTAAGGTCGTCGAACAGCGAGCCCTGGAACTTGCCGTGCAGCTCCTCCGGAAGCGAGCGGTCGGCCCTGTGCCTGTCGAAATGCATCTTCAGGACCCGGTCCATGCCCGCCGGAAGCGAGGGGAAAATCGTGTCCGGCCTCTTTATGCCACGGTTGAACTGCAGCCAGAAGCAGCGCGGACAGTCCCTGAAAATGGAGATGGACGACGGCGACAATGTAAGCGGCTTCATGATGTGTTAATATTGTCAGCGTATTTAATATGGATTTATTCCGCCGCTCACAAATAATATGCATGGACTACGAGAAAGAGCGCGACCTGAACATCATGATAATACTGGTTCTGGTGTCCGTCATAATGGTGTTGTGGTTCGGCTCGACGCTTGAAGCGTTCCGCGCGTACGCGCCTGCGTTCTTCGCCATAATGATGATTGCCGTTTGGCTGGTCGCGATGAACGTGGGCAGGTTCGGCAAGAAGTGGAAAAAATAAAGGGAAAGAAAAAGCCGCAAAAAAACCGGCTTATTTCAAGTATTCAATAGGTCCTGGCGACTGCGAAACATTCTTCGTAAAGACCAGCTGCTTTATCTCTGACACGTCGTCCAGCGAATTGAGCTTTATCTTCATGCCGGATATGGTGTATAGGATGTTGTCTATGTAGAGCGAACGCTTCACCGAATAGTCGTCGCCGAAGTAATAGTATCCGGCCTTCTGGAACGTCTGGTTGTCGTCGTAATGCGTAACGCGTCCTTTAAGCTGGAACCCGTTCTCCAGCGTAAGGTCGTAAACGTACGCGCCCTGGTACGTGTATTCGCCGTCTGGCAGCCATCCCTGTTGCAGGCCTTCCTCTTTCTGCTTCTCAGATATTTGTGCCAGCAGTATGGGAACGACCAGCAGGTTCTTCTCCTTGTCGAACAAGAAAGCCTTGTGGTCGCTGAGGGCGTACGAATCGGTCCCGCGGTCTCCTATCACGACCTTGTGCATCTCTACAGGGTTCGCGACGTCAGTCACGTCGAATATCGCTATCTTGACTCCCTGTATCGCCGTGTAGTAGACCGCATCTGACTCGTGGACCTTGTCCGCGTCTATGCTCTCGTCGACTTCCTTGCCTATGCCGATTATGTGGTTTTCGTCATACGGGTGGAGATAGTCTGAATAGCCTGGGATTTTCAGCTTGCCCAGTATCTGAGGATTCGAAGGGTCCGAAAGGTCGAGCACGAAAAGCGGGTCGACTCTCTTGAACGTGACTAGGTAGCCGCGCGCTCCCATGAACCTCGCGGAGTAAATGCTCTCGCCCGGAGCGATGTCCTCGATCTTGCCTGTCATCTTGAGGTCGTCGCCGAATATGTAGACGTTGTTCTTGCTCTTGGCCGCCTCCTGTCCCATGCGCGACCAGGTTTCGCTTATGGTCGTGGCTATGCGGAAGTGACTATCGTACTCGTCCATGGAGAACTGGTTGAGTATGTGACCCGGCGCCTCCATGTGGCCGATGTGCGTTATCTGGCCGTTGCTAAGCGCGAACTTGTGGATAAGCGTCGTCTCAGTCGGCTGGATCGGGTTCGTCTCGTCGTAAGCCATCCACATCGGGTAGTTGGTCTCCGCTATGTAGATGTTCGAAAGCGATGCATAAACGCTCTGGCCGGAACCCATTATGACTTGTTTCTCAACTTCCGCTTGCGTGTCGTCCATTGAAATTGAAGCTATGGTTATGAAGTTCTCGGGGTTGACCGGCTCGAAATACGCCACCTCGTCGCAGCCAACAGTATTTACCAGTTCAGTTTCCTTGGAAACGTCGCCTGCTTTCCTGTCCCTGAATTCCGGCACTATGTCTTCTGCGCTTACGCTGGTTGAAGCCTGCCCTTCATCGGTGGCGGCAGCGCCCCTGTAAAGCACCGGCATTATGGCGTAGTTCGGGTAGGAGTTAACGATGAAATAAACGTATGAGCCAATCTTCCTCGATGAAAGGTAATTGCCCTCGAAATCGACAGAGCGGACTAATGATGGATTGGCCTTGTCCGCGACGTCGTAGATTCTCACGGTTGCGAGCTGGATGTAGCGATAGGGCTGATAATAAGGTGGCGCTATCATTTTTTCCGCTGTGGGAGAGTCTGGTGCTGCGGAGCCAGATGAGCCTGAACTGCCCGAGCCGCCTGATGCAGCCATTTCTTCCTCGGTGAGGGGAATCTGCTTGTTCGTGCTGCCGAATATGAGAACGTGATTGCTCTGTATGAACATTTCCTGAGGATAGAATTCGCCAAGGTCAAGCTCGCTTAGTATCGCAGCTTCATCGGCTGGGTATGCTTTTGCTATGACAAGAGTGCTGTTTTGGTTGCCGTAATATCCGTAAGAAGTCGTTATGGTGTAAATATACTGACCGTCAGTCTTGACTATGTCCGCTTCATCTACGCCCTCGACCTGGACGTTAGTCTCTGAGTAAGCGACTCCGCCACCGCCAGTTCCGGCACCGTTCGCGCTGGAATCCTTAGCCGCATTCTCGGCCATGGCCATTGGAGCGCCAACTGCGCCGAAGGTTCTCATAAGGCCGCCCTGCAGCGCGTAATAATTCTGAGTCCTGGTCTGGATGTCCTTCAGCTTGTCGGTTATAGCGTTGCACGAGCCGAACTTTTCCAGCCGTTCGACCGGCTGCGGGTTGGAAGTGTAAGCGTAATACGCGACCGTCCCGCTGACCAGAAGAGCCAGAACAAAAAAAACAGCTATTCCTGCGAAACCTTTTTTTGAGCCAAGAACCATTTTGCCTTTCATGCACTAATCTTGGCAGGCCTCATTAAATAGTCTTGCGTTTTTGTTCGGCTTTGACCGAAAGCCCGGTTCAGAACTTCACTTCCACGTCGCGCTTCTCGGCTTCCGTCGCCTTGAATAATTCTTCAGGCGTGTAGCCCAGCATGCCCGCGACGAATCTATCAGGGATTGACTGTATGCGGATGTTGTATGTATTGACGGAATCGTTGTAGAATTCGCGGCGGTCAGCCAGCTCGTTCTCGATGCCGCTTATCCTCGTCTGGAGCTGAATGAAGTTCTCGTTCGCCTTGAGGTTCGGGTAGTTCTCCGCGACCGCGAATATCGTCTTGAGCGCGCCGGATATGATGCCGTCGGCTTTCGCTTTCTCAGGCAGCGTCTTCGCGTTCATGAACTCAGTTCGCGCTTTCGTGAGCTCAGTCAGCGTGCCGCGCTCGTGCTTCATGTATCCTTTGACAGATTCGATAAGCTTCGGCAGCTCGTCGACCCTCTGCTTCAATAAGACTTCTATGTTAGAGAGCGACTTCTTGATGTTGTTCTTCAGGCGCACCAGCCCGTTGAAAACGGAAATCACGTAGAAAACAATGACTAAAGCTACAAGGCCAAGCACAATCAAGATTATCAACTCAAGACCGAACGCCATACGGCATCACCATCCTATTCTGTCTATATGTAATATGTGTATATTAAACTTTTTCCATTTTTAAATGCTTATGTACTTTGGAATATCGCCAGATTGCAAAAAATACGTGTGCATAGATCTTCTCAAAAGAGCGTATTTCGACCCAATTGAAAAAAAATATCTTGAGCTTCCGCAACTTCTAACGAATGGAAAAAAGAGTGTGCATTTAGAAGGGGACATAAGGCTCATGAGATATAAACTCGAA
Source organism: Candidatus Aenigmatarchaeota archaeon (assembly GCA_026397315.1). GTDB lineage: Archaea > Aenigmatarchaeota > Aenigmatarchaeia > QMZP01 > QMZT01 > JBGPQP01. The sequence goes on along the minus strand of JAPLVC010000003.1, from coordinate 65,901 downwards.
GGGTTAAAAGGCTATTTCGATCTTGTAAAAGCCAACCAGGATGGCGTAAGATTCAAGGAAAGAGTTGGCGAAAAAACTTACAATAACGCTAAAGAACTGGGAGTTATAGATGACGAATATGACAAGGAAACTTTGGATAAGGAATGGATGAAAAAAAGAATATTGAGCCACGTAAAAGACCTGAAAACGATGCATGACGCCATTGAACGTGAATTAGCTCATGATGTTTAAGCGCGATTACAGCATTCCGGTCTGGAAGAAAATGACAAAAAGCCCGATGGCGACAAGCGCTATGCCGCCGCATATGCCTCCCAGCGACTTCCACCGCAGGCCGGATACGATGTCCTTCTCCTGCTTGTCCGATATGTAATAGAACCTGTCGTTCTTGCCTTTCTGTATCATCACGTCGTCGACGCTGTTCTTCGCGGTAAGCTCGTCCACGAACGGGTTGTCGCCAGCCGTGCCCATTATGTAGAGCTTGTCTTTCGGGGCGATGAAGAACTCGCGATATCTCATAGTCTTGTTGAGGCCGAAGAAGCTTTCGTGGCTGACGCCTTGGCTTTTGAGGAAATTGGTGACCTGAACCGGCGGGTCCCTGCCAAAGCCCGAACTATATTCCGCGTCCTTGGGTATGTCCACCTTCGCGCCGTCCGGGTCGACCAGAACGAGAGCCGTCTCGTCCTTCAGAAAGAACTGCGTCCTCTCCTCGCCCTTGCGCACGACCGCCCACGAGCCACCGGTGGCGAAGCTCCCTGGATTCTCGCCCATGACTACGCTGCCGGGTATGCCCGACATCCCGCCGCCCTTGCCTTTTCTCTGCTCCTCTATAGTGTATCTGTAATATACGCAGTCGTTGTCAGTGAACGGGCTTTTGAGCAGCCGTCCTTTGGCAGCCACGACCTCGCCGTATATTTCGACGAGCCCCATCGCTAACGAGCGAACCTTCGAAGTCGGCGTGTTGTCCATGAGCTGCTTCTGCCTGAACCACTTCAGGCCAAGGATGAAAAGCACTAGTCCTGCTACAAGCCCTGCCAGTGCGTAAAAGAAAACGTCCCCTTCGAGCGCCATAATTATCTTATTGGGCCTTTATTTAAAAAACGAGATAATTAGAGAATATGGAAGAGGGAAAGATTGAATTTTTCGAGAGCAAGAAGCGGAAGAAATACAAGGCCACTTACAGGAAAAAAGTTAAATACAGAAAAACTCCAATAGGTTAAATGCCGGTTTCAAGGTGAGCATATGAACAGCATGCTGAGTCCATTCGATTTCACGAGGCAGGAGATAAAGGAGATACTGATTTCACTGGCAGTGCTGACCTTCGTTTTCGCCTATCCGGAAATCCTGACGAGCCCTGTATTCATAGTCACGTCGCTTCTCGGAGTAGGCATCGCCTTCTTCGGACACGAGATGGCGCATCGATACATCGCCAGGAAACGCGGCTTCTATTCGGCATACAAGATGTGGCCTCAGGGTTTATTGCTAGCGCTGGTCATGGCGTTCGTGTCGAACGGGAACATGATATTCGCCGCGCCGGGCGCGGTCATCTTCGCGGGCTACTGGATGTTCAGGAACCCGACCATAGAGGACATAGGCATAATAGGCATAGCAGGCATAGTGTTCAACATCTGCGTCATGTATTTTTCCCTGTCGCTTTACTTCTGGACAGGCTTCCAGCTGTTCTCGTTCATCGGCACGGTAAACGGATGGCTGGCGATATTCAACCTCATCCCGTTCGGGCCGCTGGACGGCAGGAAAGTGATGGACTGGAGCAAGAAGATATGGCTTGCCGCGTTAGCTCTGGCTATCGCTGGTTTCGCTGCGCTGCTTTTTTCCTAGAAACGGCCGGCTTGTAAGGCGAGTCTCTTAACACTATCTCTACGCCGCCTCCTTCGTGCATGGCTATGGGAAATATGGTTTTTCCTCGGCGGTTGGCCCTCATCTCGATGCCGAAAAGCTCCACTTTTGTCAGATCATCCAGAACAAAAACTTCCTCCATGCACAGGCCGGCTTTCTTCAGGCCTTCCAGCATATAACCCGGCATCTTTGAAATCCCATCTTCCCCGTCTGGAACCGTTATCTTCATCATGTTCCCTTTGACGGAAACGTCATAGCCGTGGTTCTTGTGAAGATCGCCTGCCATTACGTTTATCATATGTTCGTTAAGCTCCTCCGGCTTAAACGCGGAATAATCAAACGGCAGGACTGCCCTGTAGAAGGTTTTGAGCGCCTTCATGCTAAAATCTTCGTTGCAAGCTTTTAATCATTTATTAGGGCTCGGGGAATTGGTTATTATGAGAGTTTCGTTTGTTATCGCTTTCGCGCTGGTCGCGCTCGTCGCGGCAAGCGGATGTGTCGGCAGAGGCGTCAAGGACGTAAACGAGACCACGGAATACGAATACTACAACAAAACGCTGGATAATTCCACCAACGGCTCGCAGATATCCGTGTCGAATGACTTCACATTCAAGATAAACGGCGACGGCGTGTTCTGGCTGAAGGCGAATGACACGGTGGGATTTGACGTCGTCTTCAACAACTTCGCGGACGATGAAGAGGCGCACATGTTCGTCGCCAAGGTATTCCCTTCAGCCGCGGATTTCGACGTGATGGCGGCTTACCAGTGCCTGCATTTCACGACGTGCGAGCCGCTCCTCACTCGCATGCGGGTGATGATGGAACAACCGGATAACTCGACGCTCGTGAGCTACGGATACGTGGACCTTTATTCGATAAAAATACGCATCCCCGACGGCACGCCTGCCGGGACATACATGTATAACGCGGTCGCGTGCAGGGACATGAAGTTCGGCGACTGCCTGGAAAACACGACTAATTTCGGCTCCAACGTGCCGATAACGTTACACGTTCTGAATGCTGGCTGACTGATGCGTGCGTGATGCGTAGGCTTTGCACAAATAGTAGCTCCTGCACAAATAGTCGCTTAAATCAAGGACTTAATGTGCAAAGCCTGACAGTAGTTGGAAATGACAAAAGTTACCAATAATTTTGTAAACCGATATATGGCAAAAATATCACCAAAAAATGTTTAAACATAACAATTTATACCCAGCTTCTGAATTTCAAATATGCCGCGAATTCAAGCATTCAAAAGCACCAACCTTTTGGCAGATAAAAAAAGAAGCAAGGAATATGTCAAGCATTTTGTCACCATACCGACTTCAATCATTAAAACGCTTGATTGGAAGAAGGGCGACGAACTGGTGTTTATAATGGAAAACGGAAAGGTTGTTTTAAGGAAAAGAGGTGGATAATGAATAATGCAAAATCGATTCCGAAAGCTCTAATCGGAATTTCTGGAACCCATTTTGTTGCCGGTGAGTTGACGAGACGGGGATATATCGCTACGATTACTTCAAGAAACACCAAGGGGATAGACATCCTCGTTTCAGACAGTGGTGGTAAAAAGCCAATAGCCATACAGGTTAAAGCAACATTGGGTAAGAATTCACCGAGAGCGTGGATACTTTCTGAAAATGATGAAGTAGTTAAATCCGATAACCTTTTCTATGTCTTTGTGAATTTAGATGAAGCGAAAAGAGGAAGATTGCCAGAATTCTTCGTAGTTCCGTGTAAGAATGTCTCAAAATATACAAAAACTGAACATGCTGAATGGAAGAACAAACCAGGGAAGACCGGTAAAAAACATAATAAAACTTCGATAAGAATGTTCAGAGATAAAGAAGGAAAATATTTAAACCGTTGGGATTTGTTAGGGTTGAAGCGACAATGAAAGACGAAGCCGAACTTCCGATATCTGTTCATGTCGATGATGTAGAGAAAGTGTTTGTCAAGAAAGTAAAACGTCTCGGCAATACGGGCTACGTGTCCGTCCACAAAAGGCATATCGGGAAGAATATCATTGTCATTTTACCGAAAGACGGCAAACTCAAAGCGAAGAAAATTATGAAAGCGTAAGTAAAAATAAATTCAGTTTTTTGAATCGAGAACAAGCGGTAAGCCTCGTTTTTTTAGCATTTCTATGCGTTCTTCGTGAGATAATTGCTTTGTTTTTCCGGTTTTCATTACTCTTTGTATGTCTTTGCCAGATCTCCCGCATTTTGGACACTTTATGGTATTGACATACATCTGCTCGGCTGAACGTTCAAATTTGGGCTTATTGCCGCCATATGGTCCAGTTCTTTTGTTTAAAACCGATGTAAACATCGTAATCTCAACGTCACCATCGTTACAAAATGGACATTTGATAATCTTTACCTGTTTTGCCATATTTTTAATGTCTCGACCAATTATAAATATGCTTACATATGAGGAAGTCGTAGAACAGTTGAAACTTCTAAACGAAAGGAAATGGGTTAAAACTCATAGAGCTGGTCCAACTGGGATAGGGAAAACGCTTGAAGACCTCACTGGGATACCAGAAAATAACATTCCAACTCCCGATATGAAGGGTGCTGAATTGAAGTCTACAAGGAAAACCGCTAAAAGCATGCTGACACTATTCACAAAATCGCCTTTGCCGGATGGTGCCAATTCTGTTCTTCTCAAAAGATTCGGGTATCAAGCCAGAGGGAATGAAAAACCAGACCTGCATACCACGGTAAGCACATTAAAATTCAATACTCTCAGAGGGAAACAAGGATTCATAGTTGAGGTAAGCGAAGATAAGGTAGAACTTGTGTCTGGCGGTCCTGCACCAATGGATATAATGAAATATCTAACTGACAAACCTGAAGAGAAGAAAGAAGTTTTGGGGTATTGGAATAGAAGAATTTTAAGGGAGTGTTTCGAGAAGAAGTTCCCTCAGTTGTTATTCGTTAAGGCAGAATGCAGAGGAAGCGGGAAAAATGAAGAATTCTGGTTCAATGAAGCTTGGCTGCTTAGTGAGTTTAGTTTCGATAATTTCATTAATCTATTGAAAAGCGGAGATATTCTCGTTGACATACGGATAGGGCAATATCCAAATGGGAGATCACATGATCATGGGACTGGATTTAGAGTTCAAATTAACAAACTCGATATGTGTTTCCAAAAAAGAAAGAATATTATATGAATTAATTACTTATCAGTAAACAGAAACGTATATATTCCAAAAAACAGTAAAGTTTATATATAAGTGTCAAAAATAGGGTTTTATTATTTAAATATATAACCCATTTATGAAAATGGGGATTTGATGATAGATTTAGAAAATTTACAGACGGACACTGTTTTGCCTATTTGTCGTAATTCACATCTTATTGGATTACATATAAAAGATATAGAAAAAGAGTTTAATATTACGGTTAAATTTTATCATAATCCAAGAATAGCTCAAGAAACGAGAGAAAATAATCCCTCTCAAGAAAAAATGATTGAATTTGGAATGGGAATTGGAATTCAGGGACTTCATAAGGATGTAGACAAAATATTTTCATTTGCATTCAAATAATAAAATGCGATTTTCTATGGTTATTGTAAAAAATCTACTTTTGCTCACACCTATGTTTAAGGGCAAAATAGATGATGAAATGACACTTTGCAATAATTTCTTAAATTGGTTTAGAGAACACAAAAACGAGTTTGCCAAAAGAGATGTTAATCCACATCATATACCAATTTTGAGAGGTAGACCAATTATTGTCAATGCAGATACTGGCGAAGAAGATTTGTTTGTTGGAACACACAAAAAGGGGGATATTATAAGATATTATTTAAAAGAGATGCATAAAGAAGTTTATGGAAACATAGAGAAAGTGCATGATTTTGTGATATGTATTGATGGCGATAATGACATATCATTCAATAATATTTTCAAAGTGTTAGATTCTCTTATAAGTGGAGAAAAAGTTTGCCTTTCTTGTCGACAAGGTAAATTCGGAATGGGTGAACCAAGAGATCAGATTGAAAGATTTGAATTAAACATAGTTGAGTCTATATTCAACAAATCAATTCCAGATGGTCAGTGTGGTTGTTGGGGAATGCATCATTCAATTGTAAAAGATTTAGAATTGAGTGCAAATGGTTTTGAAATTGAACTTGACATTATTATTAACATCTTAAAAAAAGGCATAGTCCCATTTTATATTGACTTATCGGTGAAGCAGCAAGGATCATCTACATTTGATGCCAAAGACCACGAAGATAAATTGAAGTTCATTTGTGACCAACTTAAAATATCTCCAGAACTGTTAAATAAAATTTATGAATATTTTATTATAGAATATCGATACACATTACCGAAAGAATATTTATGTTTGAAACAGTTTAAAGGTAAAAAACCAGACGGTAGAGAAATAAAAATAGAAACAAGGAAATCTACTTTTAAATGTGAAAAAACATATAATAAAATTTGTAATAGATGCGATAGAGAAGGGAATAACTTCAAGGTTTCCAAAAGTCCAGAATGTATTCAAAAGTAGCTCCAAGTTTGATGTAATTACTTGGCCATCCGAAGATACCAACTTTATTTACGAGGTTTCTCTTATCCCAGATTAAAATATTTCTGAGTTCAAAACCTGCTTTTTGAAGAGCTTCAACGACATAGAGATGTGTTGGTATGCGCTTGTTTTCCCACCACACATCATTTACATTAATTACACTGTGAGCTCTTGGCTTCATTAATGGTAAAATTCCTTTGTAGATTTCTGTTAAGGCTTCTGCATATTTATCATGTGTCATGGTTCCGAGATCTCTCGGATTATCGGAATATTGCTGAACTTCCTTGAAATGATTATTGCTCCTGATGTCGCCCCTCATGCTTTTGTTAAGGCGAGGCTTGCCAAGCATGTGAGCATATGGTGGCGATGTTACACAAAGAGACACTGTTTCCTCATTCAAATATTTTGGGATGTTTATTGCATCGTCAAGTATCGGTATCTGTTTTGTTTTTTCTTCCAACTTCTTTTGAGATAATCTCTTCTTTGTAAATTCGATATATTCCTTTTTCAAATCGAAACCTACCGCATTTCTTTCTAAATCACTTGCGGCTATTAGTGTTGTTCCTATGCCAGCAAACGGATCCAGAACCAATTCGCCTTTATGTGTGAAGAGTTTGATGCATTGAGATGCCAAAGCAATCGGATAAACAGCAGGATGGATGCTCTTGTCTCTTACGTCTCTTTTTTCATAAAAGAATTCCCAGATGCCAACCTGACCCTTGACCCATTCTTTAGCAGTTAAACAGTTGATATGATTAGGCGAACAATTACAAGTTTTCAAATACGATATGTTTAGTTTTTTGTTTTCCATAAATATCTCTTCTATATGAATTTGAATTTCTTCTTTCTCTGTCTTTCGAGTTCCCTAAGTCTTGTGTCAATTAACCTTCCTACATTATCAAAGTTAACTTCCCATTTGTTTCTCGGAAGCCTTTTTCTTTTCATCCACCCACCAACACACCTTTGCTTTGAAGTGTTTTAAGATATTTTTTTACAGTTATCCAGCTTATGCCCGTTCTTTTTGATATTTCTCTGATGCTCATAGGTCTTCTTTCTTTGTATAATAGTGCGAGAATTATTCGCTCATTTTTATTAAGATGTCTTGAACCTACCATATTAACCCTTTATCAATTTTCCAATCAATTTCGGTTTATTATCTTTAGCCTTAAAAGGTGGAATTTCCATATTAAACTCAAATCTGTCATTTTTTGGATCAAGTTTCAGTGCCTCTGCAAATTTCTTTGGTATCCTAATAGAATACTGCCTTCCATCATAAATAATTGGCACTTCTGCTGAACTTTTCTTTATTTCTGGTTCCAATGGTAATGTTTCGATCAACTCATCTGCAAATTTTCGTTCAATATCGGTCAGTTCTTTTTCCATAATAATTCGTCCTTAATATTTTGTATTTATATATAATAGTTAGGACGAAGTTATATATAAGTTTATTTGATAATTTGTAGGACGAAAAATAGATAACCTTTATAAATACGCTATCCAAGTTAATAGTACATCGGACGAAGAATTATAAAGAAAAAGCGGCAGTGGGGTAACGGCAACCCACCGGTGTTCCCAACTGGGTGATGCGGGTTCGATTCCCGCCTGCCGCATCAATATCCAAAGGGTCTGGATTGGACCCCTAACCCTTTGGGTGGAAGTGAAGCCATGCAGACAACACCTACCACATGTAATGACTTGGAATTGAAGATTAAAAAAGCTTTTTCGGAGCTTAAACCAGAAGAAAGCACGATAGCGGCTCTTCTCTCTAAGGTTGAATTGTATTCACTTGAGAAGCTTCTGCTCACCAAATACAAGACATGGGTCGGCGACCGAAGGCTCAGGTATGACCCTTTCACCATAATAAAATCGATTCTTTACAAAGAGCTAAAAGACATAAAATCGTTCGGTTCGCTGATTTCTCATCTGAAAAGAAGACCGGAAGAAGCCAAGCTGCTCGGCTACAAGGACGGAACGCTTCCTTGTCAGCAAAGCTTCAGCGTCATGGTGAACGAAAGAATAGACGATGAAATCGAATCGATAATCGACTTCATGGCGAAACGGATAAGGGAAATCGCAAAGGAAGAGGGAAAATTGCTCGACATCGACTTCGCGGAAGATAAAAATCTTGGCAAGAAGTGCGAGAAAACTATCAAAAGACATGTAGACAAGGAAGGAACCAAAGTAATCAGGCTGCTCAGGGAAGAGATTTTCCCTACGCTTGCGCTTCCCCTGAACTGCAAGGCGAGATATTGCAAAGATAACTTACTCGACCTGCTGGCTTATGTCGCTTACAACAATACGTTCGCGAATCAAGGCTACCAGCTCATGAGAGACGAGAAAGAGTTCAAGGACAACGTTCCGCATGCGAGAACCATGCTTGGATACCTCGCCAAGCTCGAATCTGAAGAGATTAAAGAAATGTTCATGGCTGCTTTCGAGAGGATATACAAGATTGCCAAAGCAAGAGGATTGTTAAGCGGTCCCGTGGACTTGGCGATAGACTATCACGATTGGCTGTATTACGGAGACAAGACCGATAAGATGGTCGTGGGCGGAGAATACAAGCTCGGAACTTGCAAAAGATTCAGGTTCGTCACAATCAAGATAGCCGAAAAATACGGAGACTTTACTCTGTTGGCTCTGCCCGTAGGCGTTTTCACTAACGAAAGGGAAGCCGTAAAAACGCTTATAGAATACGCGAAAAACAAGGTTGACGCGAGATATTTCTATGTCGACAGGGGTTTCTATTCCGCGAAGTTCATCAGCCTGTTCGACGAAATGGGAATCAAATATCTGATGCCAGGCGTTAAGACGAAAAGAGTTTTAAGAATCATGAAAAGAAGTTCGCCACCGGCTGTCGTTGAAATGAAATTGAGAAGCAACGACGATAAATATTTAGCCAGAACGAAGCTGGTCGTAAAGAGAGATCATGAAGGAAAGGACGTAGCCTTTATCACGAACCTTCCGACTCTGATGTTATATACCGCCAATCTGTTCAGGCTTTACGGAAAAAGATGGAACATAGAAACTGGATACAGAGTCAAAAAACATGAGTTCCGACCGAACACCACGTCAAAAAATCACAAGATACGCTGCTTTTACTTCATGTTTTCAACGCTATTATACAATCTTTGGGTTATCACAAACGCCATGTTGAGTCAGTATCTGTTCGGAGAACAAGTCGAATACAGGCTCATCACAGCCAAGATGTTTATGAAGAAGTTCTACGAAGCTTTCATAAACTATAGTCCATGACGATTTTTCCTTCTGGCAGCTGCTTTTTGTTCAGATGAAAGACTAATTCTCACGTGATTTTTGAGTTGAATTTTCAAGTTTTAGCGCAGATTCATGATTCATTTCTAAAGTAGTCATGAAAGCTTTTCGTTAGCAATATTGAATATCTTGACATTCTGGCGACAATACGTTAGTTATTTCTATCTACTACTGATGCGTAACCTTTATATACCAGTTAATGTATAAGTTTATACATTATGGTATCAAACTACATCATCAAAATATAATAGTCATTCACTGAGACGCTGAACACTTAGAACTGGAAATTGACGTGACCGGATATGAAACGAGACCCGCTGGAAATAATGAGGGAGATACTGACGCTCCTTGAAAAGCAAAGGAACGAGGCGATGAGCCTCAACGCAATATCGGAGAAAACCGGGATTCATAACGTCACGGTCCGGCGCTACGTCGAGATAATCCAGATGGTCAGAAACGAGCCGGAAATCGAGATCATCAGGACCGGCCATTCGATCATAGTCAGGATAAGGAAGGAGAAGAGAGAATGACGCAATTGTTCGGAGGTAATGTTATGAGAACGTTTGAGATTTTTGGTTTAGAGGCCGCTGCGGGCGACAGACCAGAAAGGCCGTTCCCGCTGAGGCCGGGACGCGAATTCGAATTCCCGGTGCAGGACGCTGACCAGCTGTTATATACAATCATTGCAGCTAACGCGTCTACTGCGTTTAATGATGTTTTTGAAGGCATTCAGGAAATGCCTTATGGAGGGTGATTTTCATGGCAGAGAAAGATATATCGCTGAGGGTGGGAGAGCTGACCGACAGGAGCGAGTCGGGCATGAGCATGGTAAGGCTGGAGTCCAAGATGATGAACGAGCTCGGCATACGAGAGGGCGACGTCATCGAGCTCCAGGGCAAGAAGAAGACCGGGGCTATCGCCGTGCGCGCTTACCCTGCTGACATCGGCCTCAGCCTGGTCCGCATGGACGGCATAACCAGGACGAACATCGGCGTTGGCGTGGGAGAAACGGTCAAAATCGCAAAAGCCGACGTCAAAGAGGCGAAGAAAGTCGTCATCGCGCCCGCGCAGAAAGACGAAGTGCTGGAAATATCCCAGGGCGTCGCTGACCTGCTCAGGCAGAACCTTATGGGCAGGCCGCTGACGAAAGGCGACGTGATATCACCATCGCCGGCTTCGCGCGGCCGTCAAAGGCAGGGAAGCCCGTTCGGTGACAATGGGATGGATCCTTTTTTCGACATTTTCAGGAGCATGGGTATAAACATCCAGGGAGGCGACTTCTCGTCTTTCATCCCCATGCAGAGCGAGACGAGACTGGCAATAGTTGCGACGCAGCCGGAGGGCATAGTCAAGATAGCTCCAACGACGCAGATAGAGCTGCGCAAAGAAGCAGTCGATCTCGAAGCAGCGGGCAGGGTGCCTACGATCACCTACGAGGACATAGGCGGCCTGCACGACACGCTGGTCAAGATAAGGGAGATGGTCGAGCTGCCGCTACGACATCCGGAGCTTTTCGTGCGCTTAGGCATCGACCCGCCGAAAGGCGTTTTGTTATACGGCCCAACGGGCACTGGTAAAACGCTGCTAGCGAAGGCGGTAGCTAACGAGAGCGGCGCGAATTTCTATTCGATTGCCGGACCCGAGATAATGAGCAAGTGGTACGGACAAACGGAAGAAAACCTGCGCAAGCTTTTCGAGGAAGCCGAAAAGAACGCGCCGTCGATAGTATTCATAGATGAAATTGACGCCATAGCTCCTAAGAGGGAAGAGGTGACGGGCGAGGTGGAGAAGCGCACTGTGTCACAGTTGCTTGCGCTCATGGATGGTCTTAAAGCGAGAGGCAAGGTTATTGTCATTGCCGCAACCAACATACCCAACTCACTCGACCCTGCCCTCAGGAGGCCCGGGCGCTTCGATCGCGAGATAGAGATAGGCGTTCCGGACGCTAGAGGACGCAAAGAAATCCTGCAGATACACACGAGAAACATGCCGCTCGAGCCCGACGTCGACCTGGACTTCCTTGCAGGCAGGACATACGGCTTTGTCGGCGCCGATTTGGAAGCGCTCGCTAAAGAGGCTGCGATGTCCGCGCTGAAGCGCATTCTTCCCCAGATAACCTGGAGGAAGGAAGAGGAAATCCCGCAGGACGTGCTCAAGAAACTGAAGGTCAGCAAGAAGGACTTCGAGAACGGCCTTAAGATGGTCGAGCCGTCCGGCATGCGTGAAGTGATGATAGAAATCCCGAATGTGAAATGGAACGACATCGGAGGCCTCGAAGGGGTGAAGCAGTCGCTGAAAGAGATAATCGAGTGGCCGCTCAAAAACCCTGAAGTCTTCACGAACATCGGAGTCTCGCCTCCGAAAGGCATACTGCTCTACGGCCCGCCGGGCACGGGAAAGACGCTGCTAGCGAAGGCTGTCGCTTCCGAAAGCGGCGCGAACTTCATATCGGTTCGCGGACCCGAAGTGCTGAGCAAATGGGTCGGCGAGAGCGAGAAGCACATACGCGAGATATTCAAGAGGGCGAAACAGGTCGCGCCGAGCATCATCTTCTTCGACGAGATGGACGCGCTCGTGCCGAGGCGCGGCCTCGACATGGGCACGCGCGTGGCAGAGAACGTGGTGTCGCAGATCCTCACCCACATGTCCGGCGTGGAAGAGATGCACAACGTCGTCGTGATAGGCGCGACGAACAGGCCGGACATACTCGACCCCGCGCTTTTGAGGCCTGGCCGTTTCGACAGGCAGGTTCTCGTTCCAGCGCCTGACGAGAAATCGAGGCTCGAGGTGCTCAAGATACACACCAAAAAAATGAAGATGAAGGACGTCGACCTGAAGAAGTTCGCGAAACTGACCGACGGTTATTCAGGCGCGGATCTCGAAGCGTTAGTGAGGGAAGCCGGCATAAACGCCATAAGGGAGATAATGGCGAAGGAGAAGCCGGCGACGCCAAGCGCAGCGAATGCAAAGACGAAGAAAGCGAAAACGGAGAAGCCCGCCGATAATAAGGAAGAATACTTCGTGACCAAAAAGCATTTCGACGAGGCGCTGAGAAACTCAAGGCCGTCCATAACGCCTGACATGCTCCGCTACTACGAGAAGATAATCGAGAGCTTCAGGAGCAGGGGCATGGAGATGAAGAAAGGCAGCAAAAAAGAGGACACTGACTATCTCGAATAGGCGCTGTCAGCGAAAACTCTGGTTTCAAAAGGGGAAATTGGTTTTTAAAATTCCCCGCTTAATTATTTAACATGAGGATGATGTACAACCCGGGCCGCGTGGCCGACAAAAAGCAGGCTTGGAAATGCTTCCTTACGGGCAGCCTGGTCACATCCGCATTCATTTATCTCATTATAACTATCACGGCAACGGATAACATCGTATCTTTCTTCTCCTGCCTCGCGCTGATAGCCGCCGGCATCATACTTTTCATAGACACTAACATCAGCTACCGCAAAGAGGTGTTCATTTTCCAGAATTTCGTTTTCGCTGGTTTGGGTCTGGTCGTGTCCCTCGCTTTCCATGTCTGGGGCTTTTTGCTTTTATGGCTGGGCATAACGGCCATCCTGGTCCTGGTCACGTGGCTGCAGAAGTTCGTGGCCGCCGGGAAAAGCAAGGCAGAGAAGAAGGAAGAAAAAGAGCAGCACAAACAGTGAGACTGACGCCTGACGCGATTAAAACGGAAAAATAAAGTAAGGAATTTTACTTCTTGGCTTTCTCTGGGCTGGCCCACTTTATGTTTTTCTCCGCCCTGCCCATTTTCCAGTTCTTATGACACTTGGAGCCACAAAAGTAAAAAATCCGACCATCGTTTCGGACGTACATCTTTCCCGTTCCTCTCGCCACGTTTGTCTTGCACATCGAGCATTTCATGTTTTCACTTTCCTGGCTTAACCGGACATCCTGCCTGAGGCGTCCATCTCGGTGTCTTTGAGCATTATGATGTCGCCTTTCCTTATCGGGCCGGAGACGTTGCGCATCAGAACCTTGCCTTTATCCCTGCCTTCAAGGACTTTGCAGCGGACTTTGGTTACGCCTTTTACTCCAAGCTTCTCCAATACCTGAATGATTTCAGCAGTAACTACCATGGTTCATCCTCTTAAGCCTGAATAGCGTGGCCTTCAAGCTTCCTCTTTATGTCGTCGACGAGCTTCTTCGAGTCTCCCACCTCTTCGATGGCGATGCTCGAGGTGCCGACTTCAAGGCCCGCGGCCTTGCCCAGTTCAAGCTTCGAAGGCACTTCAACGCAAAGAACTTTCTTCTCGTTGCAAATCACGGGAAGATGCATAACGACCTCTTCGGGTGTGACATCAGTCGCGAGTATGACCATCTTGGCCATGCCGCGCTCTATGCACTTGGTCGTTTCATTGACGCCTTTTCTCAGCTTGCCCGTGCTGCTTGCAGCTTCTATCGCTTCGTATATCTTGTCCGTAAGATCCTTTGAGATTTCGACTTTAACGAATTTTGCCATATTCATCCCTCCTCGCCCTTCGATAACGAAAGGCTCAGTCATATTAATACACTAATTAATGCTGTATTGTATTTAAATATATCGCCCTACAATTATTGTAAATCACCGGTTAGCGTTACCGGACCAGAGAGGAAAAATATGAAAAGCGAAACCAGTGCCGATTCAATGAAATGCTCAAGCTGCGGCGTCAGGATAGAGAACCAGAAGAACTGGGTCCAATTCGAGTGCCCCGGCTGCGGCAAGGCAAAGATAATAAGGTGCGAGAAGTGCAGGAGCCTCATGAACGTTTACGAGTGCTCGAACTGCAGTTTCAAGGGCCCTTAAACGCTCGCGCCTGAATTCGGATTTTATGATTTTATTATACTTGTGAGGTGTTTCAAATGGGAGACGTAATCGTTGTTTTCAGGATAACGCCGGATGACATGATTCATTTCGAGAAACTTAAGCACGAGCTGGAGAAGCTCAAGCCGCAGCGCCTCGAAGAGGAGCCGCTTGCCTTCGGCATCAAGGCGTGGAAGTTCACAATAATAATACCCGACGCAGAGGGGACGCTTCCGGCCATGGAAGAGAAGCTTGCGAAAATCAGCGGCGTGCAGAACGCCGAAACCGTCGAGATTTCGAGAAGCCTTTAAGTCACGCATCGGCTTTATCGCAGGGCATTTTTCTGCTTTTTTAAACCCATTTGAACCAATATATTCTATATGAAATTCAGTAAAATCTCAGGCATGATATTGTTCATTCTTGCTCTTAATTGTTTCATCGCGCCGGTAAATGCTTTAAACCTTGAATACTATGGCATAGAGAGCCGCATTCAGGACGATACGACCGTTTCGAATGTTGTTACGCTTACAATGGACCAGAACGTCACCAATTTTGAATACAATATGAAATACAGGGCACTAAACATCAATTACGAGTCCGACCAGTCTCCAATCGACTGCCAGACGAAAGTCACGGACACGACGCTCATTTCGTGCAGATTCGTAAACCCCAGGCCGGGCGTGCAGGCAAACGTCAGGATAACTTTCGAGGCGACAGGCCTCGTGGAAAAGAAGAACGACGATTACCAGTTCTCCAATTTCGTCTCGATGGACGCGAACGCGAAAAGGTTCTTCAACGTTATTTACCTGCCGACGTCGTCGACGCTCGCTACAGACGTGTCCAACGAGTCTTTCTCGCCGCGCAACGGCAAGACTCTCAGCGACGGCAAGCACATAATGGTCTACTGGGACAAGGAGAACGTCGAGGCTGGCGATGACCTATATTTCTCCGCGACCTACAGGACAGCGGCCACCAACATGATGGGCGTTTACGGCGTGGGCATAATGGTCGTGATAGCGGTCGTGATAATAGCGTCGCTGGGCATGTATTACGTGCGCTCGATCCGCAGGCAGGACTCTGTGAAAGTCGTCATGCCTCTGCTCAAGAGGGACGAGAAGATGATCGTCGACATCCTGAGAAAGCACGGCGACACCGTCAACCAGAAGATCATCGTGCGCGAAAGCGATTTCTCGAAGGCCAAGGTTTCGAGAATAATCGCCGACCTGAAGGAGCGCGAAGTCGTCGACGTGGAAAGCATGGGCAGGACCAACAAGATAACGCTGAAAATAAAGAAGTGGACAAAAGAAGACAATAAGCCGCAATAAAACTATTTGCTTTTTTCCTTCATGCTCTTTACGAGATCCGCCAGCGAGCGCATCGATTCGAGCATCGGTGACAACGAGTCTTTAAGCGCCTTCTCCATCGATTCCATCCGGCCGTTGATCTCGTCCATGTTCCTGGAGTAGCCGTCTATCTTGCCCTCGATGCCTTTCACTTCGTTGCTCTTTTCCATGCGCACCCTGTTCATCTCATCCGAAATCGAGTCGACTTTCCTGGTCACCTGCTGGAACTGCATGTCTATCGCCTTGAAGTGCTCCTTTAGTTCGCGCAGCTTCTCCTCGACTATGACTTCCGCTAGTTCTTCGATTTCGCGCCTGTCAACCCCCCTCGTCGGGCCTCTCATGGCCGGAGCGGGCCTTCTTGGGGCAGGCTCGTTGAAGTAGTCGCCTTCAGGCATGTCAGGGTATTGCGGCTCTCTCTGCTGCTCTGCTGGAGAATCATAAGGCGGCGGCGTTATGTCATCATCGTCCATGTCGGCTCCGGGGTAGCCGAGGCCCTTGGGTATGTCTTCCCTTTCAGGCGCCTCTTCCGGCGGAGGCCCCAGCGACGCCTCGCCGTATTCGTTGACCATGGGTTTGTTGTTGTAGAAGTTGCCTGAGACCCTGCTGCGCAGCGCCTCCTTCATGGCTTGGTCTATCTCGCCCGTGGCATAGCCCTCCCTTCGCAGGTTCCTTATTATGTCGGGTTCCGACATCCCCCTCGACGACCATGCCCTCACTTCATCGGTGGGTACGATGCGCCTTTCCGGAGGACCTCTCGCATGAGCCGGCGGACCGAAAGCTTCGTCACCCATGCCCGGTGGGCCTTTACTCTTTTTTTTGCCGCCAAAAGGATTAAGATTCACTGCGAACACCCCGTCTATTATATTCTTTGTAGCATCCTCTTAAAATACTATTTTGAAAGCTTTTCCTCGACAAACCTTTCCATCTCTTCCTTGGTGACGAAACTCGATTTCATCGGGTCGTATATCGAAACGAGTTGCTTAAGTTCATCGAGATTCGCCCTGGTGGCGACGAGCTTTAGCTGCTTGAGAATCTCCATGTATGCGATCTCTATCTTCTCTATCCTCTCATCTATCTGGGAAATGGTTGTATTCTTGTCCGAGAGCTCCTTCTGCATGTTCTTGGTGTAAGAAACGACGTTCTGCTCGGCCGAGTTTATCCTGAGGTCGGCCGCCTGCATCTTTTGCTCTATGACCCTCAATCGCTGGACGTTCTCGTTGACCCTGTTTATCAGGTCCACCATTATCCTTTCCTGTTTCTCGTCTGGCGATTTGCCGAAAACTGCCATATTTAGATTATGTCCCGGTTTATTAATAAATCTGGAAAAGACCGGACAACAAAAGAAAAAGTTATGCGGGAGCAGGGATTCGAACCCTGGAAGCTACTAAAGCACTAGGCATTTCAACGGCCTTGCAGCCAATGCCTGAACTTAGCCATACCTAAACTTGGCCATACCAGTCGAAGCGAACTTAGGTATTCTAGCCCCTTTGACCGCTTGGGTACCCCCGCGATTGTTTCGAGTGATTTTTTATATGGCGCCATTTTTTGCTTACTTCAGCCACATTTTCCTGAGTTTCGCTTTCCTCGTGAGCTCCTCGTCCTCTTCGAAATGCACGCCGCGGCACTTGGCGCATATCATCCTGCCGTTGACGTTCTTGAGGCTCGTGGAAGGCTCTCCGCACTTGTCGCAGTATTTTTCAAACACGGGCATTTGCCATCACTGTAGAATACATAGTATTTCGCAGTTTAAAAACTTGAGCGCCCGCCGCAGGCGGAAACTAGAATCTCTTGGCGTTCCACTCGAAGAAATATTTGGCAGCCGCCTTCGCGTCGCGCGGCTCCGCTTTCTTTATCGCGTAGAGATACGCTAGCAACATTTCCGGCAGGTTGTGGTTGTGTCCCTCGCCTTTCATGAGCCTCGCGCGCAGCTCACCGGTGAAACCGGACGAGTCGAAGCTTCGCCTTTTGGTAATGGCGGCGAATTCCGCGATGTCGTCGCTTCTGACCTTAGCCTTCGCCAGCTTGATTGCCCTTCTCCTCGCGAAGGTCTTGCGCAGTTCCGAGTGTCTCCTGTTATCGTCGTAATTGAACGTGTCTATGTAAGACGCCTTTTGTTTTCTCAGTTTCTCCAGGCGGAAGAGAAGAGACTTGAAAAGCTCGCTCTCGTGGACGTCTTTCATGGATGCCAGGATATTGGCCAGCACGTCGCGCGAAAGCGTCTTGCCGCCGTATTTGAAGAATCTGTAATCCCTCTGGCTAAGCGCTTCTTGCGTCATCTTCGGGTAATGTCTGCACGTGTGGGGCTTCGCTGCGTGGCCATGTCGGCCGTGGATAGCGCAGAAATTTTTGTTGTCGAGAAAAATGCATCTCCTCTTGCCTGGGCTCGTCTTGAGCATGGGAACCGGCTCTGTTTCGAGAAAATCTTCAAGCTTGTAGCCCAGAGAAACGAGCGAGCGGATGTCCTCTTTCGAGAGCTCGATGTCCAAGCCAGTGCAGCATGCGCCGCAGTTGGTGCAGTTGTCGCAGCCGTAGTTCATGTAATATACTTGTCGTCAAATTTTAAAAGTTTAAAAAGCAGGCCGGCGCGGCGGAAACCGCGCTTTTGCTCAAGTGCCCCGGCCGGGATTTGAACCCGGGTCACCGGCTTTCTTCGTGAAGTCATCGCTCGCTGCGGAGCTCTTACCTTTCGAGACTTCGAAAAGCACCCGAAAGGCCGGTATCCTTGGCCACTAGACTACCGGGGCATGCCTGATAACAATAATCACTGTGTCTTTTATTTATATATTGATAAGAGGCGCCGGAAAAAGCACGTGAAAGCTTTGGAAAAAGATGGGTCCAGCCGGACTCGAACCAGCGATCTTCTGCACGTCAAGCAGACGTCATAGCCACTAGACCATGGACCCGATTACAACATATTATTCCGATGCGTTTTTATAAGTTCAGCGTGATGGGCCGGAAGGGAATTGAACCCTTGATCTTCGCCGTGTGAAGGCGACGTCATGCCACTAGACCACCAGCCCGGTTAGCGCTGGGAGCAGGAGTTTCAAGCGGACGCAGATGCAATCTGCGTCTTTCGCTTTTGAACCTGCGCGGGCAGAAGCCCAATGGATGTCGCGCAATCACAGGCATTCGCCTCATGATATCCATTCGAGTCCATCGCCTTGAACCTAGCTCGGCCATCCCAGCTTTGTTTTTGCGCTCTGTTCCCGGTTTACAGTATTTATTATAAATCTCTTTTATATTAGTTATGAAAATCGTCGCCGAGCTCCAGGGCAGGAAACACACGCTCGTCCTGCCGGATAAAGCGAAAGCGATAGACGCCGTGCAAAAGCTCGGCGTGAACCCGGAAACCGTCCTCGTCAGGCGCGGCAGGGAGATAATAACGGACGACGAGCCGCTGGCGAACAACGATAAAATAGAATTGATAAAGGTAGTCTCAGGCGGCTGAAAAAAACGGGATCAGTATTTCTTTTGTGCGGCACTTCCCATTGATTGTGTGACACTTTTCATTGCAATCGGGTATGTGTTTACACCCGTGCTTTTTGCCATCGCATCGCTAATAGTGCTAGTGAGCTGGCTCACATAGCCATTTACCATGACTTCAACGGCTTGAGCATTCAGATCTCCTGTGTGAGGCAATTTGAATCTTATTTTATGGACAGTTTGTCCGGGGTGTTTTTTTTCCGGCTCCTGGTCATATGTAAAAATTTTGGTGCCGGCCAAACGTGGCGTTGCGAAAAAATCGTGCGCGTGCAAATCAACGTCTTCGTTGCGCGGTTTAAAGTTGATTTCAACTTCTGTGTGTTTATCATACTGTTGTATTAGCGCGATAATCGTTGCTTTTTTGACCATATTATATACTACGTTTCTCTCCTTATAAAGCTTTATTTTAACTTCTTTATAGTGATAACACTAATTCATACCGGCCATACGCCGGGATTTAAATCCAGGGTTTATTCTATGATTATGTCAAAGCCCGGTTATTGCACCAAATGCGGCAAAAAGGCCGTCTATCATAGGAAATACGAGGGCACGTATCTCTGCCGCGGGCACTTCATCCAGAGCATCGAGGACAAGGTCCGCAAGACGATGCGCAAGGGCAAGATGATAGGCCATGGCGAAACCGTCGCTTTCGCAGTCTCCGGCGGCAAGGATTCGACAGCCGCGCTCTACATGCTGCACAAAATCCTGCGCAAGCGACGGGACGTAGCGATGTTCGCCATAACCATCGACGAGGGCATCGCCGGTTACAGGGACGATAGCCTAAAAATAGCCAAAAAGCTGTGCAAAAAGCTCCGCATAAAGCATCACGTTTTTTCGTTCAGCGACGAATTAGGCAGGCCGCTGAGCGACGTCGTCAAAGGCCTGAAAAAGTCCGGCAAGTGGGAAGGGACGGCGTGCACTTATTGCGGCCTCGCCCGCCGCTGGCTGCTCAACAGGAAGGCGAGGGAGCTGGGCGCGCATAAAATCGTGTTCGGCATGAACCTCGACGACGAAGTGCAGGGCATAATGATGGATTACATCCGCGGCGACCTGATGCGCCTAGCGCGCATGGCAGGCGAGCCGCTGGTCCAGAGCAGGCTTTTCGTGCCGCGTATAAAGCCTTTTCGCGAGATTCCTGAGCGCGAGATCGGTCTCTACGCGCTACTCAACGGGCTGGAGATACAGGAGAACGAATGCCCGTTCATCGAGGGGCCGCGTTTCAAAGTGCGCGACTTCCTGAACACGCTCGAGGCCGAGAGTCCGGGCACAAAGTTCTCGGTGCTCAACACGTTCCTTCGCCTCGCGCCCGGTATCAGGGAAGTCGTCAAGAAGGGCGGCTTCGAGCTGCTGCGCTGCCAGAAGTGCGGGGAGCCGAGTTCGCAGAAAATATGCAAGACGTGCGAGCTGTGGAGAAAATAACTTCGAAATCATCAAAAGCGGCGCAATAACCTTTTTAAATACAAAATTTATCACTAATAAGTGATTTAAATGTGTCCTAGATTGAACAAGGATATCGTAGATATACAATATCATTTTAAGTCACAGAAAGACGATTCCGGTAATATTAAATTTGGAGAGATAACGCTCGGAGATAAAACCATAGAGATAGGCCCAAAGACATCGAGCATAATATTGCAACGCTATGTTGATACAGGAAAGCCGAAAACCCCCGTTAAGTTATACGTAAAAAACGGTTACGGTTCGAGCAATTCCTATGACATAACACAGGGCGAATTTAAGACTTATTTGATGTACCTCACACGTTCACCGCTTCTGTGCCTTGAAAAAAGAGACGTCAACAGGTACAACTGCTAAACCATATAAAAAAGCCTTACATCTTTATTCTATGAGCCATGATATTACAAAGGAAAAAATAATCCAGCGGGGCGCTGAAGCGATTCTCTACCTGCGCGATGGCGAACTGGTGAAAGAGCGCGTCGCGAAAGGGTATCGCATCCCGCAGATCGACGTGAAGATACGCAAGCAGAGGACGCGAGCAGAAGCGAAGCTCATGGAGCGCGCACGCGCTAGCAACGTGTCTGTCCCGCGCGTCCGCACAGAGGACGACTTCAGGCTCGTCATGGAATACGTGAAAGGGACGAAGCTGAAGGACGCGCTCAACTCGATGGATGCAGAAGCGCGCAGGAAGACGTGCGAAGAGGTCGGCGCGCTGGTCGCAGGCCTCCATATCGCGGGCATCATACACGGCGACCTGACGACCTCGAACATGATTCTAAGCGGAAGCGATGGCCGCGTTTACCTTATCGATTTCGGCCTGGGCAAGTTCTCGCTTTCGGCAGAAGATCGCGCGGTCGACCTTTTCCTGCTGTACGAGGCGCTGAAATCGACTCATTTCGCCGTCCTCGACGAGTGCTGGGAAAGCGTGCTGGCCGCTTATGCGGACTGTTTTACGGCCTCAAAAGACGTCCTGGCGAGGATGGAAACTATTAAAAAAAGGCGAAGATATAAATAAGTATCCTTTTATATAATGTGTATATCTATAATAACCAATAAAATTATCATTTAGGATTCAGGATTGCAGGTGAAAAAGTGACTAAAAAGAA
This sequence comes from Candidatus Aenigmatarchaeota archaeon, assembly GCA_026397315.1. Lineage (GTDB taxonomy): Archaea > Aenigmatarchaeota > Aenigmatarchaeia > QMZP01 > QMZT01 > JBGPQP01. Next base: position 44,048 of record JAPLVC010000003.1, on the reverse strand, counting down.
ACTCAAGCATGAGGAAACCGGAGTAGAAATGGAGAAGAAGGAAGAAAACTTGGAAGACGCAGCCCAGGAAACGGCTGAAACCGAACTCGAAGTTGCAGAGGAGAAAGTCCAGGAAGCTGTCGAGGAAACGGCCGAGAAAAAGGAAGTCGTGACCGAGGAAGTCGAGGAGCAGATAAAGAAGGGCCGCGAATACGAACCGTCTCGGAGGCGAAAGGCTGAGGAAAGGGTTTCCGCATGGTTGCCGAAGACTGAACTGGGTAAAGAAGTGGTCAGCGGCAAGTTCAAGGACATCAAAGACCTGCTTTCGAAAGGCAAAATAATTCTCGAGCCACAGATTGTCGATTATCTTGTCCCGGACCTGATGGAAGAGCTTGTGCACATAGGCGGCACGCCAGGCAAGGGCGGCGGTATTCGCCGCACGCCAACGAGAATGACAGCCAGGATGCACAAGTCGGGCAGGAGATTCAAGCTCACATCGGTCGTCGCAGTAGGCAACGGCGACGGCGTCATAGGCATAGGCAAGGCGTCCTCAAACGAGCACAGGACCGCGATAGAAAAGGCTTTACAACAGGCGAAACTGAACGTCATAAGCGTCCGCAGGGGCTGCGGCTCGTGGGAGTGCAACTGCGGCGGGGCGCATTCTATTCCTTTCAAGACAACAGGCAAGACCGGCTCGGTCAAGATCGAGCTTATGCCCACGCCGATGGGCGTAGGCATAGTGGCTGACAAGGAAAGCAAGAAACTGCTTAAACTCGCCGGCGTAAAAGACATCCGCTCAAAGATTTCCGGCCAGTCATGCACGAGAATAAACCTCGCGCTGGCTATGTTCGAGGCTCTGAAGAACCTGAGCAGGACGAAGGGTGATATCTGATGATGTTTGCTGTCATAAGGGTCCGCGGCACAGTCGACAAGAAAAAGGAAATAAACGCCACGATGAAGATGATGCGCCTCACGCGCGTGAATCATTGCGTCATCGTCAGGAAAGAGCCGCAGATCGAGGGCATGATAAAAAAGGTCAAGGACTTCGTCACGTGGGGCGAGATCAGCGAAGCGACGCTCGAGAAGCTAGTCGCTGCCCGCGGCCGCATGGAAGGCGACAAGAAGCTCGACGAAAAAGCTGCTAAGGACGTCGCAGACACGATAAAGAAGCAGAAAAACATGAATGATATCAAGGGTTTCAAGCCCCTTTTCAGGCTCAGCCCGCCGAGGAAGGGATACGAGGGCATTAAGAGAGCGTTCCCGAAGGGCGCGCTGGGTTACAGGGGCGACAAGATAAACAAGCTCATCGAGAGGATGATGTAAATGGCGAACAGGAAAAAGAAAATAGAGAAGAAGCGCGGAACGCGCACGTGCGGCTACGGCGGCATGCGCAAGAGGCGCGGCAAAGGCGTGCGCGGCGGCAAGGGTTATTCCGGCGGTTTCAAGCACATGAAGTCATGGCTTCAGAAGTACGAACCGGACCATCTCGGCAAGCGCGGCTTCGTCCCCAAGAGCTACAAGTGCGTGAAGGAAGTAAAGGTCATAAACCTCAGCAGCCTCGAAGACCTGGCGCTGAAAAACGGCAAGGTCGAAATAAACCTGGCGGAATTCGGCTTCGACAAGGTCCTCGGCTCAGGCGTGATAACCAAGGCGCTGACTGTGACTGCAAAGGCATTCTCAGTGCACGCGAAGGAAAAGATAGAGGAAGCCGGCGGCAAAGCCGTGGAAGAGAACGCAGCCAGCGAGTAAATCTTATTTTTTATTTTAACTAAACCTTCCAAATCCGAAACGTATTTTAGCAAGACTTATAAATATAATTAACAAATCCTGTTATCTGTTAATACTGCAAATAAAAAACACACCACAAAATTATGCAGGATAAAACAGGATATCTGAAGGTTTTTGCATGGGACTTGAAGATGCTTATATCGGCGTGTTGAAGAGGCTGCCAGGCGTATCTGAGCCTCTCAAGAGGCAGAGCTTCAAGGAAAAGCTGAAGTGGACGGGCATCGCGCTGCTTATTTATTTCGCGATGACGCAGGTCACCGTCTTCGGCATATCGAAGACGAACTACGAATACTTCAAATACCTTGAAATCCTGCTCGGCTCGACCTTCGGTTCTCTAGTCACGTTAGGTATAGGCCCCATAGTCACGGCGTCCATTATTCTTCAGCTGCTCGTCGGTTCCAAGATAATACCATGGGACCTCTCCGAACAGAAGGGCAAGACGCTTTTCCAGGGCACTCAGAAACTGCTCTCAATAGCACTCTGTCTCATAGAAGGTTATGTTTACGTTGCCTTCGGAGCGATAGCCGCGATCTCCGGCATGGCTTTCATCGTCGTGCTCCAGCTGGCGTTGGGCGGATGGATAGTCCTGTTCATGGACGAGGTCGTCTCCAAGTGGGGCTTCGGCTCGGGCATAAGCCTTTTCATAGTCGCCGGCGTCGCGAAGACGATGGTCATCCGCGCCTTCAACCCGCTCACGTCGGACGGGTCCATATCGACCGGCATCCAGAACCCGCCGTCCGGAGCGATACCCAACGCCGCCGTCCTTATGGGCGCGGGCGAACCGCTCAGCGCGTTCATAGTCCTGCTACCCGTCATAGCGACGTTGATTGTTTTCCTGTTAGTTGTCTACGTCCAGGCGATTCGCGTCGAGATACCGCTGGCTTTTTCGACGGTGCGCGGCTTCGGCAGGCGCTGGCCTCTCAAGTTCCTTTACACTTCAAACATTCCGGTCATACTCATAGGCGCGTTACTAGCGAATGTGCAGGTCTTTGCTAAAATGCTCGCGCAGCAGGGCGGCAACGCATGGCTCGGAACCTTCGACACGAGCGGCCAGCCAACCAGCGGGCTCGTGTTCTTCCTGATACACCCGAGGACGACCGCAATCGCTGGTACCATGATATCCATAGGCCTTTTCGCCCTGCTAGGGGCGTTGCTCGTTTATTACACCAAGAAGAAGATGAGCACCGGCATAAAGATAGTGTTCGGCTTCGGCGTGCTGGGCGCTCTTGTATGGTATTTCTCCATGCTCTCGATGGGCCTTACGTCGCTGGTCAACATAGCCCCCATAGACATAGTCAGGCTTATCACATACGCATTGTTCATGGTGGGCGGCTCGGTCATATTCTCGTATTTCTGGGTCAGCACAGCTGGCATGGACTCGAAGACCGTCGCTTCCCAGATAGAATCGACCGGCATGCAAATCCCAGGCTTCAGGCGCGACATCAGGATTATAGAAAAAGTCCTTGACAGATACATACCTGCGCTTTCCGTGCTGGGAGGTGCGACCGTCGGCTTCCTGGCGTCTTTCGCCGACTTCACCGACGCGCTGGGAACAGGAACTGGTATACTTTTGGCAGTCATGATAGTCTACCAGCTTTACGAGCAGATATCGATGCAGCACATGGAAGACATGCACCCGGCCCTGAAAAGGTTCTTCTCGAAGTAGTCGGGGCGCTTTAATTCCCGGCCTTTAAAAAAAGTGCGAATAAGCTGTCGCGCCATCTTCGTATCTTCGCCTTTTCAGATTGGTTTTACGAGAACTTCTCAAGGTCGTCGACGTCTTCAGAAACTACCGTCGTCTTCCTGAACTTGAAGAACCAGAGGAAGACGACTGCCACGACAGCTATGACGATTATGATGATTATCCACGTGAGATCCATGGCCGGCGCTACTCCGGATTCAAGCATGTCGATTTTAGCCTGCGCTTTCTGGTAGTATTCGTTCGCCTGGGCGTAGTTGCCCAGCGTCAGGGCACTCTCGGCTTTCGAGATGTCCGAGCCGATATCGCTTCTCACGGTCTCGGAAACGCTCTTGCCCGCAAGCGCGTATGAGAGGCTGGTTATGTCTTCTGAAATGTTAGCGTAGCAGTTGAGAACCACCAGGACGCTAGCGGTCTCGCCGCCTGCCTTTATGTTTATCAGGCCCTCGTATTTGCCCGCGCCCGAAGGCGTGATGGATATTTCAACTGTCTCTGAATCGCCTGCCGCAACCGACAGGTCGGAAACAGGGACGTCAATGTAGCCGCTGCTGTCGAGCGTCTCCAGATACTGGTCACCGCCTCCGGTGTCCTCGACGCTGTAGCTGAAACTCGTTAGTCCTGCAGCGCCGCTGTTGCTGACGCGGATCTCGTGGTAAACAGGGTCGCCGTCTATGCACTCCCTGGAAAGAATCATCGTCTCTTTATCTATCGCCAGCGACTTGCCGCCCGTGCATACCTGCCCGGGCTCCAGCATTGTTATTGAAACCGGTATCGCGAGTTCGAGGCCGTCGCCGGATTTGACCGTCACCTTGCCCTCGACGTCCGCTTCGATGTTAGGCACGTCTATGCTTATCGTCGTGGCTTCGAGCGGACCTAAAGACGATTTACCCAAGTCGACGTAGCTGTCCTTCAGATCGCCTGATACGGAAACTGATATGTTAGTAGAGTTCTGCCTGAGATTCTTTATCTGTATGGTCTCAGAGAAATCGTCAGACTCGTTGACGGCGGCGGAAATGGAATCCGGTATGAGTTCGAAGAACTCCACTATCGAGAATTTCGTAGTCTTGGCCAGCGGGCTGAGCGTGCGGATCTCGTATTCGCCCTCTGGCCAGTTGCCCTCGGACACGAACTCGTAAGAGAACGTGTGATCGGAAGCGACTGAAACAGAAAAATCCTTGGCCTTCTTGCCATCCGGGTAGCGCACTTCTCCAGTCACGCTCGAGGCGCTGGACGTGCCTGTCACTCCGACCTTCTCTCCGGTCCAGTATTCAGCCTTGCTGGTTTGCATGGTGAGATAGTCGCCCGAAGGGATTTCAATCCTCTTCAGCGTGCTGCCATACGTTCCGGAATTGTTGACCATGAAAGTAAAGTAGTAGACACCCGGGTTCAGCGTGATGTTGCCGGCGTATCTGGCGTTAACGGTATCGTATTCAAGCGGGCGCTCGGTCTGGTATATGCTCAGGTCCTCCTTGTATATGCTGTATTTCATCCAGGCTTTCTGAGCCATGTAGAAGAACATGTATACGGTGTTGTCCACCTTGTTCACGCCCGTGAGCTCGATCGATATGTTGGATATGTTAAGCGGGACGGTCTTGTTCGTCGCGCCGCTGGGCGTTATGACGTTGATATACATCTCGGTCGGGCCCGAATTGAAGAATGGCGACGGTCCGCATGTCGCGTTGCCGTCGCTGTTGGAGAAATAACAGAGACCCTTTCCGTCCGTTGTTGCCGGGAAAGAGCCGAGGCCTATGCTGCCTGTATTATATACCGACCACGTGATGCGCATCGGCTTTTCAGTCGTCTTGGGGTCGACTTTTATCAGGACCGCCGAGTTGACGGAAAGGACTTTCTCGTCAGGCAGTATGATGACATCAGGGCTGGCGGCGCGGGCAAAACCCGGCACCAGCAAAAAAGCAACGGCTAAAAGTAAAACTAACCCAAAAACCCAACCCCTTTTCATAATTATAATTGTCTTACAGAGGTTAATAAATGGCGCGAGACGGATGGCCGCTCAAGGTCGCTCAATAATTTAAATCACGGCGCCACCCTATTATTGAGGGGATTTTATGGAAGTTGAAATGAAGGATTTTGAAAAAATGGAATTCAGGGTGGGAGAAATCCTGAGGGCCGACGAGATAGCGGGATCGGACAAACTTTACAAGCTCGAAGTCGACATTGGAGGTAAACAAATAACCCTGGTCGCCGGCGTCAAGAATCACTACGACAAGGAGAAGCTGGCCGGCAAGAAGATAGTCGTGCTCACCAACCTCAGGCCGACGCTCATAAAAGGCGTGACTTCGGAGGGCATGCTGCTCGCAGCGGTGAAAGGCGACAACATCCATCTCGTCACCGTCGACAAAGGCGCTGAAGTCGGAGCGGACGTCGCATAAAGAAACCGGTTTTATTTTTATTCACTTATTCTACTTTTTTGTAGCAACAATCAAGGCTTATAAAACTTAGAGCTAACAGAAAATCAAAAGCACTAATAATTTGGTGATGAAATGAAAATGAAAGATCTTCGGAAAGGCATGGAAGAAGCTGACAGGATCGGTGCAGGGAAAGCCACTCCGGTTTATATCGGAATGGGCTTAGACGGCCACGGATATTATGCTATCGGGGACAAGGTCGTGAGAACGCCGGGAAAATATTCAATACCTGCGGATTCTATAGGAGAAACGCACAGCTTCCTTTATCAAGGCATGATAATGGAATCAGAAGCGAATGCGCGAACCGGTATGGTACAAAAAGTTGTCTTCGAGAACGAGCTTGGAAATGGCTTCAACATGAACTTGCTCGATGGCAATCGTGTAGAGATAACGCCCAAGAACATGAGAACGTCATAATAAAGGAAAATGGATTTCAGAGGGCCGTTCATCCTTTGGTTTGCTGTTTTTTAATGACTGCATAATTTCTTATTTTATTTAATTTCGTCGAAGAGTAATTTTTGACAGGAAAGTTACTTATAACAGGTAAGCAAAATAATTATATGCATGATTTTGTCCTGCCGTTCGGACCGCAGCATCCCGCGCTGGTCGAGCCGGCCCACATAAAGCTGCGCGTCGAAGGGGAAACGATAAAAGGGGCGGAGCTCGTTCTCGGCTACAATCACAAGGGCATCGAGAAGTCGTTCGAAAACAGGCCCTGGGCGAAAGGCGTCTTCCTGAGCGAGCGCGTCTGCGGCATATGCGGGCACTACCATACATCATGCTACTGTCAGGGCATCGAGCAGATGCTGGGAGTCGAGATTCCCGACCGCGCAAAGCACATACGCACGCTGGTGAGCGAGCTGGAAAGAATGCATTCGCACATGCTCGCGCTGGGCCTGGTCGCCTGGGAAGTTGGTCTCGATACTCTCTTCCATTATATCTTCCGCGACCGCGAGCTCGTCATGGACATGCAGGAATCGCTCACAGGCAACCGCGTGCACTTCGCGATGAACGTGATAGGCGGAGTGAGAAGGGACATCGGTCAGGAAAACTACGGCAAGATGGCCAAAAACCTCGACACGCTGGAAGAGCGGCTGAAGCATTATCTGAGCGTTTTCAGGAATGATTCTCTGATGAAGATCAGGACCAGGAATGTAGGGCATCTGTCTCGAATGAAAGCGAAGGAGCTGAACCCGGTCGGCCCGAATCTTCGTGCTTCAGGCATCGATTACGACGTGCGGGAGACAGGGTATCTCGCCTACAAGGACCTGAAGTTCAGGGCCGTAACCGGCGAGGGCGGCGACGCGCAGGAGCGCTGCATAGTCCGCGCGAAGGAATGTCTCGAATCGATACGCATGATCCGGCTGTCGCTGACGACTCTCACTGAAATAAAGGGCGATATCTCGCTCAAGCTCCCGTCAGCCGTAAGCGTAAAAGAAGGACTCGAGACAGTTTCGCGGGTCGAGGCGCCGCGCGGTGAGCTGTTCTATTACATGCAGTCCGGAGGCGTAAAACCGACGAGGGTGCGCATACGCACGCCGACATACCAGACCTTCCACGTCCTGGAGGAAATACTGAAAGGCCATACGATATCCGACGTGCCTGTTATAGTCGCTTCACTCGATCCTTGTTTTTCGTGCACGGACAGGATGACCATCATCGACACGAAATCGTGCAAGGAAAAAATAATAACCAAGCACGAAATCCTGCACATGAGAGACGGCGGCTCGCATGAAGCGCATGGCCACGGAGGTCACCCGCATGTTTGAAGCGCTGACGCCCCAGCTGGCGCAGAACGTTTTCAATATGCTCGTCTTTCCAGGATTCCTGGCCGCTTTCATAATCGGTTTCCTTTACATGGGCATAGTGCGCAAGGTCAGCGCACGCATGCAGCATCGCATCGGGCCGCCTTTGTGGCAGCCATTCTTCGACTTCTTCAAATTGCTGTCGAAGGAGAACATAACAACCCGCGACGCAACAGGCGCGCTAGCTACGCTGTGCCCGGTGGTCTCGTTCGCGTCGCTGATGACTGTAGCGTTATTCATTCCCATCGCTGGTCTTCCCGGCATGTTCAGCGTCGAACCCATATTTTTCCAGGGCAGCCTTTTCGTCGTACTGTACTTCCTGATAATGTCTTCCGTATTTTTCGCGGTCGCAGGCTTCGCCGCGGGCAACCCCTTCGCTTCTTTAGGCAGCATACGGGAGCTCACGCAGCTGTTCGCATATGAATTTCCCTTCGTCATCTCACTGGTGACGATTGGCGTATTAACGGGCTTTCGTATCGTCCCCCTTTTCACCCTGCAGCTGCCGTTCGCATTTTTCGCTTTCCTGATGGGCGTGCTGGGCAAGCTTTCGCTTCCTCCGTTCCACATACCGGACGCGGAGCAGGAAATAGTCGCAGGCCCCACGACGGAATACAGCGGCCCGAGGCTGGCGCTGTTCGAGCTGGCTAAAGCGGCGGGATTCTGGGTGTTAATATCTCTGGGAGCGGTCCTTTACCTCGGGGCCAACAGCCTCCTTACTTTCGCCGTTTATTCGCTCGCGTTACTAGCGATACTGATCGTATTCCGCGTCGTGTTCGCCAGGTTGCAGATAGCTCAGGCTTTCAGGTTTTACTGGTTCGTCGTAGGGCCGTTAGCTCTCATCGACCTTGCCAGGGTCCTGCTAGGGTTTTATGTCATGTAGGTGTATGAAAAATGAATCTCTTACCGGAAGCGTTGCAAAGGCTTTTTTCCAGACCTGCGACGAGACGCTATCCGAAACAGCGGCCTTCGCTGCCGCCCGGATTCCGCGGCAAGGTGGAATGGAAAAAGGAAACGTGCATCTTCTGCATGCTCTGCGCCATAAACTGTCCCACAAACGCGATAGTCGTCAACAGGGAGCAGAAGACGTGGTCCATCGATGTCGGAAAATGCATCTTCTGCGGCAAATGTCACGACGTCTGCCCGACAAACCCGAAATCCGTCGATAATTCGGACAAGTTCGAACTCGCCGGTCCCGACAAGGACAAGTTCAAAGAAACGCATAAAAAATAGTCCGCGCTATTTGCCTGTGGCTTTTTTTCCGCCCGAGAAAGCGCTCTCTATCTTCTTGATGGCGCTGGATTGACGCTCGAATTCCTTCTCCAGCATGGTGCCGAGCAGCTTCTTGCGATAAAGGTCGTTTATTATTTCCGCGACCTTGTCACCAGCGACTCTGGCCTCGCTGCCGAGGGGCTGGCCGAACTCGTTGCTTTTCTTCTGTATGCCGATTATGGTGACCGGGTTTTTCACCGGCTGGTCGGCGTTGTAAAGGCGCAGGAAAATGCTGAGCGGCGTTATGTGCGTTGAGAGCGCCGTATCGCTTATCTCGTAGTCCCTTATCACTTTAAGGCTTCCGGGCCTCTTCCCGAAATCCGCAGCGTCGACGATTATGAGAAGCGTGGGCGTGAAGGCTTTCAGTTCGCGGACGTGATCCTCGGGCATCGCCGTCTTTATGAAAAGGAAATATTCGTCTTTGCCTATTAGTTTCTTTAGTTTTTCAGCGACGTATGGGCCAACGCCGTCGTCGCCTTTCAGGTCGTTGCCAACGCCGAGAATGGCAAAGCGCTCCTTGCGCAGCTTCTCCTCCTTGAACTGCCTGTATATCTCGTTTATGGATTCCACGAACTTTTTGTCTTCGGCTGACTTGCCATCCTTCGCGGCAGGCGGCGCGGCTTCCTTCGAACCCCTGTGAAAAATGTTCCTGCCCGGCTTCGGGAACTTCATGATTATATTCTGCCTGCCCGGCCTTAAATCGCTTCAGACAGCTAGCGACTGCAAGAGATTAAAATGCATGCGGCCATAATAATATTATGCTCGAGTCGATCCTCAGCTTCAGGGAGGTGGACAAGTCGCCTTACCTGACGTTCATCTGGGCGCTGCTCATAACGACGGTGGGCGTGCTTCTCTCGACGCAGCTTTTCTACAAGGTCACCATTTCAGGCGTGTCTTTCAACCTTACGGGCATGTTCGCGGTCATATTCACCATCATGCCGTCGGTCTACTTCCTGACCAGAGTGATAATGAAGGAAGAGAAAATGGAGGAAGAGGCATGCATAAACCATTACAAAAAGGACTTCTTCAAGCGCCACGAAAAGGACATACTGATGTTCCTGTTCTACTTCCTCGGCGTGACCGTCGCTTTCGCCGCGTGGTCCTTCATCCTGCCGCAGGATTTCTTCCAGGTACAGCTCGTCAAGATAACCGAGATACGCGCAGCCGTTTCCGGCCAGTTCACGGGCAGGATAATAAAAGGCAACTTCGACTCATTTCTAGCAGTCTTCGCTAATAACATGGAAGTGATGATATTTTCCTTCATATTCTCGCTGCTCTACGGAGCGGGCGCAGTGTTCATAATCGTGTGGAACGCTTCCATCCTGGGCACGTGCATAGGCGAGCTATCTAAATCGATAACCGACATTCCCATGGTCACGCTATCGTTTCTGCCGCACGGCATACCCGAGGTCGTCGGCTACCTTTGCGCCAGCATCGCGGGCGGACTGCTGTCGGCAGCGATACTCAGGTGCAGAAGTACGAAAGTCATGGAGATCATATTTTTAGACTCGCTCAAGATAATAGCCATAGGCGCATTGTTCATTCTCGTCGCCGCAGGCATAGAAGTCTATTTATAAACAAACGTGCTGCCAGACGCATGCGAGGATTTATATTGGAGTCGGGACCAATTATTTAACAAGGGGTGTTCAAATGATAGACATATGGCTTGCCATTGCAACGCTGCTAACACCAGTTTTTGCAGAGTACGCGAAAATCAGGACGAAAGCAGAGCGACAGTTTAACTTCATAGCGGCCGCGGGGGTTTTCTTCCTCGTATCGATAGCATTTACAGCGAGCTTGTTCACTAACATGCTGGGAAGCACTTACATCTTCGGAGTATACATATTCGAGTTTCTTGGCTGGCTTTTCTTGGTGGTTGGTGCATTGTGGGCAGTGTTCAGTGGCCTGATAAGATAAAGCAACAAGATTAGGGAAGCATTTTAACACTTCCCATTCTTCTTTTTGTTTTCTCCCCGACTAACCTGCATCCTACTTTACAGTCTTACAGTCTCGATGTAGCAGGAGCTCGGAACTTTTGAAGAAGCGATTTTCAGGGCGTGCCTGCACACGGCCTCGTTTATGGGGGCGATTTTCGCCACTAGAATGCGCTGGTTCTTCTTCGTGCGTGCTGCCGTGCCTATGGGCCTTCCAAACGCCTTGCGCATGCCCGTCTGGAATCTGTCGGCGCCTGCGCCTGTTGCAAGCGGGTTTTCCCTGAGAACATGATGGGGGAATATAAGAATCTTGACAAAGTATCCGTCGACGCCCGCCTTCTTTTCAAGCTCCTTCGTCGCCGATAGCCTCATCGCCTCGAGCGCGTTGTTCCTCACCTGGACGGCGTTCTTGATGACGAGATACATGTTGACCGTGAATTCCGGCTTGTCCACTCCGGAGTTGAACCTGTGTATTTTCGACGGCGGGACGCCTTTCACGTAGCTTTTCCTGGGCTTGCTTATCGAGATGCGCGTGTTCGGCCTCTCAAGCTTCCTGTAGCATCTTGCCGGTCTCAATCCCATGATATCACTTTACAAACATCCTATAACTCGGTTATTATATTCCTTATATATAACCATAATGGTTTAAATATGTGCTTGTATGCACATCCTGGATTTTTAAAAACCCAAAACGAGAGACCGTAATGGAAACTTTCTTTCAGGTCTTTGGCTGAGGGCTGTCATGGATAGGCTCGTTACTGCAATAAAAGCGAAATCACTTATTAGAATCCTCAACAACGCCCATCCCATTAAGGGCGTGCAATATTCTCGCGGTTACAAAACCCTCAGGTTCCACATTGGACCCGAAGTCATAACCATCGCGTTCGATGGAAGCGCCGGTACCGATAGCCTTTGACGTTAGAAGGCCTCTGATAAATTTATAATTCTCTGTATGTGGATGGTATCTTTTTCCAAGTTCACCCAAAATAATTGCGGCATTTTGTCTGAGTGTACATTCATCTGGATTAATCAAAGCCATTCCCAAAATGGTAATTCCTTCCTTGCCCAAACTCTCAAACGTTCTGACAACTTCCTCATTTATCTTCCGTATATCCTGAGCATACTCATTATCACCTAGATCTTTTTCTGGGCATCCCATAAGATGCTCATAATTATCAACGTCGAAACCTGGTTCAATAAAATATAATTGTTTAACGTATGAAAACGTCTGTTTTTGTCGATTATTTAATTCCTCCTGCTTCACTAATTTCCTGAAATTGTCCATGTGCTCTCCCATAAACTCACCTTGCTAATATTGAAAAAATAAACTTTATAAATCTTTAATTTGGTTGCAACGTATAAGTAAGTAAAAATTAAATGGTTTCTAAGGTGATTATTCCGTCCTGACGCCCTTCCACGCCTTGAGCGCGTGCTCGTAGCGTTCCATCGTGCCGGTGTCGAACCACTGGCCGCTGAACGGGAACCCGTAGAGCCGCCCCATCTTCGCGAGCTTGGGAAATATTTCCTTCTCCAGCGAGCACGGACCTTTGGGGATCATCTCGACGACTTCGGGCTCCATTATGTAGAAGCCCGCATTTATGAGATTCGAAGGCGACTTGCCTTTCTTCGGCTTCTCGACGAACTCTATTATCCTGGAGCCGTCGAGCCTCGCGACGCCATACTGGCTGGGATCATCCACCGTCGTGAGCGCGATGGTGACGAGCGCGCGGTTCTTCTTGTGTGCCTCGTACATGTCGACTATGTTTATGTCCTTCAGCTCGTCGCCGTTGGAGACTATGAAAGTCTTGGTAAGCCTGTCCTTGGCAAACCTTAGTGGTCCGCCAGTCCCTAGTGGCGCGCTCTCTTCGACATATGATATGTTAAGGCCCAGCTTGGACCAGCTGTTCTTCTCTGCTATTATTTTCTCCTTCAGGTAGCCTACCGAGATTATGACGTCGTTTATGTTGTATTTCTTGAGCAGGTCGAACATGTGCTCTATGAGCGGCTTGCCCTGAACGGGGACCAGCGCCTTGGGCGTCTCGTATGTGATGGGGCGAAGTCTCGTTCCCTCTCCGCCGCAGAGGATGAGCGCCGTCTTCAGTTCCCGCATGCTCAGAAACTTGGAAAGCACGAGCTCTATCGCGTGCGAGCGGTTGCGCACGTCTAGCCCGTCGACCATCGTGTCTATCTTCTCCAGAATTTTCCTGTCTATAGTGAGCGTTATGCGTTCCTTCATAACATCATACCGAGTATTATTTGCTCATACAATATAAAAAGATTTCCTACGTCGTGGAAGCGCGTATTGCAAAGTATTACTTCCTCGCCTGGAAAATCATCTCGATCTCGGCGAGCTTCTTGAGCCGCTTTATGTGGCGTTCCTCGTTGCTGAACTTCGTCTCAAGGAACGCTTTCACTATCTTCTTCGCTTCCAAGTCGGTCGTGAACTTCGCGCCTAATGTGAGGACGTTCGCATTGTTGTGCTCGCGGCTCGCCTTAGCAAGGTCGTGGTTCATGCAGAAAGCCGCGCGAATCCCGGGGAACTTGTTCGCCGCGATGGACATGCCAATGCCGCTGCCACAAATCAGAATCCCGAACTCGAAGCCGCTAATCACGGCCTCGGAGACCTTTTTGGCGTATTCCGGATAATCGCTAGCGTCCGTAGAATTCGTCCCGAAGTCCTCGAAGTGATAGCCGTTCGCCTGCAGGAACTCCTTGAGCTTCTCTTTCAGTTCGTAGCCCGCATGGTCGGAACCTATCGCAACTTTCATGATTATGATTATCGCTGGCTGGTATAAAAATATAAAGCGTGAAGCTAAATCTTTAAAATGGTCAAGATTTCGCCTTCGATACTTTCGGCCAATTTCGCCTGCCTGCAGAGCGAACTGAAAAAAGTGGAGGGAGCTGAATGGATTCACATCGACGTGATGGACGGCCGCTTCGTGCCTAGCATAACCATAGGCCCGCTCGTAGTGAAGGCTCTGCGCAAGATAACGCAGCAGGTTCTCGACGTCCACCTCATGATAGAGCATCCGGAAAAGCACGTGGCTGCATTCGCTGAAGCAGGCGCGGACATAATCGTCGTCCACGCAGAGGCATGCAAGGACCTGGGCGCTGTTCTGGAGCAGATAAAGGGCCTCGGGTGCAAGGCGGGCGTTTCGATAAAACCGGGAACTGACGTTTCTGAAATAGAGCATGTTTTACATATGGCGGACGTCGTCCTCGTGATGACGGTCGAGCCGGGTTTCGGCGGCCAGAAGTTCATGCCGCATGCGCTGTCTAAAGTGACGAAGCTTAAGGAAATCGCCTTGCAGAAAAACCTGAGCTTCGAAGTAGAAGTCGACGGCGGCATAAACAAGGACAACTGCGCGGCCGTTGCTGGCGCCGGGGCGGACGTGCTTGTGGCGGGCTCTGCCATATTCTACAGCCAGGATCCTGCTGCGATGCTGAGAACCATAAGGGAGAAAGCGGACGCGTCGGCTTGAAATAAAATAATGGTGATATTATGAAAATTTTTGTGGATTCAGCGGAAATCGACGAGATAAACAAAGCGAAGGAATACGGCATGTGCGACGGCGTGACTACGAACCCGTCGCTGATCAAAAAAGCCGTCGACAAGCTGAAAAGCGGCGGCAAGAAAGTCGACATGGCTAATTACATTTCAGACATCTGCAAAGTCGCTGGCAGGGACAGTCCTGTCAGCCTTGAAGTTGTCAGCCTCAAGGCGGAGGACATGGTCAAGGAAGGCGTGATGCTTTACGGCAAGTTCAATGGCCTGATGGGCAACGTCGTGATAAAGGTTCCTGTGAGCACGTCACGCCAGGAGGGCGAGGAGCATTACGAGGGACTGAAAGCGATAAAGGATCTCAGCCGCAGGAAAATCCCCGTCAACGCCACGCTTGTAATGACGCCGGAGCAGGCGCTGCTCGCGGCGAAAGCCGGAGCGGCGTACGTAAGCCCGTTCGCCGGCAGGATTGACGATTATCTAAGAACGAAGCTCGGCGAGAGCTTCGGCAAGGGAGACTATTTCCCGGCGGAAGGGAAACACAAGGACGGGCAACTCGTGGACGACAAGGGTATAGCGAGCGGCGTCGAACTGGTGAAGAGGACTATGGAAATACTTGAAAGATACGGCATGAAAACTGAAGTCATTGCGGCGTCGCTGCGCAACGCCAGGCAGGTCCGAGAGGTCGCCTTGGCAGGCGCGCACATAGCTACCATACCTTTCGACGTGCTCGAGGAAATGATAAAACACCCGAAGACGTTCGAGGGGATAGTGAAGTTCTCGGAGGATGTCGTGCCCGAGTACCAAAAAATTTTCGGTGATTGATCAACATGCAATTGAAGGAAAAGAACCTTGTGCCAAAATTCAAGAAAGCCCTTTCGGTTATCGGTGAATCTACCGTAAGAGAAGTGTGTGAATGGTTGGACAAAAAATATCCGAGGGTGGATGACAGGACATGGAAAAACAATATGGTAATTTTGGGTGATTACGCTGTTTATAAAAACGGTGACCGCGTAAGCGGCGTCTATAACACTCCCCGATTCATAGTTAAAACGACACAAAGAAATGAAAAACCTGCCAAGTTTAGACTGAAATGACCAATTCACCAAAAGGCTCGCGATGGGCAAAAGCATAAATTTAAGCAAAACAATTTGTTTCCTATGAAAATCTCCATAATGGGCACGGGCTATGTCGGGCTTTCGACAGGAGTGGGCTTCGCGGTCAAGGGCAACGACGTCATCTGCGTCGACATAGACCAGAAGAAAGTCGAGACCATAAACAGCGGCGTCTCGCCGATGTTCGAGCCGCACCTCGATGGCCACCTCAAGGACGCGCTAAAGAAAGGGAAGCTCAAGGCGACGACGGACGTGAAAGGCGCGATAGCGGAAACCGAGGTCAGCTTCATTTCTGTGGGAACGCCTTCAAGCGAGGATGGCTCCATAGACCTGAGCTTCATCGAGAGTGTAGCGAGACAGATAGGAGAAGTTCTGAAAAACAAAAAAGAATACCATGTCATAGTTGTCAAGTCTACCGTCGTTCCCGGCACGACGGACGGCGTAGTCCTGCGCAACATCGAAAAGGCGTCGGGCAAGAAAACCGGAAAGGATTTCGGCCTGTGCATGAACCCCGAGTTCCTGCGCGAGGGCCGCGCTATGGACGACTTTCTGAAGCCTGACAGGATAGTCATAGGAGAATCCGACAAAAGGGCGGGCAACGTCATAGAGAAATTATATTCCAATTTCATGGCGCCGATCCTCAGGACGGACCTGAAGACGGCGGAGATGATAAAGTACGCGAGCAACGCATTCCTCGCGACGAAGATTTCCTACACGAACGAGATGGGCAACATTTGCAAGAAACTAGGCATCGACGTCAACGAAGTGATGAAAGGCGTTGGCATGGACCATCGCATCTCCCCGCATTTTCTCAAAGCGGGCGTCGGATATGGCGGATCGTGCTTCCCCAAAGACGTGGAAGCGCTGATATGGAAGGCGAGGGAGCTTAGTTACGAGCCGAAGCTGCTCGAAGAAGTTCATCGTCTCAACGACAGGCAGAAAGTCATGATAGTCGAGCAGCTCGAGAAGAAAATCCCGAACCTCAAAGGCAAGACCATCTGCCTGCTCGGACTCGCGTTCAAGCCCGACTCCGACGACATCCGCGAGGCGTCTTCTATATACATAATAGAGAGGCTTCTCCAGAAGGGCGCGAAAGTCAAGGCGTACGATCCGAAGGCGATGGAGCATATGAGGAAGATACACCCTTCCGTCGACTACATGAAGAGCGCACGCGAAGCGCTGGAGAACAGCGACGCTTGCATAGTCGTGACCGAGTGGGACGAGTTCAAGAAGCTCACCGATGCGGATTTCTCGAAAATGAAAAGCAAGGTCATCCTGGAGGGCAGGCGCATCCTCGACCGCACGAAAGTCTCGAAGTTCGAGGGCATCTGCTGGTAAAAAAGTTTTTTTGAAGATTCAAAAGAAAAATGAAGGCCTGAAAAACCAACAGGCCTGAAACGAACTTAAATCTTGTTGACTTTCTCTATGCCAACCTTCTTGACGAATGCCTTCTTAATCCTTGCAGGCAACCACTCCGGCCTCTTCTCGGGGGCATCCACAACCTTCACGCTTCCCTTGAAGACGTGGATTGTGTAAGTCCTGTCCTTGTTTCTCCTGCCTCTTTCGCGGAGCTTTATGTCAGCTATGCCCCTCGCCGCAGCCTTAAGAGCGGCCTGTCTCGGAGACCTGCCTGTGAATACAGACACGTTGTTGCCTTTCTTAAGAAGGTAATACTTTTTTCTCGAAGCCATCCGGACACCTCCAATTAGCTAACCCATTTTTGAAAACCTGTTCGCGTTTGTGTGTTTTCTGTTTAAATTAGTGAAGGAGTATTTAAATCTTTTTCCCGAAAACCGCTCGATATTGCTCGTTTTCCGCATTATTTCAGCCACACGAACGAAATTTAAAACTTGTTTCCCTTTCTAAAACATGTATTGCGATTGCGCGTTTCCCACAAGGGACTGGAGCAACTACGTTTTTGTCAACCGCGAGAAAGACGCCAGGTTTCAGCATTTTTACAGAAGGATAACGGAAAGGCCTGAAATAATACCCGCGGCGCTGAAGCATTACAGAGACTTTGAAAACCGCATCGAATGCACGCTGAACAGATTCCAAAGGGAAAAGAAAATGGATTATGAAGATAGGATTTCCTTTTCGCACGCTATTTTTAACAACATATTGCCGAACTTTTGCGTGCTAGAAGAAGTTGCAAAAATGATAGCGGGAGGGGATTGCAAATATGATTCCGGGGACGCGGCATCGCGCCTGAAAACGATAGACATAAGCCTCTCTAAAATGAACGCGCTGCTGAAAGACATTGGAAATGGCAAAAAATTCAGGTAAAGGAATCCTAGTTTTTATTCGGGCTCCAACATTAATTAACTATGGACTTCGACTGGATAATAGGCGTTTTCGTGTTCATGTTTTTCATCGGATGGTCTTTCTCATACTACTTCGCCATGTTCCAGGTACAGGGCTCCAGCTTCGAGGTCGCCGCGGACAGCGGCCAGCAGAAGGTCATGGACTTCCTAGCGATAGACGTATACGAAGCGCCGGTGAAATATTATTCCGGCGCCGCCGCTAGCGCCGTGCTGAAGGCGAAATCGCTTTGGTACGCGGGCGAGCGCAACTCGACCATCGTCTTTCGCGATGGCGAATCACTGCCGTGCATGCTCGATGGGAACGACGTATACTGGCAGGCGAACGTCGGAGCTGGATACAACTATTACACCATATTGTTCGCCGATGCCAACACGACGCTGAACTGCACCGGCACATTCAGCATGACGGGAGCGAACCTCACGTCGCCTTGGGCTCTCGAGAAGAGGGAAATGATTTCAACGGCGAAGATAAGCGAGATGGAAGGCATGAGCTACAGCAACTTCCGCAGCAGCATCTCGCTGAGGCATAATTTCATGATAACGATAGAGAAAGCATCCGGTAACGTGGAGTATGGGAAGGCCATACCTTCCGGACCGGTGAATGTGAACAGCCGAAGGACGGAACGCAAGGTCTTCGAGACTGGGGAGCTGGCGAATATTACGATAGCTGTGTGGTAGCATGAAGGGCTTCTGGAGAATAGTCGAAAGCGTGATGGCGGTCATCATAGTCATGGGTTTCCTCTTATCGGCAGGGTCCGTTTACATAAGCAAGACTGATCCGCAGGAACTTGTCCCGGCCGGGTACGAGCGATTGAAGGACCTGGATGCGCGCGGCCTGCTGCGGCCGCTAGCGACGAATGGCGACTACGACGGGATAAACGTGCTGGTCGAGATGCCTGGCTACAGCCACGCGGTCCAGTTATGCGACTTCGACGGCGCATGCACCGGCAATTACACGGAGGGCAGCAACGTCGCCGTGTCTGCATACATCATTGCAGGCCACGGGTCATACAGCCCCCAAGAGATAAGGCTTTACATGTGGAGATGAATATGAGAGCAATAAAAAAGAAAACTATGAAAGGGCAGTTCTTCTTAATCGGAGCTTTCCTCATACTCCTGCTTTTCTACATAGGCATCTCGACTTTTTTCGCGCCCGCGTATTCGCAGAAGGGCATCAAGGGCGAGATGGCGAATTTTTTCTCCAACGTCAGGGACGAATACCCGGCAGCGCTGAACCTCGGCCTTAATTCCACGGGAGGCGCGCAGGCGCTAGTCAATTTCACGGGCATAGTTGTCAATGCCTCCAAAAGCAGAGGCGCTACGCTAGCGACGCTATGGATACTCACCCAGAACTCCAGCGACAACCTCAACGTAACCATCGGAAACTACATGGGCACGGCTCTGAACGTCACGCTGAACGTTTCCGATTCGCTGAGCACGCTGGAAATTGGCGACGGCGAAACTGCGTCGGTGGTATTCGCTTCGCCGCTATCCGAATTAGCTTTCCGGGCAAGCTTTAATACGACCGAAAAGAATCTATTATTAGAGAAATACAAGACGAACCTTTATGTTTTTCTTGACATGAGGAAGGGCAGCGACAAGATAACGGGGGAGACTGTTGCATGAAGGGCTTCAGCATGATCTCAGGCGTATTGTTCATGGGCTTTCTGATAGCCGCGACGAGCATAGTCTACTGGACGGCCCTGCCGACCATCCAGAAAATGCAGTGTTCGATAACGATGGACAAGATGAAGTCGACTTTCACCAGCCTCGACGGCGTCATACAGACTGTCGCTTCCGAAGGCGAAGGGTCGAAGCGCACGGTCTCACTCAACGTGGAAGAGGGAGAGCTGCACATCGACGGTGACAACGACACGATTTACTGGGAATACGAATGCAGCGCCCCCATCATTTCGCCGAGGACTTTCCAGACTTTCGGCAACGTCATATTCGGGGCGAACCTGGACACAAAGGCCTACGAAACGACCTGCGGCGGCCAGGCGGGCTTCATGCTCGAGAACGAGCACCTCACAGCCTGCCTGAAAAAAATCGGCTCTGTTGGCAACAACACGGCCTACAACATATCCAGCGTGCTGATCTCGGTCTACCAGAAGGACCTGCAGCAGGCCATGCCGATAGAGTATCTTGAGATAACGCTTGACAACAACGCAACGTCGTCTATCGGTTCTGGTTACACGCAACTCGAGAGGAGCGGCATGCACCTGCCCTACGGCGAGGTGACGGCGCACATGGAATCGGACTACGGCATAACATACGACATAAAGTTCATGCTCGAGTCGGGAGAGGACTTCCTCATTATAAAAGGCGAGTGACGCAGGTGATATGAT
Source organism: Candidatus Aenigmatarchaeota archaeon (assembly GCA_026397315.1). Lineage (GTDB taxonomy): Archaea > Aenigmatarchaeota > Aenigmatarchaeia > QMZP01 > QMZT01 > JBGPQP01. The sequence continues at coordinate 23,862 of JAPLVC010000003.1, read as the reverse complement.
GAAACGCAAGGGAATCCACATGAAAGGCATTTCGCCGCTGATAGCGACTGTGTTGCTCATGGGCATAACCATCCTCATGGCCGTCGCTATCGGACCGTGGGCCATGAAGCTGGCGACCGACGCTTCCCAGGGAGCGACGAACAGCGCGAACCAGGACATGCTATGCAGATCGACGGCGTATGGCTTCGACTCAGACTACGGCAACTCAGGCATTTCGTGGAACTTCAACGGCACCAACGGCACCGTGACTGTGAAGATAATCAACACGGGCTCGCAGAACCTCTACAACTTCTCGCTCGAGCTGACCATGCAGACGCCCACAGGCACGAGGCTGATAGTCTATCCCGAGATAAACATAACGTCCGAGACGCAGCGAACGCTCACGAACCCGCTCAAGCCCGGTTACGACTGGATAATCGAGGCTGAGGTCGAAAGCATAAACGACACGTGGTCGCTGACCAAGGTGAAGGTGATAAACGAGGTGTGCCCGCGCATATCGCCTTCGGCGGACGTGTGAAACCTAAGACTTATATGACCAGTGACAATATTTAATTAGACGTGGTGTTAATGGGCGAAGATTCCAATATGGCAAAGGACCTCACGGATAAGCTATCGACTCTCGAGGACCTGCAGAACCTTACGCAGCTCGACATACTCAACATGAAGAACGAGGTCGAGAAGCTCAAGCTCACTTCGTCGTCTCCGCTTCCAAAGGAAACCGAGGAAAGAATAATGATGCTCCAGTCCATCGCGAAAGACGTGGAAATGTTCAAGCGATGGAAGCAGACGGTCGAGGAGGTCAAGTTCCTGCGCGACAGGCTGATGGGAATTTCACCGGTCAATGTCACGCCAGAGGACGCTGGAGACTTCGAACAGATGAAAAGGAGCATAGAGGAAATACGGGACGAGATCGCCTCAAGGAAAAGCACTCCCATCGACCTGGACGACATAAAACTGGCCATACAGGATAACAGGAAGGCCGTAGAGAATCTCAAACTGATGATAACCGACAAGCCGAAGGGCACGATGCCGGACACCGAGCCGCTGAGGAAGATGGTGGCCGAGAACAGGAGAATAGTGGACGACCTCAAGATGAAGATGGACGTTTCCAATTTCGAAGTCCCGGCGGGCATGCGCCGCGACCTGGAGAACCTTCATGCTGAAATAAACAACCTCGAGGACGAGGTCAGGAAAATCAAAACCGACAAGGGCGTCGTCCCGAGGTCGAATGACGACATGGACCACCTGAGAAGCGAACTGTTCAGCAAGCTGGACGATCTCAACGTCAAATTCGGGCCGAAGAGCTCTGAAGAGGTAAAAAAAGCGATGGAAGCCAACAAGGCGAGCATCGACAGGCTGAAGGCGCTCATATCCGGGGAGGAGATGAGCATCGATAGCCTGAAGCAGGAGATGAACGACAACAGGAAGTTCATGACGGAGATAAAGAGCGTCCTGCTTTCCAAAAGCGCGACTACCGGCAAGAAAATCACTCTTACACAGGACCCGGACGTAAGGACGAAACTTTCGAAGATGGAACAGAGAATCGAGATGCTGGCTGCCAGGCTGGAGAAACTGAACGATCTGAAGCCGATAAAACTGCCTGAATTCGAGCCGTCTCCAGCGGCGGCGAAGGGCGCGAAAGCGATGGCGCAGGTGAAGCCTGGCGAGATGGACGGCCTGCGCAGGGAAATCGACACCATAGTCTCGCGCATGGACGGCTTCCTGACAAGGGACGATGTAGAAAAGGGATTCCTCGACAAGCGGATGAAAGCGGACGAGAAGCTCATGACCGGCGACATCTACAAGGATCTCAACGAAGTGAAGAAAGCCATCCTGCGCAACGAGGATCATGTCAACAGCGTTGCTTCCGATGTCGAACGCATCAAGAAGGAAGTCGGGACCGTCGAGAAGCGCGAGTGGGGCAAGGTCAGCGAAATCCCCAGCGTCGACGAGCTCAAGCGCAGGATAGAAGAGCTCGAAAAAAGAATCGATGAAGTCCACGAGGGACCAGTTTTCATAGAATGATTACTCGTCAAAGACGTCGTGCGATGAGTTATTTCTTTCCAGATCGAGAAAATCAGTTCCTATTTCTCCTAATGTTATGTCGAGAAATTTCGTCATCTCGTCTTTGTAGGCAATGGGATTGGTATAGAATAACCCGCTTAATTCATTGAGTTTTTCGAAAATTTTATCAATATATTTTTTTCTTATTTCGGCTTCAGGTGATGCTGCTTCCCGGCTTTCTAATCCGAATCCCATAGACAATAATCGGGAAAAAGTTATTTAAGATGATATTGAACTAAAACGGCCGCTCGCTAAAAATCACGTTTCGTTGTTCGCCGAAGAAAAACGCAACATTTAAGACGAACACCTGCAAAATATAATTATGAATTCGAAGAAAGCTACCTTTACAGCGTTTTGCGTTTTGTTTTTGTTTCTGGCGGTCCTCTTTCTGGCCGCACCGAAGGTCTCGGCTGATGTGCTGATACCGGGATATAAAGGCGTGGAGTATTGCTTCCAGATAGAAAACACCAACGATTTCCCGGACTACACTTTCGTTGTGCATTATACGTTCGCGATGGAAAACTATCAGGTAGTCAGGGGCAACGAATGCATGCATTTCTATAAGTTCAACAAACCCAAAATCTACGCTGTGAAGAAATCGCTGTTCAACGAGGTGCCACTTATCAGTATAATGAACTCCGATAACCATTCCAAGCTAACCGAATATATTGCAAACGACAAGAATTTCATATCATCGGATGTGGAGATAGAATCAATCAGTCAGATAGTGGATACCGACCCCAGCAAAAAAATAGTTGATGAACTGAAAATAATCTCGATTGAAAACGACATGCTGGAAATAGAAAAATCAAAGACGATTTATACATACACAGACGGTACGACCGAAGAAAAGACTTATGTCACTCAGAATGTCAGGCCTTTGCCGTCGAGGCTTATAATTCCATTATCTTCATATGAAATAATGTATTTTGCAATCCCGGCTGCCGCCCTCATAGTAATTATCATAATTCTCGTTGCGAGAAGATTTAGGAAAGGAAAAACGGAAGGCGCAAAAAATGAACATTCCGTTTGAACAGCTGCCGTTGCTCTTACTGGTTACAATAACTGTTGAATATCTGGTGTGGTTGCTTTTAGTGAGAAAAAAGCCACTGAAGCTACTGCTTTATGCCGTCCTTGTCAATTGCGTCACTTGGCCTCTTGCGACATTCGTATACTATAGCGTTTTCCCGCAATATTTCTTGCTGGAAACGCTTGTCTTCATCACCGAGATTGTGCTGCTCAAGCTGCTGCTGCAGATAAGAATGAAAAAGGCCGTGCTGCTGTCATTTGCCGCCAATTTTGTCACGGCGCTGATAGGCTTCGTTATAGCATCACTCTAATCCGAAGCGCGCGTTTTTAATATTTAATTCTGAGTCCTCAATATTCAAGATATCTTGTGCATGTTGGTTTTATGACCGAGATAACTATTGTGGCCGGTGAGAAGAAGAGAAAGGGTCCGGTAGTCTGCGGCGTCGACGAGGCGGGACGCGGCGCGGTAGTCGGGCCGCTTGTGATAGCAGGAGTTTCTGTTTTTGAGAAGGACATCGCGAAACTCAAGAAAATCGGCGTGCGCGACTCGAAGGAGCTTTCGCCTTCGCAGCGCGAGAAACTCGCGAAGGAGATAGAAAAAATCGCGAAGGACATCGTCGTCCTCAAGGTCGGGCCGTGCAAGATAGATGATTACAACAAGCAGGGCGTCAATCTCAACCGCATGGAAGCGATGAAGATGTGCACGATAATCGACTGCCTGAACGCGAACAAATCGTATGTCGACGGTCCAGAGGTCAATACGGAGAAGTTCAAAAGGGTCATGCAGAAGATGCTGAAATTCGGCACCGAACTGGTGGTCGAGAACCACGCGGACAGCACATACGCCGTCGTCTCAGCCGCTTCCATAATGGCGAAGGTCGAGCGCGACAAGGAGATGGCCGAGCTGACGAAGCGATATGGCATCGAAGGGACTGGATACCCTTCCGACGAGCGCACCATAAAATCGATGAAAGAGTTTTTGGCAAAAAACAAGAAGTTTCCCGAAAAGGGATTGGTCCGCTATTCATGGGACACTACAAAGCAGATGCTCGGCGAAAACAAGCAGAAGAAACTATTCGGCTTTCTGAACAGATGAGTCTCACTTGTAAAGATTTTCTTTAAGCGCGTTCAGATATTTTAATGCCTCTTCCGCAGTGGCGTTGCTAACTGTAATTTCCTTGAACTTTCCGTTTTTTACCTCTGACCTGAAATCGACAAAACCTTTTCCGCTTAGATTCATGCCCATCAGCAAGATTGGTGTGTCAAGACCCATTTCTCTCTGTTTAAATTCTATTTTGTCTGGATTATTGTCTCCATTAATGTCAAAGCTGAGAGGTGTCTTCATTTCCAAACCAAAAATATACGTGGAGAAGCTTGGTCTTACTTTCGCGTATATTTGTTCCAGCAGATCCGTGTATTCGGGGCCCTTCAGTGTCACATCATTGCTGCCATACAGGCTCTTTGCCAGAGCAAGACCCAATAAAATAAGACCGCCTTTTTTGAGTGCATTCCTTCTTGTCATTGGTTCGCCGTGGCTCATGCTATTTTGTTGTAAACAAAATTTAAAAACGGATATTGTGTGAGTATTAAGGCTTGAACCTTCTCTGGGTGCGCGGGAACGCTATCGCGTCCTTTATGTTCTCGAGCTTGCAGAGCCACGCTACGACTCGTTCGACGCCGAGTCCATAGCCCGAATGCGGCACGCTGCCGTAGCGACGAAGATCGAGATACCAGCCGTAGTTCTCCGGCTTCTCTCCCATCTTCTTCAGTGATTCGGAGAGCGCCTTTATGTCCGTATCTCTTTGCGAGCCGCCGATTATCTCGCCGTATCCTTCGGGCGCGAGCATGTCGAAGCACAGCGCGGTCTTCGGGTCCTTCGGGTCGCGCGGCTTGTAGAAGGCCATTATCTCCTTCGGATAGTTGGTGACGACGACCGGCGTGTCGAAATGCTTCATGAGCAGGTCTTCCTCTATCGTCCTCAGATCCTTGCCCCACTCCATCTTCTGGCTTTCCTTCTTGCTTAAAATTTCGAGAGCCTGCGTGTATGTGATGGTGGGGAACGGCTTCTTGACCATTTCCTCCAGTTTTTTCACGTCCTGGCCGAGAATCTCCAGCTCCTTCTTATTGTGCTTCAGGACTTCCTGGATTATGAAACGGACCTCGTCTTTAGCGACTTCAGTGACTTCGTGCAGCTCCATCCAAGCGGCTTCCATCTCAGCCATCCAGAACTCCGCGAGGTGCCTCGATGTTTTCGACCGCTCAGCGCGGAACGTGGGAGACATGTCGTATACCTTCTCCAAAGCGAATACCGCCGCCTCTGCGTAGAGCTGCCATGACTGTGACAGATACGTGACGTCGTCGAAGTATTTCACCTGGAAGAGCGTTGCTCCGCCTTCGCACTGGCTGGGCTGGAATATGGGCGGGTCGAATTCGTAATAGCCGCGGTCGCGGAAGAACTTGTGTATCGCCCCGACAACAGTGTGACGGACTTTCATCGCGGCCGTGAGCTGGCGCGAGCGTAACCATAGATGACGCACGTCCATTAAAAATTCAGGGGATTGGTCCTTCGTTATCGGGTAGCGCTCGGCTATGTGAACGGGTTCGAGCGACGATATCTTCAGCTCGAAGCCCGTCGGCGCGCGCTTGTCTTCAACGACGGAGCCTTTGATTATGACTGACGACTCCATCGTGAGCGACTTCGCTTTTTCAAAATCCTTATTGTCGGACTTTATCGTGCACTGGACCACGTCATTCGAATCGCGCACGACTATGAATATGATGTCCTTGCTCTCGCGCATGCGATAGACCCATCCCTTTATCTCAATGGTTTTGCCGATGCTTTGAGACAACTTGTCGATGTTCATGCAACCACCCTTATTTAATGAATAACTTATTTTTGAAAGCTGTGCTTAAAAAATTTGGCTGGCGGAAGCTAAAGCAGCCTCACGCCTTTTCTGGCGCATTCGTCCGAGATTCTCTCCGGCCAGATGCTCGCCTGCACCTCGCCTATGTGCAGTTTTTGCAGGAACAACATGCACAAGCGCGACTGGCCTATGCCTCCGCCCATCGTAAGTGGCAACTCGCCTGCTAGCAAACGCGAGTGCCATCGCAGACGCATGCGACTTTCGGCTTTGCGTATCTCGAGCTGTTTCGCCAGCGACTCGCTATCGACGCGTATTCCCATCGACGACAGCTCCATCGCCTTCGCTAACAACGGGTACCAGACTATTATGTCGCCGTTGAGGCCGCGCTTCCCTTCGCCGGTTTCCGTAATCCAGTCGTCGTAGTCCGGCGCGCGCCCGTCATGCGGCTTGCCATCCGCCAGTTCGCTTCCGATGCCTATTACGAATACGGCGCCTTTCTCCTTGGCGATCGCGTCTTCCCTCTGTTTCGGTGTGAGATGCGGATACATGGACTGCAGTTCCTCTGCGTGAATGAAACTTATGTCGTCCGGCAGGAACGGCTTTATCTGCGGATGGCGAGAGTACACCATGGCCTCAGTCGCCTTTATCACGCCGTAAATTTTCCTCACCGTCGCTTTCAGCGTCGCCAGCGAGCGTTCGCCGGGCAGGATGATTTTCTCCCAGTCCCACTGGTCGACATAGAGCGAGTGGAATTCGTCCAGCGTCTCGTCCGGGCGTATGGCGTTCATGTCGGTATACAATCCCTCGCCCGGCATGAAGCCGTATTCAGCGAGCGCGAGCCGCTTCCATTTGGCCAGCGAGAACACGATTTCAGCCATCGCGTGCGCATCGTCGGGGATTGTGAAAGAGACTTTATGCTCGATGCCGTTAAGGTCGTCGTTGACTCCGGTCCCGCTCCTCACGATTATGGGAGCGGACACGCGCTGCAGCGCTAGCGACGAAGCTAGCGCATCCTGGAAAAAGTCCTTTATGATTTTTATCTCTTTTTCCGTTTCCCTGATGCCAAGCAGCGATTCGTAACGAGCGTATTTCGTATCTTTCATGCAAACTCCTCCTTTTCAGATAACGTTTGCTTGGAGGAGACGGTATATATGTTTATACCTGTTTTTGTTGAAAAATATGCAAAAAATGCCAAAATTTATATACTAAATGGAACAAATGTTCAATATGGATTACGCTACGGAAGCACATCCGGACGCGAAAGGCGGGAAAACCGGAACCGAGGTCGACAACAAGGATCTGCGCATCCTTGAGATTCTCCGGGATAACGGCGACCTGACCGTGCGGCAGGTCGCCTCCCGCACCCTATTGCCCATAACTACCGTGCATAATCGCATAAGGCGCATGAAGAAGCTGGGCATCATAAAGCGTTTTACCATCGACGTCGACTACCGCAAGATAGGCAAGGGCATTGCCGCGTACGTGCTGGTCAAAGTCGATTCCAAATACATGAAAGGCTTCCGCCGCACGCAGCACGACCTTGTAAAGGATCTCAGGCGCCTGGACTTCGTGCACAAGGCCGACATCGTGACCGGGACGATAGACATCATACTTCTCATCCGCGTGAAGGACATAGACGAGCTTGACAAGATAATAATAGAGAAGCTGCGCGACGTGCAGGGCATCGAGTCGACCGAGACGCTCGTCATTCTGAGGGAGGGCTGACGCCAGACTGTCCGTTATGGCCGTTCTCCTCCCTGTGATGCCACAGCGTCGTGTATGTAACCTTTCTTTTATCTCCGTCTTTGTGACCGTTCAGCTCTATGTCAAGTGTGGTTATGAACATGCTTGCGGTATCGGAAAACGTCTCTCCCAGAAGCTCCTCGTAAAAGCCGGCACTGAAAACGCCCCTGTCCGCGTGCACCGATTCAAATTTCGAAGCATTTTCATCGCCGAATTGCTCTATCAGCTTGTTATGTAATTTCCTGTAGATATTGTCCGGGCAGGATGCGGGAGTCACGTGCTGCGGCGAGCCGAGAAAAAGCAGCTCTTTCGCCGCCTCGAAAAGATTCTTGCCCTTGAACCTCTCGGCGGTGTAGTGCATCTCCTCGTTCAGGGCTATTTTTTCATTCATTGGGACATGCGGGTTTCTCTTAAAATATTTCTTTTTCGCCATGTCGCCGTATTTCTTCGCGAGTCTGTGCGCGAGCGTCTCGTATTCCTGCATGTTTTCATCCTGAACATGAAATAAACACTATTCGCCTACAAGTTTTATATTGCCATAATTAGCGTTTCCAAGCGTCTTCGAAACCTAGCCTGAAAACGGCAAATATTAATATCCTGAACGACAAAAATGATGATTATGGAGCGCACTTATTCGAACGATCTGAAGGCCGGGGCTAAAGTCAGGCTGAAGGGCTGGGTGGACGACGTCAGGAACATAGGCAAGATAATATTCCTCACTTTGCGCGACCGCGAGGGCAAGGTGCAGATAACCGCCAAGAAGGAAGACGTGTCCGAAGGCGTGTTCGAGACGATTTCGAAGCTCGGCAAGGAAGACTGCGTCGAGGTCGACGGAACGGCGATGGAATCGAAGATAGCGAAGCTCGGCTACGAGGTCATACCGTCGAGCGTAAAGGTCCTGGCGGGCGCCGAGAGGCCGCTGCCCATGGACAGGAACGTCGAATCATGGAAAGACACACGCTTCGACTACCGATATCTCGACCTGCGCAGGCCGGAGATCCAGAAAATCTTCCTCGTGCGCGACCGGACGCTTTCGCTTATCGACGAATACTTCCGCAAGAACGGCTTCATCGAAATCCATACGCCCGTGATTCAGGCGGCCGGCGCGGAGGGCGGTTCGACTCTTTTCAAGTTCAACTATTACGGCAAGGACGCGTATCTGAGGCAATCGCCGCAGCTGTACAAGCAGATGATGATGGCGTCCGGCCTGGACAAGGTATACGAGATGGGCCAGGCGTTCAGGGCCGAGAAGTTCCACACCCGCAGGCATATTTCAGAATTTTTGTCGCTCGACTTCGAGATGGCGTGGATAGACAGCGAAGAAGACGTGCTCCGCGTGCTGGAGAACATGGTCGTCCACGTCATGAAAGGGCTCAAGCACGAAATGCTCCATGACCTGGTCGTGCCGGACCTGCCTTTCAAACGCATCACTTACCATGAGGTCATAGACACGCTGAACAAGAACGGTATGCACAAGAAGTTCGGCGACGACCTCGAGGACGCTGAGGAATCGAAGTTCGCCGAGATAATGAAGAAGCAGGGCCACGAAATATATTTCATAATCAAATACCCGTCCGTGCTCAAGCCGTTCTACGTAATGCTCGACGGCGACGTGTCGCGGGGGATTGACCTCGACTACAAAGGCCTTGAGCTCGCCTCAGGCGGCCAGCGCGAGCACCGCTACGAAGTGTTAGCAGACGTAATGAGGCAGAAAGGTTTGAATCCAGCCGACTTCAAGTTCTACCTCGACGCTTTCAGATATGGAATGCCGCCGCATGGGGGGATTGGCTTTGGCGTCGAGCGCTTCGTCAAGCAGATCATGAACATTCCCGACGTGCAGGAGGCGATTCTCTTCCCGCGCACCCCTGAAAAACTAGTTCCCTAATTTTTTCACTTCAAAGCTGCATTTGTTGTCAACGCATTTACATGTTCCGGCAGCACACATGGGCGACACGCTTTCGCACATGAAAGGACCGTAACATCTGCTTAGCGAATATGATTCATTTTTGTTCATGCAACTGCAACCCTTAAAGCTGCAATCAGAATCCACCGAACAGGAAAAGTCGCAGGCGTCGTAGTTCCAAAAAGAACATCCCAAAGTCGGCATTAGAAAAGCAATCAGACTAGATACAATACAAACGATAGCTATCAGAATCAGGATGATCAGAATTTTCTTCATGAATATGATTTATTTTTATTCTATAAAAATTACACGAAGTGGTCGTATCCCTTGCCCAGCGATTTCTTTTTGCCGTTTTCCAGAAGATAAATCCCGCTTTTCTGCGGCAGTATTTTCCCCACGACTGCGAAAGCCTTGAATTTCGCTTTCAGCTTCGTGAGGTTTTTCTGGGAAATCGTGAAGACCAGCTCGTAATCCTCTCCGCCACGCAGGGCGAAGTCGTAAGCATCCGCTTTGAGCAGCTCAGCCGCAGAGCGCGTCGACTTGGATACGGGAATTTTTTCCTTGTACACGACCGCGCCCACCCCCGACGATTCGCATATGTGGCCGACCTCGGGTGCGAGCCCGTCGGAAACGTCAATCATGGCACTAGCGAATTTAGCAATAATCATGGATTCGTTCAGCCTGCATTTTGGTTCAAGATGCGCTTTCACAGCACCGAAGCGCTTTGCCCCGTTGCCGAAATGCCTGAACAACTCGAGCCCGGCCTTCGACTTACCTAGGTCGCCGGTCGCGCATATAAGGTCGCCTTCGCGCGCTCCTGAGCGAAGAACAGGTTTCTGCGTTTCGCCCACCATGGCCACGTCGATTACGATCTGCTTGCCGTGGGTGAAGTTGCCGCCTATTATCTCGAAGCCGTATTTGTCCGCGACCGAGTAGATGCCCTTGTAGAGGCCGTCCACGAATTCGACTGGCGTTTCGTCTTTGAGACAGATGGAAACGAGCGCGTAGCGAGGGCGGCCACCGTTAGCCGCGATGTCTGAGACGTTCGACTCCATCGCTTTCGCGCCGATATGCTCCGGCGTCGACCAGCGAAGAGCGAAATGGTCGTCCTCGACCAAGGTGTCAATCGTGAAAAGAAGCGTCTTGCCTCCGACGCGCACGACCGCTGTGTCGTCGCCTATCTGGTTCGCCACGCTCTTGTCCTTTATCCTGCGCGCGACTCTAGCGATGAGCCCGAATTCGCCACCTATGTCCTTTATTCGCATCGTTTCTCCCTCATTTCTTTCATCAGCTTTACGGAGCAGAACCGGTCGCACATCGAGCAGGCATTCACGTCCTTCGGAGAGCATTCCTTCCTCATTTGTCTCGCCTTCGACGGATTTATGGCAAGCTTCATCATCTGCTCCCAGTCCAGATTCGCTCTTGCGTCAGCCATCGAATCGTCCCATTCGCGTCCGCGGCCGAGGGCGACGTCTGCAGCGTGTGCGGCTATCTTGGCGGCAATCACTCCCTCGCGGACGTCGTCAATCTCAGGCAATCCGAGATGCTCTTTCGGAGTTACGTAACACAAATAATCAGCACCGTAAAAAGCGGCGAGAGCGCCTCCGATAGCCGAAGTGATATGGTCATAGCCCGGCGCGACGTCCGTGACGATGGGCCCTAAAACATAGAACGGCCTGCCCTTGCATATCTTCTTCTGCAGGTCGATGTTCTTCTTTATCTCATTGATGGGAATGTGGCCCGGTCCCTCGATCATGACCTGCACATTCTCTTTGTACGCGGCGTCAGCCAGTTCACCGAGCACGCGCAGTTCGTGTAGCTGCGCCTTGTCCGTCGCGTCCTTTATGCAGCCGGGGCGCAGGCCGTCGCCGAGACTAAGAGTAACATCATGCTTGTAAGCCATCTTGAGGATCTTGTCGAAATTATCATACAGCGGATTCTCCCGCTGGTTATGCTCCATCCACTTTATCAGGAAAGCTCCGCCTCTCGATACAGCGCCCATCGTTCGCTTCCGCACCAGCGGGATCGCGGCCTTCGTCACGCCCGAATGTATCGTGATAAAGTCCACGCCGTCCTCTATGTGCTTTCGTATGCCATTGAGAAAATCATTTGCAGTAAGGCCGACTATTTCATTGCGGTCGCAGACGGCCTGGTAAATGGGAACAGTCCCGACAGGGATAGTGGAATGCTTTATTATCTCGCGCCTCACCAGGTCTATGTCGCCTCCAGTGCTCAGGTCCATGACTGTGTCCGCGCCCGCTTCTATCGAAACCCTCAGCTTCTCCAGCTCGTAAGCGACGTCCGCTTTAGCGACAGACGTGCCGATGTTGGCATTAATCTTGATGCGCAATCCCTTCCCAATTCCGATCGGTTTGAGGCTTTTGTGCAAGTCGCTGGCAGGAATGACGGCATAACCTTTCGCGATGTTCCTCATGAGCTCTTTCACATTGACTTTCTCGGACCTAGCGACGATTTCCATTTCCTCAGTAAGCTGTTTATTTCTTGCCTTTTCGAGCTGCGTGCTCATTTATTATCCCCCTGATTTCCCTCACTTCTTTCTCTATGCCCCCGGATTTAAGAATGGCTGATATCATGCATACGCTTTTCGCGCCCGCATCAAGTACGCTGGTCAGGTTCTCCCGGTTTATACCGCCTATCGCCACGAACGGGATGCGCAATCGTTTGCTCGCTTCCCTGATAGCGTCCAGGCCGACAGGCTGACCAGCGTCCTTCTTGGTCGCGGTTGCGAATATTGGGCTCAGGCCTATATAGTCTGCCCCCGCCCGCTCAAAACGCAAGGCATCAGCAACAGAGCCGGCCGTTACACCTATTATCTTCCCGTCACCTAACGTCTTTCTCGCTTCTGCTAGCGGCATGTCGCACGGCCCGATGTGCAAGCCGTCCGCGGCGCTGGCGACGGCGACGTCAATATAATCGTTCACTATGAAAGTCACATTCGCCTTTTTACAGAGACCAGCGATTTCCCTAGCCTCCGCGATCATCCGTTCCCTGGCGAGCGACTTCTCCCTGTACTGGACGATACGTACGCCTGCGCGTATCGCAGCCTTCGCGTCGCTGATTACGCCGCTGCGCGAAAGCGCCCGGTCTGTTATGAAATACAAGCCAAAATCCAGCTTTCCCATCTAGACCTTTACCTTTTTTATTTTTTTCAGCTTCGCTATCTTCTTCTCGTCAAGGCTGTAAATCTCGTCGTAGAAATTATCCATGAAGCTGCCCGGACCCTTCGATTTCGCTGCAGCCAGCTGGCCCGCGATGCCGAAGCACACCAGTGCGTAAGCGGCTGCCTTGACATGATCATTCTCGACCGCTGCGAAAGCGGCTATAACGCTCGCGGCCATGCATCCCGTTCCCACGACGCTGGTCATCATTATGTGACCGTTCGAAACCACGTACGCCATTTTACCGTCGGAAGCGACGCTATCCTTGCCCGTGACGACGGCGACCGTCTTGTATTTTCTAGCGACGGCGCTGGCGACGTCTTTTGCGTCCGCTGCTGCGCCATTAGATTCGACGCCTCTCACACTCGCTTTCACGCCCGCCAGCGTGCCCATCTCGCCGAGATTCCCCTTCACGATATCAACATGCACTTTCTCCAGAATCTCCTTCGCCTTGTCCGTGCGCAGGCTTGTAGAGCCCACGCCCACCGCGTCCATGATGATCGGCGCTCCTTTCTCGTTTGCTTTTTTGCCTGCGGATATCATAGAGTCGACGAGGTCCGGCGTCAGGGTTCCGATGTTCAGCACGAGCGCCTGCGAGCCTGACGCCATCTCTTCCACTTCTTCTTTGGCGTGCGCCATCACGGGCAAAGCGCCCAGCACGCGCGTCACGTTGGCGCAATCGTATATCGTCACCCAGTTGGTTATGTGGTGCACCAGCGGCTTCGACTCTTTAAGCTTCTCCAGAACTGCATAAATTTCATCCATCAAACCACCCCAAGATTTATTTTGAGCTTGATTTTAGCCTGCCTCTCAATCAGCTCTTCGAGCCTGCGCTTTTCAGCCCTCGCTTTTTCCATCGCTTCCGAGCGCGCACGCGAGAGCCGCTCATGCTCCCTCTTCATCTCCGCGAGCTCGTGACCGGCGCTGTCCACTTCCCTCTCGTTTTTCATGCGTTTTTCGGGGAACGGGGATTTATCGAGCTGCGCTTTTTTGTCCGCTATCTCGTTCTCGAGCCACTTGTATTTGTCCGCGAGCTCGGAAAGGTAACCCAATTCGATTTTCTTGGTCAGCTCTTCAACATGCTCCTTGTCCTCATCCTTGAGATTCGTTTCCCTGAGCCTCGCCAGCACGTCCGCTATCGCGGCATCGCCATCGCTAAGCATGACTTTCAGCGGCGAGTGCGCGATCTTGGAATATAATTCCTTCTTCTCCTTCGCCTTAGCATCATTCGCTAGGGAATGCTCCAGCTTCTTCGCCGGCCGCTTCAATGGCGAGAGCTCGTCGCCCAGCTTTCCGGCAAGCGAATCGCGCTCGCCTTCCATGCGTTTTATCTCGTTCTCCAGCGCATGATGGTTCCGGCTCTCCTCGCTTTCCAGGAATGCGCTAGCGTTTTGTTTCTTGCCGCCCAGCTCTTCCTGCTTGCCTTCCATCCTGCCGCCAAGGCCGTTGAGGCTAGCGTCGAAGTCCATCACCTTAGCCGCCATCTCCCCGACAGTTCGTACGCCGGCGTCGATCCTGCTGTAAAGGTGAAGGTCGCTGCCGTTGAGAAGCGATGAAAGCTCCATGTGGGCGACGTCCGCCTCCTTCAGCCTGAGTATGATTTTGGAAGCGTCTTTCTTGAAGTAGCGTGTGAGAAGGACCGCTTGCTTCGGCGGGATGTTGAGCAGCTCGGCCAGCGTCTTTTTGACAGAAGCGGAGAAACCAGCGATTTCCTCGTAATTATAATCGTTTATGCGCGGCGGGTTCGAAAGGAGCGACGATGCCTTCTTCGTGTAGTTGTCCTTGAGCATGTTGACGACGGCGTAGGTTTTGTCGTCGGCCTCGAACTTCTCCTTCCCCAGCGATTCGGCGAGCTTCCTCACAGAAGCGAATTCGTCCAGTATCTTCCCGTGCAGCGTTTTCGCCCGCTTCCGCTCCTCGGCAAGCCACTTCTCGCGGGAAGCGATGATAGCAGCCATGACGTCAGCCAGCGCGACTTCTTCCCCGGCAACCGCATTTTCATGGGAAGCGTTGTCTGAAATCGTCGTCTCGAGCGCAGGCTTTTTGCCCTTCTTCAGAAAACCGAGAAACCCCATGAAGTTGTATTTGCATGCGGATTTTAAAGGTTTGAAACGAGGTGACCACGTTTCAGGTTTTGTGGTCACCCATACGACAAACTTTCTAAACGCGCTTTTTTGTTATTTCAATAAGCTTGGTTATTATGCCGGCCAGTGTCTGTTTTTTCCTCGCGACATAATCGGGCTGGACGAAAAAACCGTTGTATGCTATCCTGTTCCTCTTTTCCCTGAGGTCGTCAATGGCGGAAATCTCAAGCTCTGAAAGCTGCTTGTAGTTTTCCCGCATGTATTCTATGGCTCTTATGTGGGCGCCTTCACCGCGGGTTTTGTATCCGTCAAGAAGCATGATAGCAGAAATAAGCTCTCTTATGACATCATAATACTCTTTTACCAGATTGGAGGCGAACTTGCTCTCGTCTATCGTTCTGATCATCTCCAGCGTGACTTCGGCCATCATGAGAATCGATTTTGCCTTGGCCTTGTCTCTGGTGACTCCAATCAAACCCGCTTCCATTTCAGAACACCTTCAGATATCCTTTGAGAATTATGCCATTTATAATATTGTTTTTGAGTTCGTCGCTGAGCCCTTTGAAATTTTCGCCGAACAATATGCTGATTTTTCTCTTCAGGAGCTTTTCGAACATGGTTAGGTCAAGCTTCCTTTCGCTGCACTGCACGAAAAGGTCGATGTCGCTTTCCTGCGTGTCCTCTCCCCTGGACGCCGAGCCGAATAATACTATGACATCAGGCGTGGTTTTATCGTGCAAATAATCAAGCAGTTCGCCTTTTTTTATCGAATAGACGATGTCAAGCTTCTTGTAAAACCTGAACATTTCGTTGTTCCTGTTGGCTAAATAAACCGGGTATCCGGTCGCCTTTTGCCTCTCCCGTATGACAAGCCCTTCCTTTTCCAGCTCTGCCAGGTAGATGCCCACGGATTTGGGGGCAAGCTTTATCATCCTGCTTATTTCCCTAAGCTGAAAACCGGCTTTGGGCAACGGGTCGTCAAGGAAGACCTTGAAAACCATGTATTTGTTGTAATTCTCCCACATATTCCCACAGTGATATATTTATTACACTTGTAATAATATTATTACAACTGTTATATAAAGATAACACCAGGGTTTGCCATCTCTAAAAATCATCTCTCGAAGTCAGTCGCATTCTATAAATAAGAGGGAATAAATATTAATGAGGTGGAAAATGCCAAAGAAAAATGTTTCAAAAGCTAAGGAATACGCAAGCCCAGAGGACACGCCGGGCTTCGGCCTGAGAGTCGCGATCTCAATAATGTCGGTCTTCGGAATCGTGGCTTTCTTCATCGTATGGCTGTTCTTCTTCGCGGACAGGTTCTCGATATACCAGAACGTCGCCGTCTGCCTTGTCGCAGTCCTGGCCTTCATCGCCATAATGGCTGCGGGATGGGCTAGCTGGGGCATCAAGTACGGCAGGAAGTTCGACAAGAAGTGCTGCGAGTGACGCTCGAAGAAACCGGGCGCTTCCCTTCTTATTTTTTATCTTTCGAAGTCAGCCGGCGGTCTGGTTTGTCTCGTTCGTTTCGTTTATTTCGCTTGTTTCGTTCACCTGAGTCACTATCGTATCATTCTGCTGGCTGGTCTGGTTCTGTTCGCTCTGCTGGCTCTGGTTCGAAGTCGCATAACCGCCGGACGGCCCGTAGCCCACGGCCGTGTTGGCTTTATCGCCGCTTCCAGAACCACCCGTCTTTATACCAAGCCCGTTGAACAGCGTCGTGCAACCGGAAACAAAAACAACACAAACAAGCAAAGCGACTAAACAAACCAGAATATGGAACTTCATAATACCATATTGGTCAAAGGTTTTTTAATTCCTTCCGGACATTCCAGCCGGCTGCATTGTAAAAGAAAAAATAGCCAGGAATGGCGACCCGGGCCGAAGGGCCCGGGCACGCGCCACGATCCTGAAAATGGGGTTGGGCAAAATAAAAAGCGCGCAGGGTGAGGACGCGCTTCGGCTTTTGCGCACATTATCATTCGATAAGCTCCATGTCCACATGCTCGTACGGAACGCTTTTAGCTGAGGTCATGTACATCACATCCTAGGTCAGGGAACCGGCGCTGCCAAAGCGCGAAACGCCTCGGTAAGCCCTCAATATTCTAACCTTCCAAATCGGATATATACCTGAGCCGCGCCCGCCTGAAAAGTGAGGCATGAAAATCGTGGTTTTATTCATGCTTCCGACATTATCTTAATGGACGTCTCAGATATGCTCGCAGCGGACGAGACGCTATTCCGCAGCCAGGACGTTTTCGATCCGGACTACACGCCGGAGCAGTTCGAGTTCCGCGACGCGCAGCTCAGGGAGATGTCGTTCTGCCTGAAGCCCGGATTAAAAAAAGGCCGCCCATCCAGCGCGTTACTTATCGGCCAGCCAGCGACCGGCAAGACCACGTCAGCCAAGCTCGTATTTCAACAGCTTAAGGAAACGTCTTCCGCCATAATTCCGGTATATATCAACTGCCATCTCCAGTCGTCCGCGTACAAGATATTCTCCGAGATCCGGCGCAAAGTCCTTGGGATGCCGCCACCGGACAGCGGAGTCCCGCTGGCGAAGATACAGGACGAAGTCTTCGTCGAGTTAGCAAAAAAGAAGAAATCGCTAGTCGTCTGCCTGGACGAGATAAACTATCTGCTCCCGGAGGGCGTAGCGGACGAGATATTATACATCATCCTGCGCGCGCACGAGGTTTATCCCGGCTCGAAAACGGCGGTATTCGCCATCGCTACCGAGGACATCATGCATACATTCAGCGATAAAGTGAGGTCGACCTTCTCGCCAGTGAGAATCGAGTTCAAGCCGTATTCCGGCCAAGAGACGCTGGAGATACTCAAGGGTCGAAGGGATGCGGGCCTGTACCCGGACGTCCTGTCCGACGCGCTTCTCGAACAAATCGCAGACAGCGCTAGCGACTTGCGCCATGCGATAGAGCTCATGAAGCAGTCCGCGCTCGCAGCCGAATCCGACGCGTCGAAAAAAATCCTCCCAAAGCACGTCGAAAAGGCGGAGAAGTCGATACATCCGTCCGAAGCGAGCAGCGACAGCATGGTGATTTTGACGCTCATCCGCGAAAAGAAGTCGATGGAATCCGGCGAGCTCTTCGAGCAAATCAAGCACAGTCTCGGCATAAGCTACACGACATTCTATCGCATGCTCAGGCGGCTCGAAGCCGGCGGATTCATAGAAATCGAGTCCGTTGCAGCCAAGGACGGCAAGGGGCGCTCAAGCAGAATAAGGGCGAAATAGCTGGATGGGTCTTAATAATTCATTGTTTTGACATTCTCGACCGGAAGAAGTTTTCCGTGTTTTTGTCCATGAAATAGACGTAGCAACCTTTCATGCCTCGTGTGAGAAGGACGCGATAGACGTTCTTGACGTATTTCGTGAAATCTTGCGGTTGAGCTCTCTTTACATTCCCGTCTGCCGAACCTTCCTTTCTGCCGATCCAGTCTTTCTTTATCGGATCGTAGACTAAGTCTTTGCCTATGATAACGCCAACGTAATCGAATTCAAAGCCCTGAATGGTGTATATGCTTCCGATCTGATTGACGCCTCTAGGGTCATGTGCCCATAATGAGGCCGGAGGGATGT
Organism: Candidatus Aenigmatarchaeota archaeon; assembly: GCA_026397315.1. Lineage (GTDB taxonomy): Archaea > Aenigmatarchaeota > Aenigmatarchaeia > QMZP01 > QMZT01 > JBGPQP01. The sequence continues at coordinate 5,395 of JAPLVC010000003.1, read as the reverse complement.
CTTTCGCAAGGACCTTGCCATCTTTCCCTTCCCATGACATTTTGAAATCATCTATTACCACATCGTTTTTCAGTGTCCCGTCCGGGTTCGGATCGCTCCACGACCAGCAGAAGCCAGCGACCAGTCTCGCTGAATTTGGTTTTTCCTCATTTTTCTTTTTTATGACTTCGTATAACTCATGAGGAGAATTGAAAATGACGAATTCCATTTTTTCTTCCTTGGTAAGGAACTTGTTCGCCGTGTCCCTGATCCCCAGCACATCATCGACCCAACTGAGATAACCGTCCGAACCTGAACATCTGAATTGTGTCTTCAGCTCGAAATCGAATATTTCCGCGTTGAATTTTTCCGCCGTTTTTCTGATAAGGTCGCTGCTCCCTATCTCGGTCGGCCTCACTATCTGATGATCGTCAATAAAGAAGATGGAAACTTTAGCCGCCTTTATCAGTTCTTCCGCCTGTGGGATGTTGGACCTTTGTTCTCTAGGCGTATACATCGAGTTGCTCGTTTCCCTGATCCTGTGTGCCTCGTCGCATATCAGGACGTCGATTTCATTTTCTTTCGCGATTGTAAAGCTGTTGAAATACTTGAAAAGTTTCGAAGCCCTTACACCCACGATTTTCCTCAGCGTCTTTGTAAAAGCAGCTGAACCAGTCGCATGATAAACAACCAAGCCCTTTGATAGGAGTTCGGCCAGAACATTCAAAGCAATAACGGATTTACCCGTCCCAGGACCACCTTTAACTATAATTACCGATTTCTTGGTTAGTTTAGAAGATTTCTTTGCTCTGTCAAGGATGGTATTGTTGGCCGTTATCTGCTCGTCAATTAGAGTAAACGCCTTGTGACCGTTTATCATTCGAGAAGTATGTTCGAGTAGCTTTTTGCACGGCCTTATGTCGCTTCTAGTAAACCTGTTGAAAATTTCCATGCCTTCGCCGCTCCCGATTCTTTCCTTCAGGTAATGTCCAAGGCTTTCGAAGTCTTCCTTGACGAAAGCGGGAAACTGCTTCAAAATATCCCTGAATTTGTCCGAAAAGATGACATGGTCACCGGTTCTGGAATAGTTGTGACAGTAAACGCAGGCATCTAGATTGACTTCTTTCTCAAAAATCGTAACGAAATCCTTCAGCATGAAATAGTAGCCTTCTACCTGATAGGACGGATGGGGAACCATTCTCTTGGCTCCACCGGTAAATGTCATGACATTTCCTTCTACGTCGCAGCTTTCGGCACTCGACCACTGCTTCAGTTCCATGATAACAACGCAATCCCCGCTGCTTCCCTTTCCAAACAGCATGCAATCTATCCTCTCGTTCGTGTAGGGGATCTCGGCTTCCAGTATAATCATGTTATCGGTCAGGGAATTCTTTTCTATCAGGTTTTTTACGAATTGTAAAGAATTGGTCCAAGACATAACTTCGGAGGGATTTGCTCTTCTCCCGTAATAGTTTTCAAAAGATATCCTTAGTTTATCAGAAATCCTGTTCTGAACGGTGTCATCAACGAACTCCACAGAAGTTCCCTGATAAAGCCTCATTTTCACAGCTCCGTGTATTTTTTATTTGAGCCTCTAGCTTTTTCCACCGGATATTTTTGCTCGTTTTTATTCATTTTCCTGTCCAGCACTTCGGATAAGTCTATGTTATATCTTTGAGCTATTCGTATCAAGAAGTAAAGAACATCTGCCATTTCGTCCTCTATGCCTTCCTTCTTGGCTTTATTCTCGAACATTTCTTTAACTTCTTTTTCAGACTTCCATCTGAAATGTTCAAGTAATTCGGCAGTTTCGATTATCAAAGCAATCGTTAATTCTTTTGCACTATGAAATTGGTCCCAATCTCTATCCTCGCAGAATTTCTTAATTTTTTCTTTCAATTCATGGATGTTTGTTTCTTGATCCATGAAAGAGTAATAACTCTATAATTTATTAGTGTAGTTATCCAAGTCGTTCTTCATAGGTCGATGACGACCATAAGGGCGGAGATCGCCTCTGGACTGCCCTGACTGCATTTATATATAGTGAATCCATATATTGACTTAACAATGGCGTTGCAAACACTTGTTTTGGTGACCCCATCGCGCGATTGAATAAAAAAGTAAGAGAGTGGATAATATGGAAGAAAATCGAAGAGACAGTGGCGACAGATTCGGTAGAGAAATGCACAAGGCAAAATGTTCCGAGTGCGGAAAAGAGTGCGAAGTGCCTTTCAAGCCCACGGATGGCAGACCGATATACTGCAGAGACTGTTTCCAGAAACACAGACCGCCGAGGCGCTTTTAATTAGGCGTTAAACGCGACACACAATTGGAACTGAAAACTAACCTCGGTTTTTTTATTTCTTTATTTTAACAACTTAGCTGCGGCGCTGTCTTTGTTGCAGTTGCTGCCGCTTCTATGGTCCGGTTAATCTTCGAGGCCGCCGCGGCACAGGTCGATTATGACCATCAGGACCGCTGCGAAGATGGCAAAAGATAAAGATGACAATTTATCATGAAACTGGCTGAAAGTGACAAATATAAATATGGAATTCGTATATAGGGGTATACCGGCCGGCGATATCCAGTGATACGCCGTCATGCATCGATGCATTGCGCTGACAACAACTGATAACAAATTTGTTTGAATTGCTTGTTATGGAACACTGCATTGATACAGTAAACAACCCGGTAAATAAGATAAATAAAATTAGGAGAAGTGGATAATATGGAAGAACGAAGAGACAGTGGCGACAAATTCGGCAGAGAAATGCACAAGGCAAAATGTTCCGAGTGCGGCAAGGACTGCGAAGTCCCGTTCAAGCCCTCCGGAGACAAACCTGTTTACTGCAGAGATTGCTATCAGAAGCACAGACCGCCGAGGCGCTTTTAATTAAACGGTAAATACGATAAATAATTGGAAATTGGTTAAACATCCGGTTCTTTGATTTCTTTATTTTAACATCTTAGCCGCTGCGCTGTCGTTGTTGTCGTTGCTTGTTTGGTTAATCTTCGAGTCCGCCGCGGCACAGGTCGATTATGACCATGAGGACAGCCGCGAATATGATAACGTTGCCCACGACGTCGAAGGGCTGGGGGAACGTTTCTGTCAGGACCGTGAGCTTTATCATGCCGCCCAGGACCGCCGCCATCAATGCGCCTGCCGTCGTCTTGCGGGTTTTGACTACCTTGGCTGCATTCTCCAGAAGGTCGCCGACCTTGTCCAGCGCTGATTTTGAGCTCGATTGTTTCTCTTCGGTCATGGTATCTGTTTAGAATTTGGGCGGGTCCGGTTATATTGTTATGTTTAAACATGGTATTTAAGCGCCGGGATGAAATTATAACTGAACCGCGTTACGGGGATGTCTACCTGTCCAGGACGTTCCACGGCAGAAGCCGTGTTTCGTGGAATACAGGCCGCCCCGTATTTGCTAATTTTTAATCGCTATCGGTATTGCGGTTCTTATCTCCTGGTCGTTCTCAAGAACAAGGATGGCTGTAACCATCATAGCCTGGTTTCTTTGCGTCACGGCCAAAGAAGCGGATTTTACGCTTTTAAGAAGCGCCTTGGCCACTCCGAAATTTTTGGATGCGTTGATTATCTCTATTCCCACAATTTTGTCGTTTTTTGAGAAATCCACTATGAAATCCCCTATTTCCATGCTGGCCTCATACTTTTCGCTGCCTCTTTTCAGGAAGAGGTCGTCATTGTTTTCGTCGTAGTCTACCAGTGTCTTTTCCGCCATATTCTCACTTTATCATCTAACTTTCTATATTTAATAAAGGTTGTGACCACATATAAAAATTCTTTTTCGAACAAAACGACAATCACAAGAGTTTTGTTCCTGTTGATCCTGAAATACAGGTTGTGTTTCTCCTCACTCATAAGGTCCGCTTTTTGGGAGATTACCTTAAACAAATTTTTAGGGTTTAAAAGACAGCTTTCTATTGTGCTTTGAGTGAGTTCCCTTTCATTGCATCTCATGATCGCATGTTTTGTGAAAATTATTTTCTTGGCTTTTAGCAACTTTTCCTTAAAAGAAGCTAGGCCGTTGCCGTTTGCCATAATAAATTAAAAACAAATTTTGGATAAATAGTTATGTTTAAACATGCGTTTAAACATTTTTTCAGAAATCGGTAAGGACTTCGATGTTTTAGCTGTGGAAGAGCTGCATGCATTCCCTGCGCATGAATCCTTCGACGACTGCGATTTTCGGGTCGCCGTGCTTCGCGACGACGGCGCAGGGGATGGAAATCGTTCTCCATTCGAATTCCTCGTTGCCTTTCTTTTTTCTGTACGCGTCTATGTCCTTTATCTTCGCGCCGAACACGATGCCGTCCATTTTTGCCCATATCGCGGCGGACGTGCACATGGGGCACGGCTCGTGCGTCGAGTAGAGCACGCATCCCTTGAGGTGCCTCGTGGCGAGGATTTTGGACGCCCTGTGGATGGCCACCATCTCGGCGTGGCGCGTGGGATCACTATCGCGTTTGACGTGGTTGCCGCCAGTCGAGACTATCTTGTCGCCCTTGACAACGACGGCGCCGAACGCGTAGTCGCCCTTGATTTTCGTGCGCATGGCTTTCTCTATCGCTGCTGCCATGAATTCTTTTCTGGGCGTAATTCTCGACTTGGCCATAAGCATACCTATTGGTATAGCTATCTGCAGAACGGGTATATAAAGAAGCTAGGAGGAGCTCTTCTCGACGAGGCCGTCGATGATGTCGCTCATGGGCCTGCCCGTCGCTTTCGAACGGGATTTAAGGGCTGAAAAAGTCGAATTTTTTATCGTGAAGGAGCGGCGTATCTTGTCTATCGAGAGGACGCCTGTCCTGTCGAACTCTTCCAGCATCTGCGCGTATTTGTCGTTCTCCTTCATTATCCTTTCAATTGCCTTCCACTGCATATCTTACCAGCCTCTCTATCCTGTTGATATCGGTTATGTTCTCCTTCGCCACTTTGGTTATCTCCGAAACCATGGCCTCCTTTGCCTTTTCCTCGGCCCTGATGTTGCAATCTTCCAATATTGTAAGCGCCACCATTAGGGCTGTCCTCTTGTTGCCGTCAGTGAACGGGTGGCCGACAAGTATCGCTCTCCACAGGCATGCTACCTTCCGGAAAACGGCCTTGCCTTTGCCCATCTCAAGCGCGGTCTCTATCTCCGCGTCATTCCTTAGGCTCCCGCCATACATTTCGTTTATCCTTTTTATCTGGTCCCTGGAGATTATGTATTCCGAATTCATATATACTTTTTCGTAATAAGGATATATAAATTTATGTTTAAACACGGCTGTAGAAAACCTCCAACATAAAAAGGGTCATCGCATATCTGTACAGGTTGTATGTTATGCACACGACTTTCAGTTCTTTTTTCTGCTGCATTGTTGACCTCGAATAGACCGTGTCGCCGAACAT
>JAPLVC010000004.1 GCA_026397315.1 Candidatus Aenigmatarchaeota archaeon | reverse complement strand
GTCGAGCAATTACGTCTGGCGCATAAGAAACAACGTTCTTGATATGGGGTGGAACTTTGCAGGCGCCGGAGGCAACTGGAATTACGTAAACGGCACCACGACCGTGAACGACGGCAACTGGCATTTTGTAGCTTTCGTTTCCAACGGCATTGACAGGAATAAAATTTATCTTGACGGCATCGAACAGACGACCACATTCACGAGCACAAGCGGCAGCATCAATGACAAAGGATGGACAGGCAACGTAGATGGCGTAGCCAGCTATAATCATCACATAAACATCGGCGGTTTAAACAGGGGAACGTCACCCACCAACTGGTTCAATGGCACCATAGATCATGTGCGAATATGGAAGACGGCGCTTTCGCCTGAGGAGATAGTGCAGCAGATGTCATTTGGTGGTTCTGCAGCGAACCTGAATGACGACAATATATTCGATATGGCTGATTTGATTATTGTTTCCACGAACTTTGGCAAAAATAGCGGCTTCGACTTGCGGGCTGATACCGACAACAACGGAGAGATAGACATATTCGACATGACTTTCGTGGCTAGCAGGTTCACCTGAGGTTCACTTAGTATTTATTTCGGTAGAGTCTAATCTTTATTATGGTTGACGAGCGCCTCGCATCTTATGTTGATTCTGCTTTAAAATCCGGCAAGGATTTGGAACAGGTTAAGGCATCGCTTGTGAATAAAGGATGGACCGAAAATGAAGTCGATGAAGCCATTGCTGAATTTCAAAAAGGCGGAAAGGAGAACGCCAAGAAGCAGGATGTAAAACCTGCGAAAGAAAACAGCGCTGGCGGGAAGTCGCATAAGAAGATTTACATGGCCGGCGCGGCCATAGCAATCGCCGTACTGTGCGTCACGGCTTATTATGTTTTGGTTGTCATGCAGACGCCCATCGAGCATTTGCCTACAGGCTTCTGCGGCAACGGCATATGCGATTCAGGAGAAAGCATTGCAGCATGCCCGCAGGACTGCAAGGAAACCCCAGTTGTGCCAGACATACCATCCGGGCCTGTTACAGTGAGCGTGAGCCCCGCTTCCTTGTCGGCGGCCAATGGCGAAACTTTCACTCTCGAATTCATGGTTTCCGGGGCATCCGACTTTTTCGGCTTCCAGTTCGATGTGGAATACGACCCGGCGATTCTGCAGTTCCAGAATGTCGAGCATGGCGCTTTCCTAAACAACAACGGCCAGGACAACACTTTCTGCGTTGATTACAAAACTTCCAGCGGCATCGTCGAGAACATAGCATGCACAAGGCTGGGCAGGACGGCAGTCCAGGGCAGCGGAGTTCTGGAGAAAATAACCTTCAAGGCCATCGCTTCCGGCAGGAGCCAGATAAAAATTTCCGGCCTGAAACTGGCGAACTCCAAGGCAGCGGAGATCCAGGCGACCGTTTCAAACGGCGAGGTCAATGTTTCATGAAAAGTAAAAATTTTCCGCTAGTTTTCTGCGCTGTTTTTTCGGCCGTTTGTTTTCTCTGTTCGGCGAGCCATGCCTCCGCTCTTGTGAGCATATCGCCTGCATCTGCGAATTACAGCATTTACAGCAGGTCTCAGTTCACCGTGAACGTAAGCATCAGCGGAGTAAACAACGTCTACGGCTTCCAGTTCAACCTGAATTACAACTCAACAGTCTTGGAATTCATGAGCATGTCGGAAGGCACGTTTTTGAACAACAACAACCATAATGCGACTTTCTGCTTAGCGCCGAACACGACCACATCCGGAGTGATAAACAATTTTGCGTGCTCGAGGTTAGGAACGGGCAGCGTCAACGGAAACGGTGTGCTCGCTAACATCACGTTCAGGCTAAAGTCAATCGCTTCATTTCCCGGTAAAGGCTACATGAACCTTTCGAACGTGAAAATATCTGACATAAACAGCCAGCCGCTCGACAATTCTTTTCGTAACGGAAGCGCCATGATTTATGCGTGCCTTCCGCCTGATTCTAAAGCATGCGTGCTGAACGGTTGCTCAGGAACCCAAACATGCGGCTCTGACAAAAAATGGGGAGGGTGCATTGCTGGTGGCGTCCAGGCAGAGGTGTGCGACAATATCGACAACGACTGTGATGGCAGTGTTGATGAAGGCCTTTCAAGACTATGTTCACAGAACCATCAGGGCATCTGCGCCACGGGTTCGGAGACTTGCGCAGGCGGCGCGTGGGGCGGCTGTCCTTCGCCGCAAACGGAGATTTGCGATAACAGCGTGGATGAAAGCTGCGACGGCGCGGACCCGCTTTGTTCCGGAGACGCGGACGGCAACAGGTGCGTCGACGTGATTGACCTTGCGCTTGTAGGAGCCAACTTCGGCCTGAAAAGCGGCTTCGATGTTAGGGCAGACATAAACAAAAACGGCGAGGTTGATATTTTCGACCTAGTCGCGATTGGAAGAGACTTCGGCTTCGGTTCTGCTTGTTGATTTAGCCGGCCAATTTCTTTAATTAGATAAAACAAGATATTACTATGAGAGTCCGATGGCTTGCGGTTGCGCTTCTGTTCACGCTCATATTTCTGCCGTTAGCCGCTATTTCTGTCGACGTCCAGAATATTCAGGACTCATGCGTCCCGAACGACCCGAAATGCAACTCGACGCAAAACACAATCACAAATACACTCTCATGCAACGAAGGCACATTATATGACAGTTGCTCTGTCAACAAGCCGTTTTTCTGCTCGGGCGGCGCGCTGATGGCGAACTGTTCGCTGTGCGGCTGTGCAGCCGGCTACGAGTGCAACCGCACGACCGGCTATTGCCATGAAATAATTTACAGGTGTAACGACAGCACGGCTTATGGAGCATGCTCGTCGCAAAAGCCGCTCTTTTGTCATGAAGGGAAACTGATTGATAAGTGCTCCTTATGCGGCTGCGAATCGGGCCAGTGCGCTTCCGACGACAAATGCTACACCAACAATGCGCCGGTCATATCCCCTATAGGCAACAAGGAAATAGACGATAACAAGACGCTGGAATTCAGAGTCGAAGCAAGCGACCCTGACGGCGATTTCATCGCGTTTTTTGTTTCAGGCCTGCCGCCCGGCGCTAGATTCAACATGTCGACAGACGTGTTTATCTGGACGCCGAACTTCAACCAGACGGGCAACTACTGGACGACTTTCTCCGTCATGGACCAGGGATACCCGCGTCTTGTCGCGCAGGAGATGATAAGGATAACAGTCGGCGAAGCAAACCGCCCTCCAGAAATAATGCCGATACCCGACCTTTCTTCGTATGAAAACGTGCTCATCGAGTTCTACGTCAGGGCGAGCGACCCGGACAGCAACCCTATATGGTATTATGTGCAAGGGCTGCCTTACGGAGCGACTTTCGATAAGACCAGCGGTAAGTTCTCCTGGATTCCGGCCTTCAACCAGGGCGGCAATTACCCGATAAGATTCACGGTCTCCGACGGTCACTACAACATAAGCAGGAACATAACCGTAACTATAGGCGACATCAACAGGCCTCCGGTCGCTGTGATAGGTTATCCGATAGCGGGCTGGCAGTTTTATGCCGGCATATCCATATCATTCAGCGCCGCCGGCAGCAGCGACCCGGACGGCGGCACGCTCATTTACTCTTGGGACTTCGGCGATGGTGAAACGTATTCAGGCACGAACGCGACCGTCGAGCACGTTTACAAAAATCCTGGCGGCTTCGCGGCAACGCTCACCGTAAGCGACGGCTTCCTGCAGAAGGAAAAAACCGTGGACATTATTGTCAACGAGGCCGCGGCAAAGGACAGCGATAACGACGGTGTCGAAGACGCTCAAGACAGGTGCCCTGGCACGGAACTCATGGTGCAGGTAAACGAATACGGCTGCCAGCCGCCGAAATACACGGAGTTCGAGAACAATCAGACGACTGACCTTTCCGTCGTTGACATCACCAATGCCACCAAAATCGTGTTGGTCGTATCTGGCAAAGTCATGATAGAATTCCGCAGTAACGAGATAAATCTCGCCGGCGTCAACTTGGACAAGTTCATAGACGTCGGCGAAAACAACGTCACCATAAAGACTGCCATCGCTCCCGGTCTCAACAGATCGGCAGTCCTGACGTTTTACAACGTTTCTATGGATAACCCGATAATAGCCAGGGACGGCGATTACTGCGACGACTGCAAGATACTGGCTTTCGAGAACCGCACTCTCACGTTTTCCGTCCCGCATTTCACCACGTATTCTCTTCTATCTTATCTCTCGTTCTCCGGTTACTGCGGCGACAAGCTCTGTTCGATTTACGAGTCGTGCAACGCCTGCCCTGAAGACTGCGGCAAATGCGCGGCCGCATCCGGACCGAAGCCGCCGGGCGCCTGCGAGGCGATGTGGGCCTGCTCGGGCTGGTCGGAATGCAACGAGCTGGACATACGCACCCGCGAGTGCAACGACATCAATCTCTGCGGCTCGCGCGACAGGAAGCCTGCGGAAGCGATGGAGTGCGGGAAAGGAGGAAGCGACTACACGTCTTTCATACTTTTCGGCAGTATCGTAGCGATACTCGTCTTCTTCTACCTGGTTTCCGAAACGTACAAAAAGAGGAAGCAGGACGTCAGCTTCAACGAGTTCGAGATGGAGAAGATGATCAAGGGCTACATGTACCGCGGCTACAGCTCTGAAGAGATAACCAAGATGCTTCTCGGAAAGGGATATATGAAGAGCGACATCGATGAAATGATGAAGAAGACGCAGAAAGAGATATTCTAACCCGTTTTTCGCTAAAGCCTTTTCCTAAAAGGCTTTACATGAAACTTTTGGCATCCTCTTTCTTTTGTTTTACGCGGTTGGCGAATTCCCTGGCGGCTTCCTCGAGAGGCATTCCCTTCGACGACTCTTTCGAGATTCGCTTTCGCACACGCACGAAAATCGGGTAGTTGACCGCTTCGCCGACTATGAGCCCCGTTCCGACGCGCAGGCCCGATATCTGGTTCAGCACGTCGCGCGTTATGCCCTCGGACGACTCGCCTATGTGGTCGAGGTCGTAAGGATTCGTCACGCGCAGTATTATATGTGTGTTGCATTGAGAGAGAACGGTGGTTGAAAGCTGCACTGGCCTCTGGGAAATCAGGCAGAGTGAAGCGTGGAACTTGCGTCCCTCGCGGGCGATGGTTTGTATAATGCCGCGAGACATCGCCCTCTCGGCTTTCGCGCCTTCAGGCACGAACTGGTGCGCCTCCTCGAGAACTAGCAGGAACGGAGGAATCGACTCCTCGCGCCTGAGATTGAAAAGGTTCCTGGCAACATGCGAAACTATCATCTGCTTCTGAGTTGAGCTTACAAACGAAGAAAGATCGATTATGCTCACTTTCCCCTGCTGAGCCAGTTCCCTGACGCTTGGCTTGTCCGTCGCGTCGAAAAGGCCGGTTTCCGTGAGCTCGACCAGCACCGAGTTCAGCACTTCTTTTGTGACGGCTTTCGTTTTCTCGTCTTCCTCTATCGTTTTCATCAACTCTTCGATGCCGAAATGCTTTTTGCCGCTTTTCATGCTTCTCAGCAGGCGACTGAACTCCCTGGCTTGGACGTGGGAAAGATTAGGCATGAACTCCGAAATCTGCTGAGCTGACAGGTTCGAGAGGCCGATTTTTATCTCGTCGCCGCGAATGACGTTCACCTTGTCCGTGTAATTGGGGTCGTCCGCCAGCGAAACGTATTCGCCATGCGTATCTATTATCACAGTCGCCAGCTGCCCTTCCTCTTTCTTCCTGCGCAACAGCTCTTCGAGAATGACTGAAACAAGATAAGATTTGCCCGCGCCAGATATGGCAAGAATCGCTAGATGCTTCTGCAGCATGCGGGTAAGATTGAGCCTCACTTTTACATCGTGGAACGGCAGCTCGCCTATTTCCAGGCCCTTCTCGTCGAAGCCGAGAAACTTTAAGAGAACGAAACGCTCTGGCTCGTTCACTTTCGCTCCCGGAGACGGGGGAAAACTCACTTCTTCAAAGCGCCCTTCGCTCCCGTACACTCCAAGCGGAGCGACTTCGGCGACGAGATATTCCCAGTTGCCCACGGGAAAGATGTCTTCCATGGGTCTCGAATTTTCGTAGCGCTCTACGGACTCCGGCCGCTCGAAATAGCGGTTGGTCTTGAACACGTCAGCTACACGTCCGATAAGCCTGCCGCCCTCGATAGCGACCTCAACAAACTGGCCTTTCCTCACGATGGCGTCTTTCTTTATTACAAAGGAGAACTTTCTTGTGCATGGGCTGTCAGGCGTCGATACGACCGTCCCGTATTCGCTCATTTCCACCTATTGGCTTCAAAACTTAAAAAGATGTTTTTTCGCGCGTTTTTCCCATGATTTCTCTCACATTTTTTAAAAATCAGGCTCGCTGTATGCCGTTTTTTCGCCTAGGCGCTTCCCGACCTCGCCCTCACGTCGAGGGCTCACTTTCACTTTTAACTCTCACTTTTTGCAAAAACTGGGAAAATCAACAAAGTATATTCTTTGGTATATATTTTTTAAAGAATATTTTATAAAATAATTATTTTAATATTTATAATAAAAAGTATATTATGTAAAAAACTTAAAAAGAAATAGCTATTTTAATACATACATAACATTTATATTTCCATTAGTTATAGAATATAGCATGGCAGACGATTCCGTTGCAAAACCGGTATTGGAAGACCTATTCTTGAGAGACAAACCCGCCAAGATACTGCTTGCCATGAAGACGGCGAAAGGGCCGGTTTACGCGACGATTCTGTCCAAGGAAGCGAACTGCACGTATTCCCATACGATAAAGATCCTGGACACGCTACATGAAATGGGCCTGGTCCTTTTCGACAAGAAGGGCCGCATAAAGGGAGTGAAGCTGACCGACGACGGCTGGGACATAGCGCACAACATGGAGGCCGTCAGGAAGAAGCTGATCCAGGTTGAAGAGAAGTGCAGGAAGCAGGCGAAACCGGCGGTAAAGAAGGAAAAGAAAGTCTAGAAAAAGCCCGTTTGAGCCTGAGTCCATATTCTCGAACATCTTTTTGCCCGGCAGGGTGGCCTATCTGGCCGAAACCACCATGGAAAAACACGTTTAGCTTCAGACCCGTCATGTCCGGAAATACATCTTTCCGGACAATCGACATACGTCATGCTATTAACTTTATATTGAGGCTCGGACAATCATTAAACAGGCGAAAAAATGGTCAAAAAGCTGCCAAGATTCCTGTCAGTTCCGGAAGTCGAAGCGATGTTCAAAGTCGCCACTGACGCCAGGAACAATCTTCTGCTAAAGACTATGTTTTTTCTTGGTCTTAGAAATTCCGAAGCTCAGAACCTGCGCATTGAGGACATAGACCTGATAAACGGAAACGTGAAAGTCGTCCAAGGAAAGGGCTCGAAAGATAGGTATGTTCACATTCCAACAGAGTTCGCTTCCGAACTAAAAAGTTACATAGGAAACCAACAAACAGGGAGGCTATTTTACGTTTCAGACCGCCACATAAGACGCATTGTAAAGGAATATGCCGTTAAGGCGGGGATCCGAAAGCCGGAGGAAGTTCATCCACACACTCTGCGCCACTCCTACGCGACATTTTTGCAGAACCAGGGAACGCCTCTTAACGTGATACAGGAGACACTGGGGCACTCGAACATAGAAACTACAACAGTCTACGTCCATCTGGGGATGGACAAGAAAAAAGAGCTCATAGAAAAGGCATTCAGTTCTCGTAAAACCGAATAGCATCGCCTCTGTTTTTAGCACGTTTAAACGCACGTTTAAACATATGTTTAAACGCCTGGAAAATGGAACTTTATTTATCTATACTTTTTTATATATTTTATAAAATATTCTTTTTATACTATTCTTAAAAATATATATTATTATAAATATATACTAAATTATATATTTTATGGTAAATAATTTTTTTGCCAAAAGTGAGGGTTATTTTGAATTTGACCCCGTGGTGAGAGGTGGGAAGAGGGCGAAGTGAGGGGTGAAATGAGTCGCTGTATATCGATTTTTAGGAATAAAAAGCTTGGGAAAATGCTTAAGGAAAAAGACGGTTTGGGAAGCGCTTGTAGAAAGCGTCCTACTTGCCGCTTTCGGACTTGCCCATGCCCATCGCTATGCCTGCCAGCGCCAGTATTATCCCAACGAATGCGACAAACATGTATGCTGGGAACTGCTCCGGCGCGTTAAGTGAGGCTATGTAGCCGCCAGCTATGCCACCACATAACACTATGGCGCCCGCCACTACCAGTATTACGATGGTCATGTTACCCAGAGTTACCATGGTTATATTTGGCGCAGGAAACTTAAAAGTTAGAAAAGTGAGTCAGTCGCTGATCCACTTGCATCCGACAGCGTTATCAATCGCTTCCGTCTCGGCTGCGGTTATTTCATCCTTGTATTTCGTGTTTTCCGGGTAAAAGCGGGCGACGGCGAAGCCCTCTTCGACCATGATTATGTTTATGTTCCTGCCGTCCAGGAATACGTATCGCAACAGCCGGTCATACTGGTCCTTGTCTTCAGCGTCCGGCTCAAGGTAAACTTCCTTGCCGAGGACGAGCTCTTCCATTCTCTTTTTGGCCGGAGTGTAGCACGGATAGCCTTTCTCATCCGAATCGATACCGAGCAGCCGCACGTGATCGCCGCCCTGGACGACTATGGTGTCGCCGTCTATCACTTTGGTGACGACCTTGGTTTCCCCGGCTTTCGCAGAATTCACGTTGTTACCTGCAAGTTGACCGGAGATGCAGCCGCTGAGCAATATGACAAGAACCAGAACAAAAGCGGCCAAAAACGTTTCGCGCGTTTTTGCGTGCATCTTAAAAAGATGAGCTCAAGATTTAAATGTTTCCGGAGCCAAAAGGAATGAATATGACGGAATTGCTGCTTGTTTCGGTCGGGTCGGCCTGCTGGTTAGGAGCAGCCACGCTGGTGGGATATCATTTTCTCAAGCGGCGCAGCAGGGAAAGCGAAGCCTTCGTGCGAACCAGCGCGGAAGACGCGATGCGCATAAAGGCGAAACATTACAGGAAAAACAACTAGTCAACGATTAAAAAACTTGTTTCCATATAATATTGAAGTCCAATGCGGAAGGTGAGAGTATGGTTAAGATAACGCTTGATCATTCGGCCATGATAATCTACGACAGGCATCCGGTCATCGATAAATTGAAGAAACTCAACGACGAGGGCAAACTGACGCTCTATCACGCCCAGAACCTGAACCGCGACCTGGGGAAGCTCAACAGCGTCGAGGAAAAGATATACGACCGCCTCAGGCACATGGTCTACGGCAGGAAACAGAGCGACCTTAACCTCACCGAGCACGGCGACATCGTACTTATGATTAACCACATGAAATCGAAAAGGGACTATTTCTTGACGCTGGAGCACGACAAATACAAGAGCCTGCGCGGCCACAGGAACCTCGACATTCGCTTCCCCGACGAAGCTTTCCTGAAGGAAATCGACAGGAAGCTCGCACTGAACACACCTGTCAAAAAGACAGTTAAGACGAAGAAAACCGTGAAAGCTAGAAACAAGAAAGCGAGAAAGAAGTGAAGCCATGAAGGAATGCGCGAACCGCAAGGAGAACCTTAAGCATTGCACCTGTTCTTATCCGGGATGCTCACGGAAGGGCATGTGCTGCGAGTGCATAAAGCATCACCGCGAATCCGGCGAACTGCCAGGATGTTTGTTTTCGAAAGACGCGGAAAAGACTTACGACAGGTCGGTAAAAAATTTCATGTTTTGTTTTTCTAAATATTAACACACAGAAACTGTGCAAATGTTTATAAATCTATCTCTTGGCACATCATTTATTTATAAAGTTTTTACTTAAGAATAGTAATAGGAGATAGTTTATGTTTAACTGTAAAAAGCTTGTAATATGTGAGCTAGACAACAGACCATACATGCGTGAGAATGACGTTCCTATATCACCTAAAAAATATGCAGTAGTCAGACGGCTGTATCAACTCTTTGGAGATATGATTGTTTATCATTTACCGTATAAAGGAAAGGATAAAGAAAATAAAGCAATATATGGAAGTCCGGTTGTGGAAGGAGTTGTTAAAGGAGAACAGGAATTTATTGCAGGTTCTGTTAGTATGGATTATAACACATTTTTAGTGGCAATAAAGCCCATTAAAAGTAAATTTTTTAAAAGAAGAATAGAAAATGTTTTTAGAAAAAAATATGGTATTCCGGTTGAGGGCATATCATTCTTAGAAGGTTATCCGAAAGAAGAAGAGAGAAGAAGTGAGCCATATTATCAGCCACTCACGGCCCGTCAACTTGCTGCTGGATGGGCAAGTAGGGACCGTGTAGATACTTTTGATAAACTCAAAAAACTTTATTCAACCCAGCATGCATTAGAAAAAGGAAAATTGACAGAAAGAGAAGCTCAAAAAATATTCAATGAAATGGGAGTGCAAACAGAAGGGCAATTGGTCGGTTTCCTTAAGAAACATACAAGAATTTTAGACTGATTTTCATATATTTTACCAAGAAGTCGCTGATTCGCGCGCGTTCATATCCTGAGTATCTGCTTCAGCGAGTCGCCAAGTGTCTGGGATATGAGTTTTATCTGGCTTTTTTCTCTCGTCAGGTTAACGGTCACGTTGACCTGGGCCTGCATGCCTTCAGCGAAGCCTTCGAAGAAGAAGAAAAGAGTGTCTGGGTTCAGGCCTCTCTCAGGCGCGCCCATCAGCTGGACGTTCGCCTCCCCGGGCTGGCGTTTCGCGTTTATGGCGAACATGCACATAGCCTCGCCTTCCGAGTGTATGGATATGCCGTTTACCTTGCCCCTGCGCTTGTCCCATAATCTGCGTATCGCCTCGCCGAAAGCGAAGCCCATGTTTTTCACTATTATCGGGTCTTTCGCGTTGTTCTTCGGGACCTTGAGACCGACGAAGAAATAATTTATGCCGTTAAGAAAGGCATCAACAAGCGAGAAGCCGCATTTGACCGCTGCCGGTTTTTTGCCGACAACGATGGAAAGTTTTATGGTAAATTCATCAGAACGTCTTTCCAATTCGATGGCCTCTTTGGATGCCTTTTTCACTTCGGTCTTCGGTTGGCCGGCCATACTTATTTATAGTTTTATACGGACTATGATAAATACTTATGGCCGAAGTTTACGTCAATCACACTGAAAACTACTATAAGTGCGTAAGCAGCGCTAGCGAACTCATGGACAACGAGCTCACGGTTTCGCATCTTTTCAGGTCCGGCAGGTTCACCAAAACAGGCGTGCCATACGGCCAGGTCGTCGCCAGCAAGCTTGGCATACCGGCTTTTTCCGGAAACCCGCGCATTCTTGAAGTCGGGCCGGGCCTGGGGGACGTGGCGCAGGAAATAATAAACGCGCTTGAACAAAAGGATTTCCACTACACGTTTGCCGACATTTCATACGACGCCGTCGGCAGCTTGAAGAAGCGGTTCAGGGGCGGATGCTTCTCCTTCATAACCGGCGACTTTCTCAAAGAGAAACTGAGCGAGAAATTTGATTTCATCATCTGCAACGAGGTGCTGGCGGATTTCCCGACCGTCGTCAACATGGCTTTTTACAGGCCGAAGATACGCGAAGGCGACGCTGAGACGTATTTCGACGCGCTTTCACTGGCGAAGTTCTACGGCCTTTCCTTCGTAAAACCGGCCAATTTCAACTACGGCGCGGTCAAATTCCTCGAGAAGGCGCGCGCTTCGCTAGCGGACGGAGGAAAAATGTTCGTGTGCGAGCATGCGTCTTCGACGCCTCAGCGCATAGGCGTCTTCGGCCACGCGGAATACACCATCGATTTCGCCGCCCTGTCCAAGGTTGCGGAGAAGCTGAGGTTCCGCAGCACCGAGGGCGGAAGTCTTACAGAACTGCTTGGCGTGCAGGACAAGAAAGCCGTCATATTTTACACGCAACCTGAGCTCAAGATGCTTTACAATTTCTTCAAGGACCAGGGAACCCTCCTCGACCAGAAACCTTACGAGGCCGACGAAGTTGTAGCAATACTGGAGCAGAATGAGGTGTGTTTCTATAACAAAAAAGCATACGCATCCTTCCTTGAAAGCCGGGCGAAATCCCTGCGCGCCATAACCGGCCAGTTCGAGTATTTAATCCTCGGTGCGTAGATTTTAAGCGTAACAATAATGCCTGAATCATTTCTGAATAGGAAGCCACACGTAATGCTGCGTCGAGCCTTCTATGTCGACATACAAATCAAGGTCGCTGCCCTGCTCAGGTGCCATTATCCAATACTTGACGCTCCTGTAGCCGAAGCATTGGACACAGATGCCGCCGGACTCCACTTTCAATTTCATGCTCACTCTGTTACCCTGCTGCGTCGCGCTTACAGAACTCACGCGATAGCACGGGTCCGGCGTCTCGAAAGCGGTCATCATGGCTATGTTGCCCTGTTCCCAAACCGCAGACGAGCCAAGCTGCTGATCCGAGAAGCATGCGGAATCCTGGCTCGCTATCATTGTTTCGAGGTCTGTTTTTATCATGTATTTTGAGAAAGTCATGAAAACAAGAACTAGCGCGATTATGGACAGCAAAAGCGCGAATTCCTTCTTGCTCCTCTTATCCCGGCTTTTGCAACTCAGCGCCTTTTCTATTTTCGGAGGCAGATGCTCGCGCTTTGGCGTGTGTCTGGTCCCGCGCTTGCGACGGGTGACTTTCGCGCGTTTCATGATTAAATGATATTTTTCGGCTTAAAAAACCCGTTCCGCGCTTACAGCGGCATTCTGAGAAGCTCAGTTCAGCATCCATATCGCGTAGTTAAGGGTTGACGCAAAGCTCACCCAGGCCAGATACGGCACGAGCAGATAAGCCGCTCTCTTTTCGACCATGTAAAACTCCCAAATGGTCGCCACTATCGCGAACCACATGGCCACTATGCCTATGAGACCGAAGAACGGCGATTCGAGGCCGAAGAATAGGAACGACCAGAGCGCGTTCAGGCCTAGCTGGAAGCCGAACAGGTAGACGGCATATTTCTCGTTCTGCGTCTTGAGGCCTTTCTTCCATACGAGATAAAGCGCGATGCCCATGAGCACGTAAAGCGTCGTCCACGCGGGTCCGAACAGCCAGTTGGGCGGCGCGAACCACGGTTTCGCTAGCGTCGAATACCACGTCGGGATTTTGGGAAAAGTCGCTATCGAACCCACGAAACCGGCTATAAGGCATACGATTATCGCAATAAAGAGCTTCCTGTAATCTATCTTCATAAGAACAAGTAATTTTTGTTTCATTGAAATAAAAACCTCTTTCTGGAATAATGTAACCATCTGTAAATAGTAAAAACTTTTATATATTGAAAATAACGTTCTCTTATGTATAAAGTAGACTTAAGGTTCACGAACGCGTGTCCCGTGCTTTGCAGGCATTGCGCATACGACTCTAGGCCGGCCGGCAAGACGATGGAAAACCGGGAAATGGAATCCGTCATAGAAAATCTTTCACCGGCAACGACGATCATAATGCTGACCGGCGGCGAACCTTTTTACAGGAAAGGCAGCTTGATGCATGCTCTGGAACATTTGGCGGAACTTAGAAAGGACGGATTTTTTCACACGGACCCCAAAATTCACATTCAGACAAGCGGATATTGGATAAAAAACGAAAAGCAAGCTTACGATGAAGTCAAAAACCTCGCGAATATTGGCGTAAATAAAATAATGGTAACCAGCGATGACATCTATCACCGGGAAAGGGGCATAGAATACGGAAACCTTTTAGGCAACAATAAACCGATTTCAGACATTGCCGTCAGATTGTATGACGAGGGCTGGCGCGGTTTTGACGTTTATGGAGTACCTGTCGACAACAAAAAACACCCGTTCGGCAGGGCAAAAAGCCTGTCGAGAAAAGCCATCCGAAAATCAAGCTCGTGCATGCCTCACGGCATGTTTGCCGACGAAAGCGGGGATAAATACGTCACAATAGACCCTTATGGCAGGGTTCATCTCTGCTTGTGGGAAATACCGCCATCCATCGGCTCTGCGCTCGAAACTCCGGTTGACGATCTGATAGCGAGCGCTTTAAACGATCCTGTAATGGTAACGCTCGTCACGGAAGGCCTGGGAGAAACTGCCAAAAAACTGGGCGTTTTCGACAAAAAACTCACTGAAAAGTATGAAGAAAACCCGTGCAGCATGTGCGAGAGCACTTTTTCCAATGCGAATTTCGGCCCGGGCCGAAACAAATGAAAGCCTATTAAAGAATCGCAGAGAAACATAATACATGGCCGACTTCATGCAGGACGAGAAAATAACGCTCGACAGGCAAGTCTTCAAAACGCTGGCGTCCGGAACGCGCGTCGACATTCTAAAGTCGCTGGACCAGCGCAGGAAGACGCTCAGCGAGCTGGCGAGGCAGTTCAACATGTCTGTCTCGACGGTGAAAGAGCATCTTGACAACATGGTCGCAGTCGAGCTGATAGTCCAGATGGACGACGGCCACAAGTGGAAGTATTATGATCTCACGAAAAAGGGCAAGGCCGTCCTTCATCCAGAGGACAAGAAAGTATGGATACTTCTGGGAGTTTCCGTTCTGGGTATTATTGCCCTAACATTTGATGCGTTCAGGAACTCTTTCATGGCATCGTTCGGAACTTTTGCAGCCGCACCGCAGATGTTCACGGCGTCTGACGAAGCGTCAGGCGGCATGCTCATGGGAGCGGCCAAAACGGCCGGTGAAAGGGCAGCGGAAAACGCGCAAGCTGCGTCTTTCGTCCTGTCGGAACTGCCGTACCTTCACATAGTAGGCTTTTTGGTATGCGTTATACTGATAGCAGCGTCGCTGCTTTACATAAGAAGCTGTAGGAAGAACGTGAAATTGTAAGGTAAGAATACAGAGTTATGATACTATGAAAAAATTAACAACACTATCGCTTATTTTAGGTCTGGTTTTGATTAGCGGATGCATTTATGACCAGCACACATCTGAAAATGAACAAAAACAATTCGTTGGAATTATCGAAGTTGATCCGCCTAAAAGCTATAATCTTGGGGGATGCGGTTATTGTTTTACAAGCGATGATGGGGCTTTCAATTGTTCTTTGCTTGGGGATATGAATGATACGGGACACTTGTATGCTGCTAAAAATCTTGATGAATATGTCGGTAAAAGGGTTATCCTATATGGCAAGAAACATGAAGGTCCAGCCATAATAATGTGTCCTGTACAAATCGATGTTGAAAAAATTGAAATTATTGAATAAAAACAAACCTTATTTTGTTATAAATTGTTAAAATTATCGGAAATTTTGTGCCATCTTCAGGAAATACTCATGTACCCTGGTGTCGTGCGTCAGTTCGGGATGGAACGAGCATACGAGCACGCTGCCCTGTCTCGCCATGATGTGCTCCTTGCCGCGTTTCGCCAGCGATTCGACTTTCTTGCTGAGCACGCTTTCTATCTTCGGCGCGCGGATGAATACCGCTCGGAACGGCTCTTTCCCCAGCGACGGGATGGCTATATCCTCTTCGAAACTGTCTATCTGGCGGCCATACGCGTTTCTAGCGACCGCGATGTCGATGAAGCCGAACCTGAACTGCTCCGGGTGATTCAGGATTTTTTTGGAAAGGACTATCATGCCGGCACAGGTGCCGAAAATCGGCTTCCCTTTCCTGTGAAATCTCTTGATGGCGCCGACCAGATTATACCTGAAAAGCAGCCTGGTCATGGTCGTGCTTTCGCCACCGGGAATGATAAGCCCGTCCGCCGCGTCGAGATCCTCGCTGGTTTTGACGAGAAGAGTTTTGGCTCCGAGATGCTCCACCATCTTCTTATGGGCATCGAAATCACCCTGGAGTCCAAGTATTCCTATAATCATAAATCGTCCTCTAGCGACTACTGGCTTCTGTCCTGCATGAAGTCGCTTTTCTTCATCGTGGACATCTCGATGCCTTCCATCGCTTCGCCAAGGCCCATCGAAACCTTCGCTACGACGTGGGGCTTGTCGAAATAAGTCACTGCATCCACTATCGCCTTCGCCCGCCTCATGGGGTCGGAAGACTTGAATATGCCGGAGCCGACAAACACCGATTCCGCCCCAAGCTGCATCATTAACGACGCATCGGATGGCGTAGCGATTCCGCCGGCGGCGAAATTGGGCACGACCAGCTTCTTCTTTTCCGCGACCATCCTGACAAGGTCGAAAGGCACGCGCATTGCGGCCGCCTCGTCACGCAGGTGGGCATGGTTCAGACTGGCAAGTCTCTTTATCTCGGCATTTATGAGTTTCATGTGGCGAACCGCTTCGATGATATTGCCTGTTCCCGGTTCGCCTTTCGTGCGGATAAGAGCGGCTCCTTCTGCTATCCTGCGCAGCGCCTCGCCGAGGTTGCGCGCGCCGCAGACGAACGGCGTCTTGAACTTGAACTTGTCGATATGAGCTTCAGCATCGGCTGGGGTGAGCACTTCGCTTTCGTCAATGTAGTCGACTCCCAGCGTCTCCAGAACTTGCGCCTCCGCGAAATGGCCTATGCGGCACTTCGCCATGACGGGTATCGACACTGCTTTCGTTACGTCCTTTATGAGCTTAGGGTCTGCCATGCGCGCAACGCCGCCTGCCTTGCGTATGTCCGCGGGCACGCGCTCCAGAACCATGACGGCGACTGCGCCCGCCTTCTCGGCGATTCTCGCCTGTTCGACGCTCACGACGTCCATGATGACGCCGCCCTTGAGCATTTCAGCCAAACCCACTTTCAAACGCAAAGTTCCCTTTTCCATGAAGACACCCTATAACACCCTATAACATTTTAGTTGTTGTGAGTAATTTAAATATTATCGCAGCATCCTGGCCCGGTCGCGGTAGAATCTCGCGGCATCTTTCAGCAGCTTCTTGCCCTTCGGCGTTATGTTGTAGACCTGCTTCATGCCGTCTTTCGTCTTTTCCACGTATCCTCTTTTTTTAAGCGAGTAGAGCACGCGGTAAGCGGTCACGTTGCCCGGCCTGAAGCCGAATTTGGCTTCCACTTCTGCGCGCAGAACGTAAGCGTGCATGGGCTTTTCCCTAAGGATTCTCAGTATGTATGGCCACAGGCAGTCGTAAGTGTTGTTCCTTTCCAGCTTGACGAACGGCATGTTAACACGTTGTTTTACTGGTATAAAACATTTATATATGCGGTTGCAATTATTTTATAACTGTAAAATAATGATGTTCTTTGAAAATAACATGCAGGTGGTGGTTTTATGGTGAAGGAATTAAGGCTTGCAATCGCGGGCGTGGGCAACTGCGCGTCGTCGCTGGTTCAGGGACTGTTCTATTACAAGAACGTCAGCACCAACGACGAGCTCGTGCCGGGGCTCATGCACAACATTCTCGGCGGCTACAACATATCCAGCATAAGGCCAGTCGCGGCGTTCGACATCGACAAGCGCAAGGTCGGGAAGGACCTTGGAGAAGCGATATTCGCGAAGCCCAACTGCACCAAGACTTTCTGCAAGGACGTCCCCAAAATCGGCGTGACAGTCATGCGCGGCCCGACGCTCGACGGCGTGGCGAATCACATGAAAGACTACCCGGAGGACAGGACTTTCTTGGTCTCCGACGAACCGCCCGTCGACGTGGCCAAGGTCCTGAAAGAAACGAAAGCGGACGTTCTGGTCAATTACATGCCCGTCGGTTCTGAAGAGGCGACGAAATACTACGCGGAAGCGGCTATCAAAGCCGGCTGCGGCTTAGTCAA
Organism: Candidatus Aenigmatarchaeota archaeon; assembly: GCA_026397315.1. Taxonomy (GTDB): domain Archaea; phylum Aenigmatarchaeota; class Aenigmatarchaeia; order QMZP01; family QMZT01; genus JBGPQP01. The sequence continues at coordinate 126,008 of JAPLVC010000004.1, read as the reverse complement.
CTGCATGCCCGTATTCATCGCTTCCAACAACGAATGGGCCAGGAAGTTCGAAAACGCCCGCCTGCCGATAATAGGCGACGACATAAAATCGCAGGTCGGCGCCACCATCACTCATAGGGTACTGGCAAAACTTTTCTCAGACCGCGGCGTAAAACTTGAGCGCACGTACCAGCTCAACACCGGAGGCAATACGGATTTTCTCAACATGCTCGAGCGCTCAAGGCTCAAGTCGAAGAAGATTTCGAAGACGGAAGCCGTCCAGTCACAGCTGCCCGTTAGGATGAAGGACGAGAACATACACATCGGCCCGAGCGACTACGTGCCCTGGCAAAACGACAACAAGGTCTGCTTCATCCGCATGGAAGGCAGGAAGTTCGGCGATGTTCCCATCGAACTGGAGCTTCGCCTTTCAGTCGAGGATTCGCCCAATTCGGCCGGAATCGTCATCGATGCGATAAGGTGCATAAAGCTGGCGAAAGACCACGGAGTGGGCGGCGCGCTGATATCACCATCATCGTATTTCATGAAGCATCCGCCGCAGCAATACCCGGATTCCGTCGCGAAACAGATGGTCGAGGAATTCATCAAGGGCGAAAGGGAAAGATGAGCGGAAGCATAAAAATAACCTCATATAAGATTATAACAGGTTGGTAAAATGGTCCTTTACAGGAAGCGCGAGATGTTTTCGGATTTGTCAATAAAGATAGGCATGGTTTTCTCCAAATTCGGCCTTTCTCCCAACCATTGGACACTTCTTGTTGTGTTGCCAACATTGGCTTCACTTTATTTCATCCTCGACAAGCAGTTTCTTGTTGCAGCCGGCTTCCTGGTCGTCGCCGCGTTCATAGACCTGATCGACGGATCCGTCGCGAGAGTGATGGGCAAGACCACCAAACTGGGCGCATATCTGGACACCATAATGGACAGATACGTCGAAGCAATAATACTGGTGGGCCTGCTATTCGTGGGGCTGCCGGACTTCTATCTTCCCATCACCGTGTGGATATTCCTGTTCCTGCTCGGTTCGATGATGACGACATACGCGAAAGCCGCGGCCAAGGAGAAGGAGCTTACGGACAAGGAAATCACAGGCGGCCTGCTGGAGCGCGGCGAGCGCCTCATAATCCTTTTCGCAGGCATACTGCTCGCCCATTTCAGGCTTTCCTACCTGACTTACATAATCGTCGCGCTGGCGATTCTTACTAACGTGACCGCGCTGCAGAGAATAAAGATAGCCGTGGATTCTGCTAGGAACGCGTCAAGGCTCAAAGCCAAATAAGCACAACCCGGTTTTTTAAAACTGCTTCCCGTCTTATTCTAGGGACTCCATGATTGTGGATATGGTCGAAGTCCGCGTTGAGAAAGTTGCTTTCCACAGGAACCGCCTCATAACCGTGCTAGCGCCGCTATACAAAGACAAAATCGCCAAATATGGCGAAACTTTTTTGAAAATATACGACCTTGCTGAAATGCCGAGCATCGGGAAAATGATGTGGGAAGGGAATGAAATTTCGGTTTCCATCAACGAAAAGGACCTGCAGGAGATGGGGCTCGCGCCCCTGGACATCGGCCTTTTGTGACTCTGGCTCAGGCATTATTTTTAAAACTTTTCCCATTGTTATTCTCATGGAAAGAAAACTTACCCTTTCGGGGGTTTCTGTGGGAAGACTATATGGTGAACTGATAGCCCATTTCTATGATCCGGCAAGCAACAGAACATTAGAGTTTACAAGCCGGCCAGGAGACGATAATTATCGTGTTTTTCATGATGCTATAAGTAAAGTGGCTATTGGCTCCACTGTAGTTATCGACATACCTGATACCGCGATACAGAAATTGCAGATGTGAAATCGTTTTTGAATAACAAATGTATTATATTTTTCTTATCCTGCCGGGGCTTGGTTCATAGCACATGCCGTCATTAAGGAGCTCGTCGACCGCGCTCTCGATGTCAGCTCCCTTGGCCTTGACGCTTTTCATGAGCTGGGAATAGACTATGCCGTCTTTTGAAGCGTTGATGACGTCGAGCAGCTGCTTCTTCAGCGAGCCTTTGTCGCCGCCTTCGGCTTTTTTGTCGCCTAAAAGGGCATCAATTATGGGATTCTCTATGCCGAATTTTTCAGAAAGCTCTTTTCTGAGCTCTTCGGGATTCCGGCTCTTGTTTTTCTCTACGAATTCCTTCGCCCTGCGCGCGGCCGTCTGCTTGTAAACCATTTCGAGCCTGCGCATCACCTCGACGTTCGGGTCCGTCACCTTGCTGACGACTTCTGGCATCATATACTTTTCCCCGTTGTATTCCCTCAGCTTGCCTATAATGTCGACTATGTCGCCGATCTCTACCGTGTCGAGCGGCTTTATCGTCTTGAAGGTCTTGGCGCGTATGGTGTCGCTGCCGTCGTCTAGAGTGACAGCTGCATAGTTGCCGTCCTCAGCCACGAACTTCGCTACGATAGTCGCCAGTATCCTGGCCCTAGCGACCTCTTCGCCGGACGGCGTCTTTACGAAACTGGGTTCGAAGCCGCCCTTCTTTACGAAAGTGCCGTTTACAATGTCCCACACGCGCACTTTCTTGGCAGTCTGTCTTGCTATCATGCGAAAACCTCTCAACCCTCAATCCATTACGATGTTTTATTTTTGTAGCTAAGATATAAAAATCAAATTTCGTCGCTCATGCCATCACGGCTTCGAGCGTTTCCATCCTGAACTTCGTGCCAGAGCAGCCGTTCTTTATGAGCGGCACGGCCTGGGCGGGAATCTTGCTGAGCTCGAACAGCTTCGCGGCGAGCTTTATCTCCTCGCAGCAGGCGACTCCGACGATTCCGTCGTACTTGCGCGTTGCCAGCAGCTTCCTCACGCACGAGCCTCCGGGCAGGATGAATATGTCGTAACCCTTCTTCTGCGCCAGCGCTGTCGCTCTGTTTACGCTGCAGTCCGGCGAGCAGTGACGGCACTGGTAATAAGACAATGCCGCGTTGAACCTGGCCTTGCATCTCTGGTCCATGTATTTTCTGGAGCAGTGCGGCATGAGCAGGGCGCGTTTTTTCGTTTTCGAGAAGATTTCCTTCTGTGTCAGATTCCGTATGTATGTGTCCATCAGGTCCTCGACGATCATTGAAGCCTCGGCCACGGGCAGGCCCGTCAGCTTGTGGACCTTGAACTTTTCCATGAGCTTTCTCGAACTGCTGCCGAGCTTCTTGTGGAGCCTGTTCCTTTCAGAGAATTTGGCAAGGTCCCTGAAGAAGTTCTGGGAGAATTTCGAGAGATCGAAGTTGAAAGAGTATGCCATCCTTCCACCAAAGCAACACTGTTAATCAATTGGGAAGAAAATAATTTAAAGAAAAGTTCACTTGCCGAACCTGCGCTGCCTTTCGCCGTATTCCTTTATCGCGGCAGCAATATCGTCTTTGCTCAGCTCGGGCCAGAACTTGTCCATGAAAAACAGCTCGGAGTAAGTCGACTGGAACGGGAGAAAATTCGAGAGCCGCTTTTCCCCGCCCGTCCTGATTACCATGTCCGGGTCGCTCAGTTCGCCCGTCCACATGTAGTTCCTGAGCGTGCTCTCCTTTATGTCGCCGACTTTTATCCTGCCTTTCTGCGCGTCCCTAGCGAGCTTTCGTACGGCCTCTGTTATCTCCTGGCGGCCGCCGTAAGCGATGGCGAGGTTCAGGAAGCCGTTAGCATAGTGGCTCGTCTTTTCTTCGACCAGGCGTATGCCCTGCTGAAGGTCCGCTGGTAACACTTCGAGCCTGCCGAAAAATCTGACCCTTGTCCTGTTAAGATGCACGGAGTGCTTCGCGTTTTCAAGGATTTCCTTTAACTCGCCGCGCGCGAGGCCGAACAGGTAGCTCAGCTCGCGCTTGGGTCTCTTCTGCAGGTTTTCAAGCGAAAGAAGATATATGGTCACGTTCTTGACGCCCAGCTCATTGCACCAGCTGGCCACGTTTCTGATCTTGCCTAGGCCCATTGCGTGGCCTTTCCACGGCGTCTGCATCAGGCGCCTGGCCAATCTCCTGTTGCCGTCTGGTATTATGCCTATGTGCCTTGGAATTGTGATTATAATGGTCACCTTTAAAGATACTTATGGCTGTTTTGCCGGATTTATAAGAATTATTGTCAGATATTAATAAATATTCACAAACGGGCATTTCAGGTGTTTTTCATGAAATTCGAGCTGCATTGTCATTCGCATCATTCCAAGGGTGCGAAAATACCATGGGAGGGCATACCTTCGCCGGCCGCAATAGTCGCCCACGCGAAGAGGATAGGGCTGTCAGGCGTCGCCATAACGGACCACCACACGACCAAGGCGTGGCCCGAGGCGCGCAGGGAAGCGAAAAAACAGGGCATAATCTTCATTCCAGGCGTCGAGCTGCAGACACAATCAGGTCATGTGATAGCCCTGGGCATAAGCGAACCCGTGGCCAATTTCCTTAGCGTGGAAGAAACGGTCGACAGGATACGCGAGCAGGGAGGAGTCGCGGTAGCGGCGCATCCTTTCGACGTCCGCGGCCAGGGCATCCGAAGCCAGGCGGACAAGGCAGACGCAATAGAGATGTTCAACTCGCTCAACATAGACAAGATTGGCAACCTGTGCACATACTCCATGTTCAGGCATTCCCCACTTCCGAAGGTCGCCGGTTCGGATGCGCATACGCTTTCCATGCTCGGTTGCTCTGTCAACACGATGAACGCGGATAGTGTCGATGGCGTGCTCAAATGCATTCGTGACGGACGCGTTGAATTCACCGGCCGTTACATGCCCATGGAAGAGGTTTTGAACTGGGCGAGGGAGCGGCTGTCCAGGTCGCAGGAATATGTGATGAAATACACGGCAGAAAACTACCGCCAGCCCAAGGCGTGGTTATACAGCAAGATGCTCAAGAAATTCTTGGCCACGAGCAACGCGCCGTGGCGCGTGCTGGCCGAGATAAGCCTTTCGGCCGTAAGGTGCTATGGAATGGCAAAAGCCATGATGTATTAGCGTCGGACTCCATTCCACTCTATTTCACGAACAGCACGAACTTGACCACCAGTATTATTATTATCAGGAAGACTATCAGAGCCAGCAGCATCACCTTGCCGGTGTTGCTGGACAGGTTGATTATGTTTCCCGTGGGTATGCTTATGCCGTTCGGCTGCTTCGCTTCTTCGGGCGGGACCATGCCTACACCGACCCTGAAGTCGAAGTCATGTTCGCCCGAAACCAGCGACGTGGCCTTCAGTTGCGCGTTGTATACGCCTTTCTTGACGTCCAGGCCGGGTGAAGCGTAGATGTAAGCGTAAGCTTCCTCGCCCGGAGCAAGCTCGAAAGAATCTTCGTTGAGACTCATCCATCCAGGGCCTATCACTTCGGTTTTGTACGAATCTTTTCTCTCGCCAGTGTTCTTCAGCTTCACGGCGATGGCAATGCCCTTGCCCGCGTCGACAGTGTATGAGGGTCCCTCGCTCGTGAACTGCAGGCTGTAACATTCGCTTTCTTTCTTGACCGTTATGTTAGCGGTCGCTTTCATTGCCGAGTGTTCGGAAGCGAGCGTGAACGTTATCTCGTTGCTGCCTTCAGGGAAGCCTATTTTAATAGTTGTCGAGAACATCTTCAGTTCGCCTGGCGCTAGATTTACGGAGCCAAGCGTGCCGTCCTCTATGCCTATGGTGTAATTGTCCGCGAACGCGCCCGTGTTCTTGAGCGCGATGACGTATGCGACCTCTTCGCCCGCGCATACGCTAGAGCTCTGCGGGCTGACGCCGAATTCCGCCGAGTAGCAGTTCTTGAGCGCCAGCTGGACCGTGTTCTCGTCGCTTATTTCCCCGCTCTTGGCTGTCACCACGACGTCTTTCACTCCGTCCTTCTCGACGAATTGTTTGGTTTCAATCTTGAGCGTGAGCTCCTTTATCTCGCCCTGCTCTACAGCGACGGTGTCGCTCTCAAACGTCCCGATATTAGAACTGAGCGTGTAGGTGTCTTTCGCCATGCCGGTGTTCTTTACCGTGACCTTGTACTCCACCGGAAGGCCTTTGCACACTTCCTGCTTGGCAGGAGAAACAATGACAGCAACACTCCTGCATATCTTACCCTCTATCGACGCTTTTAGCGTTTTGGAAAGCGCATTCTGTCCCTTTGAAGTTATTTTAACGTCGAAACTCGTCTTGCCCTTGTTCTCAGGGAAGGCGTTCAGTTCGATGGTCTTCTGTTCGCCCGGAAGAATCGTGACGTTAGTTTGAGATGGCGAGACCCACTGCGGCGAACTTATCATGTAAACGTCCGCGGCCGTGCCCTTGTTGGTTATCGCGACCACGTATTTCGCTGAAGAACCGACGCAAGCGTTCGATTCTTTCGGTTCCATTGACGCGTCGAAGTCGTAGCACTTGTTAACATTGACCTGGGTGTTTCGCTCGTCTTTCGCGTAAGAAGTCTTGGAAACCGCCTTTACCGTGAGCTTGCCGCTTTCCTTTGGCGCGGTCACGTCGAAAGCGATGTTCTTGCTCTTGCCGGCTTCGAGCGAAAGCGTTTCCTTGTGAAGCTCTTTGATAGACCATGAACCAGTAACAGTGACCTCAAATTCCTCGGTCTCCTTGCCGTTGTTGGCCACGGTGAAAGAATACTGGAAACCCACATCCATACACACGTCCACTGTTTCAGGCGTCTGTAACGCGATTTCGTGGCATCTTAAGACTTCGACCTCAAGCATTTTGTAGGCCTCGTCGATGCCTGCTTTAGCCTTAACTTTCACGCTGTAAATGCCCGGCGTGTAAGATGGATTGACCCAGAACGTTATTTTCTTCGCCTCGCCTGAAACGAGCGTGACGTCCGGCTGTATGAAGCCGTTGTCCGGTGACGTCCATCCAGCGGGCAGCTCCAGCGATAAAGCGTATGTGTGAGTCGCAACATCATTGTTCGATACTGTCAGCTCCACGGGTATCGCATACCCGGGACAGCCGGATACCTTGTCCTTCGCCAGCGCTAAACCTATGTTTGAATAGGCGCTCGCGAACGGCGCGATTGCGGCGAAAACGCTTAACAAAACGAATATAGCTAAAATCTTATCTGTTTTCATAAAACCACCACCAAAGAGATTGGTTAATTAATGTAACACTTTATGAAATTCTATGACAGTGAAATTTTAAAAACAGATATTGTTAACAGATTCCAAAAAGCGCTATCGGTTAATCGGATGGCGGTTTTGAGAGCATCTCGAGAATTTTGTCGGCATTTGCGGCTTATACTTTCATTTTAGTACCGTTGTATACGATTATTTTCCAGCCGTCGTCGACTGGGATTTTATGAAGCCCTATGAAACCGCTTTTCAGGCGGTCTTCCGCTTCCTCGAAAGTGGATAATGGATTCAGGCTTTCGAGATATCTTATGGCATGGCTGATCTGCTTCTCCGGAGGGAAGACTTCAGACATCTGGAATCCGGATTTTTCAACGTCAAGGAAAACGTAGAATTTGTCGTCGACGTCCTTCTGGCATATGCCAAGAACCTGGCCTCCTGCGGTGGAATATTTGGCTAGGACTTTTGAGCCGTAAGACATGTAACATGCCTCCGCTACTTCATGAAGTCTATGCCGCGCTTCGGGTATCCAGTACCGTCAGAGTACCTGCCGCTCATTACTCTCGAAAGCCAATCCGCGCGCGTCATCTGAGGCATTCTCTGGACACGCTGAACCTGCGGTACCGCGGCTTTTACAGGAATGCCCATCGAACCTTTCATCATCCTGGGCTGCGTCTGGGCCGAATATTGCCCATAGTACGGAGTCCTGCGCTCGCCGTAAACGTGGTCCTCGTATTTCTTCTTGCCTTTTGCCATTTTGCCTGCCAGGAAATACAAAACAGCGAGCACGGCCAGGACAGCGATGAACGCCGCCCCTATGAGCCAGTTGCTTTCAAGGCCGCTTATCAGGCCCGTAAGGCCGCTGGCACCGTTCTGCATTCCGTTTTCGGGAGCGACATAAAGGGCGATGTTCTGCTCGTAGTTCCTGCCCGCGCCGCTTACTTTCACTACGAAATTATAATTGCCGACTGTTTTGGGAACAATGTATACGAAAGCCGTTTTGGCTCCTTTCACGTCGACTTCTGCCGGGTAGCTGGCCCAGTTTTCTGGAATGCCATCGACGGTTATGGTGAACTTCGTCTGCGCCGGGCTCTCTATATAGACGGTCACGACGTCGCCCTTGTTTATCGCTATATCGAGCGCTGCCGGCGTTATCTTGACGCTGGTCTGCGTTATGCCATCGGTTCCGCTTTCCTGCTTCTCCTTTGGAATGAAGCCGGTCGAGTCTGCCGCGAAAACCGTTATTTCCGCGGTTTTCGTGTCCTTCGCCCCGCACGGCATGTATACATCAAGCTTTATCTTGTGCGAACCGGTCGCCAGTGCGAACTCGAATTTCTTCGAGACTTTCGCGTTGTAATTGGCATGAGAGGAGTACGTGTCTTTAAGCGAGCCGTCCACGTAAAGCTTCATCGTGATGCTGCCGGACGAGCCGGTGTTCTGGACTTCCGCGTCTACGTACGCTGTTTTACCTTGAATCATGTATGTGAGATAGTCGAATTTCGTCACAACCAGGTTGCATCCCTCGCCTACAGCGGAGCCGCCTGTCGTTCTCGTCGCCGTCGCCGAGTTATGCTTCTGGTCGTATACTATCGCTTCGCACTTTATCACATCCTCGTCGTCCGTAAGCAGGCTTATCTCGTCGCTCGCCTCGTCGCTGCCGCCTGACACGGTCGCCTTGTCGTTGGACATGAGGTCGTCGTTGAGATACCACTTGAATCTCACGTAATCGAGGTCGTCGCTCTTGTCGAACACTTCGACGTTGCACTCGAACCTCGTGTAGCCGCTTCCAGCGGCCTTGATTATGCTCATGTCGTCTATGGAGATGTGGCTGCTGCTTCCTCCGGAGCCTGTTCCCACGTACACTATGGACGCGGGACTCCAGTTGGATTCAACGCCGTTTTCGTCCTTGACTTTGAGCCTCACGTAATACGTGTCGTCTTCTTCGTAAGAATGATAACCGTTCGCATCAGGCTGCCATGCGGACTCCTGTCCGTCACCGTAATCGAACATGTACTGGTCGACGTAGTGGCCGCTCGGCGCGTAAGAATCGTGGCCTGAGAAATGTGCCACGTCTTCTACGTCGACGGTGTTGTCATATATCTTAAGCACGGCCGTTGGCCTGCCATACGTGGGCGTCGTCGGTGTGGTTGGTGTGTAAGGATACGTGCTGGCTCCCATTACGACGGTCACTGACTCCGCAGTAGCGACCATGCTGCTCGCGTCCGCGACGCTAGCCTTGCATCTTATCAGGTCGCCCTGTTGCGTGCGACTCACTTCGAGCGTGTCGCTAGCAACGTCTGAAGAGCCTTCCATGTATTTGGCTGCGGACCTGATCATGCGGCCGTTTACTATCCATTCGAACGTAACATGATCAAGATTATCATCCGCGTCAGTCGCGAAGACTGAGCACGTCAAATCTTGTTGAGGGTTGGGGTGTCTTGGGGTTATATCCACGTAGGATATTTGTGGTACAGAAATAGTAGTCACAGTTCCTACGCGGACAGCATGAGTTTCGCGGTCATACGCGCTTTCAAAGTCGTATGCCTTAGCCTCGCAAACAACGTAATCGTTCGCTTCCTTGGAGCCGCTGAAAACGTCCGAAGCAGTGCTGGCAGAGCCGTATAATACCTTGTTGTTTTCCTTCGTCAGAACGCCGTTCACATACCAGCTGAAATGAACATAATCCAGATTCCCTTCGGCGTCCGAAACGCTCACAGAACATACCAGGTCGTTATACTTGCTGGGGATTTCCGGTGTGATGGATATAGAATCTATAACCGGTGGCGTGTTTGGCACGGCCAAAGCCCCCGGCATCACTATCATAACAACAGCTAACAAAGCCAAAACGCTAAACCCAAAATTCTTAATCGTGTTTTTCATGTTTTAACACCCCTTTTGACGTTTTTTTAATGTATTCGCAATGACTTCCTGAATACCTTGTCCCATGACAATTTCCTTGTATTTACCTGATCCTTGGCCTTTATCCATAATATCACTCATTGCGTTTTTTATTGCATCTTGCATCCTGCCTTCTCCAATAGATGCAAACACAATTCTGAGAGCTTTGAGCAGATCTTTATTTGCATAAACATTAAACTGGTTGCATTGATTCGTGCAGTCGACTATTTTGTCACCGGCCATGTTTAAAGCATCCTCCGTCAGAATATCCATTCCTAATGTTAAGTTGTGATATTCCGCAGGATTTTCTCTTAGGTCCGTCAGGTATCTGTTTAAATCCACCGTGAAATTACGGCACACATTGCAGTATTTTGACATAAATATCATCCTCAACTACATTCCCACTTGCATCCCTTCCTGAAGCTCCTTTCTTATCAAGGCGATGATGCTGTCAAGCGCCTCGTTGTAACCTTCGCAGAATTTCGAGAATTCTGCGCTGCGACCATCAAATTTCATGTTCTCGACCTTAACGGCGATGTTTATCATCTTGCGGTCGATTATCTTATGTTCAGCCATATGACACACTCCGAGGTTTAGTTCGTCGCCTCCATGAGCCAAATCATGAGCCTCTTCTGGATTTCGTTTTCGTTCCCGAACATGTATAATGGATTCATTTACTCACCCTCAGAGCCCTTTAAGATTGAATTTCACGTTCAAATTCTTATGTTTCAATTGTTTTCACTATTTGTAAGTGATAATTACTTGGTTCTGAGGTTTATAAAGCTTTCGGTAGACTACTTTTGAGTGAAAAACAGGTCGTATATTATATGTGGTATTATAGCTGTTATATTTCAAATAATAAGACATGACAAGACAGGAATAATGCAGACAAAATCGCTCTACGTCTGCCTTGCTAACTCGTTCTTTATCGCAGCTCCCGCGTGTTTGGGGTGGTGGCGGAAATAGTCTTCAACCTGAGTCGCCTTCCAGTGACCGTGCGGGTAGTCCTTGCCTTTCGCCATGAGCGCGCGTTCGTGCAGTTCGTGCAGTATTATGAACTTGCGCTCTGCCGGAGAGATGTCGTCGTCTATCCACACCTCCTCGTCCGGAATGAAATGGTATACCTTGTCGTGGCCGCCGCCGGCGAAATCCGTCATGAAGAAATCCCTCACGAGCTCGCCGTTCACCAGCCATATCTTCAGGCCGCCCGCGCGCCTGTGAAGCATCTTCTTGTGCACTCTGGCTATTATATCGTGTCTGTGGAATTTCTTGCGTCCCATTCTCTTCATCATTTTGGACTTGCCTCTCTCGGCCCTTTCTATCAGCTCTGCCCTGGCATTCGCTTTCAGATAGCTGGCGCCAGCCGCTATCATCCTGCGTTCCGCTAGCATCCGGTCTATGTAGAAGCGCGTCTCGTCGTGCTTCGCCTCTTTGGCGATCCAGAATTCGTTCTTCGGTATAAGGCGCAGGTGGTAATGGTGGTCGAAATTGACGAAATCCTCGCAGATGTTGGCACGGACATACGCTCCGTTCACAAGCCACACGTCTATTTCGGAAATACTGCAGAATTTTTTGATGTATGGCTTCCCGCCTTTGGCGAGCTTTACCTTGCCTTTTCTGAACTTTTCGTTGATAAAAAACCCAGGACCGACCAGAGCACCACCCGCATTTACCCTGTAATAAATTTCGCTCTGCCCGCTTAAGAACTTGTAAATTGAAAAGGCTGAAAAAAACGTGCCGCCCTAGAAATGCATGGCCGGCGCGTGCGGCTCGAATGTCTGGTTCGAGAGTTCCGGCGCAAGTTGCGGTGCAGGCGATGTCGATATTATTGCCTGCTCCTGCGACGGGACCTGGATCAGGCCGGTTGCCGGCGTATCGTTTTTAGTCGCTTTTTGTTGTGGCGTTCCGGGTTCCTGGATGCTGTGTATGTTGAGGCAGCAGGCCACGCAGTCTTCGCCCATGTTTTCCCAGTTGTGGTACACTTCCTCTTCCTTAGCTCCGAACTTCTTTATCAGCTGCAGCGAGCCGTTCTGCCTGAAGTGGCCGGCGACGTAATCGTACCCCCTGTCCTTCGCCGTCTTTATGAATTCCCACAGCAGCTGCTTGCCGAAGCCCTTGCCCTGGTATTCGGGGTTGACCACCACGCTGAAAATATAGATGACCTTCGCGTCCTGCGGCACGTCGTGCAGGCCATAGCTAGCGATCTCGTCCGGCAGGAGCGCGTAGCCGAATATGTTGCCGACGTATTGCGAATCCAGCAGCGCTACCTTGGCTATGGAGCCGTTTTCTTTGACCGTTTCCGCATATTCCTCGCCGGGCGTCCTCACGGCTTCGGGGAAGACGTTCTCAGATTTAAGAATCAGCTCTCCGTATTTCTGCCAACTGTTCGACCCCAAGTCCTCGAACGCCAACATAGATATAACCATCATTACGAACAGCTTAAAAAGCCTTTCCTTCGCCCGAGAGCCGATACCTTTTTAAAGCCGTTTTACGTGGATTTAGCCTCGTTTTTTTCGCGCATGTTTTAACGGCAAATTTCTAGGTTTCGATGCTTTCAAGTATGCCGGTTTTTAAGAGACGTCTTCGCCGCTTGGTATAATGTCAGAATTTAAAACTTTTTTTAAAAAATATAACATGAAACTTCAGGTTACTTTTCCATTCGAAAATGACATCCCCAGGGAATATCGCGGCCATACCATGTGGGTCGAGCAAAAAGGCATGCCCGAGGGATATGATACTGGGCTTCTTCATGCAGGCTATTACATCGCAGAAATAATCAATCCGGAATCACCGCACAATACCATACCGGTTACCACTGTGAGTGAAATAGCTCATAAGCTCACATATGCCCGTGTTAATAAATTTTATAAAAATATTGGCGCAGGCGCTTTTTTGATGTTGACCAACGACGCCATGGTAAAGACAGCCGAAAAAGCTTTTCCTAGAAACGAGCAAGTCGCCTAAACCGGCAGACTCGACGCGCGCGTGATATTTAAAAGCGCCGCGGCAAATACTTTCCATGCCGACTTTCTATCGCCACAGGGGTTTCCAGATATCCAGGTGTCACACGAAGAGGACGCTTTATACCAAGAAAAAGCCGCCCGTCAAAAGAGGCCAGATAATCAGGTTATACATAAAAGACATCAGCAAGAAAGGCGACGGCGTCGGCTCTTACGACAATTTCGCGGTTTTCGTGCCCGGCGCGCAGGAAGGCGACCGCGTCATGGTAAAAATAATAGAGGTCAAGAAGAACTGTGCCGTAGGCAAGAAAGTTGACCCGCATGAGCTTTCGGAAAAATAAATTAACTATTATATTGTTAGAAAACCCGAAAATCCTTTACCATTTATTCGACTTCTATGCCGGGCTTGCCTGGCATCGCTTTGCCCGCGCGTTCCGTCTTCTGCTCGTCCGCGTTCAGGACTTCGACAGGAATGCCGAACTCCTTTTTCAGGAATTCGCTCGCTTCGGTCAGCGTAACCAGCTCGTCTTCCTGCTCAAGTACGTGCGACGGCAGCCTGGACGAATCCTTTAAGACGAACGGCACGATTTTCGCGATTTCCGCCCCGTGCTCTTTGCTGGCGACGCTCTTCATTATTGCCCCGATGTCGCGCGTCTTCTCCATCTCTCCCTTCAGCTTTTTGAAAAGCTCGTATTTCCATTTTTCTGAAACATAGACAAACACCCTCTTCGGCTGGAACTTGACCAGCTTCAGCACGCTGCGCACGTCTTCAGTGGCCCTGTCGACCAGCTCCTCGCACGCTTCGTGCTTGGGGTTTATCAGCTTCTTCTCGGCTTCCGGCCACTCATGCAGAGAAGCGAAGCCTTTCCTACCTAGCGCCTCCCACATCTCCTCGCTCAAGTGGGGCACGACAGGATTGAGCATTCTTATATATCTGTCCGTTATCATGTCGAAAATCGTCCTGACTTCGTGCGGGTCGGCGCGCCTCTGCAGTTTCTTTATCCAGGATGGAACCGAATGGATGACAATGTTGCCGTAGTCTCGCAGCCGCATTTCGGAAAGCGCCTTGTCGGCTTCGAGAAGCGCGGACTCGAACTTCGAGAGAAAAGCGAAGCCCGCCGGTCCCGGCTGCTTCCTGTGATGTGTCGCGTCTTTTTTATGTTCGTGTATCATCTCCGAGACCAGCTCGTGTATGTTGTAAAGGTTCTTCTGCATGTTCTCCGCTTCGTTGGCCTTCCAGTCAAACGTTCCTTCCAGCGTCGTCGCGGTAGTGATGTATGCGCGGAATGTGTCCGCACCATACTTGTTCTTGATTTCAAGAAGCGTGATGACATTGCCTTTCGATTTAGACATTTTCATGCCTTCGCTCTGCACGAAACCATGGAAAGATATCTTCTTCGGCCAGTATTTCTCCGGGAAGAGCGCCGCGTGGGCGAAGATGAAGAACGACAGGTGGTTGGAAAGGTGAGCCACGTATGTGTGGCGATGGTCGTTGGGATACCAGTAGTCGAAATGCCCGCGCATCTCTTTCAAGTCCTCGATTTTAATGCCGGTCGCCTTGCTCACATGCGCCGGCTCGCCGTGGTCCAGGTAAACGTAGTCGAAGAATTCCGGCGTAAGTTGCTCAGGTTTTATGTGATGCTTGCTGATGAGATTCTTGATTATGTAGAAAGACATGTAAACAGTCGAATCGGAAAGCGATTCTATTATCCAGTTCCTGTCGAAAGGCAGCTGAGTCCCCAGTCCCCGCCTGCGCGCGGCGGGCCTCTTGTCCAGCCACTCGAACGTGTCCTCGAACATCTTGCGCTTCGCGTCCGGGAGCAGCTCCATCGCCTTGAGGCATTTGTAAGCTTTTTCTTTCCATCCTTTCGCGTTGAAATCCAGGAACCACTGGTCTTCGAGAACCGAGACGACGACTTTCGTCCCGTCGCGGCAATGCGCCACGCGCGACGTCTCGTAAATCAGATCCGCTTGTCCGCTCTCAAGGAGCTCTTTCTTGACCTTCTCCTTCGCTTCCGTGACTTTCATGCCGGAGTATTTGCCGCAGTTGTGGTTCATCGTGCCCGTGTGGAATCCTTCTTTGTAAATGACCTGCGTCGCCCCGTCAAGGCGCGGGTCGTGTTGACTAGCGAGATTCAGCTGCTCCGCGATTTTAAGCGCGGCCATGTCTCCCCATCCGGGAATGTTTATGATTGGTATCGGCTTTATGGCGGCCACTATTTCGTGATTAAGACCATATTTATCGGTTTCTTCCCTGTTCTGCTGCAGGTCCTTCAGCGCCATCCAGTCGTATGGCGCGTCCGACGGAACGCTGGTCACGATGCCGCTGCCCACGTTCGGGTCGACGAATTTCGATGGCAGTATTATGACGTCCTTGTGGATGCCGGGTGCCCTAGCGAATTTGCCTATGAGGTCGCGGCCCTTGATGAATCCCATCGCCTCGATGTTCTTTTTCTGGAACTCCAGCTTTTCGCGGCCTTCCTTGCTTATCACCCACGTCTCTTCGCCCACTTTAATTTTATCATATTCTACGTCCGGGTTGACCCACAGGTTCGTCTGGCCGAATACCGTCTCGGGTCTCAGCGTCGCGGCCACCATAATAAGACCGGGATGATGCGCGTCTTCCAGACTGAACTTGAGAAGCGTGAATTCCATCTTGGAAACGGGATTCGTGTCCGCATCTTGTATGTCGTCCTCGCCGACGGCATTGTCGCATTTCGGGCAGAAAAGCACCGGATAACTGCCCTTTATCAGGAAATCCTTTTCCTTGTATTTGAGGAACTGCCACGTTATGAACTTCTGGTAATCCGGGTCGCCTGTAGTGAAGCGGCGACTCCAGTCGATGCTCAGGCCGAGGGACGAATATTCATCCACCATCTTGGGTATGAAAAAATTGACTATGTTCCACGGGTCGCGGAACGACTGCACCACTTTGTCAGCCTCGTGCTCGCTTTTCACGTAGTTTCTCACGTAGCTCTTGTAGAGTTCCGTCTTGGCCTGATCGCCAGATTCTATCGCTGCCGAAATGCCAAGGATAGGCGTGCCCGTGATATGGAAAGCGAGCGGGTAGAGAACGTTGTATCCCTTCATGCGCATGTAGCGGACGTATATGTCGCTTTCCGTGACCGCGCGCCCGTGCCCGATGTGCAGGCTGCCTGAGATGTAAGGGTATGGCGTGGTGAAGAAGAACTTGCGCTTTTCGGAATCGATTTTAGGCTCGAAAGCTTTCGCTTCCTTCCATCGCTCCTGCCACTTGTGCTCCATTTTCCGGAAATCATAATTTTCGGCCATGACCAACCCTTCGCATCTTTAAATATTATTAATTCCAGTCGGTGTTAATATACAATTACGGGCGTTTAGCTCAGCTGGATAGAGCTCTGGCCTTCTATGCGATTTTGAGCATCTTGATGCGCAGGAATCTTGGAAGATTTGAGGAAGAAATTCCGGTGATATCGAAGAAAGCCTGAGGTCGAGGGTTCGAATCCCCCCACGCCCGTTATTTTTTATAGAAACACTTCTGAAAACTGAAAATAATAAGATTGAGAAAAAAATAAAACCGTTTATTTATTCTGCCACCATGGGCTTTACTTTCACGCCGATGCTTTCCAGCTTGGCCTTGAACTTGCCCAGCGCTTCGTGGATGTCTGCCTCGCTCTGTGCGCCCGTGCAGATTATCTTGCCGGATCTGAAGAGCAGGAACGCGACTCTGGGATCGCTGATTCTGTAAACCAAGCCAGGGAACTGCTCCGGCTCGTATTCCGCGTTTTCAAGCGAGAAGGCGATGTCCTCGAGATTCAGTTTGGCCTCTATCCTCGCGGATGCGACGATGTTCTCGACCTGTATCGGGTATTTGTCGGGGACCTTGAAACCGGATTCCTTTATTTTCCCGACGACCTTCTTCATCGCTTCCTTGGCCATGTCTATCGATTTCGTGCCCGTGCAGACAATCTTGCCTGAAGAGAATATTAGAGCAGCCGACCTCGGATTTGTAGGTCTGTAGACGAGGCCGGGGAACTGCTCCGGCTCGTATTCCGTGTTTTCCACGGTGTTGACCAGCTTGTTCAGTGAAATATTAATGTTGAGCGAAGTGAACGCCACGACGTTCTCGATTTTTATGGTAAATTGACTTGCCTTGACACCTTTTGCCATAAAACACCCCTCAAAAATTGTTGGATATTATTAGAAGTCTAACCTATTTAAATATATATTATCTTTTTACTCGCATTTTCGCGCCTCTTTCTTTTGTCCTCGCTAGCGTTTTTTTGTCGGTCAGTTCGCGCAGCGCATCCTGCGCTATCCACTGCGCGGCCCTGGAGTCGATTTTGGCAATTTCTTTCGCGGTTTTTACGGCCTCCCTGTTCAGCGCGAGATTTCGTTTGCCTATCTGGCGGAGCGCCCAGTTCACCGCTTTTTTCACGAAGTTGCGCTCGTCCCTTGACTCGCGTTGTATTAGCGGCAGCAGTGTTATGAACGCGTCGTCGCTGGCGTTTTTGTCATGGACTGCCAGAGAAGCCATCAGGGCGAAGCCGGCGCGTTTCACAAACTCCTCGTTTCTCCCGGTCCATTCCTTCGCTTTTGCGTAGGCGAACGGCGTGCGGTCGAAGAGGTTCATGCACACCTGGTCGCACACGTCCCACGAGTCGAATTCTTCCGCCCACTCGTCCATCTGTTTCTTGGTGAGGAACATGGGATCCGCTATAAGACCTGCGAGTATGCGCGCCTCGTGGATGCCGGAAGCCCAGAGCTCGTTCGCCAGTTCATGGTTTTTGCCTATCTCCCTGCCCATCTTCCTGATGACTGGCATGGAAACGCCCAGCGTGTTCTCAGAACTGATGCCAAAGCGCGCCATGCCCTCTATGTTCTTAGGGTTGTGCATCGACTTCAGCTTTTTGATTATTCCTTCGCTTTTCATGGTTTATCTCTCACTCAAGGGAAAGTCCGGGTTCATGTTACCAGCGGATTATCTGCATGTCCTTGCCACTGATGTCGAAAATCCTGGAAGAGTCGCCTTTCAGCTCGCCCGCGTCTATCGCATAGTCCACGGCGCTTACTAGCGACTCCGGCATCTCCTTGATGGAAGCGATGGGACCGGTCGTGGCGAGGTTGACGGACGTCGTGACGAAAGGCACTCCCTGCGAGCGGATGAAGTCGCAGAACTCGTTCTTGGGTATGCGCACGCCCAGCTTGCCGTCGCCGCTTACCAGCGGTATGTCTTTCTTCACCTTCAATATGACAGTGTAAGGCCCGGGCAGGAGGCTGTCGACGAATTTCGCGTTGTTCTCGTCTATGCGCGTGTTCTCGGTTATCCACTCTTTCGACGGCGCTATGACAGAAAACGGTTTGCCGGGCTCGCGGCCCTTCGCGCGGGCGATTTTCTCGACGCTCGCCTTAATCAGCGCGTTGCAGCCGATGCCATAGAGCGTGTCCGTGGGATAAACGAGAATCGCTCCCTCGCGTATCGCCTTAGCGAGATTGACGCGGTTCATGTCCTTGAGCGCGGCTTTGAGAGTGATTATTTTCATGGTAAATAGAATTTTGGTTGAGGTGGTTTATAATATTTATTCAGTATGCCTAATCAGGTCAAACGAACCCTTCGTAAGTCTTTTTGTAGACTTCGCTTTTCTTGATGCTTTCTATGTCATGTTGAAAATTGTTTATATGTCCTAAAAGTGCATATAATATCATGGAAAACTGCTTAAATTTATATGAAATTAGCGAACTTTCTGTCGAGCTTGAAGAAAACTTCAGAAAAGAGTTTTTCAACAAAGCACTGGTAAGTTTTGGCAGCCAATACAAGCTCGCTGGTTATCTGGGAGTAGGGCAATTCACAGTAAGCAGGTGGTTTAACGGTAAGTTTTTGATACCTGTAAAAACACTTTTGAAAATAAACGAGAGTGTTAAAATGGACACGCGATTGATAGAAGTAAAAGTCATTAGAATAGGCTCGGCGCAGGGAAGTTTGCCTGTTAAAAGAAGTTTGCCCATTGCTATCGATGGGAACCTGGCATATTTAATGGGATTGATAATAACAGATGGTCATATAGACAAAAACTTGGCTTGGGTAGAATTTGTAAACAATCAAAAACATCTAAGATCAATTTTCATGGAAAACATAGAGAAAATTTTTAACCATAAGAATTTTTACATATATCAAAAAAATGAAATGCAGGTTTATGTAAAAAACAAAACCATATCAACTATTTTTCATGAATTAGGAATTCCAAAGGGTAAAAAATTTGATATAGTGAAAGTGCCTGAAAAAATAAAAAAATCGTCAATAGAAATCAAGAAATGCTTTTTGCGTGGTTGTTTCGATGGAGATGGTTCTGTTGCTTACACTAAAAGACAAGGCCTCAGAATTGTAAACTATGCCACGTCCAGCAGAAAAATGGCAGAAGGTATTTCAGAGATTCTCAAAGAGTTAGAAATAAGAAACTCTGTCATAAAAAATAAGAATGATATGTATTACATAAATATTACAGGAAGAGATGAAATAGAAAAATTTCAAAGACTTGTCGGTTTCAAACATCCCAAGAGATCAGAAAAATTAGAAGAAATTCTAAATTCTTACAAGAAGCCTTCGTAGGTTTTCCTGTACAAGTCCGTATTTTTAATTTTTTCAATATCTCTTTTGTATAAATCATTTTTAAGAGTTTTGCCTGTCATTTTTTCCCATTCTTTAAAAGAAATAGCATATTTATTCTGAACTTTGTCTCTGTACATCTCCGGTATAACATTAAACGCACAGAAAGGTATCACCGCTTCGGGTGTCAAATAATGAATACAACATCTCTTTACCCTTTCTATGTCGTAGTTCATCAAATCCATGAAGTGCATCATGCCGATGAAAAGCGATTTGTGGTGGAACGCTCCAAGCGCACGGTAGTCGTGCTTCATCAGCGCGTTGTATAACATGTTGCCGAGCGAGAAGCCTTTCGGCGCGCGTTTGCCGTCGATGAACGAATTCATCTTGAACAGCATCTTGGTGCCGATTATGTATCTGCTCCGTCCCTTGTTCAGTTCGCCGGCCTGCTCCTCGATGTATTCCAGTAATCCTTCGACGTCGACGAATCGTGTGATGGGCAGCATTCTGCCTTCGTTCTCGAACACGTATGTGGCCATGCCGCAGGCGAAGTGGGTCGAAAGCGAGTATTGCGGCTTTTTAGTAAGCGCCTCGACGAAATCTGTTATCGCCTTCACGGTCGGGACCGGGTAGAAGTCCTCCTTGACTATCTGGCCATCCGTCTGCTCTTCCATCCTTTGTATGACGTCTGGAATGGTTACCCTGAACTTATCGCGCTCCTTGCGGGGCATGCGGCCGACCAGCGAAACTGGCTGGTAATTGACTCCGCGCACGACGTCCATGTTCCTGAAGCCGAAGCGCAGTATGTCGCCGACTTCGTTGTCGTTGACGGACTTGATTATGGTGGGAACGAGTATTATGCCCATGCCGGCTTTCCTCGAGTTCTGAAGCATGTTCGGGATTTCGTAATGGTTCTTCGGGTTGCTCTTGGGCGTGACGCCGTCGAACGACAGGTAAACTGTATTCACGCCCGCTTCCCTGACTTTCATGGTCCATTCCGGGTCGTTCCAGAACTTGTGCGTGCCGTTCATGTTGAGCTGGATGTGATCCACTCCCTCGTCTCTTATCATCTTTATTATGTCCAGTATGTCCTCCCTGAGCTCGGGATTGCCTCCGGTAAGCTGCACCGCGTTGCCTGGAACGGGTTTCTGCCGGGTCATGAGCTTCACGGCCTTTCTCAGGTCATCTAAGGAAGGCTCATAGACATAGCCGGCCTTCTGCGCGAAGAAGAAACAGTACCAGCAATTGAGATCGCAGCGGTTCGTGACAACGAGATTCGCCAGCGCCGTCTGCGACTTGTGGAGCGAGCAGATGCCGCAGTCTTTGGGGCAGGTCGGGTTTTCCTTGGTTACGTTAGGGTTTTCCATGGAATGCCCGTCGTAAGCGAACTTCCTCGATTTCCTGTACATCTCGGCGGAGCTCCAGTATATCTCGCGGAACTTGCCGTGCTTCGGACACGTCTTCTCTATCCAGACCTTGCCGCCCTCCTCGAAAACGAGAGCCGGCAGAATTTTAAGGCAATCCGGGCATATTGACGACGTTTTGTGTGGAAGCTCGCCTGCGTAACCGCTGGAGGCGTTCGCTAGCGATTCTGTTTTATTTTTCTGCGTCACGGTTTTCCCGGCTTTTCTCTTCATTCCATCACATCAGATAGCAGCTTCTGTTAACATTTTAAACTTTTAAAAACTTTTAAATGTTCAAGTATTAATTAAATCAAAGGGTTTATAAATTTTACCCTGTCAGGTTGATAGCGCATGGAAGAGCACGATGCAGGCAAAGGCGTCCAGGACGTGGAAAAGAAGATCCTGGAAACGTTCTCCGAGCTGGCGAAGTCTATCGGTTTCTCCCCAATACATGGCAATATAATAGGGGCACTCATCATAGGCGGCGGCTCCATGTCGCTCCAGGACATTGCCAGTAAGACGGGCTATTCGATATCCATGATTTCCCTGAGCATGGACTTCCTTGAAGTACTGGGCATAGTCAGGAAAGTGAAGAAGTCGCAGGATCGCAGGCTTTACATCGAGCTGAACGGCAACCTGCTCGAGTCGCTCAAGAAGATATTTCTAATGCGCGTGAAGAAAGGCATATCGGGCTCGCTGGCGGACTTCGAGAACGCTAAATCGCAGCTAAGGGATATGCACGGCGAGGACAAGAAAGACGTCCTCAGGGCGATAGAAATGCTAGAAAAGGAAATAAAGCGCTTGGACAGATATATGACGCTGCTTTCCGATATCAGGCTGCCTTGATTTATTTAACCGTAATACGTCGTTGCCACAGTATCATTCGACTTCAGCCATGCAATAATTACGTGAGCCTGATTTTGTGCACACAAGACCAGGGCAGCAGTCGTGTTCCCCTATGCTGCATATTTCGTCTTGACGCTTGCATTCGAGGCAGTCTGATTTGTCAAACTTGCAACTGCTACTGCAGGCGAGCGTGCCTGCATCATATCCGAAGCTGGCGCACGTTTTGCCGTTAAGGTTGCTGCCGTCGCACTCCTCGCCTGCGTCTATCACCCCGTTGCCGCAGTTAACTGGCGGCGTGACGCCCATGCATATGCCGTCGCCCGTGTCGGTCTTTGTTTCAGAATAATAAGGAGAAATGCCTGTCGCGCAGACGTTGATGCTGCTCCAGCCAGTTGCCGTGAACGGAGCCCAAACACCCAAGGTATAACTTTTACCGACTACAAGGAAATCCAGATTGATGTTGTAATTGCGCGTTTTGCTGCAGTCATAAGTCGCTATCAGCTTGCCGCCGGTTATGGAATCGCTTACCGGGCAGCGGATGCCACTGCCCGTGGTGAACTGCCAGTTCTGGCAGCGGGGTTTGAAATTGCCTTGCCTTACGAAAGCCACGGCACCGGGCTTGCAGTTCTCGAGGCTCATGGTTATTTCCTTGCCGCTGCTAGTAATAGCGGCTAAGCTCATCGGGTCATCGTCGCAAAGGAGCTTCGGCTCCGTGCAGCTCACACTGCTCTCAGGATATCTGTTACAATCGAGTGTCGATGCCCTTGGACCACAGCATTCGATATTCAGGTCGCATTTGGGCATCGGAGGATTGGTAGTCCCGCCAGGCGGGCACCAGCTGTCCACGGTCGAGCCTATCTTGATGCCGTTAAGCGAGACGTCCGTCACCTCGCTGGTCTCAGACCCCCCTTCAGGGAAATCAAAGTGATTGGTCACCGCTGTTATCGTGCACATGTAATCACCAGCCTTCGGCGCGGTGAAAGCAAGAGTGTATTGGTTATTGCTCATCTTGAGCTGTCTCTCGGCCATGCATCCTGTCTTGAAACAGCCTGAAGTGAAGCCGTCAGAACATGTGAAGGTCTTGTCTATGGTCGTCGTTGCGCTTGCCCTGGAATTCGCGGGCATTAAAGCGGTTGTGAGCAAAGCTGCAGCCGCAGCTGTGATTAAAATGAAAGACCAAGCTAAGACTCTATCCCTTTTCATGCTTTTCAAACCCTCGCGCGCCTGTGCGATCATTTAACTCTTTCGAACAGCGACTTCGTCTCTTTCTTCCAGAAAGAACTTATGAATATACCGAAGACCGCTATCACGCCCGCAATGACGGCGAATATGAGTATCCAAGTATTCATGGGAATCGGCTGGGCGCACATCTTCCTGCACGAGCCGCCGCAGTCGACGCCTTGCTCATCCCCGTCCTTGAAGCCGTTCTGGCAGTGGCTGGGTTCATTTGAATATCCCTCGTCTATCGCTCCATCACAGTCGTCGTCTATGCCGTTGGCCACTTCTTCCTGCGTGTTTGGCACGGAGAACTTGTTATAACATGCGCATTTTGAAGAGCCGACCGAGTTGCCGCCGTTCACGTCGTCTATGACGCCGTTGCAGTCGTCGTCGATGCCGTTGCACGCTTCCTTCTTGGGCAGCACGCCTCCGCTGCATTCGCCCCATCTGCCGTTTATGCATTTCTTAAGGCCGGGCGTGCACTCGCCGACGTTCGAGCCGCATTGCATCTCGTCGCCCTCATCACAGCTACAGTCGATGTTGTCGTCTGTCTTGACGTTGCAGTCGTTGTCTATGCCGTCGCACTTCTCAACCGCTGGTTTCCGTCCGTTGTAGCAGCCGCACTGAGTCTCTTCGACTGAATATCCGCTGTTAACATTGTCTATAATGCCGTCGCAGTCGTCGTCTTTCATGTTGCACGTTTCTTTCGCAGGCTTTTTGCCGCCCGTGCACGTGCCCCATACGCCGCCGCTGCATTCGGCCTCGCCCAGTTCGCATTCTCCTATGGCCGAGCCGCAGGCCTTTTTCTGGCCGGCGAAGCATGCGCACAGCAGGTTTTCGTCAATCCCTCCGTCGCAGTCGTCGTCTATCTTGTTGCAGAACTCGTCTTTTTTGGCCGCTCCGCCGTAGCAGCCGCACTGGGCTTCGGCGGCTGACTGTTTCCCGCCCACGTCATCAACAACGCCGTCACAGTCGTCGTCGAGACTGTTGCATGTCTCCACGCTCCTTTTATCAGTGGAATTGCCTATGCCGTAAGGACTGTTGGTCGAACAAACAGTGTCATTACCGGTCGTCTTGCAGACGATTTTGCCGCCCGCACAAGCGCCGTAGCCGCAGTCTTTGCCGAGGTTCCCGCTCCACGGGTCGTCCACGACGCCGTTGCAGTCGTTGTCCACGTCGTCGCATATTTCTTTATTTTGCCCTGGAAGGACTCTCGTAGAACTGCCGTTGAAGTAGCAGCCGCAGCGATTCACGGCGATTGTCTTTCCGCCAGTTACTACATCATCCACGATGCCGTCGCAGTCGTCGTCTATGCCGTTGCAGGATTCCTGAGAAGGCGTCCCTCCGTTGTAGCAGCGGCATTGAGTCGAATTTACTGAATTGCCGCCATAAACATCGTCGGTCACGCCGTTACAGTTGTCATCCTTGCCGTTGCATATTTCCGTCTTTGGTTTCTTGTCCCCTATGCACGTGCCCCATACGCCTTCGCTGCTGCATTGCCGCTGGCCAAGGGCGCACTCTCCCTTGTCGATGCCGCATGTGCTCCAGTTTCCGGGAGGCGAGCAGGCACATCCCTCGTCCACGCTGCCGTCGCAGTCGTCGTCTATGCCGTTGCACGTCTCGTTCGTTGCCTTATTCTCTCCGCCGCCTATGGTGGAGCACACTACGCCCGTTCCGCCGGCGTTGCATTCCCAGTGGCCGCCGTCGCAAGGCGTCCCTGTGCCGCAGTATTCAGACCAGTCAGGCCATCCACTGCCGAGCTTCACAAGCCATCCCTCGCTGCCAGTCATGCCGTCGTCCACGACGCCGTTACAGTCGTCGTCGATTTCATTGCACGTTTCCTGCTGCTGGCCTGGCGTTTTTGCTCCGTTGTAGCAGGCGCACCTGGAAGATGTTGCGGAATAACCGACAAAGACATTGTCTATCGTCCCGTCACAATCGTCATCGATGCCGTTGCAGACTTCTGAGCTGGGCATCACGGTGGGGTCGTTGTTTATGTTGTAGCAGCCGCAGCGGGTCGAAATGATGGAATTGCCGCCGCCCACGTCATCAACAACGCCGTCACAGTCGTCGTCAAGGCCGTTGCATGTCTCCGTTTTAGCCAGCGAGTAGCTGCTGCATTTGGCATCGCCCTGCCACTGGCCGTTCAGGCATTCCACATAGCCGTAGCCGCATTCGCCTAATCCTATGCATAGTTTTTTCAGCGGCACGTAATCATAACCCCATTCCACATAATCAATCTCCATGTCAGTCATGCCGTCACAGTCGTCGTCGATGTTATTGCACTTTTCTTCGAACGGTCCGACCTGGTTCATGCAGGCGCTCCAGTAGCCGCCGTCGCACGTGGCCTCGCCTGCAATGCAGGGACTGCCTGATGGCAGGTAGACCTCGTCGCCGTAATAAGTCGTCCAGTCCCTGGTGAAGCACTGCGTCTTTTCGCCGGGGTTGCATTCCACGGTCGTCAGGCAAAGGCTGTCAGATGTGGTGTTGCGGGCTTTTGGTGAGGTCTTGTCGAAGACCACGACCCTGAAACAGTATTTGGTGTTTTTCTCGAGACCGGTCACCTGGTAAAAATTATCGAGTTTTTCTTCCCTTATAGTCGCTTTCAGGTTAAGCGGGCTCACGTCGAAATTATCTTTCTGCGGGTTCTTTTCATAATACAGTTCATACCTGTCGAAGTTCGGCGAGTTGAGGCCCGCCTGGCTCCAGACGAGATTGATTATCGAGCCGCCTACTGATTCAGCATAAAGCCACGGCCTTATGGGTTCGCCGGTGCTGGTGCAGAACTGGACTGGGGTCTTGGTGTAGTTTATGTTTCCGGCAAGATCCTTCGCTGCGGCGCAGATGTAATACGGCCTGTTGGCAAGGTAGCCGCTCGTTGATACGGAAAAATAACTGTTCTCGTTTTGCGGGCACGAGGCTTTTTTGACTTCATCTATCTCGAGCAGGAGGTTCGAATTGTCGCAGCCTGTTTCAGCGTCCGTGCAAGCGACCTTTGCAATCACGTCGCTTGCTGAATAAACGCTGCACGAGCCGCCCGGAGGCGAAACTGCGCTCGATGGGACACCGACTATGCCCACGGACGGCGGAATCTTGTCCTCGACACATTTGCCGTTCTCGTTGGGCTGGTTGCAATAGAGGTAATCATAAGCGCATTTCCACTTGTTCTTGGAGACGTCGAAACAGCAGTAGTCGCCCAGCCTGCCGCAAATGAGCTCGCAGCTTATTGAAAGCGACTTGAGCCCGTGGCTCTCGTAGCCCTTCAGGGTTATGGTATTGGTGGCGCCGAGCGCAACCTCGTCGAGGGTGAACGTATTTTCCACGTCCGAGCATACCTCGCATACCTCCGAATTAACGCTCGTTACAAAAAACGCCAAAACCCCCGCTAACAAAAACACGCTGAAAACAGCCACCATTTTCTTGTTCATCAACCAACACCTCCGATCAATATCACGCGCTCACACGCATTTCAATTATAATGATGTCACGCCGGTTCCTGCCCGCAGTCTGACTGGCAGTTAAATCTGGTTTCGTCCGTGTCGCAGGGGCCGTCGCCGCACTATCCTTAATCTGCCGGCACGCAGCGATTGACCGGCCCCACCTTTATACAGATTAAGCCGGTGCAGCAATCGCCGGCCGATATGCTGCATCTTTCATCCATGTTTTTGCATTCTCCGTCGTTTCCGCCGCAATCATTCGGGCAGTTGACGGGATTCTCGCCGACATCGCATGTGCCGTCATTGTCGCATATTACACCGATGCTGCAATCGACTATTTCAATTGCCGCATTGCCGTCCACGAAAGGGAAGAAAGGATGGCCATTCCACGCGCATCCCGAACCAACGCAATACTGCGATAACTCTATGCCGTTCCGGAACTTTTGTTGTATGGTCGCTCCGTTGTCATTGTCATTGGCTGCATTATATGTTAGGGTTGTTGTGCCGTCGGAAAAAGCCAGTGTGTACGGACCTGTCTTCTGTATTTTATACGTGACTCCTTCCCTGGCGGTAATTGTTCCAGCGCCGCCTACGCCGCACCAGTTCGTGCATGAGCATGCAAAGCAGAATCCGAACCTGTGGAAAAGTATGCTCCCGCCAATACCGTGTATTATGGCGAAATATTGCCTGTTGTTCGGGCTGCTGAACGCTATAACAGCTCCCTCGCCATCCCTGTGCGCCGAATTTATCAGAGCGTTGAGATTCTTTATATTGAAACATATGGAGCCGCCGAAGGAGCCGCTGCTGCTTTGCAGGGCATTCATGCTATTGCCGGATTCGGACGGCGTCTTGCACGGGCATCTGCAACCGTCAGGGCAGTCGCCATTGTATTTTTGCGTGCATCCGTATGACAGGCAAGTCGTGCACACATCCGGGTTGACGCATGGCACGCTGCCCGGCTGGCACCAGCTGTCCACGGTCGAGCCTATCGTGATGCCGTTAAGCGAGACGTCCGTCACCTCGTTCGGCTCGTCCGTCTTGCCATCTGGGAAGTCGAAGTGGTTCGCAGTCACTTTTACAGTGCATGTATAGGCGCCGGGCTTCTCGACAGCAAGGCTGAAAGAATACTGGTTGTTGAACATGGAAAGATACGGCTTTAGTGTAGACGTGCACAGGCCCATTGTATTGCTTCCACATGAGAAGCCGCTGGAGCAGTCCCATGTTTTTTCAATATTTACCGCGGCCGATACCTGGGTGATCGATGAAAAGCTTATGGTGATTAAAACGCATGATATGAAAACGAGAAAAACCGCTGCCATTGCCCTGTTTTTATCTTTATCCATTGCCCTCACTCTCCAATATTATATTTTTTTATTTAGTATAATATATTGCAGTCTATTGATTTACAGTCACAATCCCTCTACGTCATAGATGCTTATCATGTCCTGCGCGTTCCTGCACTGCGTGGACTGCACGACTATCGAGCGGACGCCTTCGCTGTATTTCACCGGGAAAAGGCCTATGTCGTTCACTGCGACTTCCTTTGTCGCGAAGTCTTTCGACGTTTCAGCACTCTTGTCAGTCGATATGAGCACGGCAAAGCCTGTCAGCGGCACGCCGCCTGTATTATAAACGACCATGTTGATGTTGCCCGTCTGCGGGTTGTAGTATGCATTGTTCAGGGATATCTGTGCCGAGGAGCATAACTGCAATTCCTCTCTCTGTGCATAGGTGAACTGGTAAACCCACGAGAAAAGCATGCCGGAAACCGCAAGAGCGAAGGCTATCAGCATTATAGTGGCTACCAAAGGTGAGATACCCTTCATTCCAACACACCCATTCTGTTCTCGTTGCCGTATTGAATTCCGATTAAACCGACGCTCCCGGTTTCATGAACACCAGGACTATGCCTACCGCGACTATGACTACCACAAGCGCGGCGAAGACTATCATCCACGAGCCGGATGCGGGATTTATGATCTGCTGGGCCGAGCATGCCACCGGGCATACGCCGCCGCAGTCAATCCCTTCCTCGTTGCTGTCCTGCACCATGTTCTCGCAACTGCCGACCTCTGAGCCGAAGCATCCTTCATCGACCAGCCCGTTGCAGTTGTTGTCCTTGCCGTCGCATACTTCCGTCTGTGGCATTGCGCCATTGCATGAAAGCGTCTTGCCGTCGGGCGAGCATACGAAAGTCGAAGTGCATATGCCCTGGCCGCAGTCCTGACCAACGTTCGGCCAGTCCTCATCCGTCGCCTCGTCGCAGTCGTCGTCTATGCCGTTGCAGCTTTCAACGCCTGCATAACCGTTGTTGTAGCAGGCGCATCTCGCGGATTCGACTGAAGTGCCGTCCTTAACATTGTCTATGATCTCGTCGCAGTCGTCGTCAATCCTGTTGCACGCCTCCGGTTTAGCGCCCTTCGCGTAAGCGTTGTCGTAGCAGCCGCACTGCGTCGCTTCGACTGAGCTCTTGCCGCTTACATCGTCTATCGCCCCGTTACAGTCGTCATCGATGCCGTTGCACGACTCAGTCTTGGGCGACGCCCCTCCGTAGCAGCCGCATTTGCCGCCCGATAAATCGTCTATCGCTCCGCTGCAGTCGTCGTCCTTGCCGTTGCACGTTTCAATCGCAGGCAGCACGCCGCCTATGCAACCGCTCCATTCCTTGTCAGCGCTGCACGTCTGTACGCCTTCCCTGCATTCGCCCACGTTGGAGCTGCACTTCCTGGTCTCGCCGGCCACGTCGCAGATGCAGTTCTCGTCCGTGACCGCGTTGCAGTTATCGTCAATATTATTGCCGCATTCCTCGTCTTTCGATTTGTCATCCGAGCCGCCTTCCATGGTCGAGCATGCGGTTCCGGTTCCGCTTGGCAGGCATTCGTAAACGCCGTTCGAGCAGGCGCCGACGCCGCACATGCTGCCGAGCATGGGCCAGTCCTCGTCGACGAGCCCGTTACAATCGTTATCGATGCCGTCGCATATTTCCGCCTGCTTGCCTGCTTTGACGGTTCCGTTGTAGCAGGCGCATGTTTCAGGATAAGTTACGTCGTCAATGACGCCGTTGCAATCGTCGTCGAAACCATTGCAGAATTCGGGCTTTGTCGCCGCGTTGCCTGCAAAGCCGCCCGAGCAGAAACATTCGCTCCCGAGCCCGTCGTCCACCGCTCCGTTGCAGTCGTCGTCTATGTTGTTGCACGTCTCGCCGCCCGCTTTCTTGGCGCTTATCAGGATGGAAAGCTGATTGATGTTGTTGACGTTGTCTTCGATGTCAAATGCGCATCCGCAATTGCCGAGGCCGTCGTCTATCAGGCCGTTACAATCGTCGTCTATGCCGTTGCACGTCTCGTTCGCTCTCGGCACGCCATTGTAGCATCTGCAGAACTTGCCCGAGATGTCGCCCCATATGTCGTCAATCTTGCCGTTACAGTCGTCGTCGAGTAGGTTGCACGTCTCGTTCGTCCTCAGGTCCTGGCCTTTTATGCCGTCGCCGGAGGACGTGCTGCACACCATGTCCGTCGCAGTCTTGGAGCATACGAATACGCCGCCCACGCACCTGCTGCTGAGCGGGCTGCACGGCGCTCCAAGGTAATCGAACTTTGTCGCCGAGGTTCCGCCCTGTATCCACGGGTCGTCTATTACCATGTTGCAATCGTTGTCCACGTCGTCGCACTTCTCTTCTCCGACAGCGGGCCCCACTGAGTTGAGAGCTGAATTGAAAGACGTTCCCGCGCACGCGCACTTCTCTATGCCCTCGTCTATAGTGCCGTCGCAGTTGTCGTCTATGGCATTGCACAGCGTTTCTTTCTCCGAGTTCTTCTGCGTGATGTTGACGATCTGGTCGTAGCATCCGCAGTGCGTCGAGAACGCCGTGTCCATGCCTCTCACATCGTCTATCTTGCCGTTGCAGTCGTCGTCAATGCCGTTGCACAACTCGATGCCGGGCTCGCCGCCGTTTGAGCATGCACATGTTTCCGGCACCGCGACATCGTCTATCAGC
The DNA here is from genome assembly GCA_026397315.1 of Candidatus Aenigmatarchaeota archaeon. Lineage (GTDB taxonomy): Archaea > Aenigmatarchaeota > Aenigmatarchaeia > QMZP01 > QMZT01 > JBGPQP01. The sequence goes on along the minus strand of JAPLVC010000004.1, from coordinate 95,617 downwards.
CCGTTGCAGTCGTCGTCTTTAAGGTTGCACACTTCGGTCTTCGGCTGGACTGCCGTGCATGCGGCCCATTGACCGCTAGCGCACGTCTGCACGCCGAACGTGCATTCGCTTATGGAATTTATCGGGAAGTCGGTCTTGCTGCATATCCTTACAGTATCGCAGAGGCTGAGTATCGTCGCCTTCTTCGCCTCGTCCGCGCTTATGTTCTGCAGCATTACCGTGCATTTTTCATACACATCAGTTTCGGTCGTAGCCACGGTTTCGTTCAGAGTCTCCTCAGGACCCATCGTCACATAAGGCTTGTAATAGCGCATCTTCTCGCGTATGGATGCCTGGTCGAGCTCCTGCGAGTAGACCGCCAGCTCGTCGATTAGCGAATAAGCCGTCTTTGACGTCCCGTCGCCGCCGACGTACACATCAACGCCTATGTCATTCGCTTCCCATGAAGCGGATGTGCTGTTTCTCAGGGCTCCGTCCATGTATATTTTCGTGCCCTTGAGGTTGTCCCATGTGACGGCTATGTGATGCCAGCCGATATTGACTATTCCGCCGTTTATCCTGCGGGCGTTGCCGAGCTTGTCGTACGCCTCGAAGAACGTGCCGTTCTCGTTGAAATGCAGGCCGAACTGCGGATTGCCCGAAAGGTCGGTAGAATAGAACAGGTAATGATCTTCCGTCACGTCTTCAGGATAGAACCACATCATTACCGTGCCGCGGTTCTTGTTGAAGTTCTCGGAAGTCGGGTAAGTGAGCTTGTCGAAGCCGTTTATGAAGGCTCCCTGCGTATCGACCACTTCGCCCAGAAGCTCCCTCTGTGCGCTCTGGAATGTCACGCCGTTGTCATATCTGGGCACCATGTTTCCCTCGCAAGCGGTCGTGCCTTCGAAATGGCATAAAAGGAAGACTCCTATGCCGTAAGTGAGTCCCGTGACTTCGCTAAGCGTGACCGGTTTGTACGTCGCTGTGGGATTGCCGTAATAAACGTAGAATTTCTTCTCCTGGTTTGCCGGGAGGCTAGCCTTGAACCATATGGTCGTCTGCGCCCTGACGAATGGATTGGAGTTGTTCCAGTCGAGATTTTTCTCTCCGTCGGCTGGCAATATTCTCAGGTCGCCGCCGTCCGGACGCATCTTCTTGGTCTGGTTCAACATGAAAGTGTTCAGGCTGAAGTTTATCGGGTAGTTTTCCAGCGCCACGTTTTCGTTGTTCCTGACCGTGAGCATGCGCCTGTATTTCACGTTCTCAGGCGCTTCGGCCCACGTGATGAGCTTCTTCAGCTCGGTCATGGCCTGATTGCACGTCTGCGTGAGCTGCGTTTTATCTTTGTAGTAAATGCCGCTCTGGTAGCCGCACAGCTTGACAGCGCTTTCCGGCGTGCAGGAGCAGTCCTCGTCAATCGAATAGTCGCAGTCGTTATCCCTGAGATCGCACGTCTCGGCGTAGTTGAGCTTTATGGCCTTGCCGTTGAAAGTCTCGTCCGGATTGACAGTGGTGTTGCACACGGCCTTGTCGCCGTGCACTCCGCAGACGTATATGCCGCCCGAGCACAGGCCGTAGCCGCACGGCTTGCCCACCTGCGGGAACGCCTCGTCGGTGAGGCCGTTGCAGTCGTTGTCTATGCCGTCGCACATCTCCTTGACCTTGCCTTTTATTTCAACCACGTCTATCGCCGGTCTCCCTGTGCACGCGCAATTTTTCGCCCCGTCGTCTATCGCGCCGTTGCAGTCGGAATCTATGCCGTCGCAGGAAACGTCGCCGGATGCCTTCAGGTTAGCGACAAGTGACGTGTTCATAAGGAAAGCGCAGCCACATGTTGTGGCGTTTTCCACGTCGTCTATTATGTTGTTACAATCGTCGTCAACGCCGTTGCACGTTTCAGGCTGCGGATTAGAAAGCGTGCACCTGCACGTGTCGCCCAGCGCGACGATTTTCTTCTCATTAAAGAAACAGGAATAGTTGTTGTAGAACTGTTTGCATTCTTCGTATGTGAATTTGACCTGTGTACCGGACGGCAGAACGTGAGCGTTGTCCATGCAGGCGCGCATCTTTTCCGTGCACGTGTTCACAGTAACGTTGCCCGTCACTGTTATCTGCGTTTGTGTAAGCGAGCATTGCGTTGAGTTGTAAAGGCTCTTGCACCACTCGTACGGGCTGCCTTCTTTCACACATTGCTTGACGGCGCTGTCGCAGGTGTTAGACCACATTGTAACAGAGCTGTCGTCCACGACGCCGTTGCAGTCGTCGTCTATGTTGTTGCAACGTTCGTCAGACGACGCAGCTCCCATGAAACAGGCGCACTTCGTGACCTGGTATGGGTTTTTCTTGCCGCCAGCGCTTATTATTTCATTTATTATCATGTCGAAAGTCTTCACATCGTCGACCAGCCCGTTGCAGTCGTCGTCCTTGCCGTTGCACGTTTCCGGCGCAGGGTAGACGGGCATGTCGTTCGTGGTGTCGTAGACCCACCTAAGGTTGTTCTCGCCTAACTTGACGCATGTCCTGACGCCCGCTTTGCACGCGCCCTTGCCCTTGGTAGCGGGATACGTTTCTTCATCGTAATAGCTGCTCCTGACGCCTTCCTTAGTGCAGTCTACCGTGTGGAACGTGTAGTCGCAGGATATTCTGGTGTTGCCGTTTTCCATCCTGCAGAATGGTATGTAAAATCCGCTGAGCGTCGTGGAAGTGTTGAGCGAAAGCCTCAGTGTATCCCTCGCGCCAGTCAGCATTTCATCAGGCGCCTTGAGGCCGAAATCATTGTAAAGGTTGAGAGGTATGGTATAGTTCTTGTCCAGCATCAGCGTCGCCCTGTCGCCGAGATTCGCCTTTATGTCCCACCCGTCCTGGGCGTTGCCTTCCGACGTAAGGTTGATGACGACCGGCGGCTCTGTAGCTTCGAATCTTATGCGCGCGTTCTTAATCTCCCAGAAAGGTCCTATTGCCGGGAACGGTAGCGCGAACTTGCTGGAAGCCGTCATGTTAAGTTCGTTGGAGCAGTCCATCTTGCAGCCCCATCCGGGCCTGCAGTAGCAGCAGCGGCTTCCCGTCTTCGTGTCGCACAGCGCGTTCGTGTAATTGGACTGATAGACCGTCTGCATGGCAGCCCCGCTGCCTGCGTTGTATTCCGAAGCGACGCAGAGCTTGTCGCCCGCGCCGGGAAGGAAGTTTATAATGTATTGGTATCTAGTGTCATATTCGATGGTCACTTTCTGGTCGGTGCCAGTGACGGTCGAACTGACGTAGCAGCATTTTATCTGGTCAGAGCCTCTCGCGTAGCTGTATCTGTTATTCTCTTCCGGACAGTCAGCCGCCCATGAAGGCCATTCCTTCGCGCATTTGTAAATGCCACCGATGTAATGCCTCGTGTTGTCGTCAAACCACATGTTGGTGTATTTGTATCTCCCGTATCCGTTCACGGGTGTTATGCTCGGCGCGTCGATGGCCATTTTTTCCCCGCCGTTCTTGCCGGTGCTGGTTATGTAGCCGGCTTTCGTCGTCGAAACGCCGCCCACGTCGCTCCACTCGAACGGGTAAATGGCGTGGTTGAGTATCCAACCATACTTGTTCGTCTTCACCCCGTTGTAATCAGAGTTGCCGCAGGCTGCCCTCATCGAGCAGTCGACGCCGCTGGAGCAGCTGTCGACCGAGTGCGTGGTGGCGAACATCTTGAAGTCCCTTATTTCTTTGAGGCCCTCGTTCGCAAATACTGTCGCGGAGCCGCCTATGACCGCGCCGTCGTCTCCCGGCGGCTCGCTGCTCATGATGCTCCCGGTCCCGAGGATGTCAAGCAGGGACGCTGACTTGGTCTGGTAGTCCTCGATTCTCAGGCCTAGCGGGTTTTCGCTGTCGCTGCTTTCTCCGCCGCCTTCGCTCCTGCCCCATGGGTCGTTGTAAAGATAGAACTCGAGCTTATACCACGAATTTTTATTCATATAAAGAGAAATCGGGCAGCCGTTTATTTTTGTAGGAGTCTTGCCGTCCGCAAGGACGGTATTGTCGAACTGGCCCGTAACGCAGGACCAGTTCTGAGTGCTTGCAGGCACCCAGTTGTTGTTTGCATCAAGCTTGTAAAAGAAATATCTCATGCCGTCGTCCGGGTAAACCCTGAGCACCTTGCCGTTCACGCTTTGCGTGGGTATCACATAGGTCTCGAATTTCCACGAATGCGCGGAAGACCATTTCATGTTAGGCACTGCCGGCGACGCGATTGGGTCGTTGGGCACGTTCCTGCTGTCACCGACTTCGAAATAAAGGACAGCTCCTTTTTGCACCGGCGCTGTCCATGAAGTCTCGCCGGAAACCTCGTCCCAAGTGCCCCTCGATATTTCAATAGTTTCTTCGTGACTTCCCGCTTCATTGTTCTTTAAACAAATTCCGTTGATTGACGCGGAACATGTGTAACCTAAAATTTCCTGCTCCACGCAGCATGTGCTTTGTACCGTGACCCAATGTTGCTGCGGATTTTGTTGGAACTTGGTGCATGGCATATTCTCCGTATCACAATCTTCGTTTAAGCCGGATTTCATGCACACACAATCGGTGTTGGACAGTTGACATCTGGGGCTGCAACATAAGGCGCAGGGGGCGGTGCCGGTGCTGCCGTAAGTGGCCTTACACTCTATGGCCGACACGCCACCTTTCCTGCACTCCTCGTCGCCCGCCTGCCTGTAGCACATATATCCGCGTGATACGGGCCAAGCTTGTTCGTTGAAATCCCACGGGCCGGAACAATAGTTGTTGTATATGTCGAAACCATATTGTGTGCCCTGCACAATCCTGCCGGAAACCTTCCATTTCTTGTCATCCTCGTTCTCGTAGGGCGTTCTCCTCGACTGGCGCACGCCGTATGTGAACGTCGTCGGCGAGTAGGAAACGTTCTTGGCCTCGACGAAAACCGAGAAGTTGAAATATATGGGGCGGAACGCGTATTTGCCGTTGCTGGCGATTTTATATTTCTCAAGGAACTTGCTCAAGGTGAGCGTCTTCGACTGCAGCATCTCGCCGTTTCTCCAGACCTCGGCCGTTAGCTGCGTTGCGTTCTCCGCGGGCGGGAACGGGTAGTCGAAAGTCATGTTGATGTTGAAGTCCATAGGTTCGCCTTTCGCGAAAAGGCCCAAGTCGCGGTTATCAACGACCGGAACGTCAAATGCGAAATATGCCAGCGAAGGCAAAACGGACACAAAAAAGAAAGACAACAAAAGTGCAGAAAAAACGATCAACCCACCCCTGAAAGTAGCCCTACCCATGTTATATTTAATTATTATTTAACTATTTATGCTTTCAGAAGTTGCGTAACCCGCGTAATGTTTAAACGTTTTCTGCTATCCGTTTCCTGATGTCGCCGGTTATCACTCTTTCACTCGACCATTTTGGCGAGTCTCTGCTTTATCATGTCCTTCGGGAACGCTCCGACGAGCCTGTCCATCATCTTGCCGTTTTTGAATATGAGCAGCGTGGGTATGGACATGATGCCGTATTTGTTCGCAGTAGCGCCGGCCTTGTCCATGTTCGCTTTCGCAAAAGAGACTTTGCCTTTCATCTCGCCGGCTAGCTCGTCGATGACCGGTTTCATGGCCTGGCACGGGCCGCACCAGTCGGCGTAAAAATCCACCAGCGCGACCTTGTGCTTCGCAACGAAATCGTTGAAATTCGAATCGCTAAGTTCTGCCACTACTGCTGTCATCTCAGCACCTACCCGAAGCCCCTGAGTTTCATAGCCTCTGCAACGCGCTTTACGGACTGCATGTATGCAGCGGTTCTCATGTCGACCTTGTATTTGCCCATGATCTCAGCGACGCCGCGGAAGGCTTTGGTCATTATCCTGTCGAGCTTTTCGTTGACCTCTTCCTTCGGCCAGTAATAGTTCATGTTGTTCTGGACCCATTCGAAATACGACACGGTCACGCCGCCCGCATTCGCGAGTATGTCCGGCACGAGCGTCACGCCCCTCTTGAAAAGAATCTCGTCCGCTTCCGGCGTCGTCGGGCCATTCGCGCCTTCGATGATTAACTTCGCCTGTATCTTGGGCGCGTTCTCTTTCGTTATAACATTCTCGAGAGCGCATGGCGTGAGGATGTCGCACTTCAGGCTGAACAACTCATCGTTGGTTATCTGCTTCGTGCCCCTAAGGCCCACGACGCTACCGGTCTTGTCCTTCTGGGTCATTATGTCAGCCGGCCTGAGGCCATCGGGATTGTATATGCCGCCTTTCGAATCCGAAGCGGCGATGACCCTTATTCCCATCTTGTCATACCTGTCCGCGACCACATGGCCGAGATTTCCGTAACCCTGTATCACGGCCGTCATTTTCTTCGGGTCAAGCTTGAGGTGTTTGAGCAGCTCCCTGGTGATGACGTAGAGGCCTAAGCCCGTCGCTTCGTCGCGTCCCTCGGAACCGAACGCATCCACTGGCTTGCCCGTTATCACGCCGGGCGCGTTATAACCCTTCCTTTTCGAGAACTCGTCCATCATCCACGCCATTATCTTGGGCGTCGTGTAGACGTCTGGCGCTGGTATGTCTTTCTTCGGGCCGATGAAATCGCCGACCGCGCGTATGTATCCGCGAGAAAGCCGTTCGAGTTCGCCTTCACTCATTTCCTTCGGGTTGCACACGACGCCGCCCTTCGCTCCGCCGTACGGAATCCCGACGACGGAACATTTCCAAGTCATCCAGGACGCGAGAGCCTTGACCTCGCTTATGTTGACATCGGGGTGAAAGCGTATGCCGCCCTTGTAGGGACCGCGCATGTTGTTGTGATGCGCACGGTAGCCTTTGAAAACGCGAATCTTCCCGTTGTCCATCCTAACAGGAATTGAAACCTCAAGATATTCAGCGACATTTTTAAGAACTTCATAAACATCGTCGCCCATCTTCAGGACGTTTATCGCCTTCTTGAGCTGCTTCTGCGCAGACTCGAAAGGATCAACCTTTTCCACCATACAACCACCCACCCGATTTTTCAGTTTGAAAATAAATGTAGTATTTTATTTACAATTAAGATTTATTAGAGTTTTGTAAGCCTTTTTCACAAAGGCTTAAGCGAAAAGGGAGCCATCGTCGTTCGCTTTGCTCACTCCTGGCCTCCGGAATCAGTCGCGCTTCCTGACGTATTTGTAAGCCGATCTCGCTGCATTCGCTCCCTCGGCGGCGGCGATTATTATCTGCTCGAAGTCCGCCGATCCGTTGGTCACGTCTCCCGCTGCGAACACGCCTTTGACGTTCGTCACCATGTCGGGCCCGACTTTTATCTTGCCGCTCTTTTCTTCGACTGCGACGCCAAGCTTGAGCGCAAGCTCAGTCTGCGGTATAGCACCATTCTCGACGAAAACTCCGTCGACTTTCAGGCTGAATTCCTTGCCTTCCTTGTCGAAGAGTATAGCCTGGACAAATTCTTTGCCTTCTATCCTTTTCGGAATCGCGTTGAATATCATCTCTATCTTGGGGTTCGTCTCCGCCGACGTCACCCATGTCGGCATGGCGCGCATGTCATCCTTGCCTTTCCTGTAAGTAAGGTATGTTTTCTTGGCGTGCTCGGCCAGCATGAGCGCAGACATGACTGCCGAGTTGCTGCCGCCGATTACACACACGACCTTGTTCTTGAAGAAAGGCGCGTCGCACGTGGCGCAGTTAGAAACCCCTCGTCCGCGCAGCTCGTTCTCGCCGGGAATGTCCTGCCTGCGCTTCTTGCCGGTCGCTATTATGACCGATTTCGCCTCGTATTCTCCGCTCTCCGTCTTTACAATGAAGCCGTCGCTTTTCTTCTTTATGTCCACGACCTCGGTATAAATAATCTCCACGCCCAGTGCCTTGGCATGCTCGCGGAACTTGCTCATTATATCCGCGCCCTTCACCCCCAGCATGCCCGGGTAGTTGTCGATCTTGTGAGCTTCGTTCGCCTGTCCGCCCGGCTCTTTTCCGATGACAAGAGTTTTCAGTCCGAAACGCGTGGCGTAAATGCCCGCGGTGCAGCCTGCTGGGCCGAGGCCGATGATTATGACTTCGTAAGAATCCATGCAACCACGATAAAGAATAAGCATCCATGCTTAAATTATTTTCAGGTCTTACTGCATATCAAAGACGGCAATGTAAGTTTCGTCATCGTAATGTTCTATCTCGACTGTTTTTCTTTTTTTGCCGTCCGGGCTGAAGAATGTCATCGCATCTAATCTCGCATTTTCCTCCGCATCCGCCGGCCGCCAGCCGCCCGTCATGTCCAGTATTTGCCTGACGCATTCTTCGACTTCTCCTTTTTCGACGTTGCATTTGTAATGGACTTTAAAATGTTCAGTCTGCAAAATAGGTGCAGGGTATGTTCTTCCGTTTCCCATATCTTCAATGTTGCCTATTTTGTCCTTCAGAAATTGCATGAAACCTTTCTTTAATGTGATATCGTCTAGCGAACTACTGCTGGCTGCCTCGTACATAATCAGTCATATCTTATTTGTTAATTTTAAATTACTTACTTGTCACTGGTAACGGCACAGCTAGCGAAAACGCTTATAAAATTTGAACGGATAATCTTTTCATCGGGGTTTGGCAGGGGTTTTGCAGAATGGAAGGCAAATCAAATTTTTCAAAGGAAGACGAGGCGATTCTGAACAACCATGTGACAAGCATAGACAAGGATATCTATGTAATATATAACCTCCCGCCCGAGGTCGTCGCCGTGCTTTTCGCTTACGTGTCGCGCAGCCCGGCGAGCTTCCGCGACAACCTGCTGAAACTGATAAAGAGCAAGGACATCGACATGGGCGAGGTCGTGAATGTCTATTCCGAAAAAGGCATAGACTATGCGCAGGCTAAGGAGAAGGCGCGCAAGTTCCACGAGCAGTGGGTCGTGGGCTACGGCCATTCGTCCGTAGCTGAGCACGCGATAGCGAGCATCGCTGCCGAGAACGTTTCGATACTCGCGACGAAAGCAATCGAAGATTCAAGACTCGCTTCCTACACGGAGAAATCGACCCGCTACCAGATATTCGACCGCGACAAGTTCTACAAGCCGGCGAATCTCATGGAATCGGAATTCGCCGAGCTATACTCGAAAACGTGCAGCTCGCTGTTTGATACTTACCTGGAAATAATGCCGCACATGCTGAAACATATGGAACAGCGCTTCCCGCGACCGATGGGAATGAACGAGAAACAGTATGAGGGCATCACGAAAGCAAGGGCGTGCGACGCAGTGCGCTACGTCCTTCCTGCATCGACTCTCACCAACATGTCCATCACTGTCAACGCGCGCACGCTGGAGCGCATGCTGACTAAACTCATGTCCCATCCGCTGTCCGAGATGAACAAAATCGGCACGGACATGAAATCCGAAGTGCTTAAAATAATTCCCACGCTTATCAAATACGCGGACGCGAACCATTACATCCGCGAGACCGACAGGTCCATGGAAGAGCTTGTGAGCGGGCACGGCAAAAGCGACGAAACGCACGACCAGAAAAGCGTGACGCTGGTCGAATACGACCAGGACGCGGAGAACAAAATCATCGCCTCCATGATTTACAAATATTCGCACGAGCCTTACGCGTACGTGCTGAAGCGGGTCAAGAAAATGGACGCCGCTGAAAAGGAACGGGTATTCGACGAGTCCATGAAACGCATGGGAAGGCATGACTCGCCTCTGCGCGAACTGGAGCATGCTTACTACACTTTCGACATACTCGTCGATTACGGCGCGTTCCGCGACATCCAGCGACACAGGATATGCACGCAAACCAATCAGTCGCTGACGACGGCGAACGGCTATGACATTCCCCAGGAAATAATCGACGCGGGCTTCGAAAAGCAGTTCCGCGCTGCCATGGAGCACGCGAAGCAGGCCTACGAGAAGATTGCGGAGCGCTTCCCCCACGAGGCGCAATACGTCGTGCCGCTCGCATTCCGAAAGAGAACTCTGTTCACGTGGAACCTGCGCGAGCTTTACCATTTCATCAAGTTGCGCTCGTCCAAGGAAGGGCATATCTCATACAGGCGCGTGGCGTGGGAGCTTTACAAGGAAGTGAAGCGCGTGCATCCGATGCTGGCGAAATACATAAAGGTCGACATGGACGAAGGGCCGTCGAGATAGAGCTAGCGCATGCAATGGGAATGGTGATTTTATGTGGAAGGACAATCTGAAGGATGCTGACCCGGAGATTTTCGGCCTCGGCGAACAGGAGACGAAAAGGATAAACGAGGGTCTCGAACTGATTCCTTCCGAGAACTTTCCCAGCAGGGCCGTCCTCCAGGCGCTGGGCTCGGTCTTCAACAACAAGTATGCCGAAGGCTATCCCGGGAGACGTTATTACGGCGGCAACGAGTTTATCGATATTGTCGAAAATATAGCGATAGAACGCGCGAAGAAGCTGTTCGGCTGCGAGCACGTGAATGTCCAGCCGTATTCCGGTTCGCCGGCGAACATCGAAGTCTACTTCGCCCTGATGAATTTCGGCGACACGCTGATGGGCATGAACCTGTCGCAGGGCGGCCACCTCACGCACGGCCACAAGGTCAATTTTTCAGGCCGCGCCTACAAGATCGCGCAGTACGGCGTCGACCCCAAGACGCATCTCATAGATTATGATGAAGTGAGAAAAATTGCTCTTCAGGAAAAACCGAAAATCCTTTTGTCCGGAGCTACGGCTTATCCTCGGAAAATCGATTTCAAAGCATTCGCCGAGATTGCGCAGGAATGCGGAGCGATATCGATGGCGGACATCGCGCACATCGCAGGGCTCATCGTCGGAGGCGTTCACCCGTCGCCTTTCCCGTTCACCGACGTCGTCACGACGACGACGCACAAGACGCTGCGCGGCCCGCGAGGCGCTATAATTATGTGCAAAGAGCGCTTCGCAAAAGATATTGACAAGGCCGTCTTCCCCGGCATGCAGGGCGGTCCTCACGAGCACGCGATTGCGGCAAAAGCGGTCGCGTTCAGAGAGGCTGCGAAACCCGAGTTCAGGGAATACGCCCACCAAATTGTCAAAAACGCGAAGGCGCTAGCAGACGCGCTAATGGCGCACGGCTTCGCTCTCGTATCTGGAGGCACGGACAACCATCTAATACTGATTGACCTGACGCAAAAGGGCCTGAGTGGTGGAGAAGCGGAAACCTCGCTCGACAAGGCGGGCATAACCGTGAACAAGAACACGGTCCCTTACGACACGCGCTCCCCATTCGACCCGAGCGGCATCCGTCTTGGAACCCCGACAATAACGACGCGCGGCATGAAGGAAGGCGAGATGAAGCACGTCGCAGACCTCATCAACAAGGCAATAAACAACCACAAGGACGACATGGCGCTAGCGAAGGTCAGGGAAGAGGTAAAGGAACTCTGCAGGCATTTCCCGGTTTACTGAACGAGGTATATGTAAATGGCAGATTCAGACAAACTCGAAGAACGGATAATAAGTATAGAGGAAAGAAATGTGCGCGTCGAGGCAGACAAGGCATGGGAGACTAGTTATACGCGACGCGGTCTTCTTGTCTTATTCACTTACATGGCAATCGGCTTTTACATGCAGGCCATCGCCATCCCTTATCCTTGGCTCAACGCAATCGTTCCAGCGGTCGCTTTCATGCTGTCGACACTGACGCTTCCATTCTTCAAAAAATTGTGGTTGAAGAAAGTCTTCAGAAAATGAGGTGGTTTGCTATGGCTAATGACAAGAAGTTTGAAAGCTATCCTGTGTGGATGATGCTCGTTTACTATTTCGCATCATTTTCCGTATACGCCGCCGGATTATACCTGACATACATGATATTGCCGCTGTTCTCGCTGCTGCTTTTCATATACGTGGCGTTCCTCGAGATACAGGTGCTCAGAGGAGGATGCGTGCGCTGCTACTACTACGACAAACGCTGCGTCTGCGGCAAGGGGAAACTAGCGAAGGTTTTTTTCAAGAAGGACGAGAAGAGGAAGTTCAACGAGAACAAGCTGACTGCGAAAAACTTCATCCCGACCATGCTGCCCACGATAATTGCTTTGGCGGCTGGCGCGTATCTGACATACGCGAGCTGGCCTGACTTCAGCCTGTTTGTCATAGGGCTTGCAATATGGCCGCTGATAATAATGTTCGCTGGAAATCCCATCGTGTACGGAAAAATCGCCTGCCCGCACTGCAAGCAGGGCGAGCTGGGATGCCCGGCGTGCGAGTTCTTCATGAAGAAGCAACATGAAAAGAAATAGCCACAATCTTCATTCGTGAGTTCCGGTCGGAAGCTTTCCGGTTTTCTTGTATTCGTCGAACTGCTCCCACGGAAGATAAGGCCCTTTGCCGTTTTTGGTACCGTACAGGGTTTCGATTTTTATCTCTTCGCCGATTTTTGGAATGGGATTGTCGGGATAACTTTTCCAAAAAATTCCCAGAATTTTTTGTCTTGTAATCGTAGTCTTATCTGGCACACCATCGCCATTCACATCCCTGTAAAATGTCTGTGATGTTCTTCCCAGAAGGGAATCGTATAAATTTTCCATGCTGTTACATGATGTGTTGGCGAGGGCTGTCAGGCCAAGCCATGCGCAAAAGGCTGTCTTGGCGATGTAATTTTTTGACATGATTGCACGAGTTAAAGCTTGAAAATAAGTTTTAAATATTGTCATTGCGCCCGGAAAATTCGACAAATCGCGTAAATGTCACAGCGCATTATATAAGCGACCTTGTGCAATTTGAAAATTAATGGCAAAAGAGAATTCGGCATTCACGTGGAAAGCCGTCCTTATCGGCGTGGTTCTCTCGGCTGTCGTGTGCATGTATTCGGCGTACGCTGGCCTGAAGGTCGGAGGCGTATACTGGCCCATCATAACCGCGACCATAATGTCGTTCGCTTTGTTAAAGCTTTTTGGCAAGACAAACAAGAACGAGGTCAACGTCGCTGCTACCGCCGCATCGACGGGCGGCCTGCTCGCGGCCGGCATAATTTTCACCGTGCCCGCCATATGGATGCTCGGCCTGGACATCTCAATTTTAGAGGTCACGTTCATCGCGATAGTCGGCGGCCTTCTGGGCGTGCTGTTCACCATACCGCTGCGCGAGGAGATGATTGTAAAGCTGAAACTGCCCTATCCCGACGGCGCGGCGACGGCGAAAGTCCTTGAAGCCGGGGACAAAGGCGGCAAACAGGCAAAAATAATGTTCGCGTTCTTCGGCCTAGCCGGGCTGTTCACGATTGTCCGCGACTATTTCCAGGCGATTCCTTCGTTCTTCAACCTCGACACGCTGAAACTTTCCGCTGCCAAATATTTCTCCTTCGGCGCGAGCATAAGCCTGGCGATTTTCTCAGGCGGCTTTTTGATCGGGCTCAAATTCACGGCCATATGGTTCGCCGGCGCGCTCGTATCGTATTTCGCGCTCGTGCCCGCGCTCGTGGCGTCAGGCATGTTCGCCGACAAAATAGCCGCGATGATGACGGTGACGAAGCCTTTCGGCATCGGCGTGATAATTGGCGCTAGCGTCGTCTACTTCCTGCTCAAGGGCCTGCCTGCATTCGTGCCCATGCTGAAGGGCGCGTGGAAGAAGGAAAAGCGCAGTCGCTGGTGGTTCGTCGCCATCATCGCTTTTGCAGTGCTGCTGAGCATCGCCCTGCGGCTTAACGTCGCGATAGCGATAGTGTCGATTTTCGGCGCGTTCCTCGTGAGCTACATTGCCGCAAGGATAACGGGCGAGATAAACATCGACCCCATGGAAGTCTTCGCGATGGCCATACTCATAATCGTCCTTTTGTTCGTGCAGCTCGACCCGGTAGTCGCGGTCGTGCTGGCCGCGATACTGTGCATATCCGCAGGCATGGCGGGCGACTTCATGCAGGATCTCAAGGCGGGCCACCTGGTAGGCACGAATCCGAAGGACCAGATAAAAGCGCAGATCATAAGCGTGTTCTCATCAGGGATTGTCATAGGCATAGTGCTGGTCGCGCTGGACCACATGTATAAGCTGGGTAGCGTCAATCTCCCGGCGCCGCAGGCCGTCGCGCTTTCGTCCATCGTCGCTGCGGGCGGCATATCGGAGTTCATGGTATACGGCATAATCGCGGGCGGACTGCTTACGCTGGCCTCGCTTTACTTCAAACAAGGCATCGCACCCATAGCGTTTGGCATCGGCCTTTATGTGCCCATAGAACTATCATTCCCATTATTCACAGGCGGCGTGCTGCGATACGTTGCCGACAGGAAAGGATGGACGGAGAAAGGCCAGTTAATCGCAGCCGGACTCATCGGAGGCGAGGGATTCCTCGGCGTCGTGCTGGCGCTGCTGGGTTTATTCGCGATAATCTGATTTAACTAGCATTTCCGTAAGCCATTTCTGAGTCATAAAAATGATGAAATGAAAAATGAAAACGAGGGGCTGCAAAATCCTAAATGCCCCTGAAACCATTTGAGAGTATGTCGTAATTTGTTACGGCTCCCATCACATTTCTCTTTGGTTTGGGAAGATATTGGCCAACAGCATTGTAGCCATTATCTGCAATGCCATGTGCTGTTTCCCTTCTCCTTCTTATCTCCGGATGTTCGGAAATGTAAAGGACGGGATCAATTTCCGTGGTACTTCTGCCCGTGCCTGGCCAATCGCCGCCTTCTCCTAACGGTTTGCCTGTGAGATTATTGTTAATATGCGCCGAATAAGGTTTCTCAGAAGAGACCTGAACATCGCCGTACGTCCTCTTTATTCCAAAAAGGCCCGGAAGACCCTTTCTCCTTTTTCCGAGGTTCTCGAGGGATATCCTGATTTTAGCGGTATTATTGTCTTCCATGGGCAGTTCACAAACCATTTCTCCCCCATCATGCGTTCCGTATGCAGAAAAGCCATTCGTGTTTTGGCCCAAATAATTCAAAAGCTTTCTGAATTTCCTAGTGCCGAGATTTTGGTCTTGTATTTCCAGATCGCCGTGAGATGAGATGAAAACTTTTTTCGGCCTTATTCTCACGTTTTTTATCAGACGACCGGTTGCTGCCGTGCCTGTCGTATACATGCCTATTTTTCCATCAGCATCAATTACGCTCGGGTCAATGACAACGTTCATTCCGCCTATTTCGCGAATTTCGCCATTCATAAGCATACCTCCAAAACACATTATGTTACTATTAATTAGTGATTAAATATATAAAGCTTTCGATGCACGCGAGCAACGCGGTCATCCCCCTCAGGCAGGCGTCATTTACCAACTCATAAATGAGTAACTTGTGAGTAGTGAACTTTTAAATATTGAATACCAATGTTTAAACATGGTAGATGCTGACGACTTTCCGGGAGCAGAAAGCTCCTGCCAGTGGTTCCTGGGCAAGAAGAGTTTCTGCGGCAAGCTGAAGAAACCAGTTAGCTGCTCTGGGAACATGGGGCAATGCCCTTTCTGCAAGTAGAATATTGATAAAATTATCAAGCGCGAGCCCGCGCTTTCAAAACTGTTTTTATATCCCAGTCATTGAATTATCTATATGATTATAGGCATAGACATAGGCGGCTCGACGACGCAGGGCGTGCTTCTGAGAAACGGCAAAACCAGCAATTTCACCGCCATACACGCGAGCGACGCGGTCGCTTCCGCGTCTGGCTGCCTGGGCAAGATAATCACCGAGAACAGGATGAAGATAGACCGGATCACGGCCGTCGCCGCGACTGGCGGCGGGGCCGTCAAGCTCAACAGTTCGCTGCTGGGCATCCCTGTCAGGAAGGTCGAGGAGATTAAGGCAATCGGGCTGGGCGGCATGGTGCTGACGGGCAAGAAAAGATGCTTCGTCGTGAGCATCGGAACAGGTACGGCGATGGTCGCGGTCACCGAAGGCGGCAAGGTCATAAAGCACGCCGGCGGAACAGGCGTTGGCGGCGGAACGCTGAAAGGCCTTTTCAAACTGCTTCTCAACAAGGAGGACATAAACAACCTCGAGATCCTCGCGAGCAAGGGCAGCCTTAAGAAAATAAACCTGACCGTGAAGGACATCGTCGGCAGGGGCATAGGCGAGCTTTCTGCGGACGCGACTGCCGCAAATTTCGGCAAGCTCTGCGACGAGACCAGCGAAAACGACATAGCGCTCGGCCTGATACACATGGTCGGGGAGATAGTCGGGACGCTTTCCGTATTCGCCGCGAAGAACCACGGCCTTGAAAAGGATATAGTTTTCATAGGCAAGGTCACGAGGAACAAGACTCTCATGAAAAAGCTGCAGGAAGCCGTGCGGACGTTCGGAGGACGGGCGGTCGTCCCGGAGCACGCGGAATTCGCGACCGCGATAGGCGCGGCGAGAGCTTTGACGAGCGGGGAAAACGCGTCTTTTATGGAAAAGCTGCGCAAGAAAATGAAAAATAACGGCAACGGCAAGAGGAAAAAACCGAGATGAAGTTACTCATTCGTGAGTCGCCGCAAAAAAAGCTTATATGTAATTTCCACAAAGATGTTGAAAAGGGTTTTGGTGTCGTAAATGGCTGATGATTCCAGGGCGAGACTTTTTTCGGGGGCAATGTTCGGCTTTTTCCAGACGCTGTTCATGGCATTCGCCATGCTCATACCGACCATGTATTTTTCTTCGCTGAACATCTCGATAGCGATGTTCGCCTTCCTGCTGTCGATAGGCGACGTGTTTTCTTTCATTCTCAAGCCCGTGCTAGGGCATCTGACGGACAAGCACGGCGAAAGGAAATACATGATGATAGCAGGCGTCATCTCGTTCGTGTGCCTGTTCCTCATAGGACAGACGTCGGATTTGCTGGCGATCACGTCGTTGAAGATAATCGGCGGCGTGGCGAGCGCGCTCATGTTCGTGACGATAATAATTTACTCGCTGAGAAAGGTCAAGGACAATCCGGATAAAAAGGTCGGCACATATGGCGGGCTGAGCAATCTCGGCTGGATCGCGGGCCTTTTAATACCGGGCTTCTTCATCGACACGTTCGGCATACAGCCGGCGTTCTACCTGATATTCGCGGTCGGCGTGATATGGGTGCTGCTGATGTTCAGGTTCGCGAAGAAGTACGATGGTCACGCCTCCGCAAAACCATCATTCTCGTACATGAAAAAGATTCCCGCATACATAATTTTCAAGACCATGGACATCGCCATGTTCTCGGCGTTCGTCTTCTTTTTCGCGCGCTACGCGCTGCAGACGCTCGGCCTTTCTAGAAGCACGGTGTCATTGATCGTCGTGGCGGAAGTCGTGCTGTTCGCCCTGAGCAACCTGGTGATTGGCAGGATATCCAACAGGAAGCTGAGACGATACTGGGTGCCCGCATGCATCGCCTTCCACCTGCTCGCCGCGACGACGATGGTCATGGCGAATTCGCTTCCGATGTATTATCTTGCAGCGATGCTCATCGGCATTGCAGGCGGTTTCATCGATGTATGGATGTATTCCAGAATAAGCGAAACGTTCGCAGTCGAGGAGAAGGGCAAGGTCATCGGCACGATGGGCTGGAGCAACGACCTCGCGACAATCGTGGGAGCGCAGGTACCGCTAATTTTCATAACTCTCGGCTTGGGCACGTTCACCGCGCTCTACGTTTTCCCGCTGGTGATGGCCGTAACCTACATCGCCGCCAAGGCAACGAAACACATCTGAGAAACTGAAAAACAAGCTACACGTACTCGCTTTTGGTGTGGTATTCGGACTTGAAGGCATATTCGCTCTTGAACGAGTATTCGCTTTTCAGGTCGATGGGAACGCTGGTCGTGAGGTCGTATTTCTCGTCGTCCTTTTCGCCGGCATCTTCCTGCCTGACCGTTATCTCGGCGGAGACCTCTTCGGAGACTTTGTAAGTGGCAACTGTTTTTGTGCTCGTCAGGAAAGCCCATATTTTCTTTCCTGTTTTTGCGTCAAGCCTATAAAGATGGCAATCGATGGAACCGAAGACCACGCTCTTCTTGTAAACTGTCACAGGCGACCAGATCTCGTTCATGGCCCTGAAACGCCAGATCTCCTCGCCTGTTTCAGAATCCAGGCAGTAGAAATTGTGGTCTTTGGAGCCAAAATATATTTTTCCTTCTATAATCGCGGATGTTGAGGAGCCTATCCTGTCGCCCGCCCTGAATCTCCATATTTCCTTGCCGGTTTCCGCATCGAGGCAATACAAGTTGTGATCCTGGCTGCCGAAATATAATTTTTTGTTCTCAACGAGCGGGACGCACGTGATGCCATATCCGGCTTTGAACCTCCACACTTCTTTTAGCGTGTCGAGATTCAGGGCGTACATGTTGTTGTCGAACGAGCCGAAGTAAATCATGTTCTTGTCGATGGCGAATTCGATCATGTTTACTATGTTCCCGGCCGTCTTGAACCTGCCGGTTTCCTTCCCGGTTTTCCTGTCAAGCACGTAAAGAAAGCCGTCGTAACTGCCGATGACGAGCTTGTCTCTGTAAGCTGTCGGCGTGGTGATTGCCATGTCGCCCGTCTTGAAGCGCCATACCTCGCGGCCGCTCTTTGCGTCAACTGCGTAAACGTAACTATCCTTGGAGCCGAAGTAAATTATGCCATCATAGCAGGTTGGCGGCGACCAGCATTTGTCGCCTGCTTTGAATCTCCACACTTCGCTGCCCGTTTTCTTGTTAAGGCAGTAGAGATAACTATCATAAGAACTCAGATACAAGTTGTCGCCATAAAACGCCGGCGCGTAATTGGGGACGCAATCGCCTGTCCTGAATTTCCATATCAGCTTCCCTGTTTCCGCGTCCACGGCGTATATGAAATAATCGCAGGAGCCGAAGTAAGCCACTCCATCGCTTATGCCGCAGCCCTCGACGCTGCCTCCGTATTCGAAAATCCAGTAACGGAACGAGAGGTCGCGCTTCTTGATATTGAAATCCGAGAGCTCAATGTCGAAGTCCTTGTCGAAGTCCATGGTAAAAATATGTAAGCGGGATTAAAATTATATGCGAGTGTTTATACCCAGCCCTTTCTCTTGAAATAGATGAGCATGACGGTGATTGCGATTATCATCACGGCCCAGACCATGTAATAACCGAACTGCCAGTCCAGTTCAGGCATGTAGCGGAAGTTCATGCCGTAGATGCCCACGATGAAAGTGAGCGGTATGAAAATCGTTGCTATGATAGTGAGCGTCTTCATTATCTCGTTCAGCTTGTTCGACACGCTCGAAAGATATGCCTCGAATATCGTGGTTATCATGTCGCGCTGGTCCTCGACTATCGAATACGAGCGCAGCACGTGGTCGTAGACGTCACGGAAATATATGTTCGCCTTTTCAGAAACGAAAGGCAGGTCGCGGTGCGAGAGCTTGTTCATCACGTCCCTCTGCGGCCCCATGCTCTTCTTGAATTTTCTTATGTCCCTTTTTATCTTGAGCATGTCCTTCATCGTCCTTTTGATATTGCCCGTGACCACGTCGTTCTCGAGCTTCTCCATTTCCTCGTCCCAGTGGTCGAGTATCGGAAAATAATCATCGACCACCCTGTCCATTATGCTGTGCAGTATGAATTCTGTGCCCCTCGCAAACAAAGACGGGTCTTTCGTTGTCCTTTGCATCATGTCCCTTATGGTTTCCGAGGGCTCGTTGGGGAAAGTGATTATGTAATGGTTGTTGAGAAATATGTCGAACTCCTTCAGCTTCATTATATGCCTCTGAAAATCATAGGAGAACCTGTGGAACACGATGAATATGTGATCCTCGAATTCGTCTATCTTGGGCAGGTCCAGTCTCTTTTTACAGTCATCTATCTCGAGCGGGTGGAAGTTGAAAATCTCGGTGAGTATTTTGTATTCCTGGTCCGTGGGGTTCTCCATGTTTATCCAGACCTTGTTCTTGTTTTCCCTGAGGAATGATTTCAGTCTCGATACGGGCAGGTCTTTTATTAGTTTTTTGCCATTCTCGAGGGCGAGAATTTTTATCATATTATTATATTTGGCGGAGCCAATAAAAAAACCAATCGCAAGCGGGCTACTCACGAATGAGTTGGAGTTTTTTCGCTAAAAACCGATATATGTCGGCCAACAGAAAGAGTTTTAAAGCTTGCAACCATAGCTTTAAAGTGAATGACTCAACAGGTGCCCAGAGAGGCGCCTGGTTGACGACAGACAGGGAGTACAAGACAAAAGGACTCAGCGGCGTCAGAAACGACACGTGGTATCCAGCGGTCGACGACAACGCGGCGTATGAAAACGGTCTTGACATCCAGAAACTCTGCGACTATGCAGTGACGGCTTCTAAGGCGACAAAAAAAGCTATAAAAGAGGTATACGACTGGACCAGCTCATGGAGCTTGCACGCGGCAGGCTTCGGCAGCGCATACATGCTAACGTCCGGCAAGGACGGGATAGAATGGCTGCACGACCTGTTCGGAGTGCTGGGCGTGATATCGCTGGGTAAAATGATAGACCGGATGGACAAAAAATACAAGGAGCACAAAAAGGAGAAGGCGTTAGAGAAGGAACTGTACGAAAATGAGAAAGCTTTCGAAAAGGTGAAGGAAAAATACTACGGCCTGATGAAAGATGTGATGACCAGCGGCATGGACATCGACGAGAAGATAAACTTCAGGTACGAGAATGGAATGGACAAAATCCAAAATAAGATGTCCAGGAAAAACGAATACAAGGCCAGCGAAGTAAACGCGGAGCTCGATAAGATAATGGAAACCTGTCTGAAGAGATATATAGAAACGAGGAATGGCAACCATGGAAATCACAACGGCAACGGACACGGGAAATACGGGAACGTTTGTGACGAGAAAAATGTTGCCTGACTGTCAAACGATGACTGAAGCGAACGTCAACTAGGTGCTGAAGACGAGGAGATTCCCTTAGTTTTCGGCACAAATTTTCATTCTGCTTTTTCGTGCGTATTTTCGTGAAATTCAGCTTCAAATCAGCATGTAGAGTCGATATTATTTCCAAAATGCTCTTCGCGCGGGTTGTATTTCAGCGCGCGGCTTGGTCCGCAAATGCCGGGCACTCTTCCGGCTTTCGCGCGCAGTTCCCCGATAAAAAGTTCGGATGAAATATTGCGCATCCCTGAATCCTCTTACTTCTACGTGTGTGAGTTTTAAATAATTTCGTGACCAATTATTTTTCTGGGAAGCGTTTGTTTTGAACGGGTTTCAGAGGGGTGGTCTTATGGCATTGGATGAAAAAGTGAGCAATATAGTTTACATTTCAATTTCAAAGAATGATTTCGGCCAGCGCTTCAAGGCGATGCGCATGGCGACGGTCATGAAACTTATTCCGGTTTATCCGAACGTGGCCGCCGACTTCGCGCAGGTGACGAGGATAACGAACGACAAGGAAGCGAGGGACAAAGAGAGGTTAGGCCAGATAAAGAAGGCGTCGGAAGTGTGGGTAATCGGCGAGATGAACAGGGAGATGCTAGAGGACGTGGACCTAGCGAGACGCATGAACAAGAAAGTAAAATATTTCGAGCCCACCGCCAAGGACGCTGAACTGAAGGAAATCGATGCCTCCCAGGCAAAAAAAGCCAGGTTCATGTGAGCCGCTTCAGATGTTCTGCAGCGGCCTTCCCGAGAAGCCGTAATTGCTGATGGAAAATGTTGGCATGGTCGGCGTGATAAAGCCTGAGCCGTAACCGAAACCAGCGCCGTACATCTGGTTCATGGCTTCGGCCTCGACGCTTATTTTGGAGCGCATCTCCGGCCTAGTGTATCGCTCTTCGTAACCACCGCCGCCGCAGAACGACTCGCGCTCGTTCGCCAGTCTCCACTCGACGACGTCGCCCTTTTTGACTTCTTTCTTGTCCAGCGCGTCCTCGACTATGTTGCCGTTGACCCAGACCTCCCAGTATGTCTGGTTCCTGCCGTCGCGCACGCCGTTGAGCGACTCGAAATAAAAAGTCTGGAACTTGTCGTCATACCTGATTTGCGTCTCGAGGCCGCTGGTGCCCGCCTTCTTGACGGTGAAATCATAAACGTTCGATTCGCCCACGTTGTTTTTCATGAATATGCGCTGGTAGGTCCACTGGTTGTTGATGAACACGGGGTCGTTGTATTCTATCTTGACAAGGCCCGCCCGCCTGCCGTAACGAAAGCCCGCGTCGGGGACGGTCGTGCTGTTGAGCTCGTCGGCGTACTTAGCGTCTCTCACGTTCGCGCTGGACAGCATCTCGTTGACCGCGCTCCTGGCTTCGGAAAGCGCGGCTTTTTTAGCGACGGCTTTCCCCGCGACTTCGACGAACTGCACGCCTTGCGCGGCGGCGCTGGGCTCGACTTCGACCCTCACCCGGTCCTCGCGTTTCTTATGGCCGGCTTTCACGTACTCGCTGCTCTCGGAAGAGAATTCGGTATCGTAATCCTTCTCTTCCGCTTCGTCACTGTCCTTAGAATCAACATAAAGCTCTTTCTTGCGCTTCCTGCCCGCGTATTTTTTCCCGCGGCTCAAAGCGCCAGCGTTTTTTCCGTCCTTTTTACCGGTGAATTTAGGCAGCTCAGCCTCGTCGTTTTCGTAAAGGGAGCGCACCTTTTCAAACAAACTTGTCCCGGAAAGCACAGAAATCCTCATCACGATAATTGTCCATAAAGATAATAAACGTTGCGGCAGGAAAGCATCTTTGATGAATTTTTATTTCAACGAATCATCCAATAACCATGAAAATCGCGGTCTGCTCAAGCATGGTTTTCGCCGAGAAGATGCTGGAGACGAAAGAGAAGCTCGAGAAGCTGGGCCACGAGGTTCTCATATCCGATTTCATCGGCTCATACGCCGGCAAAAACGAAAAGGAGAAGGAAAGGCTAACGCTCTTAGACAAGAACGAAAAGGATGCAATACGCAGGTTCTGGAATAAGATAAAGAAGAGCGACGCGATTCTCGTGCTCAATTACGACAGGAGAGGCGTCAAAAATTACATAGGCGGCAATACGCTGATGGAGATCGGCTTCGCGCACGTCCTGAACAAGAAGATTTTCCTGATGAACCCCATCCCGGAAATAGAATTTTACAAGTCCGAGATAGAGGCGGTAAGGCCAGTCGTAATAAACGGCGACTTCGGCAAAATAAAATAATAAAAAAGAATGAGAGGAAAGTTAAAGGCCGCCCGGATTCGCCAGCGGCCCGCCCTTTCCCTGGGTAAAGCTATGACACGTTTGGGTGTGTTTACATTCAAGCGTAAACCCTGATGCCGAACTCCTTCGAGAAGTTCTCGGCAGCAGATTTCACCTGCTTCGCTTCCTGGGTCTTGCCCATTATGTAAGGCGACTTCACTCCGGTTATTATCGTTATGACCTGAAGCTTGCCCTTGAATTCAGGCAGGATCCTGGCGCCCCACATGACCGTCGCGTCGGGATTCATCTTCTTGGATATCGATTCGCCGACGATGTTTATCTCGTCGAGTGTCATGTCGTCTCCGCCGATTACCTGTATCAGCGCACCTGTCGCACCTTCGTAGTCGACGTCAAGCAGCGGGTTCTTCAGCGCCTGCTCCACGACCTCGTAAGCGCGGTTCTTCGTGTCTGATATGCCGACTCCTATTGTCGCGACGCCGCCTGAGTTCATTATGGTCTTGACGTCTGCGTAGTCGAGGTTCACGAGCGAAGGCTGAGATATCGTCTCCGTTATGCCCTTTATCATCGTCGCTATGAGGCCGTCCGCGACTGCGAACGCCTCTCCAAGCGGCCTGGTGCCTGCAAGCTGGACGAGCTTCTGGTTCTCTATAACAATGACAGTGTCACATGCGTCCCTGAGTCGCTGCAGACCGTCTTCCGCCTTGCCTACTCTCGCGCCTTCCATTTTGAAAGGCAGCGTGACAGTGCCTATCACTATCGAGCCTAGCTCCTTGGCGACCTTGGCCACCACTGGTGCCGCACCTGTTCCGGTCCCGCCGCCAAGCCCACACGTCACGAACAGCAAATCGCAGCCGGTTAATAGTTTCTTTATGTCTTCCCTGGATTCTTCGGCCGCTCTCCTTCCGACTTCAGGGTAACCACCTGCTCCTAGCCCTCTCGTGATGTCTTTTCCTATGAGAAGTTTTTTGTGGGCGTTTGTGACGGCAAGATGCCTGGCATCCGTGTTGGCAGCTATTGTCACCGCGCCTTGTATATCCATGTTCGTCAGCCTGTTTATGGTGTTGCTACCACCGCCACCACAGCCAAAAACCATAATCTTGGCCTGGTGAGATTCAAATTCATTCTGAGCACAATTCTCCATTCCCCATCACCCCATTTTATACTGAGCGGCAAATAATATTTTATTTGAACATACTTAAATACTTTTCTATTGTTATTAGTTTTTAAAAACAATATTTAGATATTTTAAAAACTTAATTTTTAAGTATATATATTAATTAATATATTAATATGTAATTATAATATGGGGTAGCGGCAAAAACTACGCAGAAGCTATGCACAAGAAGGGATTCGCCGTTATAGCTAAATCATGGGCGCTACGGCATGTAAAATTCCGTACCCTATGAATGCCTTCTCTATGAAGCTTATCGCAATGGCGGCCGTAATAAGGCCCATTATCCTCGTGATTATCTTCAACCCGTTCTTGCCTATGACGCGCTCGAGCTTGTGGCTCATCAGGAAAGCCGCCAGGCATATGACCATCACTATAATGGTCGCCACGAACGTTATCGTGAAACCGTAAAGGTGCGTGAAAAATATGACTGACGTTATCGCTCCAGGCCCTGCCAGAAGCGGCGTGCCTATGGGAACGACGGCGTCGCCGGGCTCGCTCTCCACGGTTCTAGACTTCGGAAGCTGGCCCAGAAGAAATTCGAAGGCCAGGAACAGCAACAGGAGCCCGCCCGCTATCATGAACGCTGATATGGAGATGTTCAGGTAGTTCAGCAGCGGCATGCCTATTAGCGCAAATACGACAAGCAGCGCGAAAGCAGCGAGCACCGCATCTATCGCAGCCTTTCGTCGCTTCTTCCTGTCCGCCCCGCCGAAAGTCGAGATGAAGACCGGCACGGCAGCGATCGGGTCAACGATCGCGAAGAGCGAAATAGTGACGATAAGGATTTCCTGCAGCATATTAATAATTCGTCGTGGCTGCTAATTAATTTTTTTTAAATATCGCTTAACCGCCGGCCACGTGCAGCCGACAATTAGGACGGATGAAATTGCCTTAATAAGGCAGGTTGGGGAAAGATTATAAATAAGGTTTACGAGTTGAACTTATGGTCTATTTCAGCCAGTTGAAGGGAAAACCGGTATTGGATTCAGCAGACAAAAAAATAGGCATACTTGTAGACATGGGATTCAATGACGGGGAAAAATATGCGGAGATAAGCCACGTCATCTACATATCAAAAAATAATTACAGGAAGAAGATCCCGTGGAGCCTTGTGAAGGAAATAAAGGACAGCACGAAGACGCGGGGCCTTGAAGCCGACATTCATCTGAATTCGCTTGAAAGCGAGATTGAGCCGACGTTTGAAAAGGAAAAAGAATTTACAGTGAGCAAGCTGATAGACAAGCAAATCATAGACGTGGACGGGCTCAAGGTGGTGAGAGTCAATGATGTTTTCCTCGGCAAAGTCGGATGCATGTTCTGCATAGTTGCCGTGTGCGTGGGCGCGAAAAGCCTCCTGCGCTCGCTTGCCGGCGAGAAGCTCAGCGAAACGTTTGTCGGCAAGATGAAAGACCATATCATACCGTGGGAATTCGTGGAGTCGCTCGACCCGGAAATCCAGAAGCTTCACATAAAGCTCAAGAAGAGCAAGATAGCCGACCTCCATCCCGCCGACATCGCCGACCTCATGGAAGACCTCACTTACAAGGAGAGAGAACTCGTTTTCAATTCGCTCGACAGGGATAAGGCCGCCAAGACAATAATCGAGTCGGAACCCGAAATCCAGAAATCGTTCCTCAAGTCCATGAAGATGAACAGCATACTGGAGATACTTGAAAACATCCCGCCGAACCATGCGGCCGACCTGATCAGCCTCATGACGGATGACATGAAAAACGAGATTCTCCACAGCATGAAGCCGGAGTCCGCAAGAAGAGTCAAAGAAATACTGGGATACACTGACACTTCGGTCGGCTCAATAATGCACACCGAGTTCATAGCGATACCGAGCAGCTACACCGCGGAGAACACCATAGAGCTCATGAGGAAACTGAAGCCTTCGTCCGATAAAGTTTACAGGATGTACGTGGTGGACGAAAAACAGAAGCTTCTGGGCTACCTTCCGGTCGGCAACCTCGTGACCGCCCCGGCCGACGAAAAGATAGAAAAGCTCATGAAGAACAAGATAATAAGCATGCAGACCACCACGTCAAAAGAGGACGCTGCAAAAGCGCTGGTCAAGTACAACCTTTTCACCGTGCCGGTCGTGGACGAGAACGGCGTTCTCAAAGGCGTGGTTAAGGCCAACGACGTCATTTCAGAGGTCTTGCCCAGAGCATGGAAGAGAAAAAGATATTTCGCGCCGGAAAGGAGAAAGCACGGCTTCAGGAACAACGGGAATGCAAGCAAACCCGTGCAATCCAATTAAGGCTACTTTGTTAAATATGACAGGTCGAAAGAATGAAATTCCCGAAACTTGACAAGAAGAAACTCATCATTTTTCTTGGCATAATCGGCCCGGGACTGATAACCGCGAACGTGGATAACGATGCAGGAGGCATAACGACGTATTCCGTCGCCGGCGCGCAGTTCGGCTATCCGATTCTCTGGACGCTTATTCCGATAACCATTCTCCTGATAATAGTCCAGGAGATGTGCGCGAGGATGGGAGCCGTCACCGGCAAGGGGCTTTCGGACCTGATTCGCGAGAATTTCGGCGTCAAGGTGACTTTCTTCATCATGGTCGGCCTGCTGGTAGCGAACTTCGCCACTACGGTCTCGGAGTTCGCGGGCATCGCGGCCGCCGGCGAGATATTCGGCCTCAGCAGGTTCATACTGGTCCCGCTCTGCGCGATCACTGTTGCCTTGCTGCTGCTGAAATTCAATTACAAGTCCCTGGAGAAGATATTCCTGCTGATGATACTCTTCTACGTGTCATATATCATATCAGGCGTCATGGCCAACCCGGACTGGGGGGAAGTGGGGAGACAGTTAATCACGCCCACGTTCCAGCTCTCATCCGCATACATCATAATCCTGGTCGGATTGATAGGCACGACAATCGCCCCCTGGATGCAGTTCTATCTGCAGTCGTCGATAGTTGAGAAAGGGATAAACGCGAAAGACTACGCTTATTCGAAGGTCGAAGTCATGCTGGGATGCGTAATGACCGACGTGGTATCGTTCTTCATCATAGTCTGCTGCGCGGCCCTGCTTTTCACGAACGGCATAGTGATAAACAACGCCGCGGATGCCGCCATCGCGCTTGAGCCGCTGGCGGGCACGCTCGCTAAAGCGCTGTTCGCGGTCGGG
Organism: Candidatus Aenigmatarchaeota archaeon; assembly: GCA_026397315.1. GTDB lineage: Archaea > Aenigmatarchaeota > Aenigmatarchaeia > QMZP01 > QMZT01 > JBGPQP01. The sequence continues at coordinate 68,360 of JAPLVC010000004.1, read as the reverse complement.
CTTTTCGGCGCCGGGCTTTTCGGGGCTTTCATACTCCCGCTGGCGACGGCGTTCTACGTCTGCGAGGCGTTCGGCTGGGAATCCGGCCTCAACAGGAAATTCGGCGAGGCAAAGCATTTCTACACGATAATAGGCGCGATAATCGCCTTTTCAGTCGGCGTGATACTGCTTCCCGACCTGCCGCTCGTGTGGATCATGCTGCTTTCCCAGGTCGTGAACGGGGTAGTGCTTCCCATCATCCTCGTTGCCGTGGTGAAATTGATAAACAACGAGCATATAATGGGGGAATACACAAACAGCAGATTCTATAACGTGGTTGTCACGGCGTCGACTGTAATCCTCATCCTGCTGTCAGGCCTGCTCGTCGTGACGACGTTCTGGCCCAACATCCTCGGATGAACGGCGCCATCTAATAAGTTTCACGACGTTCCGCGTCGCATTGTTTTTAAATCAGCAAAACCAAAATTTCTCGTTAACATGCCTCTGAAGAATAAGAAAAAAGCGATACGCATTAAAACAGGAAGAAAATACAATGTCGCCTGCATAGGAGGAACTTTCGATATTCCTATTCACAAAGGCCACGAAGCGCTGCTAAGGAAAGCTTTCGAGAGAGCGCATTTCTGCCAGATAGGCCTCGTCACCGACGAATACGCGTGGCGCAAGGGCAAGCGCGGCATCCGCCAGTACGACGAGCGGAAGAGGTCGCTAGCGAAGTTCCTCTCGTCGCTCAGAATAGAAAGGAAGCGCTATGATATAAGCAGACTGGACAACTTCTTCGACCAGGAGCTGGCTAAAAAGGGATGCAGCGTGGAAGCCATCATAGTGAGCACGGAAACTCTGCCAGGAGCGCGCGGCATAAACCTCATCCGCGAGGACGTGGGACTCAGGCCGCTTGACGTCGTAGAGGTTCCGATGGTCCTGGCCAGCGACAAGACCGCCATCTCGTCAACAAGAATCCGCGCCGAAGAGATGGACAGGAACGGGAAGCTACTTCTCAGGTAAACTGCCACGTATCCTTTTCTCGCCGTTTATCTTCTGGACGTATTTGTAGACAGCAGGCGGCACCAGAGTGCTCCAGCTCTTGCGATGCATGATGCGCTCGCGTATCGCCCTGCCGCAGTTCTTGTAGCGCGCGTAGAATTTGTGCTTCGCGACCGGGATGCCCGCCGCTTTCAGACAGCGGGACGTCCATGGATTGCGCGAGTATGCGATATCGAAGCGTCCAAGGCGCGCTATCGCGGCGCTCCATCGCTTGTCTGCGTTCACGTCGCGCAGCTCGCGGACAACATAATTTTTGATTTTAGCGGATGAAAGCGCGAGCTTTATCATGCGCTTACGCTCGGAGAAAGAGAAAGGGTTTCTGGCGTCGGGCTTCCCGGGCCCGGCAATAATTATCGTAAGCTTGTCGCTCGAACCAGCGGCGTCTCTTATGACTTCCATATGACCGTCGTGTAAAGGCTGGAAACGGCCGATGAACAGGGCGTTAACGAATTTCTTTCTGGCCATTAAATCGCCTCATGGATACTCAAATCTTTAGGCTTGGTAGGAAGTGAGGCTTGTTTAGTTTGCATTTTATCGCCCCTCTTCTTTCAAATGCTTATTCTCTGTATATCTGTCAGCAGCCAATAACCCAACACTTATAAAAGCAAAAATAATAGTTCCAATTTTCGTGTATTGGAGTATGATTCCCATTATTGCTGTTATGATTGCTGCATAAAGCAATGTGTTTGTTATATGCCTCTTTGTTCTATATTCCATTTCAAACGCCCTCCTTTTTCCCTACTCTAAGATAGGCTAATGTGCTTGTCACCCAAGCAATTATCAATCCGACTCCAATTCCACGAAGATACATGCTTCCTGTGAGATGCCCCACTAAACTGAACAACACACTCAGAACTAACTCAAATACTATGAGCGTCGTATCTAATCGTTCTCTCGCCCTTACCAAAATGCTTTTTTTATCCATGTTTTTCACCTTCCTCCTTCCGGGATACCCCGTCCTTTAGGACGTGGGAGTGTGTCATTTTCACACCGTGCTTTTTATGGAAGACGCAATCGCTTTAGCGATGATTTTGTCCAGATTCTTTATTTTATTCGCCTCGCGGTCTATGATTTCCTTCTTTGCGTTGGTCGCCGGCTTGCGAGGCACGAACCTGCACGCGTGCGCTTCCCTTATCGATAAATCATAAGTCCCTATCTTATTTGCGAGCGCGATGGTCTCCGTCTTGTCCATCGTCAGCAGCGGCCTGAACTTCGGCATTGAAACAGCGTCGTCGTTAGCGACGAGATTGTCCAGAGTCTGCGACGCAACCTGGGCAAGATTCTCGCCTGTCACGAGCGCCTTCGCTTTCGTCTCTTTCGCCAGCGAGCATGCCGTGATATACATGAGCCGCTTGCAGAGCACGCAGGTGAAATGCGTGTCGCAATTTTTTACAATCGCTTCCTGGATGGACGCGAACGGGACGGAATATAACATGAGCTTCGCGGGTGCGTATTCGCCCAGCTTCTTCACGAGCCCTTGGATTTTCGCCACTCCGCTCTCGTTGACGTAATAATGAACAAAATCGACAGAGCATCCCCGCTTCATCATGAGCCAGCTCGCCACGGGCGAATCGATGCCGCCGGACAACAGCGAGAGCACGCGCCCGGTCACGCCGTAAGGCAGGCCGCCCGCGCCTTTGAGCTTTTCCGAGTAAACGTAAGCCATCCCCTTGCGCAGCTCGACGAATATCGTGACATCCGGATTCGAAAGGTCGACTTTCCTGTCAACGTTTTTGCCCATCTCGTTCTCGACGTCCTTGCTCGTGAACGCCAGCGACTTGTCGCTCCTGCTCGCGCGTATCGCGAACGTCTGCTCCCTCCCGATCTTCTTCGCGAGAGCTAGCACGGCCTTCTCCATCGCCTTCATCTCCGGCTTCGTTTCGAAAGCTAAAGCGAACCACGTGATACCGAAAATTTTCGAAAGCGTCTGAGGCGCCTTCGGATTAGCGCAGTCGAGAATCAGCATGTCGCGCGTCCTCTCGAGCCTGAATTCTTTTATTCCCGCCATGCGTAACTGACGACTCACGTTCTCGGCGAGCGTTTTAATAAAGCGGTTGCGCACGAACTCCGACTTGAGCCACAGCTCCCCGTATTTCAGAATGAATTTCCTTGCGCCTGCGCTAGCCCTAGAGCCGCCTGGTTTTTTCAGACCATGTTTTTTGGCAGGTTTTTTCCGCATATCTCGCATTCCTCCTGCTTGTTTATCTCGAGAAACTCGAATACGGGCTTGTCCAGCTTTATTCTCAGCATTTTGCCGAAGTTCGGCTCGGAAAGGCCGGTTATGAGCTTGATGACTTCCATGGCCTGCCACGAGGCGACCATCGCGACAGCTGGGCCAAGCACACCAGCGTTTTCCGTCTTCTCCGTCTCTTTTGTCTTCATCCTGTAGATGCAGTTCAGGCACGGCCTGCCGCCTGCCCTGAAAGTCGAAGAGAATCCCTCGTCCCTAAGGACGGCGCCATACACCCACGGCACCTTGTTCCTGACGCAGAACTTGTTTATGACATAGCGCGAGTCCATGTTGTCCGTGCAGTCGACGATGACGTCGAAGCCCGCCAGCACGTCCTTGACATTCGACGCCGCGACGTTCTCTATCATGCCGTCGACGCGATTGCCGGAAACAATATTACCAAGTTTCTGCGACGCCACGAACGCCTTCGCTTTTCCTATGTTCGAGCGGTCGTACATCGCGGTGCGCGGGAGATTCGAGTATTCAACCATGTCGCGGTCGATTATGCGGACGACACCTACGCCCGCCCGCACGAGCAGGCTGCCGACATGCGAACCGAGTCCGCCTGCTCCGACGACTGCCACTTTTGCTTGGGTGAGCGCAGCCTGCCTGTCCATGCCGATGAAAGGCGTCTGCCTTGAAAAAAGGTCGAAAGTCTCGATTTCCATATATCGTATTTGACCGTCCGGGATTAAAATATAATTCACATATATTGTTATTATGTCCGGAGGAAAGGTAACGTTAAGAGAAACGCCTGAAGGCGTGCTGATCGAAGTCCGGGCCAAGACGAACGCCAGCCGCTTCGCGCTCGTGCTCAAGGAAGGCCGGCTCGTTCTCGAGGTCACGTCGCCTCCGCGCGAAGGAGAGGCGAACGCGGAGATAGTCAAAGAGCTGAAGCGCGCGACGAAGAAGGACGTCGAAATCGTGAGCGGCTTCAAGTCGAAAGACAAGGTGCTGCTGATAAGAGGCGCGAAAGCCGCGGACGTGGAAAGAATCATCGTCTCCTAAGCAATTTAAATCCTTTTGCTACTTCTTAATGATGATAGCAGAAACGGCCATGTATCTCTCATTGATGTTATCGCAGAACAAATACCTGGCGGAGACTGCGAAGCTGATTGAGAGGCTGGACAAGGACGGCTACAAAGAGATTGTTGAACTGGTAAAAGATCCCCAGTTCAGGCTGTTCGACCCGAACCCGCTCAGGAAAAAGTACAATAAAATCGACCTGACCAACCCCAAGGAGCACAGGTACATGAGGAACGAGTCCACGCAGGACAGCATAAACTTCATGGAAAAGCGTAAAGAGTGGCTGGACGAGGCGGAGAAGCTTTTCCCGGGCATAAAAAGGGAATACATAACTGCCGTTCTTAACGTGGAATCGCTTTTCGGCAAAAACAAGGGAGATTGTCCCATATTAAACGCCGTGATGTCCAACTACGTTTTCACTGAAAGGAAAGACCTTTTCTACGAATACACGACAGAGTTCCTGAAGTTTGTCAGGGAGAAAGGCATAACCGACGTTTTCGCGCTTAAAGGCTCATTCACTGGCGCTTCGACGCCGGCACAGCTCATGCCCACAAGCCTCAGGAAATATTCATACGACCTTGACGGCGACGGGTTCGAGCCGGACGGCATAGAGGACGCCATAGGCTCATGCGCCAACATGCTGTGGAAGAAGGGCGGCCGCAAAGACATAATGAAGGCGCTCAGAGCCTACAACGGCGAGAAATACGCGCGCGCGGTGGACATGCACGCACAGAAGGTGAGGCAGAAGCTCGCCTCTCCACTGGCCAGGAAACCGCCAGTCGTGAGGAAAATTCCCCAGAAAGTGTGAACAGGCGCCCTATAAAAAACTTGTTTTCAAGATTTATTTCATGGCACCAGAAAAAGATAAAAAGACAGGCTATCAGATAGTGCCAAATGCGCACAGCGAAGCGGCGCTTTTGGGCATATACAACGATGGCAAGCTGGTGGGCAGCATACAATATGAAAGAAGCGAAAACCAGGTAAAAAACAGCAAACCCCTGAGTCACAATAAAATAACCGTCACTAGTTTTATCGAAGGCGGCCAGCAAACACTGCTCGACATGGAAAACGGCCGCGTAGGACAAATTGATGCGGCGAAACTAAAAGAACTGTTTTTAAACAATGGCACTCCGGAAATTTACAGCCAGCACCCGTGGCTCGGAGAGCAGCTGGTGAAGCTTTTTAAAGGCGACCAGTGAAGTAATTGTCAACTCGGAATGGCTCGCAGTATGGGCCGGCCTGAGGAGAGGTGAAAATGTGTTCAAGATAGTTGTATCGGATCCGAAGACGAAGCATACGTTCCAGAAAGAAGTCGGTGAGAAGGAATCCGGCCTTATCGGCAGGAGAATCGGCGAAAAAGTCAAGGGCGATTTTCTCGGGCTGCACGGCTACGAATTCCAGCTGACCGGCGGTTCTGACAAGCAGGGCTTCCCCATGAGACAGGACATACCGGGAGCCATCAGGAAAAAGATGCTGCTTACGAGCGGTCCTGGTTTCCACCCGACGGAAAAGGGCGAGAGGCGCAGGAAGCTTATTAGAGGCAATACGTTCTCGGAAGACATAGTCCAGGTAAACATGAAAGCCGTCGTTTACGGCAAGGACTCGCTCGCGAAGCTTTTCGGCAAAGAGGAAGCAAAGGCCGAACACAAGGCGGAAGAACATAAAGAAGCGAAGCACGAGGAAAAACACGAAGCGAAGGCTGAGCACAAGCACGAAGAGCACAAAGCCGAGCACACTGAAGCGAAAGAGCACAAGCCGGAACACAAGGAAGCTCACACTGAAGCGGCGCACGAGCACAAAGAGCACAAGCCTGAGCATGCCGAGGCGAAAGAGCACAAAAAGGAATAAATGCTTTGAAAGGGGGACGGACTGAGAACAAGTCCCCTTTTTAAAATTTTTTACCCTACTTTTTTAATGCATTCTGTCGCTTTGCCGGAAGATTCTACTACTCTAGCCGATGTCAGAAAATACATGAAAGAAGAATACAATGTTAATTTTAATCCATCAACACGAAGCTCGAAATTTCACAAAGAACTTTTAAGCGCGAATGGAGACGGTCACAGGATTCTCTATTTCAGCGGAGAAACGTTTGAAAGGATAAAAGAACATTATGAAGGCTTAGCTGAAAGAAAACTTGGCGCGCGTGACAGAAAAATTCCGAGAAATGAGAATCTCTCCGGCACGCCGCACCGGCCGGCCAAAAACAGTGAAATATACGGCCAGCTGATTCCGCTTGAAACAGTGAAAGAATATCTCAGGAAAAACAATGCGGTTTTTGACATTGAAACGTCGGAATGGGGGGAGGACATATTATACGTAAAAGGCGATCCTTTTGTTCCCAGGGAAGTATACCGCCAGATAAGAGGGGAATTCCAGGAGATAAAAGTGGAAAACGCCTTCAGAGGATGCGACCTGAGCAAAGAAAACATGATTGCAATGAAAATAAGGCTCAGGAAACTGGAAGGGAGAATGGACGGGCTTGACAAAGAAAACATCTGCCTCATGAGAATAATCGAAGATGCTTCAGACTCTCCTGCCAGAAGAGACTTGGAAAGAGGCGTTTTTTACAAGGGAGACTTCCAGGAAATCTACCAGAAACATAATTATATGAGCACTGCCATGAAAATCATAAATCGAAGCTTTGGGGCGAATTACAGGCTGGCTCAAAAAACCATAAGGTTCGTTCTCGGAGAAAACCCGGGGGAGAATGAATACCGCATGATCATGGGCCTCTCCAAAGTATTATCGCAGCTGGGCGACGACTCTTTGGAAAAGCAGCAGCTCATAACCAACTTCTTGAGGCTTTCGTACATGGGAGAGGAATGCGGATATTTCTGCAAGCCTTTGGGTGAATTATACGAAAATCTCTCCAAAAAATCAGGCGAGAGGGAAACCAGGAGACTTATCAAAAGCCAGGTCGGTGGCATTGTGGAAAACTGGAGAGAAACGCTTCTGACCGAGCTCAGGATAAAAGCAGGGAAAAAGGCCAAGCTGAGCGACATAGACATCGGCGCGAAGCCATGAAATATTTTTAAGTATGCGGCTCAAAATTCACTCATGAACCCGTTAAAACTATGCGTCCTCATCATGCTGTTTTTTTCACTGGCACAGACTGTCAGCGCCCTTGACATTTCCGAATACAACATCACGTTCAACGTAATGCCGGACGCGAGCGTGCAGGAGGGAATATCCATGCGCTTTGCTGCGCCGCTTAACGCGAGCTCCCTGAACTACGCGGTGCTCGGCGACGTCAGCGGGCTTTACGTGACCGCGGACGGGAATGTCCTGGACTACTCGCTCGAAAAGACAGGCAGCGAATACAATGTAAGGTTTACCGCGCCCGAGGGGACGAAGACGCTGGTCATAAGCTTCGTCGCGCATGACCTTGTTTTCGCAGGCAACGGCATATACAGCTTTTCGACGAGCCTCAAGCCTCCCGTCACCAGCGTAATGAACATGAAGGCCTACCTGCCTGAGGGTTTCGCCGTCTACAGGGACGTGATTTATCCGGACGGATACGAGACGCTAAGCGACGGCCAGAGAATCTGCCTGAGCTGGACGCTGGAAAACCCGCAGAGCGTCATGCTTTCGTTCAAGTTCTACAACACCAGCAGCGACTATTCGCTAGCGACTGGCATAATAATCTCGATAGTCTTCATCGCAGTTGTGACGTATCTTGTCGGCCATTACAGGAAGAAGATGAAATGCGAATTCGAGCGCGGCTTCTCGGAGGACGAGCGCAAGGTCCTTTTCATCCTGTCGAAAGAAGGAAGAATAATGCAGAAAAAGATAGAGAAGGAATTGGGCTTCTCGCGGGCGAAGATGACCAGAATAATCATGAAGCTGGAGAAGAAAGGCCTCGTCGAGAAAGAACGCGTCGGCAGGACGAACCGCCTCTTCTACAAAAAATGATTGTTTCACATTGTTGCAGCGAGTTTTCTAATAGGCGAAACGGTATAGTATTAGCATAAATGTTCCACGGAGTCGCCACGGCGGTTCCGCAGCAGAATATTTGAATATAAAATAGGAGGCAATTGAAATGAAAAAATTATTCGTAATGGCAATCGCCCTTCTGGTCATAGGCGTGACAGGAGCGGCGGTAATGGCGGACGAAACGCTGGGGTCTCAGGGCCAGGCGCGCGTAAAGATACACACCATGGGAGCGCTCGGCTACGGCATAGCGACGTCGCAATCGAATGCGATGGACTTCGAGATGATAAAAGTCGGCATAGCCGGGGTGAGCGTCACTGACGCGAATGGCACCGAGACGATAGTAAAGACTGGCGTGCTTCACTTCGGGGAAACCAAATACAGGCTCAAGGACGTGGTGATAGGCAACGGCACGGCCACGGCGAACGTGTACGACGTCAACGGCACGACTCAGCTGGGCTCGCTTTCGCTGAACTCCTACGTCAAAGGCAACGGCGAGGTGTGGGCTGGTTCGCTTACGCTTAACGGCGTGACCTACAACGCGTACGTCATACAGGCGCCGAAAGTCTGGAAAGCCGAAGAGGTAGCGGACAACGTCAAGGATTACTGCAAGAACAACCCCGTCAAATGCAAGGCGACAATAAAGGCTGTCGGAGGCATAATCTGCGACCCGGAGAAGGAAGGCATAAGCTGCGCTGATAAAATAAAGACCTTCTGCGAGCAGAACCCAACTGACAACAGGTGCAAGGTTGTGAACTGGGCTTACTGCAAGCTCCATCTGGACGACGCGAACTGCAGGGCAGACATAATAGAGAAGTGCAAGAACATCACCAACGGCACCATCAGCAGCGACAACGCCATATGCGACAAGCTCGCCAACATGTACAACAAGTACACGGAGAAGCGCGCTGACGTCATGAACAACGCGCCGGAATGGCTGAAGAACGTCAGGGAAAGGGTCAAGGACAGGCTTCAGAGAGGCGAGAACGTCGACAACGCGCCAGATCTGAACTCGGAGGGCCAGTAAGGTGATAAAATGAAAATACTACTGGCACTCGCGTTAGTGGCGCTCGTGGCGACAGTCATGGTAAGCGGCTGCACGCAGACGCCGGCGACCGGCGGAGGCACGGCCAAAACAACGGCAAGCGCTGAAGGCCAGGCTTTCAACACGGTCGACCAAGAACTGGACCAGGCGCTTGAAGGCATGACGGTCCAAGACATGGAAACCGAGCTTTTGCAGCAGGGGTGAACAACCCCATTTTTCTCTTTTTTTATTTGTTTTCAATTTTTTGGATAACTGCCGTTTTTTAAGATTTTTTCACAAATATAAAACATGGCGGAGTTCCACTACGACAAAAACGAATACGTGAAAGCCGTCCAAAACAGCATCGGGTTATTGGGTCACTTTGCATACAACCAGAACGGCAAAAGATACGTTCTGGAGTTCGACGGGGAAACGCCCGTAAGCTGCGTCAGGCTTACTGACGGGAAACGCAGGAGCGTAGGAAAAAGGGACCGCATAAGCGCGTGGGAAGGCCTGATAGCAGATGATGTCATGCTGAGAGACTTCATGACGGATATCAAGAGGCTCAATGAGAACGGCCCTTTCTATGAATTCATCGGCGATCAGCCATTAAGCCGGCCCGCAGACGAATACCAGACCGAACCTGCGATTTTTGTCGGAACGGGCGACGATGTCAGGGAACTGAAGCCGGCAGAGGTAAGCACGCTCCTTTTCAAGCTGAAGGCCGGAGGAACGGGCGAGCTGCGCAAATTCATTAAGAAGGATCCGGAATACTGAAAGCAAATGCGCATGAGGGGCCGTATTTGCGAATTAAATGCGACTAACTATAATAACTATTAAATAGTAACAAAAGTAAAGTATATAAATATGCGTGATAATTATTAATCTGGATATTGTTCAACGGTATCCGGCACTGAAAAACAACGCGATAATGTTCAAACGGAGGTGTGAATATGTCTGATATAGCAGTAATCGCAGCAGCAGCGACGATATGCATAAGTGCGATAGCGACGGCGTGGGCTGAAAAAGAGCTGGGAACGTCGGCGATAGGCGCCATGGCGGAGAAGGAAAGTCTCTTCGCGAAGGGTCTTATCATTACGGTCATCCCGGAAACCATAATCATTTTCGGCCTGGTCGTGGCGTTGCAGATAATCGGCATGGCCGGAGGCGCGTAAAGGCGCCGCACCTTTCTTTTTGTTCTCTGTTTTTATTCTCATAAATCGGATAGCTTCGGCTAACCCGTAAGCAATAAAAATCGCCATTTTTTAGTCCAGAAACGGGCGGAAAAAGCTTTATAAGTAATAGAATACTACTATAAAGTAGTTAATATTAAGGGTTGGTATGATGGGAAAATACAAAATGGTTCATCTAGGAGACAGCTCCAGGGATGACAAGGCATTTCAATATGCCTCAAGATTTCCTCAGATTGATTTTTACAGCATAAGCAAGGGCATCAACGAGTCAATATCTCAAAGGCACGCCAGATCCAAAGGCGTAGGAAACTGCGCATACATGGAAGGGGATTTCATCGAGGGTTTGGGAAAAATACCTGACGGCTCTGTAAATGGCGTTTACTCAAACATGGCCGTGGGCTATTACAACAACGGTTTCAACTCTGGCGATTACCATCAGAGGTTGTTCGAGCTGGTTCTGAAAAAGCTGGCATCCGGCGGTAAATTTTCATTCTCCATACATGAAGATAACGCTGTTTCAAACGGCAATGGCGCAATGAATAAAAAAATAATCATTGAGATGCTGAAAAACGCAGGCTTTGACGGCGTTGAAGCGAGACCTTTTCACGAGGCCGAATATGGCAGGACGTACTGGACTGATTTCTACGGGCAAAAGGGTAAAAAGGCGTTTCAGATAAGCGCCGGAAAGGCCAGACCGACGGTTCAGTTATAAATAGGGTGTAAAGATGGAAATGACTAGGGAAGAATCGATATCTGCCAGGAGAGTTTTTGTTTTCGGAGGTTTCAAAAGAACAGGCGAGCAAAATTATCTAGTCGCGGACATATCCACAAAAACTGTTTATATTGGCTCTGAATCATTGAACGGTGTGATGAAACTCACGGAATTAAGTTCTGAAGAATATTCATCCATGATGAGAGGCTTGCAAAAAGGAGATGTAAAAGATCTGGACATAATGCCAGGGTCTTTGGTGCCAAATAGAAACGGTTCGATGTCCTTTTTAGCACAGAGCATAAACTTTGAGAACGCCATGCCAGAAAAATACACTTTACAATAAATTTTTTACCTTCTCAGCGGCACGAAAGCCACGCTGCCGTAGTTATTTTTTTCAATGCCTTTGGCAGTCTTTTTTATGTGTATCAGCTCCTGGTAGAATCCGCTCCCTAGCGGTGCTATCAGAATCCCGCCGACCTTGAGCTGCGCCAGCCACGCGTCGAATATCTCTGGCGTGGCGCAGGTGACTATTATCTTATCGTATGGCTTCGCTTTAGCGTAGCCCTCGCTGCCATCCGCGAGCATGACTTCGACGTTATTGGCGCCGGCTTTTTTGAGATTCGACCTGGCGAAAGCTGCGAGCTCAGGGCTTATCTCCGTCGTGTATACCTTTTTCACCAGCTTCGACAGGATTGCCGCCTGGTAGCCTGAGCCGCTGCCGATTTCCAGCACCTTATCCTTCCTTTCAGGTCTCAGCAGCTCTGTCATGGCCGCGACCATGTGAGGCGCGCTCACGGTCTGGCTGTCCGGGATGGGTATCGGGTAATCGCCATAGGCGAAGCGTTCGTTCTGCTCGCCCCCGAACACGTGCCTCGGGACCTCGAGGAACGCCTTTATTATTTTCTCAGTCCTGAGCAGGCCCTGCGTGACCAGCTCCGATACCATACGCTCCCGCCGCTCGTAGAATTCGTCCGTTGCCGCGTCCATGCCAGCCATAACGTTCATTTATTGTATTGATTATTTTAAAACCCCGCTAAACCAATTATAGATTAGGGGTTTCATGAGTTTCTACGAATATCATGTGCACGCCGAGGTCGACGTGAACGGCATGCTCACGCTTCTCGAACGCATGGGATGGAAAGGCGTATGCTTCGTAAGCAAGTCGCTCGAAGACGTTTCCGCCCTTCGCGACCAGTTCGCCTCCATGCCTTCCAAATCCCCCTTAGACGTGTCTTTCGGCCTCAAGATCGAGACCAGCCACCCCGACCAGATGCAGAAGCTCGCCAGGAAGGCGCGGAAGGCAGTCGAAGTGATTCTCGTCCACGGAGGCAACATAGAGGTCAACAGAGTCGCTTGTGAAACGCCTGAAATCGACGTTTTAGCGCACCCGGAAATGGGCAGGAACGATGGCGGCATCGATCTTGTGATGGCCAAGCTCGCGAAAAAGAACAACGTAGCTATCGAATTCAACATGAGGAACGTGCTTATATCTAACAGGAAGACGCGAGCGGACGTTTTCTCGAGCATGCTGGAGAACGCGAAGCTGGTCAGGAAATACAAGCCTCCCTTCATTCTTACGTCAGGCGCTGTCGACCCGTACGACCTGCGGGCGCCGTCGGAACTCCTCTCGTTCGCGAGGCTGCTGGGCCTCAACCCGAAATACTCCAAAATCGCCATATCCGGCAAGATGCTGCTGGAGAATCGAAAGCGATTGGGCGGGAAGTGGATCATGCCCGGCGTGGAAGTGGAGTAATCGAGACTGTCACCTTCAAATCTGCTTATTTTATACCAGGGTTATATTTTTTTATAACCTGCGTATACTTTGCGATATTAAAAACATGAAAGCTTAAATATAACTAAAAAGATATAATATTATATCAAAATAGTGATAGTGATGTTAACCAAGACTCAGCTGGCAATAATGAAAATTTTTGTCTCGAAAATAACTGAGAAATTTAGCGTAAGACAGGTCGCGGAAACGGCAGGCAAGCCATATCCGCTTATGCACAGATCCGTGAAAGCTCTCATTGAGAACAAGCTGCTGGAAAAGGATACCCACAACCTGGTGTCTTTGAACTACAAGGAAAATCATTCCATTTTAAGCTACGTGGAAGGCCTTAGGATGGCAGAATTCCTCGAAAAGAACAAAACTATCGGACTTTTCGTAAAGGACGCGCTTGAAGGGATAAAGATGGACTACTTTACGATGCTGCTTTTCGGCTCTTACGCGAAATGCAAGGAAACGAAAGGCTCGGACGTCGACACCCTGATCATATTGGAAGACGGGAACAAAACCGAAGCCGCGGAAAAATTCATGGATACGATATCTTCCAGGTTCAGCCTGAAATTCGACTGCAATGCGATATCCGTCGAAAGCGCTTGCGAAATGCTCGCCAAAAGGGATCAGGCAAACGTCATGAACGAGTCTTTGGACAGCCATATTTTATTGTTCGGCGCTGAAAATTATTACAGGTTGCTGAAAAATGCTAGATGATAAAAGAATAGGGGAAGCGAAAAGGAATGCCGAGAGTTGCATAAGAAGAGGCGTCATAACGAAGGGAGGCGACAGCAGGTTCGTGCAGTTCTTCCTGGACAACGCCAGAAATTCGCTGGAGTCAGCTCTTTTGCTTTTTGGAGTTTCGACCGACAAAAACCTGAAAGAATCAACCGGCTTCCGGGATTTCAACGGCTTCCTGTGGGTGATAAACGCGAGTTATTATTCGATGTTTTACATGGCGAGGGCACTGCTTGAAAATGAAGGAGTTAAAATAAAGACCGAGGATTCGATCCATGCCGTTACGTTCGACGCGTTCGTTTATTATTTCTACCTCACGGGCAAACTTCAGAAGAAGATTGTGGAAGACTTCGCCGACGCGGAGGAAGACGCGACCCAGATGCTCGGCAGGGAAAAAGCCAAGGGATTAATGGACGATTATTTTCACGAAAGAAGGAAAAGGGCCAGGTTCACTTACGAGATGGGCTTGTCTGCCATGCAAAACAAGGCAAAAACGTCTCTCGAAAGGGCGAAGAGGTTCAACGAAGAGATAAGAAAAATGATTTGACGGTGATTCAATGAAACTTGTGAGCGCATGCCTCGCGGGCGTGAAATGCAGGTATGACGGCAATTCCAAATCCAGCAAAAAAGTCATGGAAATGGTCAGGAAAGGCAAGGCGATTCCAGTCTGCCCCGAGCAGCTCGGAGGCCTGACCACTCCCAGGCTGGCAACCGAACTCATAAACGGCCGCGCCTTCGCATGCGACGGCAGGGATGTGAAGAAAGCGCTGGCGAAAGGCGCTGCAGAAATGCTGAAAATAGCGAAACTCGCCGGATGCAAGGAAGCGATACTAAAGGCCAAATCGCCTTCGTGCGGCTCAGGCGAAATCTACGACGGCTCGTTCTCAGGAAAACTGGTGAAAGGCGACGGCATAACGGCCGCGCTGCTGAAGAAGAACGGGATTAAAGTAAAGACTGAAGATGAAATAAAAGCAAAAGAAGAAAAATAATTTACTTCTTTTTCTTCTTGCGCGTCGTGAAGAACAGAATCGCTATGATTATTGCCAGCGCAAGCAGGCCAAGCAGGCTCAAGCCGGGCGCTCCGGTGAATACGCCTAATATGTTGAAGCCCTGATTTTCCTGCGCGTTCGCTCCAGCGCACTGGCAGTCCGCCGGGCAGTTCTCGCATGTTTCGCCGTCGTTGCACACGCCGTTGCCGCACACTATCGCGCCAAGATTCGTTATCTGGGTGCCGCTGCTGCCGCTTCCGGTGCAGGTCTGGCTCTCGGATGGTTTCTGCAGGACCGTGCCGCACGTGTTCGCGTCGACGCAAGTCCTCGTCTGAACGCCGCCAGCGCACTGTCCCCACTCTCCGCATGCCCAGCTCTCGGTGCATTCGACGCACTTGCAGCTTGTAAGGTTGCATGTCAGGCCCGTGCCGTTGCATGCGATGTTCAGCTCGCACTCTTCGCCCCTGTATTTCTGGAGATTGCCGTCGCCACAGTAAGCGCTTGAGCCGCCACCGCCTCCACCGCCGCCACCGCCGCCGCAGATCTCGTCGGTGAGGCCGTTGCAGTCGTTGTCTATGCCGTCACCGCATGCTTCGTAGCTCGGTGCTCCAGCAGTGACGCTGCAGACAACTGAAAGCTTGTCAGCAGAACATATCTTGACTCCGGTTCTCGCGCAGCCTCCTATGCCTACAGTACATGAAGTGTTGAGGTCGCTGAAACCTTCGTCAATAACACCATTACAATTGTCATCTATGCCGTTGCAAATCTCGGCCGCGCCTGGGTTCACAGCCGCATTCGAGTCGTTGCAATCTTCAAGAACATTGTAGCCATCGTTATCACCGTCATCCACCGTAAGGTTAAGCTGTGTGAAAGTTCCTTCAACGCAGTTTTGCAAACCTTCATTGGCAAGCGTGCCCATGACTTTGAAAAAGACATACTGGTCGCTGGCATCGACTATCGAGATGCCATATCCGGCGCTCGTGTTTTTGCCTTCGCCCACAAGCACTCCAGTTCCGTTCAGATATGCTGTAACCTGTTCTCCGGCAATCGGATTACCGTTGACTGTGACTGTTCCGCCGAAAGCGCATGGAAAACTGGTGGCGTAAGCGGACTGGGCTAAAACAAAAATCAAAGATACAAAAACGATTCCGGATAATGCGAAGTTATTTTTCATAGTTTACCTTACTTTTTATATGTAATCTATCTTTATATACCTTTTGGGTTCTTTTTCCTCCTGAATAGTAAATAAAAGAGGAAAGGGCCTCTTTGGCCCATCTAATCAGGTATGTTCATACACTGGCAAATTTCTGTGTTGCAGTATTGTCCTTGCGAGCAGTCGCTGTCGCCGCCACACGTCGCTCCGCAGCTGTCCTTTAAGCACTGGGGCGATCCCCACTCCTGATCTTCCATGCAGCCGCACGATTCATCACAGTAGCCGTATGCGTCCCTGTATTGCGTCTTGTGAGTATCTTGGTAGCATTGCTGCGTCGTCTGGGTGCAGTATTCGTTGTTATTATCGTCAGGAAGTTCGCACTGCTCGTCGCCGTTGACTTGGCCATCACCGCAGTAGTTGCTGACACATTCATCCTCGCACTGGAGTCCGAGCTTTGCCGGCCCGGTCATCTTTATGTAGTATGGATTGCTTGTCTGGTCGCTGAACTGCGTCAGTGTCGAGAACTCCGGATATTGTGGCGTGTAGAACAGCCACCCTTCGCTCTCATCGTAGTACCACACTATGCTGTACTTGCCTTCAAGCGAGCCCAGTACATCAGCTGTCTCGTACGGCTCATAGCCGCAGTTGAAGTTGATGTCGTCCAGTATCAGCTGTGGCAGGAAGAACGTGTTCCATCCTGCAGTCATGTCCGTGCTGTAGCAGTACTGGCCGTCAGTGTTCACGTAGAACACTATCGTTTTCGAGCTGTCCATTATGTTGCCTGCGAAGTCCCTGCACTGGACGTGGTAGACATAAAGGCCGTCTGCAAGCGGGCTTGGAAGGTCAATCGAATGGTCTATGTTTACAGATGTGCTCATCTGTGTCATCGTGGCCCAGTTGTCTTCCGTGCCGTAATAGCAGTATGCCGGCTCGTTTGTCGTTACTTCCAGTTTAAGCTCTTCGTTCTGCTCTATCTTGCCGCTCGGGCTCGAGTAGATTATCGAAGGCGGGGTCACGTCGGTTTCAGTGCCTTCAGTCGAGTGGCTGACGCAGTTGCCCGCGTTGTCGCATGCTTTAAGTATTGCATCATTCGTGCCTGCGACCATGCAGAAGCCTGCCGGAAGCGTGTTCGAGCAGATGCCTCCGAAACCGCCAATCACCTGAAGCGGCTGCATGCCGGAGCTCGGGTTTGGATCAATCGCGGTGTATGTGAACAGGAAGAATCCCATGTTGGGTGTGCTTCCCGTCACGTCCAGTCCAGGTGCTACAGTGTCGACCCAGACTACCACTTCGTTGGAAGTTGCAATCTTGTCGACTTCGTCGGTAGCGATGACCTTGTACGTGTGCCTGCCCTCGGCCGAAAGGCCTTCGTAAGGCTGCGTCACGTCGTAGTAGGTCGTGCCATCTATTACTATATCGAATTGTTTGAAGTTCGTGTCGGTTCCGCCAGTCCATACAAGGTCGTAGTTGCCATCAGTGTCGTATGGCGGGTTCTCGACGTCCTCCGCTGCAAGTATCACCGGTGCCGGGTTCATGGTGTCAACCGTGACATAAACCACTCCCTTTCCGATGTTGCCGCAGTTGTCGGAGACTTCGACTGTCAATGGAACTTCCATGCCGTTAGGCACATCCTCGGGCACCACAAGCGTACCAGTGCATTCCTTCTCGTTATTATCATAGTACAGAGTTCCGATTGATGTCCCGTCGATTTTCACGTAGCACGGCGTGCCTGAAGTTATCGCGCACGTTATGCCGGACTCGGTCACGTCAGCCGAGACAGCAAGCTGTCCCTTGTCAACGTAATAGCCCTCTGTGTCAACCGGTGCCGTTATCACAACTTCCGGTGCGTTCGTGTCTATGCCTATCTTCGGCAGGTTCCATGTCGTTATTATGTCCTGAAGGACGTCCTCAACGCACTGTGGCTCGCACAGGTCGTACGGGTCGCTGCTCCAGCAGCCGCCGCCGCATGCCTGGTCTATCGCAAGCCTTATCTCGTCGATGCTGTTGGCGTAGTTGCCGAGGCTGTCTTCAGCTTCGACGACGAATATGTGGATGCCGCTCTGCACGTCGCTGTTCTCGGGGATTACTGCATAGCCCTGGCATTCCTGCGCTGCCGCATTGTAAAGGAGCGTTCCGTTCGTTTCGAGATTATATCTCGTCACGTCGCTCAGGTCGAATATTTCCATCGGGTTCATGTTAAGGAACTCAAGGTTCACAAGGAAGGCGTAGCACTGCGCTCCGTCCTCGATGCCTACCGCACAGTTCTCGCCGAGCTCGTTGCAGTTGTTCCTGAACTGCTCGCACGGGCTGTCCGCACTGTTGAGATCCTTGACTTCAGCTATCGCGGGTATGTCCTCGCCCTTCGAATACCAGCCGTCGA
Source organism: Candidatus Aenigmatarchaeota archaeon (assembly GCA_026397315.1). GTDB lineage: Archaea > Aenigmatarchaeota > Aenigmatarchaeia > QMZP01 > QMZT01 > JBGPQP01. Next base: position 50,167 of record JAPLVC010000004.1, on the reverse strand, counting down.
CCGGCTTAAGTATCAGTATGTGCGGAGGACTGTTGTCGACCTTGTGCTGCTGCACGTGTTCTGTTTCAACGTTTCCAAGAGCGTCGACTGCATGCCATCTTATCTCATGCAGGCACTCGCCTTCCAGATACAAGGTCTTCTTGAGTTCGCACGTGGTTGCGTTCACATGCACGTGTTGATTATTTATCACGACTTCGCCGAAATCATTGAAGTCGCCGTCGCAGTTCTTGTCCCACTTTACCGTGTAGTAAAGCTTTGAAGAGCCTGCTGCGCATATTGGTCCGCCGTCAGTCGTGGTCAGCGTTATCGCAGTGTCCGAAGTGACCCAGTAATTCTGTTCCTGCTCGTTGTCTATTGTTCCGTTCTGGTTCAAATCTTCAGGGTATGTCGGTTTGCTGAACGTCTTGACTGTCGTCGGAGGTGTTGTGTCTACTCTCTCTATCTGGGTGTGAGTCTGCTCCCTGTTTCCAAGGGCGTCCTCGCAGTACCATTCGAGAGTGTGTTTCGAATCTTCATTATATTGTATTGGAGCAGTGTATAGCGTCCAGTCCGAGTATGATTCGTGTGGCTGATCGTCAACAGTGTATTTGTAGTATATCTTGACGTCGTCGACCGGGTGCGGGAGCTGGTCGGTGCAGCTGAGTATTATCTTCGTGTTCTGGTTTATGTAGTAATCACAGCTGCCTTCAGTCCTGCAAGTCAGTTCGCTGCACGGGACGTTGAAGCCGTCGAACGTCTTGTTCGATATCGGCGCCTTGTTGTCCACGAATATGCACTGCTTCTTGACCGGCTCGGTCTTCTGGACGTTGTCTATGCTGAAGTACTCTATCATGTGGCAGGAGTCTTCCGTGATTGTGAACGGCACCGTGTAGGTGTTCCATGCGCCGATGCTTTCTGCATTGCACGCTTCGTAGCAGTTCAGGTCGTTCACAAGCGTCACCCTGTACTTTGTTTCTTTCAGTCCGGACGGGTGCGGCAGCTGGTCCTCAGCTGTAAGGGTTATCGGTGTCGCTGAAGTTATCCACTTCGGATAACCTCCTGTGACAGCTTCCACTAGCGGTGTTCCGTAAGTCTTGTTTGTGGCTGGAGCTGTGTGGTCTGAGAACACGCATTGGTGCTTTATCGGTTCCTTGTTGCCGAGCACGTCCACGCTGTAGAACTCTATCAGGTGGCATGACTCAGCGACCGGGAATGCGCTAGTGTATGTGTTCCAGACGCCTTGCTCGTATGTGTGCATCTGCTGGCAGTTCGCTGCCGGATCGTAGCAGAACGATTCGTTCACCTGTGTGACCGCGTAGTATGTGGTCGTGCCGTCTACGTGGCATATCTCTCCGCCATCAGTTGCAGTAAGTTTTACCGTTGATACGGTGTCTATCCAGTCTGACTTGCCATCGGTGTAGAACGGTCCCTCATAAGTCTTTGTTGTGTTAGGAGCGATCGAGTCTACCTTGAACGTCTCCGTGTCAAGGCCGTTGGCGTTTCCGAATGCGTCCTTGCAGTAGTAACCCAGTGTGTGCACGGAATCTTCCGTGAAATTGAATACATAGTTCTTGCTGCCATCGACGTCTACGCAGCAGTATCCGTCAGCTTCCATTTTGCCGCCGAACTGCGTGCAATATTGCTGTGTAAGGTCTGGCGTCGCTGGGACGTCGTAGCCCATCTTGTAGCACATCAGCTCTCCGCCGATCGGATGCGGCTGTGCGTCGGTGCAGTCAAGCGTTACCGTCGTGACGTGGTCACGAACCCAGTAGTCGAACTGCGTGCATTCTACTTCGCCGACGCAGGGCACGTTAGGCTGGCCAACGTTCTTTGTTCCGATTGGCGCCTGGTTGTCGACCGCGTCTATCTCGACCTGTGTGTTTTCAGCGTTGCCGAGCTGGTCGACGCAGTTGTAGACAAGCTTGTGGCATGAATCGCCGAGGTTGGTTATCAGAACGTTGCCGTCTCCCTCTGCACCGCTTGCTATCGGATCTATACTCCAGACAGCGTTTGGTCCGCATTCGCTGCTCCAGTAAATTTTCCAGTTAAGGGTTACATGGTCAACCGGGTGCGGGTTGCCGTCTGTGCATGTCAGATTGATTACAGTATCCTTGGTTATGTAGTAGTCTATGCCGCTGCCTATCGGGCCTGCGTATTTCGGCATCGAGACCGTCTTCACGGTCTGCGGCGCCTGTGTATCAACAATGTCCAATTCTACGTGCTGGCTCTCCGTGTTGTCAAGCGCATCTACGCAGTACCAAGTGAGCTTGTGGAACGAATCCTGGTATTCTACCGGAAGATCCTCGTAGTAGAAGCTCGTGTAATTGTCTTCTACTGTCTGGTCCCTAAGGGTCTGCCAGCTGCCTTCCCAGTTCAGCTTCCACTCAATCTTGTAGTGAAGCTCGACGTCATCAACCGGGTGCGGGTTGCCGTCGGTGCAGGACAGCTCGACTTTTGTGTCGTGCGTTATGAACGAGCAGTCCGCTATGCCGTACATGCTCGCCTCTTCAGGTGTGCATGCGTGCTTCGCGCCTGTCAGCGTTTTCACCGAGGTCGGAGCCTGCGTGTCAACCACGTCCAATTCGACGTGCGTCGGTCCCTTGTTTCCAAGGGCGTCAACGCAGTAGTAGTAGAGATTGTGGTACGTGTCCTCGTTGTATGTGAATGGTGCGGTGTATTCCGTCCAGTTCTGATGCTGCACGCCGTCCACATAATATTTGTAGTATATCTTGACATCGTCGACCGGATGAGGCAGCTGGTCGGTGCATGTCAGCGTTATCAGCGTGTTCTGGTTGACATACCATGCTTGGTCTGCCACATCAAACGGTTCCGTGCCCATGTATTGGATGGGAAGTGTGTATGGCACCTTCGGCTCGTCTACCGCCTTTTCTACAAGCGGATACTTGTTGTCGACCGCGTCTATCTCGACGTGCTCTGTTTCAACGTTGTTGAGCGCGTCGACGCAGCTGTAAACAATCTTGTGGCACGAGTCCTGAAGGTTCGTTATCTCCTTGTAGCCGCCCTGCTCATGGCCGCTCATTATCGGCTCGCTGCTCCATGTCGGGTTCGTGCAGTTCTCACTGTAGTAAACCGCCCAGTTAAGAGTGACCTGGTCTACCGGGTGAGGCTGCGGGTCTGTGCATGTAAGTTTTATCGTGCTGTCATCTGTTATGTAGTAGTGTATCGGGTTGCCGTCGCCTGCGACTTTCGGGCCCAAGACGTCTTTTGCGGTCTCGGGTGGCTGAGTGTCGACTATGTCAAGCTCGAATTTCGATGTTTCGTTGTTGGCACAGGCGTCCGTAGAGTAGTACTCTATCTCGTGGAGTGAGTCTTCCGTGAACTTGAACGGACCCGTGTAAAGAGTCCAGCTGCTCCACGTTCCCCACTCTTCTGAATCGTAGTTCTCCTTCCATCTCTGTCTGTAATAAATGTTAACGTATCCCTGGTAGTACGGGTAGTGCGAAGATATGTTCAGGTTTCCTGAGTATTCGCCGAAGCCCGGATCAGAGTCCTGGGCGTTCATGGTTATCTCAGTGCCCTGGGTTATGAACCAGCACTCTCCCACGTCGCTGCTGCACTGTATCTTCGGCGTTCCGACAGTCTTTGTCGATACCGGAGCTACAGTGTCTTTTATGAACCATACCGGAGCGAAGTTCTCAATTTTGCCCCAGTTGCATCCTGTGCAGTCAATGCCGTGAGCCTTTATGTAATGCGTCCCTTCAGAAACCTGGCTTATGTCAACCCACGCGTAAACGTACTCGCATGCGTCGTTCCACTGTCCGTCGACCGGGTACATCGGTATTCCTTCGCCGTTTCCCTGTGTGAAATCATCTATGTAGTATTCCGCGCCGCACATGCCTGACTCGTTGAATGGGTCGCAAATTCTCGCTACGAAGTAAGGATTGCTGCCGCACGCCATGTTGGGCGTTATGCTCTGCGATTCTGTCGCGGGCGCCAGAGTGTCCAAGGCGAAGCCGTATGAATCGCAGTTGCCCCATGTGCCGTCAGTGTTCTTGCCCCTGACGTAAAGGGTGTGGCGTCCGTCGTTGTAGCCCGTCAGCATCAGGTTAATCTTGCCTACAAGCTCCTGCATTTTGTCTCCATCATATGAGCTGTCGTCAAGCGGAAGAACCTGATAGCCTCCGTAACCCGGAAACGGGCAGAAATCTATCCCAATATCTATCGCATATAGTCCGTCCGAGATGTTGGTGCAGTTCTCGGTTATGGTCGCGTTGAAGCTTATCTTACCGCAAGTCGGGTTCGGCGTTATCTTAAGAATGTCGGTGATCGGGCCTGTCGTGTCCTGCGGTCCCAAAACCGGATCGCAGATGTCCTTGCAGCCCATTGGGTCGTTGTATCGATAAACACATCCGTTTGCGGTGCAGGATCTCTCGCCATAGTGGCAGATCCTATTTTCATCTATGTAACCAGGGTCCGGGCATGGCACGCCTGAATAAGCACACTGGCATACTGTCGGATTCGTGTTACATTGTCCATTGTAATAACAATAATCATTCGCTGGGTTAAGGTACGGCTGGCATTCCGTTCCATAGCTATCGCACTCAGCCGTGCATGTGCTCACGCCTCCCTGAGGCAGAATAACCGGTCCGCCGTCGGTCGCATTAGCATCTGCGCATGTGTGTGATATGTCTTCACTACCACTCGTACAAACATTGTTATCGTCATCGCAGATGCTTGTGAAGAGGCTTCTGAAATCAAAAGTCCATGCGTAGTTGTCAGGGTCGTTCGTGCAAGTCGCTATTCCTTGGATGTCGTTTCCGGAGCAGTCAAGTGGGTCAGATAAACATTCATATGTACTCGTTCCTTCTTCACATCTTTCATTAACGGTGCAGAAAAATTGGTCTGAACAGTCAGCAGGAGTTCCTGGCTGACACTGATTGTTTTGATCGCAATATTCAATGCCGTCGCAGTATAAACCATTGTCACAATCAGCGTTGTTAAAACATTGTTTTTCAACAACGCATGCATCGAAGTGCGTCATCGAACCTCTGTCATTTATTTCGCAAATTATTGTGTTTACACCGGCAGTCGGACTAATAGGAACGGTATAACCGTTTCTAGGATTTATTTCCGCACAGCCTTCGTGCTGTTGGTTTTCGAAAATTACGTTTCCGTTAAGCGTGCATCTTATCACATCGTTGTTCACCGAGATGTAAAGTTTCTGTTTCATGTTTGCATCAGCAGTGAAAGTGCATTCTGCGCTTGCTTGAGTGTTAAGCGGCCAATAGGTATTGAAACCGAGATTGCAGCCGCAGCAGTTCTCTGAGCCAAGCGGAAGAACTTTGTTCCATTGACAGATATCGGTTGGGGCATCGCACGGTCTCTGGTAGAAGCATGTAGGAGTTCCCGCACAATCGGTGTCAGCGCAGTCTGTCTTGCCGTCGCAATCGTTGTCTATCTGGTCGGTGCAAGAAGTTTCGGTAGGTATCCTTACGTTAGAACAGCCGACTGATGGGTCGCATGAATCTATCGTGCATATATTATTGTCGTTGCAGTCGACTGGTTCATGTGGTGCGCATCCATTAGCATTACTACATCCGTCTGTCGTGCATTTGTCACCATCGTCGCAGGGAGTTGGTGATGGATAATTGCAGGTGCAATCATTTCCGCAAATTCCTGCCCCATAATAATTCAGACTCTGGTCGCAGTATGCCGTGCAAGGTCTTTCGTCATCTTCGCATTCGGCGCCGCATTCCCCGTATTCACATGTGTAGGGGTTCGGGCATGCACCTGCAGGGACGCACTGGTCTCCGCCAAGCAGGCTACTCCATTGATGATGCTGATTACACTGCGGGCACCATGTACAAAGGCCAGTCTGCGCGTTGCAGCTGCCTTCTGTCGAGTATTCAGAGCAAACGTTGTGGTGGTTGTTGAACTCGCAGTAAATCGCGTCGTTCGCACCGACTTGTATGCTGACCACTGTTCCCTGTCCCGGTGTTCCGACTTCGTTCTGGTGCTGCGAATCACTATAACAGTGGGCGCTCGTGAAACTATTACCGTTCTGTACTGTTTCCGTCACGCTGACGGTCGCATTTCCGCCGCTGGTGTCTATGTCAAAAGTGATAAAGCCGTCAGTTCCTGTGTAACCTGACGGTGGGTTCGAAGTTCCGCCAGTGACAGCGAACTGCCAGTCGGCAGCGGTGTTGCCGTCAACGAATTTCTGGACGTTTATTGTCCCGCCGCACAAATCGTTGGCAAGGTCGGCGAGGTCATCTGCAATAGTTTCGAAATTCGTGTCGTAATAAGCGTCATTGCTTGAAATCGCCTTGAGGTTGTTTATAAGAGATGAGCTGCCTCCTGTTCCTATTCCAAGCGTTATTATTCTGATGCCGTGAAGTTTTATGTGGTTCGCTTCAGTAACAGCGTGTGCGACAGCTACAGGTGTCGTGGCACTTACTGCCGGGTCGCCGTATCTGTTCGGTTCTCCGTCAGAAGCGAAAACGTACAAATCAGGCTTGTCAATCCTGTGGTCATACAATGAATGGGTGTCAAGAAGAGCATCCTGCCAGTTGGTGTATCCACCGCCACTTGCGCCATTAATGGCGTTCTTCAGGGATGTGGCATCATTTGAGTATGCGTGAATAACTGTTGCTGTCGTATCGAACTTGATGACAGCTATTTTCGTCGGTGTGTTCGGAAGGAATGCGTCAACAAAACTATTAAGAGCCGTCTTCATCTGTGCAAGTTCTGTGCTGTCTATGCTGCCGGAAACGTCTATCACAAGCGCCATGTCTATGCCGCAGGACTGCGTAAGATTCTGGTTTGCTACAGTGCAAACGCTTGGAGTGCCTGTGCACGTCCAGCCATTCTCTGTCTGACAAACATTGCTACATCCATCACTACTGGCCGTGTTGCCATCGTCGCAGGTTTCAGGTGAAGTTATAATACCATTACCACAGGCAGGAGTGCAAACACTCGGCTGTGTCCCTGTGCATGCCCATCCAGTTTCTACTTGACAACCGGAATTACAACCATCGCCATTTGCTGTGTTACCATCGTCGCATCCTTCAGAGCCTTCTTTTACACCATTACCGCAAATAGCAGGTGATGTGACTGTTATGCCATCTACCAATTTCTTTTCAATACTTTGGCCACTTGTGCAATCATTATCATCAAAGGCCCAAAAACTGACATCATAGATGCCAGGTGTCGCAGGTGCTGTTATAGAAAATGATTCTATGTATGTACCTTGTCCATAATGGTTTCCGTGATTTACAGTGATGTTACTTCCACCCTCTATTTTATATTTTGTGCATTTCCAGTCATGATCTGTACTGGTTGTTGTAACATTCACAGAAGCTGTGATGCTAGTGCTGGGTAGAACTGTTACAGTACTTGTTCCGTTCAATTTGGCCCAGTTAATATTTCTCGCGTCGGTGAAAACAAAAGTCTTTACATCTGCGCCATCGGTGACTGTGACTGTGTATTCTCCGACTATACCGTCTAAGTCATATCTATAAACGAAATCTCCCTCTTCATTCGAGGTCTGTGGTGCGTCGAAACCTGTTTCTATTTCAGGTGGACCGCCAAAAATGTTCGATATATCGCAATATTCTGGACCACAGGATTCTGAATATGAATATTGGCCTGGCCTGGTGAGGGTGATGCTTATTGACGAGTTAGGTGAGAAACTCGTGCCGTGTATATATACTATTGAATCAGGGGTGAAATCTAATTTCGCTATACCTTCGATATCCGTTGTGTAGATTTGAGCATTGGATTCGGCAAAAACGCTAGCCATCGAGACAGCGAAAACCCCCAGAATACAAGCCATAACGATTATGGCAGTCAGTTTCGTCGCGCCTACGGCGCCGACGTATGCCTTCATCTTATTCGTATTCATCTGACTCACCTCACCAAAAATCCTTTTCTATATTATAAAACTCTAACTCAAAACCTGCTAAATCGTGTACTAAAAGTTCATGCATTGCTTTGACGTTCGGATGAATCTTTATATACTTACCGAAAATTTTCGAAACGTTTATAAACCTACTTTGTTCCAAGAAAAATGTTGCAAAAAGTGTATTCACTCACAAATAGGAAAATAAAACATCCATGAAAAAAATTCCCGGGATGGTTGTAGGTTATTTGAAACCAGTATGAAACTGGTTTGATACCAAGCCGCTTGTGCCCGATAATATTTTAGAACTAAAATGAGGCTTGCATGAAAATTAGACTGGCTTGGATGATTTTATCTTAGTTGTCCATCGGGTTTCTTTTCCTGGATAGTGTGGCACCGCAGTTCTCGCCGAGCATTTTTTCTATCTCTTTAATGTCGAATTTCTTGCAGATGCGGCCGAATACCTTTTCGACGCTGGTCCCGTTCTCCTCGCTGAGTCCCCACACGGAACGCAGCAGCTTCGCACCCTTTTTTCTGAACTCTCTTACCTCGACCAGGCCGTAGTCCTTGAGAATGTCAAGATGGTAAAGAACAGTGCGGTGCGAGATTCCAAGAGTCGAGGCGATCTTCTCGGCCTGCATGCAGTTTTTGTCAGATTTCTTGAGAAGGTAGAGTATGCAGAGGCGGTTCATGTTGGAGCATATCATGCTCGCCGTAAGGTTGATTTCAATCGAGTCCAGGTTCACCGGCTCCCTGTAATCGGCAGCGATCATATAAAAGTCCTCTGGAAATTTCATCAAATTAAATTGTTGCTTTTTTAACACTCCTAAGTAATTATTTTTGATACTTTTTATATGTAGATAGGTTTTAAATACTCATAAGTAGGAACAAACCCCTAATTATATATTACAGATTATATTACAGATTATATATGCAATATAATAACAACGGAGGAGAATAATCAAACATGGCCGAAAAGACGCATGCAAAGAAGCCGTCGAGGCTGAAGCACATGCCCAGCCAGGTCGAGCGGAAACGATACGTATTCTTCAGGATCCAGTCCAGCATGAGGCTCGATTTTTCCGAAGCGCGCAATGCCATCATGGGCTCGATGCTCGGCTGGATGGGCGAGAGCGGCATGGCGAAGGCGAAGCCGTGGGTCATCCGCAACCTGTGGAGCGACAGGGAAGGCGTCATCCAGTGCTCGCACAAATACGTGGACGACGTGAAGTTCGCTTTAGCGCTCGTCCGCCAGATAGGCGATTCGAAGGCGATATTCCAGACCGTGCGCGTCTCGGGCACGCTGAAGTCCGGGAAGGAAAAGCTTTAGAACTGCCGTTGGATTATTGTTTCTTGAAAAACAATCAGATTGAATGATTAAGCCCCTTTTTGAGCAGGGCTTCCCTTGTATTCTCGTAGGAAATCAGCGTGTGCTTCAGTGTGAAGTCTATTATGGCGAAATGCCTGTCCGTGCCTGACTGCAGGAACGAGTCCTCTATGAAGCCCGAGTCTCCCTTGAAAAATTCGAAATATTTTTCCACGAGAGCCTCGTCCGGGCCAACGACTATCAAACTGGCGTTCCTGTAATATTTGTTCAGCGGCGGATCCAAGGCAAGGTCGCGTATGTCCGAACCTTGCGCGTGCCACCCGAGGATATTCGAGTCGATCATGAAAAGTCGGGGCGTGCCTTCCAGCGGTTTGAAGAACATAGCCCTGTAAAGCTCGGTGGTCGGCGTTTTGACTATGAGCCTGCCCAGATATTCTGCGTTCGCGTTTTCTTCCGGCATGAAGCCCCCGCCGTAAAGAAGGTGTATGCTGTTCTGGTTGCATTTTATGCGCGGATATTTGGGCAGCGATGCTGCCGCGGACTCCATTACCTCCATTGTCTCACGATAATGCGTTGGGAGTTAGCAATTAATTTATTTATGTATCCTGAAGCCAGAATATCAAAAGGTCAGGTGCCATCATGAAAACTCAGGAGCTCATCAGGAAGATCAAAGAGCTGAAGAAGGCGAAGAATGCGATAATCCTCGTCCACAACTACCAGCGCCCCGAGATTTATGATGTTGCTGATTTCATAGGAGATTCCCTGGAGCTGGCCATACGAGCGAAGCGAACGAAAGCGAAAGTCATTGTTTTCTGCGGAGTGGATTTCATGGCCGAATCGGCGAAACTGCTGAACCCGGCGAAGCGCGTGCTGATTCCGGACGTCGAAGCGAAATGCCCGATGGCCGCGATGGCTACTGCCGGAAAGCTGCGCCAGAAAAAGACCGAGTACCCGCGGGCGGGCGTGGTCGCATACATAAACACGAACGCCGCGACGAAGGCCGAATCAGACGTGTGCTGCACATCGGCGAACTTCAAGGAAGCCGTCGAGGAGGTCTCCGCGCACGAGATCATATTCGTGCCGGACTACAACATGGCGAAATACGTGCAGACGAAGACGAGGAAGAAGATAATACCGTGGCCGGGCTTCTGTGTCGTGCACGACGCAGTCGACCCGAAGGCCGTGAAGAAGCTCAAATGGCGACATCCGAAAGCGAAGGTGATGGCCCATCCTGAAAACCCGGAGGACGTGCTGAAGCTGGCTGATCATGTGTGCGGCACGGGCGGCATGATAAAATACGCGAAAACGTCCAAAGCGAAGGAATTCATAGTCGTGACCGAAGAGGGGATGTGCGAGCGGCTGCGCCGCGAGGTCAAGGGGAAGAAATTTTATCCAGCTGCCGGCGCGTGCCAGAACATGAAGAAGACGACGCTCGAGAAAGTATACGCTTGCCTCCGTGACGGGACGAATGAAGTTAAGGTTGATGCAGCGATCGCGGAGAAGGCGAGACGCGCTCTCGACAGGATGCTGAAGCTCAAGTAATATTTTAAACCCATGCAAACAATTAACCCTTAATGATAAAGTCTGATTTTCTGGTCATAGGTTCCGGGATTGCAGGACTCAACTTCGCGCTGCAGGCCTTGGAGTATGGCAGTGTCTGTCTGGTCACGAAGAAAGACGCCGTCGAATCGAACACTAACTTCGCCCAGGGCGGCATTGCGGCCGTGTTTTCTAAAACCGATAGCTTCAATCTGCACGTGCGCGACACGCTGAAATCCGGCGATGGTTTATGCGACAAGTACGCAGTCGAGATTATGGTGAAGCAGGCGCCAGACGAGATCGAGAATCTGATGGCGCTGGGAGCGACGTTCGACAAGGACGCGAAAGCGGGCGGCCTGCAACTAGGGCAAGAAGGCGGGCATTCGAGAAAGCGCATCGTCCACCGCGGCGACATGACGGGCGCGGAAATCGAGAAGGCGATGATCGAGAACGCGCGCAGGAACGGCATCCGCATCTTCGAGAAGCACGTGGCCTTCGACCTCATACTCAAGGACGGCGCGTGCATAGGCGCGCGTGTCTTCGACGTCGGCAAAAAACGGATGGTTGAATTCTTCGCGAAAGCCGTCGCTATCGCGACTGGCGGATTGTGCGAGATTTACGAGAACACTTCGAATCCCGAAATCGCGACCGGCGACGGGCTGGCTATGGGCTTCCGCGCAGGCTGTGACGTGGAGGATATCGAGTTCGTGCAGTTCCATCCCACGGCGCTTCGCCGCAAGGGAAAGCCTTTCTTTCTGATATCCGAAGCGGTCCGCGGCGAGGGCGCGAAGCTGGTTAACGATGACGGGAAGCGCTTCGTCGAGGAGCTTGCCCGCAGGGACGAGGTGTCGCGCGCGATGTTCAGTGAGCTGAGAAACGGCACGGTTTATCTTGACATGACTCATATTGGCAAGGCGTTCGTGAAAGAACGATTCCCGACGATTTACAGGACGTGCCTCGAGAACGGCATCGATATCACTAAAGATAGGATACCCGTCGAGCCTGTCGCCCATTATACCTGCGGCGGGCTGAAGACGGACATCGACGGAAAAACGAACGTCCCAGGGCTTTACGCTTTTGGCGAAGTGGCGTGCACCGGCGTGCACGGCGCGAACAGGCTCGCGTCGAATTCGCTTCTCGAGTCGCTTGTGTTCTCATCGCGAGCGGCGGAATCGGCGCATGCCTACAACGTCGGCAGGGAGATTGGCTTTGTAAATACCAGGCAGATGAGCGTCGCCAGCGACCGCCCGACGGAGCTGAAGACGCGACTGAAGTCGGTTATGTGGAAGCACGCGGGCATAGTGAGGAACGAGAAAGATTTGATAAAAGCGCTCAGGGAGATATCGCTCATGCAGGCTTACATGTCCAAGAAAGAAGGCGTCAACGAAGAGATAATCGAGATAAACAACATACTTCTGGCGGCGAGGCTCGTCGTTAGCGCCGCTCTTGCGCGCACCGAATCGAGGGGCTGCCACTTCAGGGAGGACTACCCGGAGAAGACGGAAGACTGGGAAAGGCACATCTCGCTGAAGAGGGCTGGCAAGGGATTCCTGAAGCTCTGAAGGTCCGGCCGGAAGTCCGACATAAATTTAAATATATACATGGAGTATATGTGTATATTATGGTGTTTTGATGAGCAAACTAAAATTCCCCGAGGCTGAGGCGAGGCTTTTCACGCACATATTCATCTGCCAGGCATGCGGCGCGCGCATCAGGGCCGACCCGGTGAAAGTGAAGGCGAAGAAAATCAAGTGCAGGAAATGCCGCAAGAAGCAGCTGAGGGCAATCAAGAAAGAGCGCAAGACAGTTTAAGGCGTGCGCGATCGTTTTCCGGATTTTTATACGAATTGGCTCAAAGATTATATTATGGACTTAGTCGAGATGCTGGGCATGATGAGGCCGGGCAACTGCTTAATGGCGGCTGCTGGAGCGTTGATAGGCGCGCTCATCGCTATCGGAGGCATTAACGGCCTGTTCAGCGCGCAGTTCATGCTGGTTGCGCTGGCCGTCGTCGCGATAACCGGCGCAGGCAACGTGATAAACGACTACTTCGACGTCGAGGCGGACAAGGTCAACAGGCCGCGCCGACCAATCCCTTCAGGCGCGGTATCGAGACGCGGGGCGCTCGTGTTTGCTGTCTTGCTCTTCGTGCTAGGCAACTTCTGCGCGCTCACCATAAGCTGGGCCTGCTTCTTCATAGCCATCTTAAACACCGCGCTGCTCGTCGTCTACTCGTGGACGCTGCAGCACAAGGTTTTCATAGGCAACATAACGATCGGCTATCTTGTGGGGTCTGTGTTCTTTTTCGGCGCGGCCGCTTTCTTCAATGACAGGATAGGCTTCGCGCTCGTCCTGACCGCGCTCGCGATGATGGTGAACGTATCGAGGGAGATAGTCAAGGACATGGAGGACATGGAAGGCGACAGGAAGAGCTTCCTGAAAAGAATCGCGTCTTCCGGGAAGAAAAAACGCGGCGAGCGCTTCAGCATGACAGACGACGGAGCCAGGCTGCGCTACAACGAGAGGATGATGATAGTCATAGCCCTATTCTGTTTGCTGGTGGCCGTCGTGCTTTCAGCGATTCCCTATTATTTCGGCTATCTCAGGGCAAGCTACTTTGTTGTCGTCCTTGTGGCGGACGCGCTGTTCGTCTCCTGCATCTACTCCGTGCTGAGAGAGCAGCGAAAGAAAAAGGGCTACACGCGCATAAGCAGGCGTTTGAAAATAGGGATGTTCATAGCCATGGTAGCTTTCATTGCAGGGGTCATTTTCTGACGATGGTTCGGATAGCGAACCTCAATTTAATAAGGAAGTTCCGCAATACAAGTATAATTCAAGGCATTGGGTGCGATTGTGCTGGGAAAACTCAGGAATATGAAAAGAGGCGAAAGGGATCTGACTAAAGGCGACACGACAAGAACGCTTTTCATGCTCGCCCTTCCCGTGATAATAGGCACTTCGCTGCAGATAGCCTTCAATCTCACGGACACGTTCTTCGTGAGCATGATGGGCTCCGACGCGCTCGCTGCGATAAGCGTCACGTTCCCGGTATTCTTCATCTCGATAGCCATAGCGTCCGGGCTTAACATCGGCTCGACGGCGCTTATCTCCCATTCCATAGGCGCGGGCAGGAATAAAGATGCGGCCAACATATCGATGCACGCGATAGTGATGGCTCTCGCTTCAGGCGCGGCCGTGGCGGCCGTGGGACTATTGTTCTCGAGGCAGATATTCGGCCTGATGGGCATAAGCGGTTCCACGCTCGAGATGACGCTGCAGTACATGAACATCATATTCTTCGGCTTCATCCTGCAGTTCCTGGGCATGATATCGCAGGGCATAATACAGGCGGACGGCAACACGATCACGCCGACGAAGAACCTCGTTGCCGGCGTCGTAGCGAACGTGATACTCGACCCGCTCCTGATATTCGGCTTCGGGCCGGTCCCCGCCATGGGCGTCGCAGGCGCTGCGATAGCGACGGTTGCGACGATAGCGATAGTCGCTGTGCTGAATTTTTACCACATATTCTCAGGCAAGACGTCGCTGTGCATAAAGATGGAGTGCTTCAAATTCGACTCGAAGCTGGTGAAAAAAATATTCTCCATAGGCCTTCCCTCGTCGATAAGCCAGTCGTTCAACAGCATAGGCATGTTCCTCCTGATGGGGCTCGTCGGCACGTTCGGGATGTCTGCGATAGCGGCTTTCGGCGTGGGCATACGCCTGGAATCTATAGCCATCCTTCCTTCGATAGGCCTCATGATAGCACTCATTCCGTTCGTCGGCCAGAACCTCGGCGCGGAGAAGCCGGACAGGGCGCACGAGGGAGTGAAGAAGGCTTCTTACGCCACGATACTCTTCATGCTTTTCTTCTCGGCGATATGGTTTTTTTCGCCGGAAATGCTTTTCGCCCCGTTCACGAACGACCCGGCAATCCTTGCTACGGGCGCGATGTATTTCAGGATAATAGCTCTCGGCTACGTTTTCATGGGTCTCAATTTCGTCCTCGGCGGCGCGCTGCAGGCGGCAGGGAGGACAGACCTCCAGCTGGTGATAAACATAACGCGGTGGATTGTCGTCATATCCATGTCGTATTTTTTCGCCTCGTTTATGGGGCTCGACGGCGTGTGGCTCGGCTTCCCGATAGGAAACTTCGCTGGTTTCCTGCTGGCATACGTGCTGTTCAAGTCAGGATACTGGCTGAGGCACAGGAGAAAGCTGCACAGTTTCGTGCCCCAGGAAACCGCATGAATTTTTAAGAAGGCAACGCAATAATGATTACTATGAACAAATACAAGTTCGTCAGCAACAGGGTAATGAAGAACTCGAAAGGCGAGGAAAAGGGCAAGATGCGCGTGATGGTGCCCAGCGGGACTGAAACCGCGCACATGGATTACGTCTGTCCGGAGTGCGGCCTGGCGAAGCACGAGGAAACGCCTTGGATAAGACCGTTCTCTTTCACATGCCCGAAGTGCGGTTTCCTGATGAAGCTACCCAAGCTCAAGGAAGAAATAAAGAAGGAAAAGAAGCAGGCGAAGAAAGAGCTCGAAAAAAGCTCCGGTTTGGATGTTTAAACGCCTTAAAAACGCATTTAAAACCGCCAACTAATTTTTAAATGGTATGATAGATTCCAAGCTGTTCGAGCTGATGGCGTGCCCCAGGTGCAAGGGAGACATACACGAAAAAGGCATGTTCGTCCTGTGCAGGAGATGCGAGCTCGCTTTTCCGGTCCTGGACCAAAGCATACCCGACATGATAATAGACGAAGCGTGGCCGCTGCAGAAAGCCGAAAAGAACGACTTCAAGCACGACCTGAAAATAGAATAAGGCAAGCCGCGCTCTTGGGCGCAAATTAAAATTTAACCTATACAAAAATTTTACGGTTCATTCCGGATACGAAATCCGTTAAAAATTGTTCCGCACCTTCTCTGTAACCAATTAAAGCTTCTTGCATTGTCTGAACCGTATCAATCATGGGCATGACCAGCTGAAGCTTATCCGTTGTTGCTTCAACCTCTCCATAGAAATTTTTGTTAGGAGAGTTACGGATAATCCCAGCGTCGTGTCTGATATCTAATTCAACGTCGCCTTTAAATCCATATTTACAAGCAGCAGTTTCTCCTATTCTACCTAAACCTTTGATGGCCATGGGAACGAACTCTCTCATCAGTGGAATTTCGACTTGACCAGTATAAGCTCTCAGTCGTTTTACGGTATCCGTGTCGGGAACTTCTTCTACAACTGTGCCGGGAAGGAATCTGCGCGGCCTTGACACTTTTTTATCTGGATGATAACCATCCAAACCAACACTTCCTTTACCGAGGTTAATATAAAATGAACTTGGTTCATATAGTTTATTATCTAGGTATCTGTATCTGCAAATTGGATTTCTAATTCTGGTTTTTAAGACGGAGTACATGTCTGTAGTCTTAAACATAATTACTATATCGTAGTAAACTATTTAAACACATATTATGATCAGGAATATGCCCAGAAACGCATATGTTCAATTCACATCGTCAGGGTAACCCGAATTCGGGATTTTGACCACGGATTCCCGGAAAACATTTAAAGCAAAGCTTTACTTAATTAGAATTACGCCGGGATGGCGGAGTGGTAAACCGGTAAAGGAAACTTTGCTGGCCTACGCACGCGCCGGACTTGAAAACTGGATCTTAAGAGCGGGCAGTCGGCATGCGTGAGCATGCCATTCGCTTGCGATGACTTCATGGCTTGACTCTGATCGGCGGAATATGAGGAGCAACCCCAGTAATCCTTTCAGGAGATCCGGTGGGCGAAAAGTAAACGACGCGGAAAGCGCGTCTTTCGCTCGCAGGCCCACACAGGTTCGAATCCTGTTCCCGGCGCTAATTTTCTTTGAAAAAGGCGGGCATGAATGGATGTAAAAAATCCTGATAAAATCTTTTCGGGCAGCGATGTTAGAGGGTTTATTTAAACAATATGTCTTTCCTGTGGCTCCTGAACTCTTCTGCGGCTTTTTTGTCTTCCTTCTCCAGTTCTTTCAGGACGCACGTGCGGATTTCGGATGTTCTTATTTCCGCGCATTTGCTGAATTCTTTCTCTACCCTCTTTGAAACCTTTGTGGCGATATACTTCGCCTTGAATCCCTTCAGCTTCGCCCTCTTGGAAGCTTCCTCTATACCTCTCGCTATTTTTTTCCTGTCGAATTTCTCCTTCGACATGTTCTTTTTTATGACAAGTTTTGCCATGGCCTATCTGTAAGAAATTGGTGCAGTGTTATAAAAAGGCTGTAAGAGGGAAAATCATGTCTTTTCTATTTTGCCGTTGGGCTTTTTCTCGCTGAATATTTCCGAATGGAAGCTGAATATCTCAGTCGCTGGTGACAGCCACGCGTCCGATGGCAGCGAGGCTTTCATGCACAGATGCTCGAGAAAAGTTCTGGCGTCCCAGCCGTATTCGGTCGCGACCTGCGGCAGAAGAAGTCCTGAATGGAAGCCCTTGCGTATTATCAGGCCGTCGCGGCCTATGATTATTTTCTTCGCGTAATCCTCGGGTTTTTTGGCGTTTATCTTCTGCGGCTTGGTCAGGATTGACACCTCGACTATTATCTTCTTCAGCTCTTCCTTCTCCAAGTCGGGGAAGCGCGGGTCCTGCGCCGCGCTCACGGCGGACTCGATTATCGCGTCGACCAACGGCATGACCGGCGTCGGGAAGCCTATGCAGCCCCGCAGCTCGCGCTCCGGATACGTGTGGAGCGTGGTGAAGACGCCTGACTTATCGAGAAATTCCCTGCTAATCTTGTCCGGCCTTTTGACCATCTCGCCTTTCGCCGTCCAGGCTTCCAGCGCTTTTCTCGCAAGCTTCACGGCGAACTCTCCCTGTGAGGCGTTCATAATAATAATTTGCTTTCGTCAGCAGAAAAAGCTTCAGTATCCCTTTTTCTTCAGCTTCTTCATGACGCCTTTTCTGCGTATCCAGAGTTCGCCAGCTTCCCTGTCGATATCCGTCACCTTCCGCAGGCTCACTGCCATGCCTTTCCTGAGGATTTTTTCATGCGGTATTTTATCCAGGTAAGTGGCGATGTAGAACACGCGCTTTTCAGAATTCATCCAGTTCTTCCTGTCGAAAATTTTCAGGTTGAGCGGTTTCTTCAAGAAGCCGCGCATGGTCTTCTTGCCCCAGTAGTTGAAGTATAGGTCGAAATACGACATGGCCAGCTCGCGTATCGTTTTGTAAACAGGCTCGCGGTATGTGAAGAAAGTGTATTTCGACTTGCCTATCGCGCCCCAGTGGCCTTTATGCCTGAAGACGGCGATGACGTGGTCTGTGTCTTCCTTCGACGAAGTGAGGTCGAGGAGAAGCGGCGGGAAGCCGTGGAAGCGCAGCGCGGCCGCGGCGAAAATCGCGGCTTCGATGCAGTTGGCCTTCATGTTTTTGAGAACCATCTTCGGGGAATAGTAAGTGTCTCCCTTTTCCTCGAGGTTATATTCGAGCCCGTCGAGAAAATCCTGTATTTTGGCAGTAGTGTCCAGTCTCGAAAGAATCCTGCGCTCCCTTTCCGAGAAGCCGAAACTGCGCCTCATCTCATCACACGTAAATGCTTAAGCGTTACATTGTCTTGAGAAGCCTGTTGACTTCCCTGACGAAATCCTCGAATTTGTCGAGCGGTATGCGCGCCCCGGCCGCGTGCGAGTGTCCGCCACCAGCGCCTCCGACGGCTTCGCCTGCCTTTTCCGCCAGCTCGCTGAGCTTGACCGAATAGTCGCGGGAGCGCATGGTTATGTCGAGCTTGTTCTTCCTGAGGAAAGCCGCCAGCCCGACGCGGCTGTCTGTGACCGTGGCCGCGAAGAGGGCGGAAGGTCCTCGGAAGCCGAATGAATATACGTCTTTCACGTATCCGACTTCGCCCGACTTTTCAGCATTGTCCTTGACGAGCTCGTAAAGCCTAAACTCGTCCGTCACCGCGCGCCTCGCCGCGTCCATCAGGCCGGGGATGTCTGAAGGGTTTTTGCCGGAAGCGAGCGTCTGGACCATCTTTCTCTTCGAGTCGTAGTCGTCGAAGTCATTGTCCTTCATGCCGAGGAATATCATGCTGGCCTCGAAGTGAAGCGCCCTCGCGTCCCAGTTGTTCATGCGCTCTCGTACGAATTCTGTCTTCTCCTCGTAGTCGCCTATCGCCCCGTATATCGCCAGCCATACGCGCTCGGCAGGTATGTCGTCCTGGTAGTATTTGTATATGAGCTCGGAGGCGCTGGCTTCGCCGAAAACATACTCCTTCAGTATTTCTGACATCCGCTTTCTGGAGCTGTCCGGCAGCGGGTGGTGGTCGAAATAAAGAATATCGCCGTCCCTGGCCTTGTCCTCCAGTATCCTGGTAATCTCGGGGATGTCCTTGTGCGTGATGGCTATGTCCGTTATTATGATGCGGTCCGCGTCGCATGCCCTGAGATCTTCCATGAAAGAGACGGGCTTGGTGAAGAAGACCTCTGCGTCCGGGAATCTCGATAAGGCAATGGCGCCCGCGCAGATGCCGTCAGAATCGGAATGCGTCAGGATTATCGTTTTCATAATAGAGAATTGCAGGAGCTCACATAAATTGTTGACCGCGGCGAAAAGCGACTAACTGCTCATCTTGAGCTTTATTCTGTTTTCCAGATTTTTCACGCTGTCGCGCAACTCGCGCTCGACCCTGGGCGGGTAGCGGAAGGTGAATGTGATGGCATGCTTCAGGCCGTGCACGGGTTCGACGGCGAGCGCCTGCCAGAACACGTAGCGAACCGGTACGATATCGCTCTGCTTGATGTCGATGTTCCTTATGGCCAGCAGCAGGGAGCAGCATGCGATCCTGAGGCCGAACGAGATAAGGAAGACTATCTGCAGGCCGGCGAGCCACATGAAGCTGGAAGTTTCGAGGTTGAAAACGAGGAAAGCGCCGAACAGGTCGCCCAGGACCGTGCCGAATCCCGTGACGAAGTTGTGGGCTGCGACGTATTTCGGCCTGTTCTTTGCGGGCGTGACCTCAAGGAGATAGTTGAAAATGACGAGCTCGAATCCCGAGAATATGACGCCGTCGTAAATCTTTATCAGAACCACGTGGATTATGTTTGAGGCGAACATCCAGAAGAACGGGATGAAGCAGCTCATGATGCCGCAGATTATGAGTAACTTCCTGCTGCCGAACTTATCCTCCATCCTGCCCCAGTACTGCTGCGTCGTCGCCCTGAACACGGCGCTTATGACGATCGCTATGGCGAACCACTCGTAGCCGATGTTCAGGTTCTTCAGCATGTATACGACGTAGAACGGCGCGGCGACGTCGACGGCGAAGTTCATGAACGTGAGATACGAGGTGAATATTACGAACTCCTTGTTTATTTTGAGGCTCGTCCACCAGTCCCTGGGGCTGAAGCTGAAGTTGTATTTGTAATGGAAAACCTTCGCCACCGGCGGCTCATACATCCTCATGAAAAAGAATATCGCGACAGCTGCCAGGACTATCGAGAACAGGAATATGCCAGGGAAGCCCCAGTATTCCAGCAGGAAGCCCGCTGCCAGCGTGGCTAAGAGACCCGAAACGGCGATGAACATGTTCCTTCTGCCGAAATAGCGGCCGCGGACGTTCGGGGGAACGAGGTCGCCCATGAGGCTCGACCACGCGGGCGAGCGCACGTAAATGAAGAAGTTAGATGCTGCGAGCAGTATGATGAGAAGCCACACCCTGTTATCGAGCGGTAATAGTGGCAGCAACATTATCGGAATCCATATCAGGATTTTGCCCATCACCTGCGCAATGAGCCATATGTGCTTCCTGCTCCAGAATTTCGTGAGCATGGCGCCGGGCAGCTGGGAAACGGTCCCCGTCAGGTTCTCCAGCGAATTGAGTATGCCCACCTGGACGCTGGAGGCGCCTAAAGCGAGAGCGAGGGGCGTGGTGAACGATGTCTGTATGCTTCCCGAAGCCGAGTTGAACACGCCCTCGACGATGGAATTTTTCAGGCTCCTGTCAACCTTCTCCGGCTCTCCTTCAGTTATCTTGACCTTGACATGCTTCCCTGGCGGTTCGGGCTTCTCGCGTTTTTTCGCTTCTGGCGCGTTTATTATGTCGCCGTGCGGCGTCTTTTCTGCGTCTATGTATTCGCCGTTCTCTATTACTTTGAAACCAGAACTTCTGTGCGGCTCTTTTTGTTTGCTCTTTTCCTGAACGTCCTTATCCGAGAAAACGAGCTTCGGTTTCTCAGGTCTCGGAATCGGCTTTGGGACAGGCCTAACTCTCTTTTGCACAGGCTCGGACTCCCTGACAACCTCGCCTTCGACTATTTCCTTGAAGCTGGAACTGTGCACGTCCATTTTCTTTTCTTTCTTTTCGGTCATGGCTACCAGTAATAGAATAGTTGGAAGCAGCCGAATAAATAAGTAAAATTACCAGTTGAAACTGGAAACGTCGAAAGCGTATGCCGCCTCTGCAACGAACTGTTTGCGATCTTTCTTGGGCGGTGTTGGATTGAACCTGTTCCATATTCTCGCGTCGTTGAAGGCCAGGTGCAAATTCTCCACGCATTCTGCGCTTCTTCCCAGCACGGGCAGCGCGTCGAAGCTGCTGACGTTTCTTATGCGGCTGCTGAAAAACGAGTCCTCGTTCTGGCCTCTGGGCGGATGTAGTGTGGTTTCCGCGACCCTGTGCGTCATGAGGTTGTCCGTGTCCAGGAACGACGCCTGCACGTGACCGCCGTAATTCTTCAGGTCACCGGCAACCACATGCACGAGCGGCATAAGAATGCTTTTGTAATCCTCCGGGCTAAGCGAGTTCTTGGCGGGCATGGTGGTCAGCCTGGTGAAGAAAATTGCCTTGTCTTCGCAGTCGCCTCCTTTTGTTCCGGCGACTCTCAGGTATTGCCACGGGAACATGTAAACGTTCTCGGCTGTGAAGTTCTGGGCATCCGGCTTGTAAAGTCTGAACTGCTTGTCGCCCAGGAAGTGCCTGTAGAACTCCGCGACAAGTCCGTTGAAATCGCCGCTGAGTACCTGCTGCAATTTGATGTCGCTGGGTAGGCCTTTTTCCTTGATGTATTTGTTCAGCTCTTCCATGCTCAGCGGATCATCGAGGAACTCGTTGACGGGGGTCAGTTCGAGTCGTATTTCCCTGTCGCCGAAAATTTCGTGCTTGGTGTAGCCATACCTCTTATGGGACACGTTGAGGGCTTCCATGTTCGCGGGCTTGTTGGCCACGGTCTCCGTGAACTCGCCTGCCTTCATGAAAACGGCTTTGTTTACCTCGAAATCGACCTTGTCGCTGTTCGCGGTAATGTAGTTGTCTGCCTGTAGCGCATCGAAATCGCAGTGCGCCATGAGCTGCGTCTTGTAATCGGCAAGCAGTTTCTTGTAAAGGCTTTTCCTGAAATTGTAGCTGCTGAACAGTCCCATGATTGAATATTCGGTAAAAGTTTTAAATCCGGTGCTTGTGCTCATTTGTACTCGGATTTCTGCTGATATTCGGACTTGAAATGGTAGTCGCTCTTGAAATGATATTCGCTGCCGTCCGCCGCTTCGGCGCGAGAGAAGTCGTATTTACGGCCGGCCTCTTGCCCGTCATCCTGAGAATGCGACTTCTTGACCGTGGCCTCGAAGATTTCGTGCGGAGGCGGTATGTACGCTTTCATGAGATTCGAGGTGGCGAACCTCCATAATTCCTTTCCGCTATCGGTATCTAATGCGTGAAGATAACAGTCAGCGGAACAGAAGAATACCGTGTTTTTGTAAATCGCGGGAACCCCCCAGCTCGCACCGTTTATCTTTGCTCTCCAGACCGGCTTGCCATCAGTGTTGAGAACGTATATGTTCCCGCTTTCATCGCAAAAGTATATCCTGTCCTTGAACACAAACGGGTCCGAGCCTGTCACATCGTCATCAGCCCTGAACCTCCATATCTCCTTTCCGGTATTAGGATTCAACGCGTAAAGATAGCCGTCCCTGCATCCGTGATAGAGAACGTTTTTATGTATCGTGGGCACGCCTGAATTTCCGTATTTTCCGGTTCTGAACCTCCATATCTCCTTCCCGTTTCTGCAGTTGACCGCATACAAGTAATTGTCCATGGAACCGAAGTACAAAATATTTTCGTGGGCAAAAAAATTCGAACAGCTCAGTATCTCTTCCCCGGTCTTGAACCTCCAGACTTCCTTGCCCGTTTCGGCGTCAAGGCAGTACATGTTGCCGTCAAAGCTGGCTATGAAAACTCTCCCGTCCTTTGCAGTGGCCGAACTCACGACCTCTCCGCCGGTCTTGAATCTCCAGAGCTCCTTGCCTTTTGCCGCGTCTATGCAATAAACATATCCGTCTCTCGAGCCGAAATAAATTTTGCCGTCGTAAACCAAAGGCGTCGAAAAGATCTCGCCGCCCGTCCTGAACTTCCAGATGTTCTTGCCTTCCATGGAAATTGCATGCAGGCAGTAATCGTAGCTGCCTATGTAGATGACATCGTTGCAGGCAACGGGTGAAGAGAAATATATGAGGTTTGATGTCTTGTATCTCCATTTTTCATTTCCTGTTTCAGCATCGACCGCGTAAACGTAAGAATCCATCGCGCCAAAATAAACCGTTCTCCCTACAACGAGCGGGCTGTTCAATGTGCTTCCGCCTTCGCCGACTTTCCACATGCGGTCGAACATGCGTTTCTTATTGATCTCGAACTCCTCGAGCTCGATTGCAAAATCCTCGAAAGAGAATGACTGATCCATGAAATAAGATTGATAAAAGGGTTTTTATTTAGTATTTCATCTTCTGGTGATATTCGACTTTTATCTGATACTCGCTTTCCGACTTGTATTCGCCGCCTGAAACGGCGGAAACGTTGACCTCATACCTGTCATTTTCTTCGAGGCTCTCTTCCGAAGCGGATTTCTTGACGACGAGTTCGAAGCCCTCGTTCAATGGGGGGATTTGCGACTGCTGGAGCGTGTTGGTGGTGAATCTCCAGATTTCCTCCCTGCTTTCAAGGTCAACCGCGTAAATGTGGCAGTCGTACGAGCCGACGTAAAGCACGTCACCGTCTATGCCCACTCCCTCGTAAATCTGCCCGCCCGTCTTGAAGCGCCAGAGCTCCTTTCCAGTCTCCGGGACGAGCGCATACACATTGCCGTCGCCGGCGCTGAAGTACAAAACGCCATGATGTAGGACCGGTATTCCGCCTATTATCTCCTGGCTGTTGATCGTGAATCTCCAAATCTCCCTGCCCGTCCCGTTTTCAATGGCGTACATCACACCATCCCTGGAGCCATGATAAATCATGCTGTCGGTTGCCAGCGGGCTGCTGGCGTTACCGTACTGCCCGGTTCTGAAGCGCCATATCACTTTTTTTGTCCTGATGTTTATGGCGTAAAGATAGTTGTCGAAAGAGCTTACGTATAGCGTGTCGTCTTTGATGGTGAACCGGTAATTGTTACATATTTCACCGCCCGTCTTGAACCTCCAGACTTCCTTTCCGCTCACGGCATCGATCTGATAAACGTAACCGTCAAAAGAGCCGATGAACAACGTGCCTTTGTAAATAGTCGGGACCGATGCTATGCAGTCCCCTGTTCTGAACCTCCAGACTTCCTTGCCGTTCTTCTTGTCAAGGCAGTAAACATAGCCGTCCTTGGAACCGAAATAAACGTTATTTCCGTAAGAACAGGGGATGCACATTATCTGGTCGCCGGCCCTGAAATGCCATGCCATTTTTCCGGACGAAGCGTCAAGCGCGTAAAAAGTGCCGTTATATGAGCCCGCATACAGCATGCCGCCATCTGCCAGCGTGCCGAAAGTGAAGCCGCCGTCACCTTTGAATTGCCATTCCAGCTTGCCGTCATTTTTGCGGATGGCATAAATGTAATGGTCGTAAGCGCCGAAATAAACCAGCTTTCCCATGAACTCCGGAACCGTGCTCAGGCTTCCGCCGAAGCCTATCTTCCATATCCTGTCGAACTTGCTGGTTTTCCTGACCTCGTAATCCTGCATCTCGATGTCGAAATCCGAAAGACTGAGCTCCATGGTAAGGAATTGTAAAATTAAAATAAAAAGAAGCGGCATGCTGCCGCGTGCAATCAGCCAGCTAGCGCCGCGTCTATTTCAGCTTGGAACTTTGCGTAAGGCTGCGCGCCCACGAACTTCTTGCCGTTGATGAAAAACGTCGGCGTGCCTGTCACTCCGTACGAGCGTCCTTCGGCCGTGTCTTTATCAACGTCGGCCTTGTACTTGCCGGAGTCCAGGCATTCATTGAATTTCGCCGTGTCGAGGCCGAGTGCGCTAGCGTACGCCTTAAGGTCGTCGCTGGTCAGCGCGCCCTGGTTGTTGAACAGCTTCTCGTTGTAGGCCCAGTATTTGTCGTTCCCCTGTTCATACGCGCACTCGCTCGCTTCCGACGCGATTTGTGCAGTCGGATGGACTATGTAGTCGCGGAAGACGAAGCGCACCTTGCTCGTGTCGATGTAGTTCGCCTTGATTTGCGGGAAAGTATCACGCGCGAAGCGCCCGCAGAACGGGCAGACGAATTCCGAGAATTCGACTATCGTGACCTTCGCGTCCGCTGGCCCGAGCATCGGGTCGTTGTCGAGTGAGATGCCGCCGACCGTTTGATTGCTGCCGTTGCCGTTCGGGTTTACGGGCCTGTTCATGTTGTATATGAAAATTGCCGAAAGCGAAATGGCTATGACCGCTATTATCAGGGCAGCCGATAATATGTAGACTGGCTTGCCGTCCTTTTTCTTTTTGAATAAACCGAACATATCAATTCCCCCTCGGAATTTTATAATAACTTCAGAGTTTCTTCATCTTTATGCACTGCACCGGGCAGGCGTCCATCGCTTCTTTGTTACAGCCAAGCTCCTTGACTTCGGTCTTCTTGGGCTTCGCTTTCGCTCCGTCCATCGCCCAGTTGTCAGGGCATACCGCTGCGCACGCGCCGCATCCTATGCACGCACCGTGGTCCTGTATTATTCTGAAAGACATATCAAAACACCTCCGTCTTGAAAACATTGCCAGATTGCCGGCGGATCATTCAGAACACATTTTGTTAGTCCGCTCCCATTCGCTGTCCATGTGCTCCTGAATCTTTTTTATAATATGATTGTTCTCCGGTTTAAATAAGTGGGAAAAACGTCCTTGAGCCTTGAGATATTCCTCGACCGGTTTCCTCTCGACGACTTCCTTGGTTATTTTCATCTTTCCTTTTTCGCTCTCGAAAAGTATCCACATGCCCGTATCTACAGCTAGCCTCGCCATTTCGACGGTTCTCCATGAGTCGAACCTCCAGCCCAGAGGGCACGGGTTCAGGACGTGGATGAAAGACGGCTGGTTCTCCTTCTTCAGCGCTTTCGCCACTTTCGCCTTAAGGTCGTCGACGTGTCCGACGGTCGCGGTCGCTATGTAGGGGATGTGATGCGCCGCAACAATGTCGACTATCGATTTTTTCATGGTCAGGTTGCCGGGTTTCACCGAACCCGACGGGCTGGTCGTGGTCGACGCACCGAAAGGCGTCGCGCTCGAGCGCTGCACGCCCGTGTTCATGTAAGCCTCGTTGTCGAGGCAGATGTAACATACCTTTTCTCCGCGCTCCAGCATGCCGGACAGCGCCTGCAGTCCTATGTCGAGCGTGCCTCCGTCGCCCGCGATGGCAATCACATTCGCTTCGCGTCCCTGCTTTTCCAGGGCTAGCGACACGCCGCCAGCAATCGCCGCAGTATTCTCGAAAGCTCCGTGAATGTAATTGACGCCCCAGGAAGTGTTGGGATACTGGGAGCTGAATATTTCCAGGCAGGACGTCGCGTTGACTATCACAGTGTTCCTGCCGGCGACGCCGAGGATTGTGCGGACTGCAATTGTCTCAGGGCATCCGGAACAGTTGCTCGCGCCCTGGAAGAACAATGCGCATCCTTCGCAGCCTTTCGCCTTAGTTTCATTCGTCATAGTTACACCCAGACAAGCTCCTTTTTCTCATGGCGGATATCATCGAAAATTTTCATGAAATCATCAATCTTGACGTCACGCCCTCCGAGGCCGCCGATGAACGAGCTGACGTTCTTCGTCTTCACCATGCCGCGGACCTCGTGACACAGCGCCCCGCCCAAACCTGGTGAAAGATTCTTTTCCAGAACACCCAAGGCATGGACGTCCTTTATGGCCTTCTTTATCTCGGCGAACGGGAACGGCCTGAAGCTCTTGATGCGTATGAGGCCGACGTCGTGAATCTTGTTCTCGCGGATGACGTGCTTCGCCGTCCCTGCGAGCGAGCCCATGGTTATCAGCGCGTATTTGGCGTTCTCCATGTTGTACGTCTCGATGAACCCGTTGCCGTAGCCGCGGCCGAACTGCTCCTTGAACTCCTTGTTGATCTCGTGTATGACTTCCATCGCCCTGATCATGGCATCATTTTGCTCCTTCTTGAAATCCTGATAGCATTCCGGCCCGGCCCACATGCCCTGGCTGACCGGCTTGTCAAAGTCGATGACAGGACCGGCGAACTTGGGCAGGAACTTGCCCACCGCTTGCGCGTCGGGTATGTCGACGGGCTCGTAAACATGAGACAGGAAGAAGCCGTCTATGCAGACCATGACGGGCAATCGCACTCGAGCGTCTTCCGCGATTTTGTACGCCTGTATCACCGTATCAAGCGCTTCCTGCGCGCTCTCGCAGTATAACTGTATCCATCCCGAGTCCCTGGCTCCGAAAGAGTCGGACCAGTCGTTCCATATGTTAAGCGGCGCGGAAAGCGCGCGGTTAGCGTTGACCATAACGACCGGAAGGCGCATGCCTGAGACGATATATAACATCTCGTACATCAGCGCGAGGCCCTGGCTTGAAGACGCGGTGAACGTGCGCACGCCTGTCGCCTGCGCGCCCAGGCAGACGGACATGGCCGAATGCTCGGACTCGACGTTAACGTATTTCGCGTCCATCTCGCCGTCCGCGATTATCTCCGAGAGCCGCTCGATTATGTGAGTATCCACTATTCAATAAAGCTAAGTTCATTGAATAATTGTGGCGTAATCGGGTAAGCTGCTATTACACCCGGTTCACACAATTTAACGGCTTCAGCGATCGCGTGGCTTCCTTCCATTACTTTTTTTGTCATAATATCATTACCTATATTATTATTTATCTCAACTACTTCTCCGTGCTCTTCTCTATCGCCTTGAACGGGCAAAGGGTCATGCAGAGCAAACATCCTTTGCAATAATCATAATCAACTTTCGCCACTTTTGTTTTGCTGCCGGCGACTTCGTGCAGCTCTATGCAGCCCTCCGGGCAATACTGCGCGCAGATTCCGCATCCGCGACACTTGTCGCTGAGTAAAACGGGCTTGAAGGAGCGCCAGCTGCCCGTCTTCTTGGACTTCGAGTTGCTCGTGCTCGGGCACACGGTGCCCCTGCTCAAGTCATGCTCCTTGGCTGTCATGCTTTCGTCTCCTCGTAGGCGCGCTTTATCGCCAGTATGTTCTTTTCCTTTACAGGGCCGCTGAACCTCTCGCCTATCGCCTCTACCAGGCTCTCCAGCGTGACCAGTTTCGTGGCCTTCGCGAAAGCTCCCAACATTATGGTGTTGACTATCGGCCTGCCCAGAATTTCCATGGCAATCTTGTTCGCGTCGACCGTGTACGTGGGGAATGTGCCGAAGCCTTTCTTGCCTTCGGCATTGATGAGTATGACGCCACCCTTCCTCAGACCCGTCGTCACGTCGAGCGAGTGCGTTAGCGATTCGTCGAGAACTATCACATAGTCGGGCTCATAGACCTGCGTGCGCAGGGTTATGAATTCCTTCGCCAGCCTGCAGTATGCTTCCACAGGCGAGCCGCGGCGTTCGGGTCCGAACTTGGGCACGGCCTGGCTGAACTTGCCGTCTTTGAACGCGGCGACCGCCATGAGCTCTGCTGTCGTGACCGCTCCCTGGCCTCCCCTTCCATGAATTCGAATCTCGGTTATCTTGTCCATCTTACCAACTCACAATTAAAGAAAACTGAAAGCCTAATAGAAAATAAACGTGCAGCGGAAATATATAAATATGGGATGAAAATACCAAAAACCGCCGTGAGTGATCTGGGGAAGCCTGCGGTAAAACTTGAGTATTTAAAATTTACCACTTTAGAATAACATATGACAGCTAACTATGTGCCATTGTCAGAAAGCATAAAAAAGATAAGAGCGAAGGTTTCAAGCGCATCCGATTTTGACAATAATGAAATGAGGCTTCTTTCGGAATTGCATAACATTTCCCACGGCACCAGCATGAATATACTGAATGAGATTTTCATGGACTTGTCCAACGGGGAGAAAGTGGCTGAAAACACACAAAGGGTCATGGAAATACCGTGGCTCAGCGCTAACGCCCTCTCTTTGTTCAAAAGAGCGGACATGAGGCATAAGTTGCTCCGGTGCAAAGACGTGCTGGATCCGCCAGTCTTTTATCCGAGCAGCGATCCTGACATGGATGATTATCGTTTTATAACTGAATCTGGCTTGAGCCATGCCACGCACAGTGTATGGGGATTGATAACCGAATACGCAAGGCTCAAGAAAGAAAAGGGACAGGGCAACAGCCATCATGAAGGCGTTTACAGGCTCGTGAATTTTTTGGTGGGCAAAGGCATCGGGAAAAACAAAAAATGGATGGTCAGGGTGGGAAAAAGCCCGGATTATACAATTCTGGGCGGCCAGGACGGTTCGATAAGCTATTTGAAAAACTGTGAAAAAGCCGAATACGTAAAAGACACGCCGGCCATGATGACGGGAAGGGCAAAGGACATAGTTTCCACGTTTGCCGCTTACGATGCGGTATCTGATTTAAAACCATGCCCGGGCTCGGAAGATGGCCAATCGGCTGTCGCATCATCGAGGCCCAACCCACTGGCTCCGCTCGTGGAGATATACGAGAACGGATTTATGTTAGGGAACCCGAAGCTTGAAATCGGCAGGGCCGTTGGATGCGATTTTCGCCCGTCGAGCGATTACATCATGAACGAGGACGCTGCCAGAAAAGTCGTCCTGTACACGGGCGGGATGGGAAAATTAAGAATAAGCGTGTGAAACCGGTTGTACTTTTTTAAATTTTATTTTATCAGGTGAAAAATCTTCCTGAATTCTTCCGTGCCCGCCTTGTCGATGAGCTGGAAAATTATTGATTCCACAGTTGTCAGGAAAACGCCAGAATGGACGAGCCGTTTTATGGCGACTTCGCTATCCATCGCCTTTCTTGACGAAACTGCGTCGCAGACCAGGTAGACGTTGCGGCCGCTTTTCATCAGATCTAACGCCGTTTTAAGCACGCACACGTGCGTCTCGAGCCCGCAGAGAATGACGTCTTTCGCTTTCGTCGCCTTAAGCGCTTTCATGAAATCCTTCTCGTCGCAGCAGGAGAAATGCATTTTTGCGACCGGCTTGAACTCTCCAAGCTCATTGGTGATTTCCGGAATCGTTTTTCCGAGCTTCTCAGGGTTCTGCTCGGTGATTATTATCGGGATGCCGAGCATCCTGAACGCTTCGGCCAGCTTGCTTACGCTGGCTGACATTTTGCCGAACTCGAAAATCGCCCCGCGGAAGCGTTGCTGCACGTCGATTATGACGAGGCATGCGCTGCCCCTTTTGGGGATTCCCAGATTTTTCATGACAGTCATGCATATTCCTTGCGCTTCCTTGCATCTAGCCGTGGTGCTGCACCATCTTCTTAAGCTCCTCGACGCACTCCGGGTTCATCAGGGTTATTGTGCTTCCCACGTCAGCGTCGCCCCTTACTAACGCGCGCAAGATTCTTCTCATTATTTTGCCTGACCTCGTCTTGGGCACGTCGTGGACGAAATATATCTCAGACGGCCTCGCTATCGGGCCTATGGTCTTGTCTATGTGCTTCACGATATCCTTCTTCAGCTCTTCAGACGCTTTCGAAGGGTCCCTGAGTATGATGAAGGCGACCGGCACCTCGCCCTTTATGTTATCGGGCTTCGGAACAACCGCCGACTCGCGCGCTAGCGGGTGTTTGTTTATGGCGTCCTCCAGCTCTCCTGTCGACAGCCTGTGGCCTGCGACCTTCATAACATCATCGACTCTTCCCGTAATCCTGATGGTGTCGTCCTCGTTGAGTCTCGCGCCGTCACTTGTGTCGTAGTGACCGGGGAATCTGGTCCAGTAATTTTCGATGTATTTTTTCTCGTCCTTGTGTATGCCTCTGAACATGCCTGGAGCGAACGGCGGTTTCTGAATGAGGTATCCTGATTCACCGGGCTTCACTTCCTGGCCTTCCTCATTGACGATGACGTGCTTCTTGCCGGGGAAGTCGCGGCCGGAGACCGTGGGTATGAAAGGTCCGATGCCCGGTAGCGTGTTGATGAGCGTCCCGCCGGTCTCGGTCTGCCACCACGTGTCTATTATCGGGCAGCGTCCGCCGCCGATGACTTCGAAATACCACATCCACGCGTCGTGGTTTATGGGCTCGCCTACCGAGCCGAGCAGCCGCAGCGTCCCAAGGTCGTGCTTCTTCACCCATTCGTCTCCGAATTTCATGAACATGCGTATCGCGGTCGGCGCGGTGTAGAAGACCGTCACTTTATAATCCTCGACTGTCTTCCACCATCTCCCCGGATCCGGATAGTCCGGCGCTCCCTCGAACATGAGCATCGTCGCCCCTACCAGCAGCGGGCCGTAGCAGCCGTACGTGTGGCCTGTCACCCAGCCTATGTCCGCCGTGCACCAGAAAATGTCGTCGTCGTGCAGGTCGAAGTTCCATTTAGTCGTCCAGTAGGCCTGCGTGAGATAGCCGCCTGTATCGTGCACGATTCCCTTCGGCTTGCCTGTCGTGCCGCTCGTGTAAAGTATGAAAAGAGTCTCGTTGCTCTCGACGAACTCGGGCTCGCAGTAGTCTTCCGCGTCCTTCATGAGGTCGTGCCACCACTGGTCCTTCGCATCGTTCCAAGTGATTGCGTTGCCCGTCCTTTTGACCACGACGACATGCTCCACGTCCGTCCCGGCGACGCCTATGTCCGCGTTGCTCTTGAGGTCCAAGACCTTTCCTCTCCTGTAGCAGCTGTCCGCGGTTACCAGAACTTTAGCGTCGGCGTCTATGAGCCTGTCCTTGAGCGACTCGCCGCTGAAAGCGGAGAATACGACGCTGTGCACCGCTCCCAGCCTGGCGCAGGCCATCATTGAAACTATGACCTCCGGTATCATCGGCAGATATATGCCGACCCTGTCGCCTCTCTTGACGCCGAGCTTTTTCAGCACGTTCGCGAACTTGTTTACCTCGTCATAGAGCTCCTTGTAAGTTATTTTTTTCGGCGCCTCTTCGGTCAGCTCTGGCACCCATATGAAAGCCGTCTTGTCAGCTTTCCCGGCTTTAACATGCCTGTCCAGCGCGTTGTAGGAAGCGTTTATCTCTCCCCCGATGAACCATTTGAAATCCCAAGGCTTGTGCTCGTCGTGATGGTATTCCGTGTTCCATTTCTTTTTCCAGTCAAGACCTTCATGCGCCTTTTTCGCAAGAAATGCCACAGGATCCTTTTCAGCTTCCTGATAGACGGAATGGTCGGAAACCCATGCCCTCTTTTTCATGTGTTCTGAAGGCCAGTAAACATGCTTCCTCTTTTCGTCCTCGACAACCCATTTTACATTTTTCATCAATATCACTTCCATATTCTCCGGAAATATCAATATAGAAATAATAATTGCGTTTTTTAAATAATTTATCCTGCTGCCTGTTTTGGCGGTTTCAGCATCACAAAAGCGATAACCATGCCAAATGCCGCAATCACTGCGACGAAAGGCAGGACCATCACGTAGCTGCCGAGAATGTCTTTCGCCTGGCCTGCCAGCAGGTTGCCGATGACAGCGCCTGCGCCATACGCTGTGAAAATCAGGCCGTAGTTTCTCGCGTAGTCCTTTGTCCCGAAGTAGCTTGCTGCGGCTGTCGGCGCTATGGCCAGCCATCCTCCGAGGCACGCCCACAGCATGGCGAAGCTCACCATGTAAGCAGCCAGCGACGCGGGGTTCATGAACAGCAGCAGCGACGCGGCGATGATGAGCAGATAAGTTATCATGACAGCTCTCTGGGGCGTGAGCCTGTCCGTCAGCCAGCCGAACACCGGCCTGCCGCAGCCGTTGAAGAAGGCGAAAGGTATTATGAGAGTCGTCATTAAAGCGGACGCTGCGACGGCTGCCATGCCTGCATTGTTAGCGATCTCGAGCCCGACGGGCTTGGCCAGGCCTATGGCCATAAGTCCCGCGAGCGTGCCTATGGTGTAGCATATCCACAGGGCGTAGAATGCCCTGGTCTTTGTCATCTCGCTTCTAGTGAATTCTGTCTTTGCGACCTTGGCTTTGGGCTTGGGAGGCTTCCATCCTTTAGGTGACCAGCCGGAAGGCGGAAACTTCAAAAGCATGGACAGCGCCACTATGAGCAAAAGGAAAACGACACCCATGATGCGGAACGAGTTGAACACGCCGCCGAAATTCGCCGTAAGGTAATCTGCTACCGGCCCCGTGACCGCAGCGGAGAAGCCGAATCCCAGGAGTGTCAGTCCGACCGCCAGACCGCGCTTGTCAGGGAACCATCTGGCCATCGTCGTGATGGGACAGTTGTAGGCTAGGCCCACTCCCACGCCTGCGACAATGCCATAAAGGACCGCGAGGCTGATAGGAGACGTGGCGAACGACGCCAGGAACCAGCCGAGGCCCACGACGACTCCGCCTATCATGCCGATCTTTCTCGGCCCGTATTTCTCTATGTATTTGCCCACCTGAGGCATGGTGAGCGCGAATACCAGCAAAGAAACAATGTAAGGCAGCTGCATTTCTGTCGCGCTTACTATCAGGCCGAAACCGCCGCTGGCGACGGGGGCCGTGAACAATTCCTTCAGCGGGACGCTGAGAATGCTGTAGGCGTAAACCGCGCCGAGGCAGAACTCGATAAGCAGGCCGGCGATAACAAGAACCCATCTCCCCGACTCAGGAGCCATGCCGAATATTTTCAAGTCGCCTTTGACCATAACGTATCTCTTCGGTTCTCACAATGATTTTTTTATCGTTATCTTGTCCCCGACCTTGACGCCGAACTTTTCATCAAAACGCCCCTGGTTTACGGCGATTTCAATTCTGCCGCAATCGTCGGGAATGACTATGACCTCGCCCTTCGTCACCTCACCGAACGCTTTCAGGAATTTCGTGTTTATTCGCTTGACGCTCGTGTCTATCTCGATGTCGTCCTTGTATTTTATGCCCGATTTCGCGAACTCGTCATTGATGATGTTAATAGCAACGCTGCCGAAATGGTTTACGTGAATGACTTCGCCAGAAACGGTGCCATTCGAGACAGACCCTTCCTCGTAAGGCGCCTTGACAAGCTTCTTCGGGTCAATCTCCTGGCCGAACTGCTCTATGCGGGCACCTTTCGAGAGCCACGCGGCTGCAGGCGCGAAGACGTCGCGACCATGAAAAACAGGGCAGACTGGTTTGCGCATGAACTTCTCGTTCGTTATTTCAACTACTTTAACTATGCCGCCGAGCATTCTTGTCGCGGGTATCAGAAGGCCGTTGTCCGGCCCTATGAGGTAATCGCCTCGTTTCGTCTTGATTATGATGCCCCTGCGTTCCGTTCCGACTCCCGGGTCGACGACGCAGACATGATATCCCACCGGTAACTGCGCGACGCTTTCTATGGTCCACGCGCCCTCTGTTATCTCGAAGCCCGGGATGCCGTGCCACAGGTCTATTATCTCCGCGCCGGAGCACATCTCAAGAATGACGGACCTCATTATGCCGATGCCGGGAGTGCCGACGCCGAAGTCGCTTGAAAGAGAGAATAATTTCCTGGCCATGAAATTATTTTGAACGTCCGGGTTAAAATACCCGCGTTTAAACGCGTGGGAAAATATCCTGATTTAAAACTTACCGCGATAGTTGTAATCTTCAGGAATTTTGTGGTAAAATGATAGGCGCGAGGCAGACGGGCCATTGGAAAGACAGGCACTATCTGGACGTATCGAATTTTTTGGTCCTTCCTTCTTCAGCCACGCTGGGCAAACTGGCCGTATTCGGAAACTACGAGATAACGGACGGCAAATCGCCAGTCACCGTAGACGTGCCTGTCACGGACTTTTACAGCCGCTACGGAGACAAGCTGAAAATGCCGTTCGATATCGAGCCCGGTCAGGTCGTGACGGGCGACACTCCGGTGAACGCAGAGCTGAACGACGGTGAGTATCTTTGCCTGCAAACCAGGAGCCGCGCGGCAAGGATGGGTCTTAATGTCATCGGCTTCAACAGGAACGGCATTTACTCACTCGCGCTGGACAGGCATGACATGGCTGAGATGGGTGAAGATGGTAGGATAAAGGTGTTCATAACGAACGAGGGAAGCGTTCCATGCGTCATAGACCAGCAGCCCAGACTCCTGCAATTAATGGTCACGCAATACGCCCAAAAGCCGACTTATGTGAAAACCGGGGACATCAAGCTTTTTTACGAAGGAAAAGACGTTACGGAATACCACCGGTTAAGACTTGGCAACATGAACGGCTACGCGTTCACCCTTTCGCCAAACTTTCTGGGCATGGAGAAACAGAAAGGCGCTAAAATAAGATGGAGCGAGGGAAAACAGGACGCGGAAAAGCTCATGAAGAGCGGCTCTTTCAGCGAAATAGTTATGCGCCCGGAAATGTTCCCTTTCAACCTGTCTGCAAGCAACGAGCGAGTCGATGCGTCTCGTCCGGCGTATGTTTTCGAGTTCAGGCTGGGCAGCGGGTATATGGGCGACATCACCGAAGGCCTGGTCAGCGACTATAAAATAGGGAATCTGTTTCTCAACCTCTGCAACGACATACTGGTGACTGGAAATTCCGGGATAATACACAACGGCTCAAAGAACAAGACCGTCTTCGAAAACTCGCTCAGGAGGCTTTCGGGAAGGGCCCGTCACAAGCTCGGTAAAATGTTCAGCGTGGGGGATGAATTCGCTTTCATGATGCCGCTGTCGCTGAACGGCAAGGGCAATGGCGAGTACAACGGGAATTTCAAAACTCAGGATGACGTGAGGTTGTAACCTTCACAAAAGGCCCGCGTCCTTCAGGATTTTCTTGTGGTCGAAGGCGAACTTGAGTTTTCTCAGCTCGCTCCTGCTGAACGCTTTGACGTCGTAAGTCTCGTCCGAGCTTTCTATTATACTGCCACCGACGGGCTTGCAAAGATAAATTATGGAAACAGTATGCCCTCTCGGGTCGCGGCCCATCTTCGAATAAACGCCCAGAAGCTTGACTATCTTGACTTTAAGGCCGGTCTCCTCGAAGGCCTCGCGCACGCACGTCTTCTCGACGGCTTCGCCGAATTCTATGAAGCCGCCCGGAATCGCGTAGCTGCCGATGAACGGGAAGAATCGCCTTCGTACGAGGACGACTTTCTTATCCTGCGTCACTATAAGCGCGTCTATCGCAAGCCTTGTTTTCGTGTTCATGCGCTCCTCAGCCCGCTTACCTTCCTGAGATGGGCGACAGTCTCTTTAGTCGCCTTTACCGTGTAATCGATTTCCTGCCGCGTCGTGAATTTGGAAAGCGTGAACCTGAGCGAACCCATGATGCACTCCGGGTCGACGTTTAGCGCGCTCAGAACATGCGACGGCCCCTCGTCGCGGCTGGAGCAGGCCGAGCCCGTAGAAACGCGCACGCCTTTCGTGTCCAGATACATGAGCAGCGCTTCGCCCTCGACTCCCTTGAAAGAGACGTTAGCGTTGTTGCACAGGCGCCTGCCGGAATTTTTCATTCCAGGGCCGTTGAGATACGATTCGTGGATTGAGAGCAACCCTTTGATAAGCGTGTCGCGCAATTTTGCCATTTGCTTTATCTCGCGCGTGCCAATGAGCTCCGCGGCCTTCGCCAGGCCTACGATACCGGGAATATTTTCGGTTCCCGGGCGCAGCCCGAATTCGTGGTGGCCGCCGTAAGCGAGCGGCGTCAGCTTCACCCCGCTGCGCACATAGAGCGCTCCGATGCCTTTGGGGCCGTTGAACTTGTGCCCCGAAATCGAGAGCAGGTCTATGTTCATCCGCTTCACATCTATCGGCACTTTGCCGAAAGACTGGACGGCATCGGTATGGAACAATACGTCACGCTGCCTGCAGAGAGCGCCTATGCACGCGATATCCTGAATCGTGCCAACCTCGTTGTTGCCGTGGATGACGGAAACGAGAATCGTATCTTTTTTTATGGCTTTCTCAAGGGCCGATATATCGACCAATCCTTCGTCATCAACGTCGAGAAACGTGATATCGAACCCGTCGTTCGCTAGCGAACGGCACGTGTTGAGAACGGCCGGATGCTCGATTTTGGTCGTGATGATATGTTTGCCTTTGCCGCGGTTCGCGTATGCCGCGCCGCGTATCGCCAGGTTGTCGGATTCCGTGCCTCCGGACGTGAAAATTATTTCGCCCGCCTCGGCGTTCAGCTTCTTCGCTATCGCTTCCCTCGCGAGGTCCATCGCCTTCTTCGCATCTCTACCGGGTTTGTGCAGCGAGGACGCGTTGCCATACGCCGTCGAGAAATAAGGCATCATCGCCTTCAGCACGCGGGGGTCGACCTTCGTGGTCGCTCCGTTGTCGAGATAAGCTTCCATAATATCACCATATCTTCATGGTCAGATAAACGTGATGTTTGATGTGATGTTCATTATTGTCTGCATGGGTTTAAAAAGTTATAACGGCGTTATAATCTTTAAATATAAGTAATCCATTTATAACTAATATTATAATTTTCTAGAGGTGCGTTATGTATTCGAAAAAAGTCATCGAATATTTCACCAAGCCGAAGAACGTCGGCGAGATTCAGAAGGCCGACGCTCAGGTAACGGAAGGCTCTCTGGCATGCGGTGACATGGTCAACCTGTATCTCAGGATAGACCCAAAAACGAAGGTCATCAAGGACATCAAGTTCAAGTCTTACGGCTGCGCCGCAAACATCGCGACGACGAGCATAATGACGGAGATGGCTAAAGGAAAGACCATAGACCAGGCCAAGAAGATGCAGTTCAGCGACGTAACGAAGGCGCTGGGCGGGCTGCCTCCCATGAAGATTCACTGTTCCGTCCTCGCGATAGACGCGCTGAAGGCCGCGATACGCAACTATGAAGAAAAGCACGGCATCGCGAAACCAGAGGATATAAACGAGAGCATTCTGCGCTCGCGATTACGCCACGTCATGGACCCCGGCATAGGCAAGGACATAGTGACCGTCGGCATCGTCCAAGACGTAAAGTTCGACGCGAAGAGCGGCATCGTCTCTTTGATGCTCAGGCTTCCGAATACGCACCAGTTCTACGACAACATCCTCCACGAAATCGATGAGAGAATAGGCTTCATACCGGGCATCAAGAAGATAGACAAGAAGTTTATTGAATAAGTTTTACGGCGCCCGCGCCGCTGCCGTTGTGGCCGTTGCTTAAATGAAGGTAGTCGTGGATCTGCTTTTTTCCAAGCATGCCGTAGAAGATGCCTGCGAAAACGGGATCGTACATAACACCTTCGTCCGCTTTCAGCCTTTCCCTGATATCATGATGGGAGAGCGTCGGATGCCAAAGCCTAGTTTTGTCACCCGCAGCGTCGATGAAGTCGATGACCCTCAGGAGACGGGCGCATTTTGGTATTTCCTCGCCCTTGAGCTTTGACGGGTATCCGGAGCCGCTCCAGTCCTCGTGATGGTAGAGCACGCATTCATTTATCTCATCTCTGTTTATGCCAATCTTGCCTTTAGGATCCATCGCCTCTATGAAGCCCCGGCCTACCAGAGTATGCAGTCTCATGTATTTCAGGTCCTTGTCTGTCATGCGTATTTCGCCGTTAAGCGACCTGCATTCCCTGTCCTCGCCCACGAAAGCCAGTATCTTGCCGACGTCATGCAGCATGCCGCCCATGCGGATCGAGGGGTATTTCTTTTTCTTGAAGTCGGCATATCCGGCCAGCTCCTGCATCGCTTCCTCGGCAAGCTCGCCGACCTTTACGGAGTGTCCTAGCCACATCGTATGAACGCCCAAACTTTCCATTTTTTTGAAAAGCCAGTCGAGAAAAACTTCAGGCTGCCTGAAAGTTTCCCCTTTCATCGAGCGCAATATTTCCTTTATCTTCTCATCGCTATACATGAGTGGGTCGTCATACTCGATGCCATTTCCTGAGATTTTTGGATTGGCCTTGCTGTATTCTGCGCTGTCCATGATGGTCTTCCTCGGCGGCCGCTTTCGCCGCCCATGAATTGAGAGAACTAACTGTTTCAGGGGTTTTTATTGGCCACAGAAGAGGCCTTTATATAGAAGTGAAATGGAAAGCTTCCGTTCAAAAACGCATTTCACGGCAGCCAAAAAAACGTGTCAGTCAAACGAAAAAAGGGAGCGCACGGGGTTGTTCGTGTTGATGGCATCGAACGCCTTGCCGTCCTTTCTTATCATTTCCAGGAAGGCGTCGCAGAAGTCAGGGTCATATTTGATGCCGCTGTTGGCTTCTATGTCCTGCGCGATTTGTGCCGGGCTCAGGGGTGCTTTTTTGTAAGGCCTGTCGCCGCAGCAGGCGTCCACACTGTCCAATATAGCCAATATTCTGCCCGGCTTGGATATTTTCTTTCCCACAGCACCTCTCGGGTAGCCGCTGCCATCGTAAAGCTCATGATGGTCTCCCACGCCAGCCAGAATGGCTTCGTTTATCCCAAGTCTGTCTCCCTCGTTCAGGCGTTTCAGTATTTCAACGCCCACTTCCGGGTGAAACAACATGGCATCAGATTCCTCCGAAGTTAGACCGCCTCGTCTGTTGAGCGCCTTGGGATCGTAACATAATATTTTGCCGACATCGTGAAGCAGTGCCGCATATCTCAAATCCATGCTTTCCTGCCGTCCCATTGTCATGAACTCAGCAATGCATTCGGCGAGATAATGGACCATTGCGCTATGTGCGACCCATCTTTTGTTCACGGGGATATTAGGATTCTCGAAAAAAAGCTTTTCCACATCTTCGATTTTTTCAACGGTTTTGCCTTTATAGAATTCCTGTTTGATGGTTTCTACGCGGCGGCCATCGTAATGTTGAAATTCTTGTAAGTCAAGAACTGGTCCGTATTGTACTCCGTATTGATATTTATCGATTTTCATCAGAAAACCGCTATCGTGTCAATTATATTATTTGCACGCAAAACTTTTTATTGTTAAAAGAAGCGTTTCCACGCGTTATTTTCAACGCACTATTTCCAGTATGTCCTCGACGCTCCTGAGAACGTAGTCGGCCCTCAGCTGCGGACCCGGCTTCTTGATGCTGCCGTATTTCGCGAATGCTGTTCTCATCCCCAGCGCTTTCGCGCCCTGTATGTCGCGCTCCGGCCAGTCGCCGACGAACAGTATGTTCTCCGGCCTCTCGCCTATCTCCTTAACGGCCTTGAGGAACGGGAACTTCGACGGCTTCTTCTCGCCAGTGTCGTTGAACGTCACGA
Source organism: Candidatus Aenigmatarchaeota archaeon (assembly GCA_026397315.1). GTDB lineage: Archaea > Aenigmatarchaeota > Aenigmatarchaeia > QMZP01 > QMZT01 > JBGPQP01. The sequence goes on along the minus strand of JAPLVC010000004.1, from coordinate 10,018 downwards.
CCACGTCGAAGAAGTGGTCAAGCTTCATTTCTATGAGGCGTATCCACGCGTTTATCGACGGCGCGTCCGACACTATGCCGAGCTTGAGGCCGGCTTCCCTGAGCTTCATGAGCGTCCTGACAGTCCCCGCATAGGGCTTGACGTAAGAGACCTGTGCCTTGCGATAGGCGACAATCCCCTCCGCAAGAATCCTGTAGTCCACTTTGCCCGTCGTCTTTTTGAGGAACTCCTGGAAGATGCGGTTGTATTCGATGCCCTTCGCTCCGTATAGCTCGAAAAGTATTTTCATCGCCTTCTGCCTGTCCATCTTCAGGCCGGCGCTGACCATCGCGTCTATCGCGGCCTCGCACGACATGCGCTTCATCAGCATGAAGTCTATCAGCGTGTTGTCCAGGTCGAATAGAATCGCTTTTATCTTCATACTCACCACTAGGAATTGGAAAATGGGATTAAATAATTTTCAGCCCTTCCTGCCGCCGCGCTTCTCGAGGAGCTTCCTTATCTTCACCAGCTCGCCGACAACGTCCGCCGGCTCGTCTTTATCGTAAGTTTCGACTGCCATCGGCTTCTGGCCGCGGACATACGTCATTATTACGTCTCTCACTTCGTCGAAATTCGTCATGCCGTCTATGCGTATCTCGGCCGCTCTTGCACTGGGTGAAGAGTATCCGGCAGTCTGCACCTTTATGGAGGCTATGCCCAGCTTCCTGGAAACCGGCCCCTGATCGATGTCGACGTTGGTTATCCTGTTGTACGGGACGACGCCAGTCTTCCTGAACCACACGCCCCTCTTCCATACCATCTCGCTGTGGCTGAACCTGTATGATATGGTGTTGTAATACATCGGTATCCATATCAGCGCTATGACGAAGCCTATGAGCACGGGTATGCCCGGGAATATGGCAATGACAAACAAGGCATCGTATGTGCCAAACGCCAGGAACGGCACGACGAACAAAAGCACGAATATCGCCATGCCTGCAAAAAGATACATATAATACAATTTCTTAAGCTGGACGGACGGTTTGATGTCCTCACCCAATTTGACTGTCATATTATCACCACTTTTATTTTTGGAAACATTCTTAATAAGTTATCGGTTCAGAATGGCCTGCTGTCCCTTCTGAGACGCATGACTCCTGACGCCGCAGATATCTGGTCGCATATGCTTTCTATGGCATTCTCCTCCATTTTCGCGGACTGGTCCGCCTCTATGAGAACGCTGGGGAAGCCATAGCCTGAGTGATGGGAAGATATAGCCAGTATTTTACTAGCGAAAGTGTCGGCGTTGCTTTCGTTACCTATGAAGTCGACCCTGACCGGTCTGTCGAACTTTGCGGTCTTCAGGTAGAACGTGAATATCCTGCTGGCGAAGCTGCCGAACTCTTTTGCGAGCGGGTGCTCGCCGCTTTCGTCGATGTCGGAATACTGGAAAGCGAACGTGCGCTCTCCATCCTCAAGCATCCAAAAAAGCAGGCTAGTGTCCCTCGCGTTTACAAGGGCGTTTCTCGCCCATTCGTTTTGGCCGTCGCTAGCGAGCGTCTCGCCCGCGAGCTCGCAGAATCTCGTGCCCCTCGAATCTTCTACCACGCCCGCGAGCATTATGCCGTTTTCAGAACAGAACGAGAAAAGCTTATTGTAAAGCGAGATGAGCTCGTCAAAGCTCTCGCGGACCTTCGAGTTCTTCGCCGGCCTGTCCGAATAATGCGGGACTATCGATCCGTCGAGCAGCAGGAGCGCGGGCCTGAATTTTTCCGCGGTCTCGAGCGCATTGCGTATCTCCAGCTTCTGCCTTATGATGGATGCGGAGTGGACCCAGTCGAGCTCATTAAGCGCTTCTAGCACGAAAAGTTCCGGTTCCGGCATGCGCTCCGGATGATATTCGGCTTTCTTCACTTTTCCATTTTCGTATGTGAAGCACACACCCGTGGCGCGCGCCATGACCAGGTCGAAGCCGTGCAGCGAGCGTTTGACAATGCCGCCGTCCACGCCGGCGATTTTGATGCCGTCCGGGAGCGCCATGGCGACTTTGCGTGCCAGTCTGGAGCCTGCATCCGCCTTCCTGAGGAAAGCGGCCAGCTTCCTGCGTCCGGATTCCGCGCTGGTTATCCTCTCAGAAACCTCGCGTATCCTGGCATGCGCATGTTCCATGCTCGTTTTTTGTTTCGCGTATTAAAAACGGTTTTTGGCAGAAGACCCGCTTATCAGATTTGACAGTTTTAACCACCACTTAGTTTTAAAAACTTAGATTCCAGATACACATTATGCCATACAAGGGAAATAGCGTAGTCGCTGTCATGCTGGTCGGAGGCAAGGCTGAAAGGCTCTGGCCCTACACCGGACCATGGCAGTCCAAGGCGACGCTGAGAGTCGCCGGCAAAAGGCTTGCATACTACAACGCCGATTTGATAGATGACGCGAACATAGACCGTCTTGTCGTGCCGGTTCAGTTCAACAGTGATGAGGTTCGCAAGAAGCTCACGTTTGAAGGTTACAGGTTCGAAAAAAACTTTGAATTTACCACAGCTAGTCCGTTGTATTTTCCCAATGACGTCAGGCCGCATTTCAGGGGCACTGCCGACGCGGTTAAACAATCCGAGGAAAAGTTTAAAGGTTTCAACTACATGTTAATCGTCCCGTGCGACCAGATAACCAACGTTGATTACAGCGAACTCATAAAAAGGGCAATATTCAACTGGGAAAACTATGGCGCGATAGCTACGATAGGCGCGATGACAAAGGCCGAGGAGGAGATAAAGGGGACTTTCGGCAATCCCAAAATAGACGAAAACGGCCGGGTAACCGGATGGGCCGAGAAACCCAAAGAGCCGATTTCCAATCTCGCGGGCCTTGGAATTTACGCGGGCCCCGTGGAGCCGATGCTTAAAGCCATAGAACTGTCGAGAGGTTTTGATTTCGGCGAGCACGTGATGAAATACGTAATGGATAAAGGTCTGCTTTACGTGCATTATTATCCCGGGGAAAAATACTACTGGAACGATGTGGGGCAGCCGCAACTGCTGCTGAAAGCGAATATGGAGCTGATAGACGGGGTGAAGGGCATAAAGATACCGCTGGTAAAGGTTGACAGAGCTAAAACGGGCTTCGGAGGCCTGATAGAAAATTCAATCGTATCCAAAGACGAGCCAGTGATATACGGCAGCGTCAGGCACTCGGTTGTCGGCGATCACTGCACCATAGCGCCGGACGTGAAAATATCGGATTCTGTGCTGATGGGAACGAACACCATACTAAGAACGGGTGGGAACGATGCGAAAGGCATGGAAATAAGAAATAGCGTCATAGGAAAGTACTCGCTTGTTTCTGACAGCCCCATGGACAGTGTTTTCATAGGAAAGGCTGCCAAAATACACGGATGCGAAATAAAGAACGGTGTCAGGATCGATTCGGATGCCGTGAGATTTAATGAAAAGATAGACGTAGACCTCAGGCTCAATGAATGGTAGGCGTCAAAGCACACGAGCTTTGCTGCGCATATCACGATGATTCTAATAAATATTATGTATTATAATACATATTTTTTATCTATGATATATATAAAACTATATAAAGGTCAACACAATAATAATTGCTAATAAATCGAATAGAGGTGGACTTGTTCATGTCATTCAACCAGGTTGAAAACGCCTTCCTTGGAGCGGCAATCGACAGTCTGAGGAAACAGAACAGCCATGTCAAAGCATATAAAGGCTTCGGCCTCGGAAAAATGTCTTTAATGGTTCTGCGAGGCGATGACGGATGGGACTATCTGGCTCCAGCGATAGCTAATGACTCGAGGCCATGCGCGCCTCACCCGGACTTCGAACCTGTAAAATGCTATCCGCCAACACCGCAAAGCCCGACCGAGACAACTTATGACCACTTTCTCAGGCATGAGCATGAAGTGGGCGAACCCGCGAACGGAGTGAACTTGAAAAATATCCGGCTGTGAAAGGTTTCCGGTTTGTCCGGAATTATTAAATAACGGCTACAATTAATTTCTATGCTTGACATGACGTTCCTCGGGACGGGCAGCGGGCCGCCGACAAAAACGAGAAACCACTCCGCGATTTACCTGCACTACGACACGCACAACATGCTCTTCGACTGCGGAGAAGGGACTCAGCGCCAGATGATAATAGCCAACGGCATATCGTTCATGAAGCTCGACCACATATTCATAACGCACTGGCACGCGGACCACTGGGTCGGTCTCATAGGCCTGTTATATACCATGAACCTCGAAGGGCGGTCGCGGCCGCTGTATATCCACGGCCCTGACGCGGAGCGCTTCATAGGCGACATTCTTGACCTCGATTACTGGGGCTCGGGGTTCAGGGTCATTCCCAAAGACGTGCCTTCCGAGGGCAACATGGAGATGAAAATCCTCGAGAACGACGAGTTCGAGATAACCTCCATCCCGACCAGGCATTCCGTGCCGTCGGTGGCGTACTGCTTCCGCGAGAAGGACAAGGTCAACGTGGACATAGAGAAAGCGGAAAAGCTTTACGGCCTAAAGCAGGGCAAGATGGTCGGCACGCTGAAGGACAAGGGAGAGGTCGAGATCAAGGGGAAGAAAATAAAACTCGAAGATGTAGGCGTCCGCAAGGCCGGCATAAAAGTCGTATATTCCGGCGATACTGAGCCCTGCCAGAACGTGCTGGCTATCTCGAAAGACGCGGACGTCCTCATACACGACGCAACCTTCATCGAGACGAAGGAGGACATGATGCATTCCGGCGCGAAGGAAGCCGCGGAAATCGCGAAGAAAGCTGGTGTCAAGAATCTCATACTCACACATTTCTCAAGGCGCTACACGGATCTCAGGGAAATCGAAGCTGAGGCGAAAAAGGTTTTCCACAATTCCGTTGTGGCCCGCGATTTCATGACCGTCGCTGTAAGACAGGACGGGATAAAAATAGGCAAGGCCGTTTAGTTTTTTCTCCATGTAATCAGTTTTATTCAGGCAACGGGCATGCGCGCCTTCATGAGACTGGACAGGTCTATCTTGTATTTGCCGGACCCTATCCTTATCACGATGGGCTTCTGCGAAAAAAGGTTTGTCAGGTCGATGTGATATTTGCCTGGCTTTATGATGCGTATCGCCTCGACGTCGAGCACGACGGTCTCGTCGTCATCGACTTCGCGCTCTGTTTCAGAGACGATGAAACGGATGTCGCTTTCTATGTGCTTCACGTCTTCCGGCGTGAGCGAATCTATCTCTTTCTCGGCCTGGACCAGCGACTCTTCCTTGACGAAGAAGAAGAATCTCGAGCCGCAATCGCATCCCGCCTTGAGCAGGTACGGAGCTTCGTCCGGGTGAAGCTTTCCGCAGCGTGTGCACCTGTTCGGCATGGCTAATCACGGTTTTCATGAAAAATTTTGTAATTTTGATATTATGTGCCAAAAAGCTAATATATTAGAAAACGCGCGCCGCGCTCCTATTCAGAAGTAAAGCATGAGCTCTTCCGGCTTCTGCTCTATCTTGCGTATGAGCTTCGCCGGGCCTATCAGCGTGATGCCGCGCTTCTTGCCAGAAATCTTCTCCGTCAGCGCGCTTCTGAATTTCCAGCCGCCGTCGACGTGCGCGAAATCGATGGAGCCAAGCTCTATGCCCGCGAAGCGCTGGTTTATGGCACGCATGGTCTCCTGTATCAGTTCGGCTTCCTCTTTAGGCGAGAGCTTCGCATCGACCACTATTATCATTCCCTCTTTAAGCTCTTCAAGAACGGCTGCGTGGTTGTTCTTCAGCTTCTCATATGGGACGAACTTTATCCTCATCATGCATTTCCTCTCGTTAAAGCCCGTTGAGCATCATCCTGTAAAGCTCTTTCATCATGTCGCCGTTCCTCGCCGAGACGCCTATGACGTCGTAGCCCGGGAAGGAGTTGCGTATTTTTGTCGTATCGGATTTCTTCAGGTCTATCTTGTTCGAGACGATTATGAACGGGATTTTCCTCGCGTCGAGGTTGCCGAGAATCGTTATGTTCACCTGGCTCATCGGGTTCCTGGTCGAGTCCATAACTACAAGCACCATGTCCATGTCGTTGAGCCATTTTATCGACTCGATCACGCCGCGCGTCGCCTCTTTCGCGCGCTGTTTCGCATCCTCTTCGGAGATGCCGTGCTTTATGAAATCCTCGAAGTCAATCCTTGTTGCAATGCCCGGCGTGTCGACAAGGTTGAACGCCAGCGATTTCCCGTCGAGCTTCATCGTGACCTTTTCCTTTATCTGTATTTCGCGGGTCTCGTGCGGCACGACGGAAGCGACGCCCAGCTCTTCGCCGAGCCAGTCCATGCATATCTTGTTCGCGAGCGTGGTCTTGCCGGAATTGACCGGACCGTAGAGGCCGATTTTCAGGTTCTTCCGCTTTCTGAATATGGACATGACTAGCGACGAAAAGCTGTTCTTTACCTTTCTGATATGCCTCAGTACCATGACCAGCGACCTAAAAATTTTGTTATTCTCTATTTCTCACGAGAGGATATTTAAGATTTAGCCGGACAGCATAAAGGAACGTATAGACACGCTGTGCTTAAAAACCTTATAGAGAATCTTTATTCATGAGTGAGAACACTCATACCATACAAACTCTGAAAATGACGGGAACGGTCTTATTCTGCACATGTCTGACTACATCTATCATTTCAAAGGGGATTGTCAATGGACATGCCTAAGAATTATAAAGTCGCGAAAATCCTATATGACCCTAAAAATTTAGTCGACAAAGATTACAATCTCGGAGTTACTGGCTCATCTGAAGAAGGTTTTAAAGAGATATTCGAGAAGATAAAAAAGTCTACATTTAATTTTTCACGACGCAGTGTGAACTTTAGTGATTTTCCTCCATCCGCATTTAAACATGAAAGTATTTATTTTGTTGATGATGAAAAAGCAAAAAAAGGATCACTTATTCTTGAATATCGTCCGTTTTCGGTGAAAATAAAACATCATGTATCGGAAGCTAAAGATCTTTTAACCGGTGATTATCATTGTGGCAAAGTAGGCCTTTATCCAGAACTCAATGGTTACAATAGCATTTTTTCAAATAATATGGATAAAAACATAGCGTCGACCATCGCGTTTATAAAAAGTTTTCCATCTTTCGGATGGCAGGATGAAAAGATACCGGAAATCGAAAATGCCTTGATAAGAGAGATATCTCATAACGTAGGTGATGGTGAAATATGGTATGTACCACTATTTGAGATTCCAGTGCATCAGGAAAAAAGTATGAAATTTAATTTTTATACGCCACCAATTCTTTGTCATGATGATGGTAAAATCGGCTTTTATGGAGGCACACCTAATTTAAAAATTGCTTTCTCGTTGCCTTTTCACATGCAAGGCGCCGTTTTTATTGATGGTTTTCACGGCAATCCATATTCCAGATTTATATCAGATGTATTTTTTGACCCAAATGATAGAAGTTCTTCCAAATGCAAATTGTTTTTGAAATCGTCAGCATCGGAATTTGTTGCTAATCATAAAATAACTCTTGCTATACCCGAGACGGCGAGTTTTGAACTCGATATAAAGGAGTTGATGGGAACACTCAATCCGGTAAATGAGCATTATTTCGATTTACGCGATTCACGACGATAAGATTAAATTTGATGAAAGAGGTGGTGGTAATCATGAATTTGATTGAAAGGAAGAATGGTGTAATTAAAGTCAAAGAGTTTGAAAGGGGAGTAAGATTCAGATTTGGAAAGAAAGCTGGCATAATTGAACCCGGTTTACATCTAGCTGTTCCGGGAATAAGCGAAATAAGATTAATGGATTTGAGACCACGTAGCTATGAAACTTCATTTGAGGTTTTCGGTTCGGACAAATATCCTGTTGTTTTGCCAATGGGGATGATATATAGGGCCAACGATGCAGAAAAAGTAATTATAAAATCGCCAGAAAATATAGAAAATCAGATTGGTATATTATTGAATTCCAGGCTCGGAATGCAAATTTACAACAATAAGAGTTTTGAAGAAATATTCCTAAGCAGAGAAAAAATAGAAGATGATGCCCGGAATTTTTTGGGAGAATTTCTGTCGGATTGGGGCTTTGAGATAGACGCAATTAAAATAAAACAACCGACAGCACCACAAGTAACGCAGTTCGGTAAGCAACTATACGAAACAGAAATGCGACAAATGATAGAACCGATGAAAGCCCTGATAGAAAAAAAAGTGAAAGTTATAGGAGCTGAAGCCAACGCAGAGGTATACAGAACACAAGTTGCACCGCAATTGGAAGCGTTTAATGCGTACATGGGAATAATAGCAAAAGCGGCAGGTGAAATAGCTGAAACGTTCAAAACGGACGCAAGAGATGTGATGTACATACTTTTCAGCAGCAATCTTGGAGCAGATCACCCTGTAACAAAAAAAATATTCACAAAAATGGGAATGGAAGGTATGGCCGAGGGAGCAAAAGCAGTCGCCGATAAAATAGGTACAGGGACCGCGATGCCATATCTTCTAGAAGCCCTTAAAGGCATAGGCGGTTTGTACTTAACGAATTTTGGTAACATAGGAAGACTTACCGAACTGGATAGAGAATTAACAGCCAGAAATTTCCCTAGCGGCGGTAAATATTAGAAGTATGATATTTGCGCCAGCCGATAACTGAACGGAAGAGTGTGATCCTCATCAAACAAGGTAAGAAGCCGTCTCGACGCTTATTACGCCTGCCATCATATTCTCGTTTGATGAAGCTTCTATTCATGCTGGCGCCCATGGAAGATATCACTGACAACGTCTTCAGGGAGCTGTGCTTCCGGCACGGCGCAGACCTTACTTTCACGGTGATGGCCAGGCTTTCCGGCCTGGCGGCGCGGAACGGGAACACTGAAAGGAAAATAGAATTGCTCAACGATGTCCCATCGCAGATACAGCTCGTGGCCCTGCGGGAAGACGACCTGAAATCGTTCCTTGGGCGGTTCGAGTCGACTGGAGGGTTTGCCGGCTTCAATTTCAACATCGGCTGCCCAAGCCCGCAATACGTGAAACAGGGCCTCGGGTGCGCGATGATGAAACGGGTGTCGAAGCTGAACAGGATGGTGAACGCCGTAAAGAATCACGGGTATCCGTGCTCAGTGAAGATGCGCCTCGGCATGAACCTTTTCGAGAAGCAGAGAAAGGTGTACCTCAACGTCATTCGAGGCGTCGACGCGGATTTTTTCATTGTCCACGCAAGGCACGGCTCAGAGCATTACGAAGCGAAACCGGACTATTCCGTCTATCCTGACTGTGTCGCGACAGGCAAGGACATCATAGCGAACGGTAACATCGACTCGGCCGAAAAAGTCGCCTTCGTGAGGGACATGGGCGTCAAAGGCGTGATGATAGGGCGGGCGGCTGTAAGGGACCCGGGCATATTCGGGCGTCTTAAAGGGATGGAAGAACCGGACGCCGTTGCATTGAGAAACGAATACACCACGCTCGCTGATAAATACGGTGTAGTTAACAAATACATGAGCAACGTCATGAAAAGGCTCGGACAGAAAATCGCGATTGAAGAAGAGAATGCTGAAATGGGTTAAATTAAACGCAATAAAAGCCGTATGCGCCGGCCGGGATAGACCCTTGAGTTTGAAGTCGTATACCGTTTCCAGCTGTCGGTTTACAACGACTCTTCATGACGATTTTTACTTGGAATTAAACTTTAAAAAGGTATCGACACGTTAGGTTTGACCGAAGTAAAAGACTCTTTCAAAATTGTCTTTTTCGGGATTTTTGTCATTTCTCAGATCAGATAGATAATTAGCTAAATCATCTTTTATTTTATCTAAAAATTTATGAGTATTGATTGAAATACTATCTATTTCGATTTTGATTGCATCAACAAAACTTCCAGATAAAATAACTTTTTTCCTAGTCATACCATCATGAAAAAGGCCACATCTAACTTGTTTGTAAAAGTCATCTATAAAACGGTCGGGTACATTATCAAGGTTGAAAATTCTCTTCATGCCTCTTCGAAAAAAGGCTTTGGAATCTCTGTCTGATGATGAGCCTT